>JAWXUM010000005.1:0-85537 GCA_044432645.1 Clostridia bacterium | reverse complement strand
TATAATTTACCATGACATATTTCCTTTTTGTAGTTGTATTTTTTGTGGTAAATTAATTATACTACTTTTTTGGAAATATGTCTTTTTTTCTTAAGTTACCGACTATGAGGGGCGTCCCTACAATAACATTAAATTTATTCTTTTACTTACGGATGACCACACGCAATGTCACGAACTTAAGGAACAAGAATATCCATAGTAGGGTATGCATCGTATGCATACCGTTCGTAAGGAGAAATTTTTTCGCATAATTATATGTTATTTATTGGTATTATTCCTCTTTTAAATAAAAATTGAAAAACGAAGATAATCTCACCACCTTGGAACGCATGCGATGCGTTCCCTACTGAAATCCTTAAGTTTTTGACATTGAGCCCTCCACTACCATATTGATATGTAAAGTTTTGTTTGACACAGAGTACTACGTTTTTTTATTTATTGAGCATATTTGTTAATGGTTTATTCACAAATATGCAGTAGAATTAAATAAAATAATAAATTATAGGAAGTTATAAAAATGAGTAAAAGAAAAAATGTTATCTTTATTCTATCTGACCAGCAACGTCGTGACACTGTAAGTTCTTATGGACTTAATGATGTTTGCAAAACACCAAATATTGATGCACTTGCTGAAGATGGTATGAAATTTACAAACGCATTTACGCCGTCAGCTATATGTTCACCGGCTAGAGCATCGCTTTTAACAGGGCTTTATCCTACTAATCACGGTGTAATAGATAATCATGAAGACCTAAAAGAGGGTGTTGAGTTTTTGGGTGACCTCATGAGCAGTGCTGGTTATTACTGTGGCTATGCAGGAAAATGGCACGTATCTAACACTAAAACTCCTTTAGACTGTGGTTTTCAGGACTGCAAACCATTTATGGGTTACGCTTTTCCAGGAAGTGGTGTGTTTGAAAACCTTAAGTTCCCAGCTTACCCATCACCTAAGTTTCCTAATCACTATAAAGATTATCTTGACGAGAACGGTTTTAGTGATGTTGATGTTTCTGGTGCTTTTATAGGAAATAATCCAGCTATGCAAAGGCAAGAAATGTACGCAAGACATGACGGAGAAGTTGAAAGTTGTATTGAGTATTTTGTTGCTCAAGAAACTTGTAGACTTTTAGAAGAGTCAAAAAAACATGATAAACCATTCTTTTTATGGAGTAATTTTTGGGGGCCTCATTCACCAAGTGTTGTACCAGAGCCTTATTATTCTATGTACAACCCAAAAGATATAAAAGAACATCCATCATACAAAGAAACATTTGAGAACAAGCCTTATGGTCATTACCTTAACGCAAAAATGTGGGGACTTGATGATTTCGGTTGGGATGGTATGGCTGAAATTGCAGCAAGATATTACGGACATTGCACTTTATTAGACGACATGGTGGGCATGATAGTGAACAAGCTAAAAGAAATGGGCGAATTTGAAAATACTATTATAGTTTACACTTGCGACCATGGCGATTGTTTGGGAGCACATAGACTTATGGAAAAAGGCGCCTTTACTTATGACGAAATTTACCGTATACCTATGGTGGTTCATGGTGCTGGAAATATTGATAATGACAGCTTAGTTTATTTGCATGAATTAATGCCAACTGCTTTAGAAATTGCTGGAGTCCAAACTTCACAAAAACTTGACGGAGAAAGTTTATATCCACTGATTATGGACGGAAATAAAAGTAATAATCGTGAGGATATTTATTGCCAATTTAACAACCATTTTTATGTGACAACTCAACGCATGGTGCGTGATAATGATTATCAATTTACATTTAATCAAAATGAAATTGGTGAATTATATGACTTCAAAAAAGACCCATATCAGCTAAATAATGTTTGTTATGACCCAGAATATGCTGATATAAAGAAAAAATATGTTGAAAAAATGTCCAATCATATGAAAGAACTAAAAGACCCAGCTAATGTTTGGTTTAACAGAATAAAAGATTTTTATTAAGTTGATTTTTGAAATTTAGGCAATAGGGGAGAGATACCCTATTGCCTAAATTATTTTTTATGCTTGATTAAATTGTAATAAATCGATTTCGTGCAGTAACTTCCCAGTTACCTATATTTTGCCCGTTTTCTACAACAATAGCACTTGGATATAGCACAGAAGTTGGGCATACATGAGTTGGAATTGCAAATAAAATTTCCCCTATTTCAGGAATTTCACTAATTTTGTTTTCGGGAACTTCTAAAACCCAGTGTTCCTCATTTTGAATAACTGTTTTTGCGTATTCAAAACCTACAATTTGTCCACGCTCAGCTTTTGGGTCACTTGCTATCGCTTTTACACCTATGTCAAGTGTAAACGTGTTTTTACTAGGACGGCTTATCACTCTGCCAAGTACAACGGCAGCAGGAATATGTGTAAGTTCTAAGTAATTGCTTGCGTAGCCAAAATCGTTGATAATACAGGTGCCAGGACTATAGAAAATGTTCATATTTGAAGCAGTATGGGACGAAAAACTAGGTGTACCACCACATACAACAAGCTCAGGAGAAAGAGCGGTTACAAGCTTTTGAGTAATCTCGTTATTTATTGTTACTATGTTGTTTCGTTCCTGTAAACTTGATTGATGAATATGACCGTCATAGCAGTGAAACCCTGAAACATTTATATCTTTTAATTTTAAACAATTTTTGTAAAATATTTCAGCTTCGTTTAAATTCACCCCAGTTCGGTGTTGACCCATATCGACATCGACTAACAAATTGACGATAATTCCTAAACCAGAAAGCAATTCAACTTGTTTATTATTATCGGCAATAGCGTAAAATTTAGTATTTGGAAAAGTTTTTACAAGTTTGACAAATCGAGAAATGTTTGGACCTACTAAAGGGTAAGCCAAAATTATTTGTTTAGCACCAACGCAAGCTGTCATTTCAGCTTCTGCAATAGTTGCACATTTGAAATTATTAATACCCATTTCAATTTGCATTTTTACCACTTCAGCCATTTTATGTGTTTTAACATGTGGGAAAAGTTTTTCAGCTGAACCAGCTAAATCGATAGTTTTTTGTATATTATCCTTAATTATGTCTTTATAATAAATTAAACTTGGGGAGAAAACCTCTGTTTGTCCTATAAACGAATATATGTTTTCCATAAATTCACCTTATTCGAATTCAACTAAACATTCGATTTCGCAACAAATTCCACCAGGAAGTGCGTTTGTACCAATAGCAGACCTTGCTGGAAGTCCTTTTTCTTCACCAAAAAGTTCAAATAGCAGTTGGCTTCCACCGTTTACAACAGCTGGTTGATCTGCAAAATCATCTGTACTTCTAACAAATGCTAAAACTTTTACAAAGCGTTTTATTCTATTAAGATCACCAAGTTTATTTTCTAAATTAGAAAGAAGATTTAACATGCAGTTATAGGCAGCCTTTTGACCCTCTTCAAGGCTTAAGTCTTTGCCTAGTGTTCCGATATAGTTGGTGCCATTTACACTAGGGCCACAACCACTACAATAAATAAGGTTTGAACCAAATTCCAAAGCAGGTGTATAAACCCCACCTTTTGGAGGAGGTGCAGGAAGTGTAATATTTTTTTCAGCTAGCTTTTCATATACGTTCATAATTTTACCTCTTAAAATTTATTTATAAGACAACAATAAATTGCCTTTTTGACTGTTTTTAATTAGTTTGTCATTTTCAAGGACGATTTCACCATTTAAAATTACATAGTCTAAACCTGTAGCTTTTAAAGTTGGATTTTCAAAAGTTGCGTGGTCTTCAAATTTATTTGGGTCAAAAATTAATATATCTGCAAAATAATTTTCTTTTATTTCACCACGATTATCAATTTTCATGGTTTTAGCTGCTTTGCTTGTCATTTTTTCAATAGCTTGTTCCAAACTATAAATCTTTCGATTTTTTACATATTCTCGTATGATTTTTGGAAAAGCACCGTACATTCTAGGGTGAGGACTGTCGGTGTCGGCATATATTGCATCGGAAATAACAGTTGAATAAGGAAGTTTAGCAACTGTGTCAATATCGTCTTGACACATGCTCATAACAATAATAGCCGTTTTGCCCTTTTCTTTATGCATTAAATCACTAGCAAGTGCTACTGAATTTTGATAGCCAAATTTTTTAGCAGCTTTTTCAACACTCATACCAAGCATAGGCTTAAATTCATTTAAGTTTACACCACTTATGATAATTCTGTCCCAACCTAGGCTTATACAAAAGTTATCCCAGTTTTCATGTTCGATTTTACTTGCTTTATCAAAAGCTTCGACACCTTCTTTGCTACCTAAAAAGTTTAAAGCCTTAGCCATATCGCCATTTATAAAAGATGGTGGAAGCATTGTTGTAAGTGAAGTACTTCCACCCTCATATGGGTAAAAATCACAGCTAATGTTATACCCTTTAGCCTGTGATTTTTCTATTTCTTTTATAGCCAAATAAATATCTTTACCCCAATTTTTAATTCCACAGCTTTTAAAGTGGCTAATTTCAAGAGGGCAATTTACAGCTTCAGCAATAGAGATAACCTCTTTCACACTGCTAATTAGGCTGTCGCCTTCGCCTCTTATATGCGCTGTTATAAGCACATTATACTTTGCAAGTGGCTTTAAAATATCTATATAATCATCTGCTTTGTTATAACATTCAGGTGCGTACATAATTCCTAAAGAAACCCCAAAAGCACCATTTAACAGAGCATTTTCGATAATTTTTGTCGCTTGTTCTTTCTCTTTATCGTTAAAAGCTCTATCACTAAAACCTTTAACACAAATTTGAACAGCACCAAAACCGATACAAGTTCCAAAATTAACAGGTAATTTTGTTTTGCTTAAACTAGAGATATAATCGTTAAAATTTTTTGGTAAATCGTCAGAAACTTTACCTATGACAGCTTCGTTAAAATCGTAAACTTCACGGAAATTTTCCGGTACTGGCACAAGTCCTATACCACAATTTCCTATTACAACGCTAGTGATACCTTGGCAAAGTTCTATTTCACCAAAATTAGGGTCATTAAACGGCTTTGCATCACAGTGTCTGTGTATATCTATAAAACCCGGGCATAAAATTTTATTTTGTGCATCTATAAAACGACTATAATTTTTAATTTCTCCCCAAGGCTTTATTTCTATTATTTTATTATTTTCTATAAGAACATCTGATTTTGTAGCTTCGTTTCCTAATCCATCATAAACAAGAGCGTTTTTAATTAAAAGCGAATTCACAAAATCATCTCCTTAATTATAAACAGCTAGGCTAGTGTCAACACTAGGGTCTTCGCCGTCACGTACTTTTCTTGCCACGACAACAGTTCTGTAATTTGATGGGTCAGATGAACAAGTTGAAAGTGTCAAAAAGTAATCATCGACATTAACATCAACGCCAGTGTCAATAACACTTAATTCTAAAAGTGTATCAATATACTCTTGTTTTGCTTCATCGTTTTTAAAGTCACTAACAATATATTTAAAATAATCATCATCAGTTACTTTAATTTCAAAAATTGCAATTATCTTCCAAATTGCTTCTTCTTCGTAAGTTGTGTACTCTATAGTAGGAGCAGTTTGGTAAAACTCAATATCGTAATAATCGTTCAAACAAGCGAACATTCTACCGTCACGCATATTATGACCGTGTAAAATTTGATTTACGGAGTCAACATCACTAACACCGTCATGGAAAATACTACCGTATGTTATGCTTTCGCCTTTATAATTTCTGCGAAGGTAATATTCTGGGTCGCTTTCATCAGATTTCATTACAGGGAAATGTACATCTGTATTTTCAATTTTTATCCAACCAACTAAATCTGGATATTTTTCTCTTAAAACTGCAACTGCATCGCTTAAGCTTGATGTATAAGTTTCCACTATAGCTTCTTCGCTTTCAAGGTCGACAGCTATATCATTATTTGACTCTTGCAAAATTTCAAGTTCTGCGTAAAGTTCTTGTTCAATTTCTGTAATTGCATCGTCTGACATTTTTGGTAAAAAATACATATCTCTTAACAAAAATCCACCTGATATTAAAAAAGTAGTAGCGAATAGACATATTAAAATATTATACACTATATCTTTTTTAGTTCTTGGTTTTTTAGTTTTTTTTACTTTTTCTTTTTTTTTAAACCTTTTTTCGCTCATTTGTTTACCTCGCTTATTACAGAAATTGTGTCAGTTACTTTACAAACTTCCAAGCCATTTAGGTATCTTCTTGCCATGTCTAATGCGTGGCTTGCTGCAACAAATCTGTGCCATTCACGAAATTTAAACCTACCAGTAGGTCGTCTAGCTGTTACCCAAGTTTCTTTTCCGTCTGAAAGTGCTATATATATAAGTCCAACAGGTTTTTCGGCTGTTCCACCGTCAGGACCTGCTATACCTGTAATGCCAATACCTATGTCAGCGCCTGAAAGTTTTACTATCCCTTGTGCCATAGCTTTAGCACACTGCTCACTTACAGCACCGTAAGTTTCAATAATTTTTCTATCGACACCTAAAACTTTAATTTTAGTTTCGTTGCTATAACTAACAACACCTGTTTCAAAAACGCTTGAAGAACCACTTATATCCGTAATTCTTTTTGATAAATAACCACCAGTGCATGACTCTGCTGTTGCTATTTTCATATTTTTTTCTAAAAGTAAATTAACTACTGTTTCTTCTAAAGTTTCGTACTTTGTTGTGTAAACATAATCACCAACACGGTCACATATATCCTTAACAATCGGGTTGCATAGATTATCGGCTTCTTCATGAGTAGTAGCCTTTGCAGTAACTCGCATAAAACATTCACCCTCTTTTGCATAAGGTGCAACAGTTGGGTTAGTGGCGTCTAAAAGGTCATCTATCATTTCGGCTACAGGTGCTTCGCCTCTGCCATAAATATGAATATCATGGGAGATAATAGCGCCCTCTTCGCCTGTTAGAAGCTGAGGTATGCCATAATTTTTAAGCATAGGTTCAAGCTCACTAGGTGGGCCTGGGAACATCATAACTTTTTTGCCTTTGTCTGTTTCAAAAACACAACCAGGTGCAATTCCGTTGTCGTTTAGTAAAACTTCACAACCCTCAGGTAGCATAACTTGTTTAAACTGATTTTCGGTTATGCCGTACGGAAATTGTCCGATAAGTCTAGCTTTGCTTTCCTCGTGGCATACTAATTTTCTGCCAGAGCATTTAGCAACAGTTTCTTTTGTTAAATCGTCAGGTGTGGGGCCTAAACCTCCAGTAGTTATAAGAATATCACTTCTTTCAAGTGCAGTTCTTACAGCTTCTTCAAGCCTTTGAGGATTATCTCCAATAGTTACTGCGTGTAAAAGGTTAATACCTATACCAGAAAGTTCTTTAGCGATAATTGTTGTATCCGTATTTACAACTTTGCCAAGTAAAAGTTCAGTTCCAACAGATATAATTTCAGCGTTCATGATGTGTAAATCCTTTCTTTAATTATGGGATATAATGTATTTGAGAGTGTGTTTTGCAAATAAAACATCTAATAATGTCGTACGCATACGATGCGTACCCTACAATTATCTATGAATAGTAATAATTTCGGTGGTTTCTAAACATTCATTTATAAGTCCGTCAACATCTAAAAGTTCTTCGGCTTTTTCCAAATGCCAAAGTGACGGTTTTGTGCGTGGGTGTTTTGGTGTGAAAACTGTACAACAGTCTTCAAAAGGTTCAATTGAAATGTCAAATGTGTTTATTTTACGTGAAATTTCTACAATTTCAGATTTATCATTTCCTATAAGTGGTCTAAAAACAGGCATTGTACAAACATTGTCTGTAACAGCTAATGACTGCATTGTTTGGCTTGCTACTTGCCCCAAGCTTTCGCCTGTTATAAGAGCATGACAGCCGTCTTTTTTTGCAATTGCACAGCTTACTTTCATCATAAATCTACGCATTAATAAAGTGGCAAGTTCTTCTGGGCAATTGTCACGAATTTGCTCTTGAACTTTAGTAAAGTTAACGGTGTGCATCTTAATTCTGCCACTATATTGGCTAACTTCTTTTAATAGTCTTTCAACTTTGTCAAGTGCTCTAGGGCTTGTGTAAGGAGGGCTGGCAAAGTGAATTGCAGTAAGTTCTACGCCTCGTCTTGCAATCATCCAAGCAGCAACAGGGCTGTCAATTCCACCACTAATTAAAATAGCAGCTTTGCCAGAACTTCCAACAGGCATACCACCTGCGCCACGTATTGCATCGCTATGAATAAAGGCTGATTTTTCTCTAACTTCAACCCAAACTTTTATCTCTGGATTTTTAACATCTACTTTTAAATGTGGGAATTTTGATAAAATATACCCTCCAACTTCCATAGAAATTTCAGGTGTTTTGTAAGGGAATTTTTTATCAGCTCTTTTGCTTTCTACTTTAAAAGTTTTAGCATTCCTAAGCTCATCTCCCAAATATTCTATAGCCATTTCTTTAATTTTGTCAAGGTCTTTTTCTACAGTAGCTGCTTTGTTGTAAGCAACTATTCCAAAAACTTTGCCAACTCTATTAAAAGCTGTTTCCATATCTACGTCATCATCTTGTGGTGCAATATAAATTGTAGACTGTGCACAGTGTATATCAAATTTACCACAACTTTGTAAACTCCGTTTTAAATTTTTGATAAGAAGTGACTCAAAAGATTTTCTATTTAAACCTTTTAAAACAATTTCTCCAAGTTTTACAAGTATAATTTCTTTCATTTGTTTTTCCTTTGTTTGTTTTTTTGCATATATTTTCACATTATTTGTTTAACCTTTAAATTTTACATTTTTTCAATGCAGGGTTGGGTCTTGACCCAACCGAGGAATGGTCAAGACCGTTTATTATCTTGCTAATTTTTGCAAGCCTAATTTAAGTGCTTCTATCAAAGCGTCTATATCTTCTTTTGTGTTATACCTACAAAGGCTAACCCTAAGCGAGCTTAAAATTCTTTGCTGATTATACCCTAGTGCGTTTAAAACGTGACTTCCTTTAGAGCCTGAACAAGCAGAGCCAGTTGACACGTAAACACCGTGACTTGCTAAAAAGTGAAGCATTGTTTCACCTCTAACTTTACCCAGTGAAAAATTAACTATGTAATCGCAATTTTCTTTAGGAGAATTAAAAGTTATTTCGGGGATTTTACTAAGTTCATTTTTTAAATAATCACTTAATTCTTTTACTTTTTTATGCTCAAAATTCTCTTTAACAGCTACACCTAAAGCCGTAATACTTGCAAGGTTTTCAGTGCCAGAACGGAAGTCACCCTCTTGTCCACCACCTACAATTAAAGGCTTTATGTTTACATTTTTATACAAAATTCCAACACCTTTTGGAGCGTGAACTTTGTGACCACTTGCAGTTAAAAGGTTAATTCCAAGCGACTTTATATTAAGTTTAATTTTGCAAAAACCTTGCACATGGTCAACATGAAAGTAAGCCTTTGAACCTGATTTTTTAATAGCTAAAGCAACCGATTCAAGTGGCAAAATCGCACCAGTTTCGTTGTTAACCGACATCAAACTTACCAAAATAGTATTTTTATCTATTGCCTTTTCAATATCTTCTTTTAAGATATTTCCACTTTCGTTTGGCTTTAAATAAACAACTTCAAAGCCGTCATTTTCCAGTATTTTCATACACTCAAGCACCGCTGGGTGTTCAATAGCGCTTGTTACTATTTTATTACCGAATTTTTTAAGTGAATTTATAGTTCCAAAAATCGCTGTATTGTTGCTTTCAGTACCACCAGAAGTGAAAAAAATCTGCTTTTTATCCACTGCTAAAACTTCTGCAATACTAGTTCTAGCTTTTTCAAGCTCTTTTTGAGCCATAAATCCAAAGTCGTGAAGTGACGAAGGATTACCAAACTGATTTGTCATGATTTCCATAGCTTTTTGTGCAGCTTTTTCGCTAACCATCGTTGTGGCTGAATTATCTAAATAGTGCATTTTAAACCTCTATGTTTTCAGCTATTTCAAGCCACAACGCATAACTTGCATCACTTGGCATTCTCCAGTCGCCCCTTGGTGAAAGGCTAATGCTACCAACTTTTGGGGCATCAGGCAAGCAAGAACGCTTAAATTGTTGTGTGAAAAATCTTCTATAAAAAACAAGCAACCATTTTTTAATGGTTTCCCCAGTATAAATACCACCGAAGCTTCTTTTAGCCATGAAATAAATTTTGTCAGGCGAAAAGCCAAACCTTAACATGTTATAAAGGAAAAAGTCGTGAAGTTCATAAGGACCAACTAAATCCTCTGTTTTTTGGCTAATTTCGCCGTCTTTAGGTGGTAAAAGTTCTGGACTTACTGGTGTGTCTAAAATGTCAAACAAAGTTTCACCAGCTATTCCACCAAGTTTAATAGCGAAATAATTTACTAAATATCTGATTAAAGTTTTTGGAACGCTTGCGTTAACACCATACATTGACATATGGTCGCCGTTGTAAGTCGCCCAACCTAAGGCAAGCTCTGATAAATCGCCTGTGCCGATAACGATACCACCGAGTTTATTGGAAATATCCATTAAAACTTGTGTTCTTTCCCTAGCTTGTCCATTTTCATAAGTAACATCCAAAATGCTTTCATCGTGACCTATATCCTCAAAATGTTGACGAACAGCCTTTGAAATTGGAATTTCTCTAAAATCAACTTCTAATGCTTTCGCTAAAGTTTCAGCGTTGTTTTTTGTCCTTGAAGTTGTGCCAAAACAAGGCATAGAAATCGCTTTAATTCCTTTTCTGTCAAAACCTAAAATGTCAAAAGCTTGCACAGTAATCAGTAGTGCAAGGGTGGAATCAAGCCCACCTGAAAGACCAATTACAGCAGTTTTACAGTTAATATGTGAAAGCCTTTTTACTAGTCCAGCACTTTGAATAGCTGTAATTTCTTTACATCTTTTGCTTAGGCTGTCTTTTTGACTAGGTACAAATGGTTTTTGAGGAAAAGTTCTTTCAACATCAAAGTTATTTATAGTTTCTTTGTCAAAACTTGTTTTTATATGAATACCACCTTCAAGATTTTCGAAAGTGTTCATTCTTCTTCTTTCGTGTGCAAGACGCTCAGTGTCAATGTCGGCAATACTTAAACCACTTGTGAAAAGTTCACTTTCGGCTAAAGTTGTCGCATTTTCACAGATAACCCTATGACCAGCAAAAACCATATCGGTTGTAGACTCGCCAAAACCGCTGTCAGCGTAAAGGTAAGCACAAAGTAGCCTACCACTGTGCATGTCGATAAGGTTTTTTCTGTAAGCTGACTTGCCAATAATTTCATCACTACAAGATGAATTCATGATAACAGTTGCGCCTTTTTGACAAATTGCAACACTCGGTGGATTGGCAACCCACATATCCTCGCAAACTTCATATCCTATGCTAAAGTTTTCGCCAGCGTCTATAATAATTTCGCCCATAGGCACGGTTTGACCACAAAGTTCTACCATAGTGTCAGCTTTTAAAGGCGTAAAATGTCTTAGTTCGTAAAATTCAGAATAATTTGGAATGAATTTTTTGCCAGCAAGACCAAGTAATTTTCCTTTGTGAAAAATTGCAATGCAGTTGTAAAGCTTGCTGTTATGAGGCACAGGAACACCCACACCACAAATTATGTCTTGATTTTTTGTTTCTTCTATTAACTCTTTTAAAGCCATTTGACAGCCGTTTAAAAGAGTTTTATCCAAAAATAAATCTCCACAAGTGTAACCACTTAGGCAAAGTTCTGGAAAAATTATTGCGTTTACTTTTTTACAAAAAGCTTTTTCTATAAGTTCTTTAATTTTCTCTTTGTTATAAACTGGACTTGCAAGTTTAATTTCTGGGGTAGCTGCTGCCACCTTATAAAAACCATATTTCATATTAAGGGCAAAAGCCCGCACCACCTTTTTTAATCAATGTAATTTTTTACCAATATTTACTGCATATTTCTTTGGCTTTTTCGCCATTTTTAAATATTTCACTTTTAAGTTTATCTAAATTTTCAAATTTTTTCTCTTCTCTTATAAATTCTAATATTTCAACCTTAATTTTCATGCCGTATAAATCCATGTCAATATTAGGTATCCAAGTTTCAGAAAGTGGGTCGTATTTACCTATGCTAGGCTTAACGCCTATATTGGTTACACCAGCATATTTTGTGCCATTTATATGCACAATCGAGGCATATACACCATATTTAGGTATAACAAAACCTTGTGGGAAGTTTTGGTTAATTGTTGGAGTACCTAAAGTTCTTCCAATTTTGTTGCCTGTTACAACCTCAAAACTAAATCCAAAATGTCTGCCCAAAAGCTTAGTAGCCGTAATCATGTCGCCGTTTTTTACAGCAGTTCTAATTCTAGTAGAGCTTACAATTTCGCCGTCAATTTCAAAGGGTGAAACAACTTTTAAGGTTATATTATTTTCATCACAAAGCTTTTTAAGTAATTTTACATCGCCTAAAGCTTTTTTGCCAAAACGAAAATTATCGCCACAAGTTAAAACTTTTGCACCGAGTTTTTTAAGCAAAATATCGTGAAAAAAGTCTTCAGGGCTAATATCTTTAACCTTTGCAAAGTCGAGTTTGTATATATTTTTTATACCGATTTCTTTTAAAATTTCCTCTTTGTCGTCTTCGCTCAAAAGATATTCGGTACTATTTTTCAAAATTTTGGTTGGGTTTTCGTTGAACGTAACCACACCAGAAATTAAATTTTCGTTATTAATAGCCTGATTTAGCACTTTTATATGACCTTTGTGTAAGCCGTCAAAAGCGCCTAAGGCTAAAGCAGTTTTTTTCTTCATTTTCACCTCTTTAGGTTACTGTATTTAGTTGATGAGCTATGCATATAATGCATACCATACGGACGACTACAGGTCGCCCTTGTAATATTCACTCAAACTTTTTCAAAAATTTCAAACAATTTTTTTCTAAATTAATTTTTCCTAGACCAATAAATTTTTCGTCATATACCCTTAAAATATCGCCATCATTTAGTTTGATTTTTACAAGTTTTAACCTTGAAATATCAAGTTCTCCACCGTTAGAAAAACGTGTTGCCTGTGCTGATGTAACCTGTGCTATAGGGTATTCTTCAAATAAATTTTCCACTGGTTTTAAAACTTCTTCTAACTTGCCGTTTTTAACTATTTCTTCAAGCTGTTTCAAAGTTAATGCTTCGTTGGCTGAAAATCCACATGCATAGGTTCTTACAAGTCCTGTCATAGTGGCTAAATAGCCTAAACTTTCTGCAATATCTTCAATTAAAGTTCTTATATATGTTCCTTTTGAACAAGAAATTTCTAGCTTTCCATTTTCTCCATCAAAGTCTAATAGTTCTAATTTTGAAATATGAATAGCTCTTTTTTCTCTTTCAACTTCAATTCCTTTTCTAGCCAAATCATAAAGTCTTTGACCATTAACCGAAACTGCAGAATACATAGGTGGGATTTGAAAAATATCGCCACGAAAATTCGATAAAGCTTTTTCCACATCTTCTTTTAAAACGGTGGAAAGTTTTTCTTCTTTAATCTGACCCCAAATATCGCCAGTATCGGTTTTTATGCCAAATTTGAAGTCTGCAACATAAGTTTTGTCGCTGTTTGGCAAAAGGTCGCAAGCTTTTGTACCTCTTCCTAGCAAAATTGGCAAAACGCCTGTTGCCATTGGGTCGAGGGTACCTGTATGACCTATTTTTTTCTCTTTAGTAATGCCACGCATAACTGCGACAACATCAAAAGATGTAAATTTTTGCTCTTTATTTATTACTATAACGCCAGTCATTTAGCTACACTCTCCAAATGTTCTTTGCAAGCTTTTACAAGCATAGACTTTGATTTTTGATAATCTTTTGTAAGGGCACAACCAGCAGCGCCAATATGACCACCACCACCAAATTGTATACAAATTTCAGCAGCATTATAAGGAGCAACAGCCCTTACAGAGGCTTTCCAAAGTCCGTCTTCTTTTTCTTTTAAAGTAATGCTTAAAACAACCCCCTCAATACCACGGACAAGTGACGGAATTGCTTCAAGGTCGTTTTCAGTCGCCCCAGTACGGCTTAATAAATCTCTAGGAACACTTGCTACAACCACTTTATCATCTAAACAAAATTCCATGTTAGAAAAAATTTCTTGCTCTGCTTTGAGCGCAGCTTTTGTTTTTGAGTCAAACATTCTTCTGTTAATATCGGCAAAGTTAGCACCACAAGTTATAAGCTTGGCAGCTGCAAGATGAATTCTTTCACCAGCATTTGAGAATTTGAAACAACCAGTATCTGTTGAAATTCCAGTAAAAAGTGAATTTGCAATTTTGTCAGAAATAGTTATATTCATTTCATTTAAAAGCTCATAAATAATCAAAGCATTAGCGCCAGCTGTGCTGTCACAAAATCTTAAATCTGCTTCAACTGTTGAAACGCTGTGGTGGTCTATTGCAATATTAACTTTAGTATCTTTTAAATTTCCTAAAAGTTGAGGGCTTGCCACGTCAACAGTTATATAATTTTGAATTTCAAAATCTTCATTTTCAAGGTCTTCGAAAAGGTAGTCAAAATTCTTAGAAACTGTATCGCTACACGCAAAATTTGCTTTTTTACCAATACTTCTTAAAGCTCTGATTAAAGCTGTTGCGCTTCCAACAGTGTCACCGTCAGGTGAAGCGTGAGAAATTACCAAAAAATTGTCCGTGTTTTTTAGCGCTACAGCAATTTCTTTTAAAGTACTCATTCTTCTTCTCCATCTTCGTTAACAACTAAATGATTAAGTTTTTCTGCAATATTAGCGCTATATTCGATTGAATCGGTTGCTTTAAAAATCATTTGAGGTGTGTGGCGAAGTTTAATAGCGTTGCCAAGCTCACGGCGAATATAACCAGCAGCTGATTGCAAGCCTTTTACAGCCTCTTTTGTTCTGTCTATGCCCTCAATTGTGCTTACATAAATTGTACAGTAAGAAAGGTCGTTTGTAACCTCAACTCTTACAACAGAAATGAAACATTCTGAAACACGAGGGTCTTTTACTGTGCGAAGAATAGCCATGATTTCACGGCGCACATCTTCAATTGTTCTATCTATTCTATGACTAGCCATAGTTTTCCTCCTTTGAGTTTGCTTTTTATAGTGACGGACGACCAAAGGTCGTCCATACGGAAGGTGGGCGATGTTCGTCTTTACTATTGTGTGTCAATCTTAACTTTACAAAAACGTTATTCTCTGTAGGGTAGGGCTTCCATGCCATACCGAGGGTTTAGTAGTAACTTTAAGGAGGGGATGGAACCCAATGTCACGAACTTAAGGATTTTAGTAGGGAACGCATCGCATGCGTTCCAAGGTGGTGAGATTATCTTCGTTTTTCAATTTTTATTTAAAAGAGGAATACTACCAATAAATAACATATAATTATGCGAAAAAATATCTCCCTACAAACGGTATGCATACGATGCATACCCTACTATGGATATTCTTGTTCCTTAAGTTCGTGACATTTAGATGGAACCCCTCCACTACATAATGATATATAAAGTTTTGAGTTTTACAAAGTAGTACGGATTACGAGCATTGCTTGCCACTGTAAATTATTATACCACAACAGGGGAGGGGAAACCCCTCCCCTGTTATATTTTAATCTCTGTATTCTTCCATTAAATATGCTTCTAGAATATCGCCTTGTTTGATGTCGCTGAATTTTTCAAGTGTAATACCACACTCATAACCCTCTGCAACTTCTTTCATGTCGTCTTTAAATCTTCTTAGTGATTTAATTTGGTCGTCAGCTACGATAATACCGTCACGTACAATTCTAGCAAGTGCATTTCTTTGCACTTTACCACTTGTAACATAAGAGCCTAAAACCATACCAACATTAGTAATTTTATAAACCTCACGGCATTCAGCTTTACCAAGCATAACTTCTCTAAATTTAGGAGCAAGCATACCTTTCATAGCTGTTTCAATTTCTTCAATGCAGTCATATATAATTCTATACATACGCATATCAACGCCGTCACGTTTAGCATTTTCTTCTGCAATTGGGTCAGGACGAACGTTAAATCCAACTATAATTGCGTTAGATGCACTTGCAAGCATAACATCACTTTCGCTAATAGCACCAACAGCACTGTGAATTACGTTAACCCTAACTTCTTCGTTAACAAGTTTTTGAAGTGATTGTTTTACAGCCTCAACGCTACCTTGAACGTCAGCTTTAACAATAACTTTAAGTTCTTTCATTTCGCCGTCTTTCATTTGGTCGAATAGATTATCAAGAGTAACTTTAGTTTGAGCGTTGAATAATTCTTCTTTTTCGTTAGTTCTTCTTTGCTCAACAAGTGTTCTTGCTAGTCTTTCGTCAGAAACAACGTTGAAAATATCACCACCAGTTGGAACTTCACCAAGGCCTGTAATTTCAACAGGAACTGAAGGGCCAGCTGATTCGATTCTGTCGCCTTTGTCATTCATCATTGCACGAACTCTACCAACTGTAGTACCAGCAACAATAATATCACCGATTTTAAGTGTACCATTTTGAACCAAAACGGTAGCAATTGGGCCTCTACCTTTGTCAAGTCTAGCCTCGATAACTGTACCTTTAGCAGCTCTGTCTGGGTTAGCTTTAAGCTCTGCCATGTCAGCTGTTAAAAGAATAATCTCCATTAAATCGTCAATGCCTTCACCAGTTAAAGCAGAAAGTCTAACGCAAGGCACATCACCACCCCAGTCTTCTGGAACTAGCTCGTACTCTGTAAGTTGTTGTAAAACTTTGTCTGGGTTTGCAGCAGGTTTATCCATTTTGTTAACTGCAACAATTATAGAAACACCAGCAGCTTTTGCATGGTTAATAGCCTCAATTGTTTGTGGCATAATTCCGTCGTCAGCAGCAACTACTAAAACAGCAATATCTGTAACTTGTGCTCCCCTTGCTCTCATAGTTGTGAAAGCCGCATGTCCAGGTGTGTCAAGGAAAGTAATATCGTTGTCGTTTACGTTTACTCTGTAAGCACCGATGTGTTGTGTAATACCACCAGCTTCGCCAGAAGTAACATCTGCATGGCGAATAGCATCTAGAAGTGAAGTTTTACCGTGGTCAACGTGACCCATAACTACAACAACAGGAGCTCTGCTTATTAAGCTGTCGGAAGCATCTTCGCTGTCGTCAATAATTCTTTCCTCAATAGTAACAACAACTTCTTTTTCAACTTTTGCATGAAATTCATCAGCGATAAGTTCTGCTGTGTCGAAGTCAATAACATCATTAATAGCAGCAAAAGTACCCATCATCATAAGTTTTTTGATAACTTCTGCAGAAGTAGCTTTTAATTTTAAAGCAAAATCGCCAACTGTAATTTCGTCTGGAATTGTAATTGTAATTGATTTTTCTTTTCTTTGTGCTGCAATACGTTGTAATCTTTCAGCTTCTGTTTCACGTTTACCTTGACGTTTATTTCTTTGTTGACGTCTAGTATTAATTTTTTGTTTAGAAGCAGTAGTTGCGTCTTTAACTTTATCGTAAGCTAATTTGTCGTATCTTTCGTTGTATTTGTCGATATTAACATTTACAGTTCTTGTGTCAATAACACGTCTTGTTGGTGTTTGAACATTTTCATCACCATTTGAAACAGGTGCTGTATTCACAGCAGTAACTGGTCTTTGTACAGGAGTGTTTTGAACAGGAGCTTTTGGGGCTTGCTTTGGAGCAGGTTTATTATAGTCTTTTCTTTCAAAAGTTCTTTGAGAAACAGGTCTATTATCTTTTTTCTCAAACGGAGTTTGAGAGTTTGGTCTGTTATCTCTTTTCTCAAATGGTTTTGAATTATTAGGTCTATTATCTCTTTTTTCGTAAGGTTTTGAAGCTGTAGGTTTGTTATCTTTTTTCTCAAAAGGTTTTTGATAAGGCTTTTTAACTTCTTCAGGTTTTTGTGCTTGAGGAGCTTTTGCTGCTTTTTCTCTTTTAGCTGAATTAAAATATTCACTGAAGTTTTTCACACTGTTGTCTTGAGTGTATTGTTCGAAAACTAAATCAAGCTCGTTTTCTTCTAAAGCAGTCATATTTTTCTTGCCAGGTTCGGTATGTTTTTCTAAAATATCTAAAATTTCTTTGCTTTGAACATCTAAATCTTTAGCTACTTCATGGACTCTGTATTTAATCATCATAATTGCAATCATCCTTTCTTGTTTGGCTAATCTCTTTTTTATATGCGTCGTGTATACCTTTTGCAAAATCTTTACTTGTAACTGCAAGCACACCAGCTTTTTTGCCGATAGCTTTTGAAATTTCAAGTATGTCCTCATCAATAATTATCAGTGGAACATTTACTTTTTTTGCATTAAACTCTATATTTTCTAAAGTTTTAGGAGAAATCTCTTTTGATACTACTACGAGTTTCGCTATAGGTTTTTTTAAAGCTTCCATAGTAGAGTCAAAGCCTGATGACAACTTTCCAGCACGTCGGCATAAACCTAAAAGTGATAAAATTTTACTCACCAATTTCTTCCTCCATCAAATCATAAATCTCACTTGGAATTTGCATAGAAAAAGTTTTTTCAAAACGTCTGGCTTTTCTTGCTTTTTTTAAGCAGTTTATATCTTTACAAATATATGCTCCTCTGCCAGGCTTTTTGCCTGTTAAATCAAGACTAACTTCGCCTTTTACCACATTTTCATTTTCGTCCTGTTTATCTGGTGCTTTTACAACTCTAACGAGTTCTTTTTTGGGTTTCATCTCCCCGCAACCAGTGCACATTCTTAGTGGGATTTTCTTTTTCATTATGTTCACTCCCTTGTTTTATAATTTATACTTAATTATTCACCAAAAAATCCACTTTCTGGTTTAATATCAATTTTCCAGCCTGTAAGTTTAGCAGCAAGTCTAGCGTTTTGACCTTTGTTACCAATAGCTAGTGAAAGTTGACCGTCCGGAACTTTTACTTGGCATGCTTTTGAGCCACCATCTGATATTGTTACACTTACAACAGCAGACGGTGCAAGTGCTGCTGAAATGAATTTAATAGGGTCTTCGCTGTACTCGACTATGTCAATTTTCTCTCCACCTAGTTCATCAACAATACCAGCTACTCTAACACCTTTAGCACCGATACATGCGCCAACTGCGTCAACTTCTGGGTTATGGCTTAAAACTGCAAGTTTTGTTCTTGAACCAGCTTCTCTTGAAACCTCTTTAATCTCAACAACACCGTCAAAAATTTCTGGAACTTCTTTTTCAAATAATCTTTTAACTAAATCTGGGTGAGTTCTTGAGATAATAGCTTTAGGGCCTTTATCTGTTTCTTTTACATCAACTACATAAACTACAATATAGTCGCCCTCTTTAACACCCTCTGTTCCTACTTGTTCATTTTTAGGAAGAACAGCAGTAGCTGTACCAATTTTTAAAGTAATAGCACCAGATTTAGGGTCAATTCTTTCAATTAAGCAACTAACAAGTTCGTGTTGTTTGCTTTTGAATTCTACCATCATTTGACCTCTTTCGCTGTCCCTTATACCTTGTCTAATGATGTTTCTAGCTGTTTGAGCAGCTACTCTACCAAATTGTTTTGTGTCTAGTTTAATCCCTACTTTGCCACCAACAACAGCTTTTTTGCTGATTTCTTTAGCTTTTTCAAGATAAATTTCAGTGTCAGGATTTTCAACTTCTTCAACAACTTCTTTATTTAAGTAAACTTCAATTTTTTTAGATTTTGCATTTAAATCTATAGTTACATCTTCGTTACCATAGTTGTTTTTACATGCTGTTACAATCGCCTTTGTAATTCTATCTAACATGAATTCTTTTGAAATGCCTTTTTCCTTTTCTAGAAGATCCAAAGCCTCAAAAATATTCATTTCTTTTTCTTTAGCCATTTTCTAATCAAACCTTTCTTTATTAAAAATCAATTTCTTCTATTATATTAACACTTGCACATTCTTTTTTTGAGAATGTCGCAGTGAGATTTTCTTCAATTATTACTTCAAAATCACCATTTTCAAGCACGTCAATTAACACACCGTCAATTTCACGTCTGCCGTCTTCAAGTGGTCTTATTAGTTTAACCATTACAGGTTGTTCTAAATAAGCTAAAAAATGTTCTTTTTTAGTAAGTTTACGGTTTACTCCACAAGATGAAACTTCAAGTGTGTACTCCTGTGAAATAGGGTCTTTTTCGTCAAGTATAGGGTTAATAGCTTTTGTAACATTTACGCAGTCTTCTATTCCTACGCCGCCTTCTTTGTCAATAAATATACGCAAAAACCAGTCTGCTCCTTCTTTTACAAACACGGTATCCCATATAGAAACTCCGTATTCTTCAGCGATAGGTTTAGCAAGTTCTTTTATATAATCGGCGATATTTACACCTTTTTTTCTTTCAGCCATTTCGTTACTCCCTTCCAATATAGCAAAGAAAAGAGCGGGTAGTCCCACTCTTTCGCTTTCTTACAATATTCTTCATATACACTATAACACACATTAAATTATAATGCAAGCTTTTTGCGATATTTTTTAAACTTTTAGGCTTGATAACCCAACAAAGTAGCCATTGTTTTTATAGCCATTTGATGACTTTGTGTGATTTTATCTGCACAGTCATAAAAAGCTATAGCTCCAATTGGGTCGCCTTGCGAATTTATGACCGAAGTTACACTGCAATACTTTTCACTGTTTTCGCAAAGCTGTATAGCTTCACTAGTATTTTTAACTTTTCTTTGACCTAAAAAATTCCTCATTCTACTAGATATATTTTGATTTTTAATATCTTTTTTAGCGTTTCCACAAACTGCAATAACTTTTTCAGTGTCAACAACTGCGCAAGAAAGACCAAAGCTTTCCCAAGCTGTTTGAGCATAAATTTCTGCAAGGTTTAGCATTTCGCCAACTGGTGAATATTTTTTGAAAATAACATTACCGTCGTTATCTGTATAAATTTCTAAAGGACTTCCTTCCTGAATTTTAAGTGTTCTTCTGATTTCTTTAGGAATTACAATTCTTCCTAAATCATCAATTCTTCTAACAATGCCTGTAGCTTTCATATTTGTCACGATTTTCGTGCAAAATATCTTTTGCACGAAACCTTACCTTTCTGTAATTTCAACTTTTTATTTGCTAATTTATGTAGTTATTTTTTACTAAAAATGTAAAAATATACTGTTGTTTTCGCTGTATTTTTTAAGGTGTAATTGAAAAATAAAAAGTTGTATGATAAACTTGAATAAATATATTTTTAGGAATGAATGACATTGATATTATTATACGGACTTATAAAAGTAAGAGAAAACTGGGAAGTAAACCAAAACACGGCGAGTATATTTACAAGGGTGTACTGTGTTTTAGGTGGCGACACTATATACAAAGACGAGAAAACTGTGACTAAACTTAAAGTAAATCACTTATATTGTATGCCAAATTTAACACCTTATCAAATTACTCATAAAAAAGAAAATCCACTTGAATGTATATATTTTCACCTTGACATTACACCCAATATAATTGATAAATTATATGAAATTGACTTAAGTACTGATGAGATTTTAAACTATATAATACAAACTACAAAACTTTGTTACAAGCAAAAATCAGCTGACGATTTACAGCTGTTTATAGATAAAATTAGCGAAGTATTAAGTTTACAGCTTAAACAAAACGGAGTAATTAAAGAACTAGGCAACGAAATTTCAGGCACTTTAGAGTTTATTTCGCAAAATTACGACAAAAAAATTACTATAAGCCAAATAAGTGCTTATAGTGGTTACAGTTGCGAATATTTTATTAAGCTTTTCAAGAAAAAAGTAGGCATTTCTCCTCATCAATATTTAATAGCTTATAGAATGAAAATTGCTGTTAAATTATTATCCCAGGGCAAAAGTATTAATGAAATTTCAAATATATTAACTTATAGCGACACCAAAAATTTTTCTAGAGCTTTTAAAAATTACTACGGGATAAAACCTAGCAAATTTAAATACATAAAACCATAATGACAGTTTTTGAGTGTTTTGTGTTAAATTAATAGGTTTATTTTTAAAGAAAACTTTGCTATAATTTAAGCAAATAAACTTTCGGAGGTAATATTATGAAATTTACAAAAGAACAAGAACTTTTGCGTGAAACAGCTAAAAAATATATGGAAATCGCAACTTTACCAATTCAGCGTGAGAAAATGGAACTTTGGAAAAAATTTAACTCAAACACTCCATCTCGCCCAATGGTTACTATCGACCAGCTTCCTTGGCATGAGCTTAATTATGACGGAAGTTTAGACCTAAACTGTAGCGACCCTATTTTAAAACCAATTGAATACGGGATGAAACAAGAAATGTTTAAATGGAATAATTTCCCTGTAGACATGGTTGTTCAGCCTTTTTTAGTAGTACCTTTTTCGGTAACTAATAGTGGATATGGTGTGAAAAAAATTGACACAACTTTAGCAACTGACACAAAAAATAATATCGTTTCTCACAAATATGAAAATCAACTTTGTGAAGAAGAAGACCTTGAAAAAATCAAGGATATGGTTATTACGGTTGACCGTGATAAATCTGCTGAAATTTTGGAAACTGCAAATTATATTTTAGGCGATATAATGCCAATTTACCAACGTGGTGGAACAAATGTTCGCCTAACAATTTGGGACGCTTTGGCTGAGGTTATGGGGGTTGAGGACGTTTATTTTGACCTTATAGACCGTCCAGAATTTATTCACGCTATTATGGAAAAAATGACACACTCTGCACTTGCTGGAATTAGGCAAATAAACGAACTTGGACTTGCTAACGATTTAAGCAACCTTTGTCACTGTTCTGGAATTTATACAAATGAGCTATTGCCTGATTTCGCAGCAGGAAAGGGCACTCAAACAAAATACACTTGGAGTTGCTCTATGGCTCAACTTTTTAGCAGTACATCACCAGCAGTTACAGCTGAATTTGAAATTCCGTACATGTGTAAACTTGCAAGTGAATTTGGAATGTTCTACTATGGTTGTTGCGAACGCCTTGACGACCGTTTAGACATTGTTGAAAAACTGCCAAACCTTAAAAAAGTTTCTTGCAGTCCTTGGAGTGACAGAGAGAAATTTGCTGAAAAGTTAAGCAAACATCTTATTATGTCAAACAAACCAACCCCAGCATTTTTAGCTGGCAGAGATATGGACTATGATGTAATTCGTGGCGATTTAGAGCGTACATACGACGCAGCTTCTGCCAACAACATAAATGTTGAATATTTGCTTAAAGATGTTTCAACTATAAAAAATGATGTTTCCAGACTAAAAGAGTGGAACAAAATCGCTATGGAAGTTGTTAACAGATAAAATTACAAGTAGTACTTTGAGGTAATAAAAACTTTACATATTACTATGGTAGTGCAGGGGTTTCATCACCTCTTTTAAGTTGCTTCTAACCCTTGGTAGGGCGTGAAAGCCCTACCCTACAGAGTTTAACGTTTTATAGATATTTAAATATTAACAAGATAGTAGGGAACATGCAGTTGATTTGCACGTTCCCTACTTAATTTATGAAGATATTTAAATAAAATCTTTAAGAGCTTTTATTTCTTTTATTAAATTGCCGTTTAGGTTTTCTTTTGCGTGGTACAATGCACTTATTATTGACTCTTCTACTGTTTCTACAGTCGCCTCAAAAACAGGGTCTAAACAGTCATCATGTAGCATTTTTACGTCGATAATCGCCTGTTCGCTATAATGCTTTATGGTGTTTGCAGTCGAAAAAGCAATTGCAATATCTCCACTTCCATTTCCAATAAACGAACCAACTCTGCCAAGAGAAATGGATGCTCTTTTGCAAACTCTTTTAAGCTGACGTTCATTTAGAGGCACATTTGTAGCTATAACCATGATAATAGAACCTTTTTCTTTAAGCTTGCTGAGTTCTTGAATTTTAGCGCCTACATGTTCGCCACCAATTACTAAATGACCAGCCTTGCCAAAATTTGCAAGAACCAAAGAGCCAACAACAAACTCTTTGTTGTCGAGGTTTAAAACTCTAGAAGACGAACCAATTCCACCTTTAAAGCCTAGACAGCACATTCCTGTGCCAGCGCCAACTGCACCCTCTTCAAAAATATCATTAGCGTTTTTTATAGCGACCAAAGTGTTTTGCTGACTCACAAATAGCGACCTTATGTCGTTAAGACCAGAGTCGTTACATTCGGTTACAACACAGTTTACTGTGCCAGTTGTTGCACCTATATCAGGGTTTTGCTCTAGCATATATTTTACAGTTGCAGTAAGAGCAGTGCCAACGCTTAAAGTGTTTGTCATAATTATAGGACTTTCAATTGTTCCAAGTTCGTCAATTTGTGTAAGGCCTACACTTTTGCCAAACCCGTTAATAACGTAAGTAGCAGCCATTAATTTATTTTGAAAGATGTTTTTTTCGCTTGGTATTATAGCTGTCACACCTGTGGCAGTTTTTTTATCGCTATTTTCAAGCGTAACATGCCCAACTTTTACGCCAGGCACATCGCTTATTAAATTTTTTTCACCTTTATCAAAATGCTCATATAAGTTGAATAAATTTTTATCTATACCCATGATTTTTGTTTAAACCTTTAATGTGTCTATATGAGCAGACATTTTTTCGCAGATGTTTTTAAGGCAACCGTCTTTTATTGGTGAAGTTAAACCAGCACTTTCTACAAGTTCTATAAAAGTTTTTGTTCCACCTAGTTTAGTGTAATTCATGTAAACTTCCCAAGCTTTCTCTTTGTTTTCAATAGAAAGAGCCTCAATTTGAAGTGCTACAGTGCTTGCCAAAACATAGTCGATATAATAAAACGGACACATATAAATGTGAAGTTGTCTTTGCCACAAAGCACCTCTTGCGTAGAAATTGTCACCCTCAAAATTGATATGAGGTCTGAAAGTTTTTTCAAGTTTGTTCCAAACTTCGTTACGCTCTTTCGGTGTTAAATCTGGATTTGCGTATATAATTTCTTGGAAATTGTCAACCATTGTTCCGTAAGGTAAAAAGCTTAAATCGTTTTCAGTGTGTGCTAGGGTGTATTTTGCTGTGTCTTCTTTAAAGAAAAGTTCGTGCCATGGAGCTGTTAAAACTTCCATAGACATAGAGTGAACTTCGCAAGCTTCTGATGATGGTGATTGAAGATGAGAATAAGGGATATTTTGCATAGCCATATAATATGCGAAAGCGTGACCAGCCTCGTGTGTTAAAACATCAACATCGCCAGAAGTTCCGTTGAAATTAGAGAATATAAAAGGAACTTTGTATTTAGAGAAACCAGTGCAGTAGCCACCAGGTGCTTTGCCGTCTTTTGAAACTAAATCCATAAGCTCTTTTTCAAACATTATATCAATGAATTCAGCTGTTTCAGTGCTTAACTCGTGGTACATTTTTTGGGTGCATTCCATTTGATAATCATAGCTACCTTTTGGAGTAGGATTTCCGTCAGTGAATAAGAATTTGTCGTCTTGTATTGCTATTTTGTCAAGACCAATTCTTTTAGCCTG
This sequence comes from Clostridia bacterium, assembly GCA_044432645.1. Classification (GTDB taxonomy): domain Bacteria; phylum Bacillota; class Clostridia; order Oscillospirales; family Acutalibacteraceae; genus SIG603. The sequence goes on along the minus strand of JAWXUM010000005.1, from coordinate 60,104 downwards.
ATTTGCTTTAATTTTGCTAACTAATGGAACAACATCTTCTATAATTTGTTTTCTGAAATTTGCAATGTCTTTAGCATCATAGCAGTTTCTGCTCATTCTAGCATAGCCAACTTCTATAAAATTGTCGTAACCTAAAACTTTTGCTTGTTTAGTTCTATTTTTTACCATTTTGTCGAAAATGTCATCAAATTCTGTTTGGTGTTCGTCAAAAAAATCAGCTTGAGCATGAAAAGCTGCAGTTCTAACATTTCTGTCAAGGCTTTCTTGGTATTTTCCAAGCATAGGAAGTGGCATAGTTTTGCCGTCGAACTCGACAGTAGCACTTGCATAAAGGGTTTGATATTCAGAAGCTAAAGCATTTTCTTCTTTTACAAGTTCAACAACTTCTTTACTGAAAGATTTTAAAGTAAGTTCAATGTTTTTAATGTAAACTTCACCTAGTTCTTTTTTGAATTCTTCGATAAATTCAGAAGCGAAAATTAATTTTTCGATAACAAGCATTTTTTCGGCTAAAACAGGTAAGTTTTCATCAAAAAATGCTTTTTCTTCTTGATAAAAAGCGTCACTTGTGTCAATTGTGTACCTTGTGTTGCTAAGTGATTCCATAGTCGAAATTTCGCAGTTGATTTTTTCAATTTCTTTAAAAACATTAAGTTGTTCTTCAAATGTTGTGGCAGATTTGAAATCCTGTGCAAATTTGTCAAACTGTGTAAAAATAATTTCTAGTTCTGGTCTTTTGTAAGGTAGTTCTGAAAATTTCATGTTAAATCCCTCTTCTTTTTATATAATTACAGGTGGCATAAAGCCACCTGTGAATTTTTTATCCTAAAAATTTGTTTAAAGCAGAAATATCTAAATTTTCGAAATTGTTTATCTCAAAAAATTCTTTTAATTTTTCTGCAATTATTTTAACACCACCAACTTGATTGCTCTCGATATTAAGTGGCATAATTGGGTCGTGTACGCTTAGTCTTAAAAGTAGCCAGCCGTCACCACAGTCTTTATTAAATGAAATTCTTGTGCCCTCACGGTTGTCATCAGCTATTTCATAGCCTTTTTCTACAGCAAAAGCTTCAAGTTTTTCTATAACATTTTCGCCAATTGGTCTAAACTCGTTTGTAGTAATAGGGAACCTTAATTCTTTTTCCTCTTTAGCATGTTGCAAATCTTTTAAAAGCTCGTTTAAATTTTTACCTTCTTTTTTAAGCTGTGCCATTTTAATGATGATTTTTGTTACCAAATAGGCACCGTCATCCAAGAAATAGTTCTCACGCATTGCAGCATGACCACTGGTTTCAATTGCTAGTGGACAGTTTATACCTTTGTCATTAAGTGCAATAGCTTCGTTGATAACGTTTTTGTAGCCACGTTTAAATCTATGATGTTTACCTTTTAAAGTTTCTTCAATAAATATTTTTAAGCCGTCAGAAGTAATAGAGTCGGTAACAATTGTACCACCCTCGTTACCCTCTAATGCAATAGCTGAAGCGATAGCAACAAGTGTGTTACGGTTGATTTCACTGCCGTCACTGCCAACTGCTCCACCTCTGTCAACATCAGTGTCAAAAATCACACCAAGGTCAGCTTTAGCGTCAATTGTTGCCTTACATACGCTTTCCATAGCCTGAATATCTTCTGGGTTTGGCACATGATTAGGGAAAGTTCCGTCAGGCTCTAAGAACTGACTACCTGTAGTGTCAGCGCCAAGCTTAGCAAGAACATCTGTAGCGTAAAAGCCACCAGCACCGTTACCAGCATCAACAATTATGTTGAAATCAGCTAAAGGTAAGTCGTAATTTTCTGCATTTACGTCTTTTTTTATCATTTCACAAAGATTTTGTGCGTATTTTTTCATAAAGTCAGATTTAATAACTTCTCCACCGTGGTAAGGTTTTGGGGCTTTGCCTTGCTCTGCTTTTTCTAAAATATAGCTTATATCTGGACTGTCTAGTCCACCATCTTTGTTGAAAAATTTAAGTCCATTTCTGTTAAAAGGATGATGACTTGCTGTAATTTGTACAGAAGCATCACAGTTAAGCTCTAAAACTGCCATGAACATTGACGGAGTAGATGCAAGACCACAGTCGTAAACTGTAGCGCCACTTTCTGTGAAAACTTCTAGTAAAGCTTTTGAAATTCTGTTAGCAGAAATTCTTGAGTCGTGACCTATTGCTAAAGTTAGTTGCGATGCTTTTTTGTTTGTAGTTTCTTCGCACCAAAGAAGAAAACCGTTTGCAATAGCTTTTACAGCTTTGCTTGTAAGGGTGATTTTTTGACCCTCTACACCTGAACTTGCGACACCTCTAATATCTGTGCCACTTTTAAAATCTTTAAATTTCATTAATACCTCTAAATATTATAAATCACAACCACAAGAGCCATGGTCATGGCAATCGTTTTTAATTTCTCCTACAAATGGAGTTGGGTCTATGCCTTGTCTTGTGTAGTAATCTGCTACGGCTGTTTTAATTGCTTGTTCAGCTAGAACGCTACAGTGAACTTTAACTGGTGGTAAACCGTCCAAAGCTTCCATAACAGCGCTATTTGTTAGCGTTAAAGCCTCGTCAATAGATTTACCTTTTATAAGCTCTGTTGCCATACTGCTTGTTGCAATAGCTGCGCCACAACCAAAAGTCATAAAACTTACATCGGTTATAATGTTGTTTTCAACTTTGATGTACATTCTCATAATATCTCCACATTTGGAGTTGCCTACTTCGCCAATACCGTTAGCGTCTTTCATTTCACCAACATTTTTAGGGCTTGCAAAATGTTCCATTACTTTTTTACTATATGCCATAATTTAAACTGTTTCTCCTTTAATAATATGGTCCCAAAGTGGGGACATTGCTCTAAGTCTTTCCACTATAGGTGGTAAAACTTCTAATATATAATCTACGTCTTCCATGCTGTTGTATTTTGAAAAGCTAAGTCTTAAAGAACCGTGAGCTACAGCGTGTGGTAATCCGATAGATAAAAGAACATGGCTTGGGTCAAGTGAACCACTTGTACAAGCAGAACCAGAAGAGGCGCTAATTCCGTTCATATCAAGCATTAAAAGAAGAGATTCGCCCTCAATGCCTTCAAAACAGAAATTAGTTGTCGCATAAAGTCTGTTTTCACGGTGTCCGTTTAAACGACTTCTTTCTATTTTTAGAATACCGTCTATAAGCTTGTCCTGCATTGCTTTAAGTTTAGTGTTCTTTTCTTCAATTGTGTCAGTAGCTTCTTTGATAGCTTGTCCTAGACCAACTATAGATGCTACATTTTCAGTACCAGCACGTTTGCCTTTTTCTTGAGCACCACCGTCTAAAAGGTTAGGCATTACGATACCTTTTTTAATGTATAAAGCGCCAATTCCCTTAGGTGCGTGAAGTTTGTGGCCACTTAAAGAAAGCATGTCGATGTTTTGCTCTTTAACATTTATAGCAATATTTCCAACAGCTTGTACAGCATCAGTGTGGAAAACAACTTTTTTATTTCTGCAAATTTCGCCTATTTCTTTAATAGGTTGAACTGTGCCAATTTCGTTGTTTGCGTACATTATAGTAACCAGTGCAGTTTTATCGGTGATTGCATTTTTAAGGTCTTCAAGTTTTATAATGCCGTCTTCGTATACGTCAAGGTATGTTACTTCAAAACCCTCTTTTTCAAGCTTTTCACAGCAGTGAAGTACAGCGTGATGTTCAAATTTAGAAGTGATAATATGGTTTTTGCCTACTTTTTGCATTTTTTTAGCGTATGATTTTATCGCCCAGTTGTCACTTTCACTTCCACAACCAGTAAAATATATTTCGCCACTTTCACAGCCTAATGCGCTTGCTACTTGATTTCTTGCATTGTCCAAAGCTTCTTTAGCTTCGGCTCCAATAGTGTACAGGCTTGATGGATTACCGTAGTTTTTTGTGAAACAAGGTAACATAGCCTCTACAACACTTGCTGAAACTGCAGTTGTTGCTGCGTTATCAGCGTAAACTAATCTATTCATAAAAAGTTTCCTTTCAAATTGTGTCTTGAAATTAGTATAATTCCTTACATTTATAATATACACTAAATTGGTATACTTTGCAATAGGTTTTTTAATTTTATATAGTAAATAATTGTAAAAATATATTGAATTTTTAATTTATAAGGAGTACAATTAAATAAATTAAATTAAAAGGAGTAGGATTATGAAAAAAATTCTAATATTTGGCGACATTACTACAGCAAAATGGCATCCACTTGGCGGAGTTGACGATGAAATTAAAGAAATTATCGGCGACAAATACGAAGTAGAGGTTTCAGAAGATTATAATATTCTTTTAAAACTTAATGACTATGACTTGCTTATTCTTTATAAAGATAAGTGGGAAATTGGCGAAAATAGTGAAGAAATTATAGCTTCTATAATTACTTACGTTGCAAATGGTAGTCCAATTTTAACTATGCATGCAAGCGTTGTTATAAACGATTACCCAGAGCTTATTCAAATTTTTGGTGCAAAATTTAAATCTCATCCAAAAATTAATGATATTACTGTAAAAGCGATTGATAAAAACGACCCAATTACAAAAGATTTAGAAGATTTTGTAACTTTTGAAGAACCTTATACATATATTATGGACGAAGTTTCAAATATTACTGTTTTAACTGAATTTGTTTATGACGGTCAAACTTTTATTAACAGCTGGAAAAAGAAATTTGGCAAAGGCGAAGTTGTTTATTTGATGAATGGTCATACTCCAAAACAATTTAAAGACGAGGGCAACAGAATTTTGGTTAAAAATGCTGTTGAATATCTTTTAAGATAAGAAAAAAAGTGGGTACACGTCGTGTACCCACTTTGCTTGTCGAAAAAGGTTTTGTATTTGTGTAAAATACCGAAAATGCATTTTAAAAATGGTAGGGGCGAGCTGTGCTCGTCCGAAATCAAGATGTTAATTTAGTGCTTTTATAAAATTAATAAAAACATTTCTCTATTTTACACAAAACAAGACAAAACTTTTTGTTTTATCCACGGACGAGCACAGCTCGCCCTTACAATGTTTGTGCAACTTTTTTTACAATATAGGTTCTTTGACACTCTGAAGTGGGTACACGTCGTGTACCCACTTTGCTTTTATTTACCACAGCACTCCATGCCGTGTTTTACTCTGTCTTTTTCTTCTGCTCTTTTAGCGTCGTTCCAACGGTCTGTTGTACCTACTAAATAGCCTGTAATCCTTCTAATTCTTTCGAATTTTTTGCCTTCGCCTACCATTATTGCATCTTCTGTTACTCTTTGTGCTGACATATTTTTATCTCCTTTAGATTTAATTTATACCCGCAAGGGGCGCCCTACGGTTTGTTTTGTGGAACGACAGGTGGTCGAGCGTGTTGATTATGTGGAGAACTGTAGGGAATAGTTTTGACCATTCCACGGTTGGGTCAAGACCCAACCCTACAAAACTGTTTGTAATCAACATATGTAACCGATGGTCGCTCCATACGATTTAATATTTATAGTATGTGTAGTCTGGTACATCGTGGTATTTGTTTTTAAGCTCTTTAAGTTTAGCTATAGAAACACCCTCGCCGTCACGTCTGCCACATCTTGGGCAAACTTCGTCGATAATTCCGTTAAAGCCACAAACTGGGTCACGGTCTACTGGGTGGTTGATTGAACCATAACCAAAACCAGCTTCTTTCATGCAACGAACAATACTTTCAAAAGCATCGATATTTTTGCAAGTGTCACCATCAAGCTCAACATAGCTGATATGGCCAGCGTTTGTTAGTGCGTGGAAAGGAGCTTCTTTTTGAATTTTTTGGTAAGCGTTAATGTTATAATAAACAGGTACATGGAAAGAGTTAGTGTAGTAATCTCTGTCTGTAACACCTTTGATGATTCCGTATTTTTTCTTGTCTATTCTAATGAAACGGCCTGACAAACCTTCTGCTGGTGTGCCAATTAAGCTCCAGTTAAGCTTTGTTTCTTCGGCTTTTTCGTCCATTTTCTTACGCATATAAGCGATAATGTCGTAGCCTAGTTTATAGCTTTCTTCGCTTTCGCCGTGGTGTTTGCCAGTTAGTGCAACCAAAGTTTCAGCTAGACCAATAAAGCCTATTGTAAGTGTTCCGTGTTTGATAACTTCTGCAATTGAGTCAGTTTTATTTAAAAATTCTGAATCTATCCAAACGCCTTGTCCCATTAGGAATGGATAGTTGTAGCATTTTTTGCTAGATTGAATTTTAAATCTGTGTAAAAGTTGTTCCTCTACAAGTTCTATTCTTTCGTCTAAAATTTCGTAGAATTTTTTCATATCACCTTTAGCTTCGATACCAATTCTTGGAAGATTGATTGAAGTGAAGCTTAAGTTACCTCTGCCACAAGTTGATTCACGTGATTTGTCGTGAACATTTCCCATAACTCTTGTTCTACAACCCATGTAAGCAACTTCTGTGTTGTAGTCGCCCTCTTTATAGTATTGTAGGTTAAATGGAGCGTCTAAGAAGCTGAAATTTGGGAATAATCTTTTAGCTGAAACTTTCATAGCAAGTTTAAATAAGTCGTAGTTAGGGTCTTCTGGGTTATAACTTATACCCTCTTTAACTTTGAAAATTTGAATAGGGAAGACAGGTGTTTCGCCGTCGCCTAACCCTTTTTCAGTTGATAGAAGCAAGTTTTTTATAACCATTCTTGCTTGCATAGAAGTGTCGGTACCATAGTTAAGTGAACTAAATGGAACTTGAGCACCTGCTCTTGAGTTCATTGTGTTAAGATTATGAATTAACGCTTCCATAGCTTGGTAAGTAGCTTTGTCGGTAGTTTGCATTGCAGTTTCTTCTGCGTATTTAACTGCTTTTTGAGCTAATTCTTCGTCTACAAGTTTTTTGTTTATAGCTTCTTTTACAAAATCTTTTTGGAAAATACTGATTTTATCCATAGCGATAATTTCAGGAATGTTTTCCATAACAGAGTCTACTAATTTTTCAGATTCTTCATTGCTAATAGCAAGTGTAATTTGCAAAAACTGTATTAAAGCTTTTTTGTACTCTTTTTTGAAAGTTTTGTCAACACCTGGCGCCATAGAAAAATCAAAGTTAGGAACAGCTTGGCCACCGTGCATTTCGTTTTGATTAGCTTGAATTGCAATACAAGCTAGTGCTGCGTAACTTCTAATATCGTTTGGTTCTCTTAAATAGCCGTGGCCTGTTGAAAAACCACCGTCGAATAATTTAAGCAAATCGATTTGGCAACAAGTTTCTGTTAGTGTGTAGAAATCTTTGTCGTGAATGTGAATGTCGCCTCTAGCGTGAGAGTCTGCTATTTCTGACGGAATAACAAATTTATCATAGAAACTTTTTGCACCCTCACTGCCGTATTTTAGCATGGTACCCATAGCAGTGTCGGCGTCGATATTAGCATTTTCACGTTTTAGGTCAGCATCTTCTGCTGGTTTAAAGCTTAAATCTTGATAGATTTTAACTAAATCAGCATCCATACTTCTCATTTTTTGATGTTCGGCACGGTATAAAATATAAGCTTTAGCCGTTTTAGCAAAACCAGCTTTTATAAGTTTCTCTTCAACTAAATCTTGAATTTCTTCAACTGTTATAACTTCGTCATGATTTTCAATAGCTTTTACAACACTAAATGTTAAAAAGTCTATATCTTCTTCGCTCATTTTTTCTAAAGCAATTCTAATATTTGCTTTGAAAATAGCGTTACGAATTTTTTTTGAATCAAATGAAACTTCCTTGCCGTTTCTTTTTCTAATTGATTTTACCATTAGTTTCTCCTCGTATATCATTGATAGTATTTATGATTATATATTATTTGTTAGGTTTTGTCAAGAGGTATACACACTATATATTGTGGTTTTATAAAAAATATTTTAAATTAACAACTAAATATTCTATTATCGAATTTACGAAATTTTATATTTTTTATAATTGAAACAAGAAAAATTTGTGCATTTTAACGTTTAAATTTTACTTGACAAACAAAAAACGCCGTTAACAAAAACTTGAAATTGTTAACGGCGCTTTTAAAAGCACTATATATAGGTTTTTTTATTAAACTAATTTAATACCCAACTCATCAAGTTGAATTTGGTCTACATCACCTGGTGCCATTGTCATAAGCTCGCTTGCGTTTTGAACTTTAGGGAAAGCTACAACATCTTTTAGGCTGTCACAGTTTGACATAATCATTGCAAGCCTGTCAAGACCAATTCCCATACCACCGTGTGGAGGGGCGCCGTATTTGAAAGCTTCTAACAAGAAACCAAATTTTTTCCCAGCATCTTCCTGTGTAATTCCAAGTAAATCGAACATTCTGCTTTGAAGTTCTGGGTTTGTAATTCGAATAGAACCACTGCAAAGCTCTGTTCCGTTTAAAACAAGGTCGTAAGCTTTTGCTTTAACGGCACCTTTGTCTGTTTCTAAATATTCTAGGCACTCGTCCATTGGCGAAGTAAATGCGTGGTGCATTGCAACCCATTGGTTTGTTTCTTCGTCATGCTCGAAGAATGGGAACTCGACAACCCATAGGAAGTTAAATCCTTCTGGTATAATGTCAAGTTTTTTAGCAACTGTAGTTCTAAGCGAACCTAGTTGAGTTAGAACATGACTATTATTAGTATCAGCAATAATTAAAACTACATCACCTTTTTGGGCGCCTGTTTTTTCGTAAATAGCTGTCATTTCGTCAGCTGTCATAAATTTAGCGAATGAAGAGCTGTCTGCATCTTTTGTTCTTCTAATCCAAGCGATACCTTTACCACCAATACCTTTAACATATTCAGTTAATTTGTCAACTTCTTTTCTTGTTAATTTATCAACACAGTTTTTAGCTGTGATAGCACGAACACTACCACCACCAGCAATTGCGTTTTTGAAAACAACAAATTCGCTGTCTTTTACAACATTTGTAAGGTCGCAAATTTCCATGCCATATCTTGTGTCTGGTTTATCGCTACCGTATTTGTTCATAGCATCTGTATAAGTTAATCTTGGAAGTGGCATTGGAACTTCTACGTTTAAAACATCTTTGAAAAGTTTTTGAATATAACCCTCGCCCATTGCAAGAACGTCTTCAACGTCTACAAAAGACATCTCCATGTCGATTTGAGTGAATTCAGGTTGTCTGTCTGCTCTTAAATCTTCATCTCTAAAGCAACGAGCAAGTTGAATATATCTGTCAAAACCAGCTACCATTGAAAGTTGTTTGTAAAGTTGTGGGGACTGTGGAAGTGCATAGAAATTACCTTTATGAATACGGCTTGGAACAAGGTAGTCCCTTGCACCCTCTGGAGTTGAACGCATTAAAATTGGAGTTTCAATCTCGATAAATCCGTTACCATAAAAATATTCTCTTGTAGTTTTTGCTATGTTATGGCGCATAATCATGTTAGCTTGAAGGTCTGGTCTTCTTAAATCCAAATATCTGTGTTTAAGTCTAACATCTTCGCCAGCTTTTGAGTTAGCAAGAATTTCGAAAGGAGGAGTTTCAGAAACGCCTAAAATTCGAAGTTCTTTAACTTCAATTTCAATTTCGCCAGTTGGAATATCTTTGTTTTTTGAGCTTCTCTCACGAACTGTACCGATAGCTGCTAGAACATATTCACTACGAACAGCAAAAGCTTTTTCGAAAACTTCTCTGTCTGTATTGTCGTCAAAAGCAAGTTGTAACAAGCCTGTTCTGTCCCTTAAGTCGATAAAGATAAGTTGTCCTAAGTCACGTCTTCTTTGAACCCAGCCAAAAACTGTTACTGTTTGACCGATATGCTCTGCTCTAAACTGACCACAATAGGCAGTTCTTTTTAGTCCACTAATGTTTTCAATTTTCATTTTTATCACCTTTTTTGTTTTATTATTTTTTCGGAATGCATGCAATGCATTCCCTACGGTATTTGTTTTGTATTCAGATTGGTTACGTATAATGATAATGACACCGCAGGGGGCGGATTGTATGCGTACCGTCCATCGTATGAAATATACAGTGGGAATTCCTATTTTATATGATAACAATCCAGCTCCCATTTCAATGGGTTTGTATCAATGTATTCCCATATTTTTTGGTATTCCTGTTCGTTTCGAATGATGTGGTCGTGAAATGATTTTTGCCACACCATCGTAGGGTACGCATTGTATGCGTACCGATTACATACATGCTGATTACACGTATATGTTTTTTCTAATAACCTAAATTCTTTTGTAACCGATGATTTGAATATTTGAACTATTTTCGAAATCAACATTTTGGTTTTGTCTTTATCTGGCGGAATGCATACAATGCATTCCCTACAAACTGAAATTATAATATGGATATGATTTGGCATTACGACATATTTATCAATTTCTATATCATCATATATATTTGATAATATTTTAATATTGTTCACCACAATTTGACCCAACGCCGATAAATTCATTATCCCATTGTCAATTTCGCCCAATATACATTCCTTGTTATGTGTACATATCGTTATAAAATACGCACCATTTTGGCTGTAATCATAATTTTTTAATCTGATTGATTTACGTTTTGGCAATTCCATAGCTTTTAAAACTGTAAATTTCCAATATCCATTTTAGCTGTTACATTTGTCATGTAGTCGTCTAGGAAGTCTTCGCCTATTGAAATAGAAGTTTTTTCGCCTGTTTTCATGTCTTTAATTTCTGCTTTTTCAGTTTCTATTTCGTTATCACCTATAACCATGGTGTATTCTGCGCCAATTTTTGATGCGTATTTCATTTGAGCTTTTAGACCTCTGCCACAGATGTCGTAGTCGGCTAAAATTCCACAGCTTTTTAGAGTTTCGCCTAGTGCCATGGCTTTTTTAAGTGCGTTTACACCCATATTTGCAATGTAAATTTCGCAATTTGCTGTTTCTGGAATTTCAATTTTTTGAGCCTGCATAACAAGCATTAATCTTTCCATACCCATGCCAAAGCCAAGTGCTGGAGTTGGTTTTCCACCAAGTTCTTCGATTAAGCCGTCGTATCTGCCACCACCACAAATTGTGGACTGTGCACCAATATCACTTGAAATAAACTCAAAAACTGTTCTTGAATAATAGTCAAGACCACGTACAATTCTTGGGTTAACTGTGAATTTAATTTCCATTGTAGTTAAATAATCTTTAACAGCTGTGAAATGCTCGTCGCATTCTTCACATAGATAATCTGTGATTTTTGGAGCATCTTTGCCTATTTCTGTGCAAACTGGGCTTTTGCAGTCCAAAATTCTCATTGGGTTTCTTTCAAGTCTTGAAAGGCAAGTTTCGCATAAATCTTCTTTTCTAGCTTCGAAATATTCTGTTAAAGCCTTGTGATATTCTGCACGGCAAGTTTTACAACCGATTGAATTGATTTCAAGCTCGATATTTTCAAGACCTAATCTTTCGATTAAGCCGTTTGCAAACATAATTGTTTGTGCATCTGCAATAGGCTCTTTTGTGCCGATAATCTCAACACCAAATTGTTTAAACTCTCTAAATCTGCCTGCTTGAGGTTTCTCGTAACGGTAGCAAGATGTGAAATAATACATTTTTAGTGGGTAACCGTCGTTGTAAACACCACTTTGAAGCATTGCACGGATTGCACCAGCAGTTCCCTCTGGTCTTAGAGTTACACTTCTGCCACCTTTGTCCTCGAAAGTGTACATTTGTTTTTCAACAACATCAGTTGTGTCGCCTACACCTCTTAAGAAAAGTTCGGTGTGCTCGAACACAGGAGTTCTAACTTCTCCTATACCATATAAAGATGCGTGGTCACGCATAACGCTTTCTACTAATTGCCATTTTTCGGTTTGTTTTGGCATTAAATCTTGTGTGCCTTTTGGTCCATTTGTTACGATAGCCATTTTCATTCTCCTATTTTATATTAATTAATTTGTTAAATAACGGACACCCACAAGGGGCGTCCCTACAATTTTTATTGAACAATAATCCAATATCTTTGGGTTACTCTGTCATTATCTTCGACTTCATTTTCTAAAACTCCACCACAGTTTTTTATTGTTTTGGCAGAGCCTATATTTTCTTTATCGCAAGTTAGTAAAACTTTTTCTATACCCAGCTCTTGACATTTTTCAAGTGCTAAGTTTAGCATAGCTGTCGCTATACCTTTTCTTCTTTCAGATTTTAACACACTATAGCCTATATGTCCACCTGTTTTTAAAAGATAATCGTTAAGTCTATGCCTAATATCTATCATGCCAACCAATTTGTTTTCTTTATTAAAAGCTAAATAGGTTGTGGCTGGGACTAAGTTTGGAAGAACGGTTTCTTCGTTGCTATTTTTATGAATATTTTCAAGCCAAATTTCGAAGTTTGCAACAGTAGAAAGTCCAGCAGTGCCGTCCATACTGTCGCCATTTGTTATAAAATCATGTTTGTAGTTTAAGATTTGTTTTTTATGTTTTTCGTTTGGCAGTGTTAGTTTGATAGTCATAATTCCCCCCATTTTTATTCAACGATTTTCCTCCTAATTGCTGACGACCACAGGTCGCCCCTATGGGTAAATCTTATAAAAATACAAAAAAGCCCAATCCCTCCCATTAATACAATGGAAAGGGACGAGCTTGAAGTTCGTGGTGCCACCCTTTTTTAGAAACTTACGTTTCCCTTTAAAAATCTTTAACGCAGAATTACGCCGTGTAAACGGAGGCTAGTGACTGTCTTGGGCTTTTGCTTTGCAAGGAAATTTTCAGCGTTTATTTCCCTCTCTAATACATTTCAAAGCTTACTATTTTCACATTTTTGCCTTATACTCTTGCGATGTTTCTCCAGTCCAAGTCACCTCTTGCTAAACCGTGGATTAGCATTTCAGCAGTTGCTAAATTTGTTGCAACTGGAATATGGTGCATGTCGCAAAGTCTTAATAAATTTAAATCATCTTGAGCATTATTAGTGTCGTCAAGAGGATCTCTAAATAATAATAATAAATCTATTTCGTTGAAACCAATTCTTGCGGCAATTTGTTGTCCACCACCTTGGTCACCACTTAAAAAACTTTGTACTGCAAGACCTGTAGCCTCGGAAACTATTTTTGCTGTTGTGCCTGTTCCACAAAGTGAGTGTCTGCTTAAAATTCCACAGTAAGCGATACAAAATTGAGCCATTAGTTCTTTTTTAGCATCATGTGATATTAATGCAATGTTCATTTAATTTGTCCTTTCTAATACAACTACTTTTTTACATATCAATCTAAAATCATCGGTATGTTTTCTCCGTTTAGTCTGCATGTGATACGTTTTAAAGCCATTAAGGCTTTTGAGTTGCTTTGTGCTTCTTCGCCTTTTAAACAAGCTGCTGAAAAACTGTAATCTTCTGGGGTTACCCCTAAAAGTTTGATACCAGTTTCGTCGATAACTTTGTCTAAATCTTCCAAGATTTTTATTTGTTCAAAAAGTTCTGGGTTAAATCGGTTGATTATAAGGCGCTGATTTGTAATGTTTAAATCTGTTAATAAAGTTGAAACTTTGGAACTTGCTCTTATGCAAACTGGGTCTGGAGTACAAACCACAATTGCACGCTCGGCAGAACATGCCGATACTAAAAAGCCTGAACCTAAGCCCGCTGGGGAGTCGAGAATTATATGTTCATAATGTCTTTTTAAAACTTCAATTAATCTTTTCATTACAGTTTCATCAGGCATTTTGTCACCTGATAAAGGTGCTGGCATTACGAATAATCGTTCTTGATTAGTACAGGGATAAATGGCCTGAATTGGTGCACATTTGCCTGTTATTATGTCCGATAAATCGTATACTAAAGAGTCTTCGGTACCACTTAATTTATCAAGCGTTCTAAGGCCAGCATCGCAGTCGATAAGTAAAACTCGTCTGCCTTGTTTAGCAAGACATCTGCCTAGTGTTATAGTGGTTGTGGATTTGCCTACACCACCTTTTCCTGAGCTTACAACTGTAACTGTACCCATAATTATAATTCCTTTTCTACATAATAACATATAAATTTATAATAGTCAAAATAAAGTATTGCAATAAAAAAATTTTGTTTAGTTAGTATATTATTTCTTGTTTAAACTTGTTTAAAATGCTGAATAAAATTGTGAATTCATTCTAGTTCTTCTACATAAATATCATCTATGGACAGGTCATAGAAATAATAATCGAATATATCCTTTGCAATGTACTTTGCAAGTTTTGTTGAACCAGCGTACTCTAAGGTAATAGCAACGGCAATTTCAGGGTCGTCGTATGGTGCATATGCTATAAAACTTACAGTGTCAGAATTTCCACTGTTTTGAGCTGTACCTGTTTTAGCGGCTATTTCTATACCGTAATTTCCAAAAACATCAGAGGCTGTACCAGTGGTTGTAACTAGTAGCATAGCTTCTTGTACTGTTTCTATAGTTTGACTAGAAACATCTGTAGTTTCGGCTATTTCTGGTTCGTATTCTTCTATAATTTCTCCTGTTTCAAAGTCGACAATTTGATGAAGCAAATGAGTTTCAAGCCTTACGCCGTCGTTTGCAATAGTTGCAACATAGGTAGCAAGTTGTAGTGGACTAAATCCATTATCAGCTTGTCCAATAGCTGCTTGAATTGTAATACCGTCTACCCAACTTGTGCCGTGGTTGTCTTCGTAATCGCTAGGGTTTGTCATACTGCCAGAAGTTTCAGAAAGTTCAATTCCAGTTTTTTCGCCTAAGCCAAAAAGATTTGCGTAAACTTCCATTGCCTCAATGCCTAAAAGCCTGCCAGCGTCACAGAAAAAGCTGTTGCAAGAACTTGACATTGCTAGAAATAAATCAACATAGCCAGTAGAGTGAGAGCCGATGCAGTTCAAAGGGTAATCGCTGTAATAACTATAAATACCACCACAGTAAATTGTAGTTTCTGTTGTAATTACGCCCTCTTCCAAAGCAGCTATGGCAACTAGAGGTTTCATAACAGAACCTGGTGCGTATGAACCATTGAAAGCTCTATTAAAAAGTGGAGTGTTTTCGTCTTCTAAAAGTGAAAGGTAATAACTTGTATCACTTGTGTAAAGGTCAAGGTCGTAACTTGGATAAGTTGAGGCAGCTAAGACTCCAAAAGTTTCTACATCTAGCACTACTGCAGCGCCACAAGCTGCGTCTTCGGTTGTGGCAGAGTTTATATATTTTTCTAAAGAGTAATTGAGGATTTCTTGCATTTGAGCATCAATTGTTAAAACAACACTGTTGCCAGATTCAGGGACTTCGGTGATTTCGCCTAAATAAGAAGAGCCATTTTCGTCAGTTTCTATAAGTTGCTTGCCGTTTGTTCCTCTTAAAACATCTTCAAAAGCAAGCTCTATTCCACTTTGGCCAACTTTGTCAGATAAAGAGTAGCCAGAAACATTTGAACTCGAATAAATGTTGTCTAATTCGCTATAGCTGGAATACTGGGCAGATGTGATAGAGCCCATAGTGCCAACAATGTGAGGGGCAAGTGTGCCGTCGTCGTAAGTGCGAATTGTGCCAACTTGTATTTCAATTCCTGACATTAGAGAACTGTTTTCTTCAACTATTTGAACAAAGTTTATGTCGACATTTTCGGTTATCACGTAAGGACTACTTACGTTAAAGTTTGTTTTTGTCATGTTATAGCGAATAGAAATTATGTCAAGCGACATTTGTTTTGAGTAGTCTTCGCAGTTGTATTTTTCTATTAGAAGTGCCATGCATTCTTCGGCTGTTGTGTTTTCGTCTACACTAAGTGTAGTGCCTGTTAAGTAGCTGATTTCACTTTCACTGTTTTCTTTATATACATATTTTCCTGTTTCATCTATCTCAATAGGTAAAATATTTGTCCAAGAGATGGAATTGTCGTACATTAAATTTATTAATTTTTCTAAAGCTATATTTCTGTCGCTGTCAATTTCAAGTGCGTTCATTACAACATTGTAAACCGTTGTAGTTGAAACTAATTCTACACCGTTTCTGTCTAAAATTTCACCACGTGAGGCTTCTAATTTCACAAATGTTGAATAACCTGCACTTGCTTGTTGGTAGCTATCAGCGTTTACAAGTTGCCAATTGATAAGTCTTACGGCATAAATGGTCATTATAACTATAATGATTAAGCCTGAAAGAATAAAAACTATATTTTTTCTCATTACATCTCCTTAACAAATTTAAAACCGTTGTAAATACCTAAATTGATTAAATAAATTAAAGGCAAACAAAGTAAAGAATATAAATATATAGGTAAATAATTATTGATTAAAATTACAAATATACTGCTATAGTTTTGGCAGATATACCTAAAAAACCAGTCGCATAAAACACAAACTAAAAGTGATACCACACCTATTTTACTAGCTGAAAAAAGTGTCACTTTATTTTTGTCTTTTGTAATTACGCTTACTAGGCAACAAATAACTGACATAACGCAAGCAAAAAGTCCAAAAAAATTTCCGAATGATAAATCTATCAAAAATCCAGCAAAGACACCTATTCCTATTGATGAAATTTCACTTTCTAACAAAGCAATTGTAACAGCTGAAACCATTAATAGCATTGGAGTGACGCCAAAAATGCTTGGAATTAAATTAACCGTACAGCTTAGGTTATAAAAAAGTAAAAGTTCTAAGGAGTAAAGCAAATATTTTATAATTTTATTGAGGGGCTCTCTCATTCTTCCTCCTGTAAAATTTCTTCATCGGTTATAGTTTCATTTTCGGTTTCTTGTGTCACGGTGTAAAAATCTGTGACTACATAAACATAAGTTAGGTTTTCCATGTCGACATTTGTTTCTACTATAGCGTAAAATGATACATCTTCTAAGCTGGAATTTACAGAAATTACTGTTCCTATAACTAAGTCTTCTGCGAAGATTTCACTTGTTCCAGAAGTTGTTATCAAGTCGCCTTGCTTTATGTTTGTGTCGACAGTTAGGTAATTTAATTTTACATAGCTGTTTATAGCACCTTCTGCATATCCTGCTATAACTCCACTTTCGCCTAGTTCTTTTGCACAAGCGCCTACGCTTACGTCTTCTGAAAGTATCGTTGTGACTTTTGAGTAATTAGCGTCAACTTCGCTTATTATGCCAACTAAACCTTGTTCAGTTATAACGCTGTCATTAAGGTTTACTCCGTCGTTATAGCCTACATCTATAGTAAAACCATCAAAAGGGTCGGTGCTGTCTTTTGCTGTAACACTGCTTGCAACAAGCTCTAAGTTTGTGTATTCATCCAATATGTTAAGCATACTTTGGTACTGTAAGTTTTCGGTTTTAATGTTGTAATAGTCCACAAGTTGTTCGGTTAGCTGTGCGTTTTCACTTTCAAGGTCAACAATATAGGCGATGAGTTCATCATAGTCCATATCGTCATATTTTTGCAGTTCATCTGCACTTAAAGTGCTAGTAACATCAGTCATAGGGTTGGTTACTAAACCGAAGACTGAGGCTAAAGACACTGAACCAGCAGTTTGAGATAAAAGCAAAATAGACAAGCAAATGACAATAACCATTAATAGAATTTTAAATGTATTACTTTTTATAAAACCTTTCATTTTATCCCCTTAATTAATATTTTGACAAGCCTTTTGCTATTGTAGTGTCTGGGTTTGTGGCGATTTTGACTTTAAGCCCTGTGATGTTTTCCATATACTCTTTAAGACCTTTTAAATTAGCTACACCACCTGCTATAATAATATCGTTTTCCATTAGGTCGGCTGAAATTTGAGGTGGTAAATCTTCTATAGCTTTTATAATAAGGTTAGGAACTTCAGTTAAAGTGTTTGCTATAACTTCTCTTATTTCTTCTGAATTTACAGTTACACTTTTTGGGATATTATCTTTTATATCTCTGCCTTTTACGTCCATGAATTTATTTTCTTCTGTGTAGAAAGCTGAACCTATATTTGTTTTTATATCGCATGCAAAACTTTTTGAAATTTGCAGTTTGTATTTGTTTTTTATATACCTTATAATGTTGTAATCTATTTCATTTCCACCTACATTGTCGTTAAAAGAAGACAATACTTCGCCAAAAATGCACACAGAAACTTCTGTATGAGCAGCACCTATGTCGATTACCGCTGTGGCTTTTGGGGTTGTAGCTGAAATTTCTTGCCCTAGTAAAATTGCAACAGCTTGTGACATTAAACTAACTTGACCTGTTACGCACTGCTTTGCGACATCTTGCACGGCTAATCTTTCGACTTGCGTACTTGTTGCTGGGTAAGAAACTGTGATTGAATTTTTAGAAAAATTGACGCCTATTGCTTTTTTTATGTAAGCTTTAAGCATAGCAGTGGTAGCGTCTAAGTCGGCAACTACTCCTTTTTGAATAGGTGTAATTATAGTTATATTGTCAGGGTTTCGCTCCATCATTGCTTTGGCTTCGTTTCCTATAGCGACAATGGTGTCACTTTGCTTTTCGGTAGCGATAACAGACGGCTCGTTTAAAATTACACCTTTACCTTTTAAATAGATAACTGTGTTTGAAGTGCCTAAATCTATGCATAAATTTTTGTTAACTGCTGTTGCTAAATCTTTTTTCATTAAAACTATCACACCTTTTTAAAATTGCTTATATTATAGCAAATTTTTATTTTTTCTTCAAGATTAATTTTTGTTAATACCTGTGCTTCCAAAGCCACCAGCTCCACGCTCGGTTTCGTTTAAGTTATCTGCCCAAATTACATTAGGGCAAACAACAGGGGTTAAAACTAGCTGGGCAATTCGGTCACCGTTGTTTATTTTATAGGTATTTTTGCTTAAGTTGATAAGGGCAATTTTAACCTCGCCACGGTAGTCCCAATCGACAACACCTACAGAGTTCGCAAGTGCTATGCCGTGTTTTGTAGCAAGTCCACTTCTTGCGTAAATCATTCCAGCAGTGTTTTTAGGTAGCTCTATACACAAACCTGTTGGTATTAAAACTATTTCGCCAGAATTTATTGTTATTTCGTTTTCTAAACAGGCACAAAGGTCATAGCCAGCACTGCCGTCGGTTGCCCTTTGTGGGGCGGTAGCTTTTTGATTGATTTTTTGTATTTTAAACATGTTATTCTCCGATTTGTTTTTATGCTTTAATTGTTTAAATTATATGCGTTGAAAACTTTTAGTGCTTTCAACAGCATAAAATCCTTAATTTTGGGGGAGTTATTCAACTTATCAACGTAGTTTTCAACCTTTTCCACAGAGTTTTCCACAGTTATAGAATTCCACGGTGAAAAAGTCCTCGAGTAAAGTCGGTTAAGGAATTATTATGTCGAACAAAATCTGATAATACTTTACTTGTTTCGTCACGGTTTTCCACAGTAAAACGCAAAATTCCAAAGTCTACACCATTTATAGCAGACATTTTGTCAGAAAGTGTCATAGGAACACTGTTGAAAACTTCGGCATAATTTGAAAAACTAGCTGTTATTTTATCTTTATTTTTATATTTTGAACACAATACAGGGAAGTTTGTAGATTTTCTG
The DNA here is from genome assembly GCA_044432645.1 of Clostridia bacterium. Classification (GTDB taxonomy): domain Bacteria; phylum Bacillota; class Clostridia; order Oscillospirales; family Acutalibacteraceae; genus SIG603. Next base: position 40,706 of record JAWXUM010000005.1, on the reverse strand, counting down.
TCGGTTAAAACGCTTGTCATTTTGCAGTCGTTACAACTTTTTCCGTTTGAAATAGGACAGTTTCTTGTGAGCATTAAAGCTTGTCTGCCGTAAATCATTATACCTTTTGGTAAATTGCCTTTAACTTCTTTAATTTCGTTTTGAGTAAGCTCAAACGAAAGTTCAGCGTTTTTTACACCATATTCTTCTAAGCTTGCAAGGGCAAAACTATTTGTAATGTTAAGGGAATATCCACCGTGAATATTAGCGTTTAAACTTTTAGCCATTTCTAAAGCGTAGACGTTGTAGCACATGAAAGTGTTAATATTGTTTTTTATTAAAAGATTCATTTTGTCTATTACTTTATCTTCGTTTTCAAACAATGCTCTTGGCATAGAAACTCCAACTTTAGTGTTTTTAACGCTTAAAAAGTCTTCAAGTGGAGCATTTAATGGCAAATAAACCCAGTTAAGCATGGAAATATCAGTTGGAATTTGATCGACTGATTTAAATTCTGCTCGTAGTTTTAGACTTTGTGTTTTCTGCTCGTTTAAATTTATTTCTTGGTAATTAAAAGAAATAGGCTTTATTTTGGCTCTTATTTCGCTTAATTTTTCTAGTGCATCACGTCTTAAATTGTTGATGACAGAGGCAGACGCCATACCTTGATTGTCGGTATAAACAGCAAAATCATCCAAATAATAGGGAGTTCCACCTGTTTTGGATAGCCTATTTTTAAGATTTTCTTCGTCCATAGCTTTGTTTATAGCTTTTTCGAATGGGGTATCGCTGTACACTTTTACGGTGTTTCCGTCCTTATCGTTAAGCTCAAGACAAATTTTTTCACCGACAAAGGCTGTTATAAATCCGTTTAAGGCTACTTTTGCGTAAGGAGTTTTATATAAATTATGAAGCTTACCAAATAAAGCACTGTTGCCATTTTGGACATCTTCTTTTGTTCTAATACCAAACATTTCTTTGCCTAATTTATGTTCAAAATAGCCTTTTGTAAAGCCAGAACGTGAAAAAACAGCTTCTAAACTATCTTTTACGAAAGGCTCAACTTCTTTGTGGTCTACGCTTTGCCTTGCTGCCGTTACGGCTGCTGCTACGTATTCGGCACGTTTCATTCTTCCTTCAATTTTAGCAGAAGTTACTCCACTTTTTTCAAGCTTTGGTAAATCTTCTATTATGCTTAAATCTTTAAGGCTAAGGTCGTGACCTGTTCCACCGGTTACTTTAAAAGGAAGTCTGCAAGGTTGGGCACATTTGCCACGGTTGCCACTTCGTGAGCCAAGCATTGCACTAAAATAGCACTGACCTGACACGCACATGCAAAGTGCTCCGTGAACGAAAACTTCAAGTTCTATGTCGGTTTTTATGTCAGAAATTTCTTTAAGGCTTAACTCCCTTGCTAAAACAACTCTTTTTGCACCAATGTTTTTTACAAATTCAGCACCGTAAGTGTTCATAACACTCATTTGGGTAGAAGCGTGAATTTTTAGCTGGGGACATAGTTTTTTTGCTAAGTAAAAAATTCCAAGGTCTTGAACTATCACTGAGTCGACATCTAATTGACATAAAAATTCAAGTAGCTCTAACAAAATATTGATTTCGGTGTCTTTTACAACTGTGTTGACAGCCACATAAAGTTTAACACCACTTATTTTGGTGATTTTTCTAGCCTGTATAAGTTCTTCTTTGGAAAAATTGGCGGCAGAATCTCTAGCACTAAAATTTTTAGCACCTACATAAATGGCATCTGCTCCACTATTTATGGCTGCGTTTAACGCCTCAATTCCACCTGCTGGGGAAAGTATTTCTAATTTATTCTTCATTTTTTTCATAAAAGTTAACAAGTTTTTTATCCGGTGAAGGGTTGAACCTTAAAGGATTTTCACTGTACTTTTTAACTCCGTTTTTATTTTTAATTTCTTTGGTTAAATTTAAAATTTCGTCATCTTTTTCAGCTAATTTTAGCCTAAGATTTTCTATTTCTTTTTTTAGCGAATTATTATCGTGACAAAAGCTAATTGCAGTAACGGCTAAAGCAATATCGGTAGAACTTGTTTGCATATTTTTTACAGTGTTTTCGACTGTTTTTGCAAGCGACTTCATATATTCTTCGCTTTCGTTTGTTACAAGGTTACAGCGAATTCCGTACACCTCTAGTTCGATTTTTTCTTTCAAAAATGGCACCACCTTTTAGGTTTTTTAAGCTAGAACATAATTATACCATATTTTCTTTGTTTTGGAACTATTAAATTAGAAAGTTTTACAAAATTACTTAAATTTTATTGAAATGTTTTTTTCTTTATATTATAATATAAAAAGTATTAAATATTAATGTAAAATAACTATACTTAATTAAAGATTTAATATAATTTTTAATTATTTTTAATAGAAATTATGTATAGTTATGTGAGAAGAAATAACACGATAAACGAGGAGTTTTTATGAGTAACAAAATGACAAAATCTCAAGCAAAAACCGCTATAGAAAACAAATTAAATCACATTTTTGGTGTGACAACAAAAAATGCATCAAACGACGAGTTTTACAAAGCAGTTGCACTTATTGTAAAAGAGCAATTATCATCACTTAGAGGTGACTTTATTAATAGAGCAAAAGAAAACAACACAAAACAAGTTTACTACTTATGCATGGAATTTTTATTAGGTAGATCACTTAAAAACAATCTTTTCAATTTAGGTTTAGAACCTGTTATTAAAGATGCTTTAAAAGATATGAACGTAAGTATTGATGCTCTTTACGAGCAAGAACCTGATGCTGGTCTTGGTAATGGTGGTTTAGGAAGACTTGCTGCTTGCTTTATGGACGGACTTGCAACACAAGGCTACCCAGCTATGGGATATTCTTTAAGATATGAATATGGTATATTTAAACAAAAAATGGTTGACGGTTGGCAAACTGAACTTCCTGACTTTTGGCTTCCTGGTGGCGAAGTTTGGCTTCAAAAAGTAGAAGAAAATTCTATGGAAGTTAAATTTGGCGGACATCTTGAAGAAGTATGGTATGACGACCATCATAGCGTTAACCATAAAGATGCAACTGTTATTACAGCTATACCTTATGACATGTATATTTCTGGTATGGACGGAAAAGGTATTAGCCTTTTAAGAATTTGGAAATCTGTTAATAACAATTTCGATATGAAACTTTTCAACGGCGGTAACTATGTTAAAGCTATGGAACAAGATGCTATGGCTGAGGCTATTACTAAAGTTTTATACCCAGAAGATAACCACAATGAAGGTAAAACTTTAAGACTAGAGCAACAATATTTCTTAGTTTCTGCTTCTATTCAAGATATTATTAGAAGACACCTTTACACTCATTCAACTTTAGAAAATTTACCTGAACTTGCTGCAATTCATATGAATGATACTCACCCAGTTTTGGCAATTCCTGAAATGATGAGAATTATGCTTGATGAGTGTGGCTATTCATGGGATAGCGCTTGGGATATTGTTACTAGAACTATTGCTTATACTAACCATACTGTTATGGCAGAGGCTTTGGAAAGCTGGAACGCTGATTTATTTAAAATGCGTTTGCCTAGAATTTATCAAATCGTTGAAGAAATAGATAGACGTTTCTGGGACGATATGAGAGCAAAAGGCTTACCAGAAGATAAAATTTGGAGAATGGCTCCAATTAATAATGGATATGTTAAAATGGCTAATTTGGCTGTTATTGCTTCACACAGTGTTAACGGTGTATCTGCACTTCATAGCGATATTTTAAAAGATTCTTTATTTAATGATTATTATACTGAAACACCTGAAAAATTTAAAAATGTTACTAATGGTATTGCTCATAGACGTTGGCTTAACCAAAGCAACCCTAAAATGGCTAGTTTTTTAACTGAGTTAATTGGTGGTGATTTCACTTATGATGCTGCACAGCTTGAAAAACTTATGAAATATAAAGATGATAAAACTGTACTTGCTAAACTTGAAGAAATTAAATATAGCAATAAATTAAGACTTGCAGAGCATTTAAAGAAAACTCAAGGTACTATTATTGACCCTAACTCAATTTTTGATGTTCAAGTTAAACGTTTACATGAGTATAAACGTCAACACATGAATGCACTTCATATTTTAAGCATTTACAAATGGCTTAAAGCAAACCCTAAGGCTGATTTTGCTCCTCACACATATTTCTTTGGTGCAAAAGCTGCTCCTGGTTATTATTTTGCAAAAGAAATTATGCAGTTTATCAACAAACTTGGTGATACAATTAACAACGACCCAGTTGTTAACAAAAAGCTAAAAATAGTTTTTGTTGAAAATTACTGCGTTTCTTGGGCAGAACTTTTAACTCCAGCTGCTGAAATTAGCGAACAAATTTCTTTAGCAGGTACTGAGGCTTCTGGTACAAGTAACATGAAATTTATGATTAATGGTGCTTTAACTATGGGTACACTTGACGGCGCTAATGTTGAAATTCATGAAGCTGTTGGCAGTGATAATATGTTCTTGTTTGGCATGACAACTCCAGAAGTTAACGACCTTAAAAATCATTATAACCCACATGTATATATCGAAAGAAACCCAGTACTTGCAAGTTGTTTAAATGATTTAAATTCTGGTTTTTGTGGTGTTTCTTTTGGAAATATTTCAAATACACTTATCAACAACGACCAATATATGGCTTTAGCTGATTTTGCTTCATACGCAATAGCTCAACAAAAAGCTATGGATATTTATGCAAATAACAAAGAACTTTGGAATAAAATGTCACTTGTTAATATTGCAAAAGCTGGTATTTTTGCAGCTGACCGTTCAATTAGAGATTATGAAAATAATATTTGGGGCGGAAAAACAGTTTAATTTTACATTAAAGACTTGACAGTAGGGGCGCCCGTTGGGCGTCCTTGCTAATTTATATTTTACTATATTTAAAAGGACTGAATTTATGTTCAATTCACGAAATTCTATATACCGTGACCCTGTTGGGGCTATTGCTAAAGGCGAAACTATCCATTTTAAAATAAGCCCTGAACGCTCGCTTTCTTGTCGTGATGCTAAGCTTATTATTTTAAGCGATAATAGTACAGCTATCACTGAAAACATGTATTGGTGTGGCATGAATGGTGAAAATAAAGAGTGGTGGGAATGCCATTTTAAACCCAAAGAAACTGGTGTCTATTTTTATTTTTTCGAACTTCAAACTAGCCAAGGGCATAGGCATTTATATAAAGATATTGGGGGAGAGGGCGTACTTAGTAACAGCCAAAACAAGTGGCAAATAACAGTTTATGACAAAGGCTTTACTACTCCAGACTGGCTTAATGGTGGGATTATTTATCAAATTTTCCCCGATAGATTTAATTACTCAAGAAAAGAAAAAAGCGATATTCCTTATGGCAGATGGCTTAGAGATGATTGGGGAAATGTGCCTAAGTGGTGGCCTGACGATGACGGAGAGATAAGTAATTCGGATTATTTTAAGGGTGACTTAAAGGGGATTGAAGAAAAACTTAGTTACCTTCAAAGTTTAGGTGTCACTTGTATTTATTTGAACCCAATTTTTGAGGCGCATTCTAATCACCGTTATAATACGGCTAATTATATGAAAATTGACCCACTTTTAGGTGACGAAAACGATTTTAAAGAATTATGCGATAAAGCTCAAACTTTTGGTATAAAAGTAGTGCTTGACGGTGTTTTTAGTCATACAGGCAGTGACAGCGTTTATTTTAACAAAGAGGGAAGATACGACAATGTAGGTGCTTATAATTCTATGTCTTCTCCTTATTATCCGTGGTATAGTTTTAGAAAGTACAATAATGACTACGAGTGTTGGTGGAATTTTATTACACTGCCTAATATAAGAGAGGACAACCCAGAGTATATTAATTATATTTGTGGAGAAAAAGGCGTTGTTAGAAATTGGATTGACAAAGGAGCAAGTGGCTGGCGTTTAGACGTTGCTGATGAACTTCCTGACATAATTTTAGATGAAATTTATAAATCTACAAAAAAAGAAAACCCACAAGCAATTGTTATGGGTGAAGTTTGGGAAGATGCATCTAGCAAAATGGCTTACGGAGTGCGCAGAAGGTATTTGCTTGGCAAACAAATGGATACAGTTATGAATTATCCGTTTGCAAATGCAATATTTAGATTTTTAAACGGCGACCATGCTTCACAAGCTATGGAAGAAATTGAACTTATAGTAGAAAATTACCCTCCACAGTGTTTAAAGCTTTTAATGAACCACATAGGTACTCATGACACAGAAAGAGCATTGACTGTTTTAGGTGCACAACCATTATACGGACGAGATAGAAAATGGCAAAGTGAGCAAAATTTAAGTGGACAGGCTTATGAAAAGGCAGTGCTTAAATTAAAACTTGCTAGTTTTTTACAATATTTTCTTCCAGGTGTTCCTTGTATTTATTATGGCGATGAAGCTGGTTTGCAAGGCTACCGTGACCCATTTAACCGTGGTTGTTACCCTTGGGGCAGTGAAAATACAGAGCTTGTAAAGTGGTATCAAAATTTAGGTAAACTTAGAAAATCTTTAGATATTTTAAAAACATCTTCTATGAAAAACACATATTCGCATCGGGATTTAATGTGTTTTGAACGTTTTGAAATAGACGAAAACGGAGAAAAAAATTCTATTTTTATATTTGTTAACAGAAGTGAAAAAAACGAAAAAGTTCCACTTAAGTTTAAAAAAGTAACAGATGTTTTTGGCACAAAATATGCAGATCAGTTTATTTTGCCAGCTTTTGGATATAGCGTTATAAAAGCAGAGCTTGTTTAGTTCAAAAATATACAATTTTTAATTATAAAATATAAATTGAAAAAGATTTAAGTTTGTATTATAATTAAATAAATTAAGTATAAAGGACGGATTGTTATGACATCAAAAGAAAGAGTGCGTGCAGCGTTAGCACGTAAACCTGTGGACAAAATACCAGCTGGATTTACAGCTGTTGGCAAAGTTTATGAAAGTTTGTATGAAAAATATGGTTTTACAAATTATAGTCAATTAGCTGAAAAATTTGACCTTGACATTTTTTATACTAACCCACGTTACATTGGACCTGAACTTCCAACAAGATATGACGAGAATGGAAATTTGGTTTCAATGACATACTGGGGCTGTGAAAAAACTGCTCATGACACTGGAAAAGAGATTTACCAAACAAATTCTTGGTATCCGTTATCACTTGACAATACTTTAGAAGAAATTGAGAACTTCAAATTTCCAAACCCAGATTGGTTTGATTACAGCCCTATTACAGAGTGTTGTAACGCTAACCCAGATAAAGCGATTTTAATTGGGCATCCAGGGCCTTTCCAAGTTATAACAAACGTTATGAATATGGAAGATTTATTCATTTTGATGCTTGAGGAGCCAGATACAGCTAAAAAATTGCTGAACAATTTGGTAGAATTTGAAATGGAATACTACAGACGTTCTTTTGCCGCAGGTGGTGGCAAAGTTGACTTTATACATACTTGTGACGATTATGGAACTCAAATTTCTATGCTTTTTAGCGTTGACATGTGGAAAGATTTTTTCAGAGATAACACAAAACGTTTAGTTGACTTAGCACATGAAAATAATGCGTTTTTCCAACAACATTCTTGTGGAGCAATTGCGCCACTTATTCCTGAATTTATCAAATGTGGAATTGACTCTTTAGACCCTGTTCAAAAAGTTACTGGTTTAGAAGTTGAAAGATTAAAAGAACTTTATGAAGGTCAAATTACTTTCCACGGTGGAATTGATACTCAATTTTTACTTCCTAACGGAAATCCTGAAGAAGTTAAGGAAGAAGTTAAAAAATTCATGAAAACTTTGGGCGAAAACAGTGGATACATTCTAATGGGTAGCCAAGGTTATGAAACTGATATACCACTTGAAAATATTGAGGCTATATATTCAGTTCCAAGAGATTTAAGCTTAATCTAGTTTATATTTTGCATATTTAAGTGGTGTTATGTGCATTATTTTTCTGAAAGTACGGTTGAAATGGGTGGAATCGTAAAATCCTGTTTTTTCAGAAATTTCAGCACAGCTTAAGTCGGTGCTTAACAAAAGTTGTGAGGCGTATGCAATTTTCCGCATAAGTAGATACTGAACAGGTGGCATGCCTAAATGTTTGGTGAACTGCCTTGTTAAATAGCTGTGGCTTACATTAAGTGAATTGGCTAAGTCTTGAATTTGCATAGTTTCCGTAAAATGATTATCTATATATTGCAGTGCTGAGTGTATAATGCTCGGCGCTGTTTTTTGTGTTTTTACAAGTGAAGCTTCGAATAAACTGCTTAAAAAGCTGTATTCTAAGGCTGATAAATCGAAAAAGTTTAGTTTTTTGTTGTTTTGAACGTAGAAAAGTATATCGCTAAGTTTTTCGGTCATTTTTTCCGTGTACAAACTGTCAACAACATGAATGTCGTTTATTTGAAAGTGAGTAAGGAGTTCTTGACAGCCTTGCTTGGAAAGTTCTATCCACATATAACCTAGATTGGAGTTATTATAATTACCGTATTCATGTTTTGTTCCACCACAAACAATGAAGGCATCGCCAGCTTTTAGTAAGTATTCTTTACCCTTTACACGCAAGTAACTGCAACCAGAAAAAACAATATGAACTGAAAAAAATGGATAGTCTTCGCTGAGTTGATTAGAAAAATTATTTTCGGTATAATTACAGTTCATTCTGTTTGCACGCACTAAAAATTGATATTGGTGTAGAATAGGAAAGTGGTTTTGGAAAGGATATTTAGTGAAATTTTCGATTTTTTTGGTGACATACATGTGGTAGCTCCTTTTTAGGTGTTTGTTTGTAAATAAGAAATATGCAAAATAAGGGAGAGGCTTAACCTCTCCATTCAGACTGTCAAAAAACCTATATTGTAAAAAAAGTTGCACAAACATTGTAGGGGCGAGCTGTGCTCGTCCGTGGATAAAACAAAAAGTTTTGTCTTGTTTTGTGTAAAATAGAGAAATATTTTTATAAAAGCACTAAATTAATATCTTGATTTCGGACGAGCACAGCTCGCCCCTACCATTTTAAAAATATATTTTCGGTATTTTACACAAATACAAAACCTTTTTCGACAAGCTGAAGGGAGAGGCTTAACCTCTCCCTTGAATTCTAAAATGAAATTAGTAGTTGTTGCGTTTTTTCTTTACTGCTCTTCTATAGAATACAAATACTATTACAGCAACAAGTAAAACAAGTACAACAATCATCATCCAGCCGTCGCCGTCTGCGTCTTGTCCTCTAACAAGGCTCCAAGAGCTGTCCATTGCAGAGTTGATTTCGTCGCTTAAAGTTAAAAAGCTTTCACAGTTATCCAAAATCTCTTGGCTTGGGTACATAAGTTCATTAGTTTGTGTTTCTTCGTCTAAAAGCTCATAAGCTTCGGTATGAGGAGTTGAGTAGCAGATGTACTCTATATTAGCTAGTGCAACTTCTGTTTCGCACATAAAGTTGATGAACATTTCAGCAGCCTCTTTGTTTTGAGAGCTTTCTAAAACACACATTGCATCAACGTACATGTTAGTTCCTTCTTCTGGAATAACTATTTCAAGGTCTTCGTTATCGTCCATCATTGTCATACCGTCACCGATATAATAAGCTGCGATAGCTGCCTCGCCACCAATCATTTTGTCGAAAACTTCGTCCATTACATAGCTTTGAACGTTTGATTTTTGCTCTTTTAAAGCAGCTTCTTGAGCTGTGATTTCTTCTACAGTGGTAGGATTTAGGCTTTGACCTAAATATTTAGCAGCAATAGCAAATGCGTCACGGCTGTTGTTGAACATTAGGACTTGACCTTCGTAATCTTCATTCCAGAAAATATCCCAACCTTCTGCGATGTCTTCTTCTTCAACCATAGTTGTGTTGTAAATAATACCAACTAATCCCCAAGTGTAGGCTACACTGTAAAGCTCATCGGGGTCGTAAGAAAGACCTCGGTAATCTTCACCAATATAATCGTAATTTGGGATATTGTCAAAGTCAAGCTCTGCTAATAAGCCTTCGTTTGCCATTTTAGAAATCATATAATCGCTTGGGATAACTATATCGTAATCACCGGCACCACTGTTAACTTTTGAGTACATACCCTCGTTAGTGTCGAATGTTGTGTAATTTACGTCAATACCAGTTAAAGCTTCGAAAGCTTGTACAGTGTCAAGTGTGTCTTTTTCGCCGTTAGAAATGTACATACCCCAGTTGTAAACGTTTAGGGTGATGTCGTCGTCCATAAAACGAGTCCAATCGTAGTCGTTATCTCTAAGTGTTATGTCGTAGTTGGTTTCGCTTGAAGAACAAGCTGTAAAAACTGATAATATAAGTAGCGAAAGTGCTAAAAGCAGGCTAATTTTTCTTTTCATTTATTTCTCCTAGTTGGGTTTTAAGTTAATATATGGACAACCATAAGGGTTGTCGCTACGAGGGGTTTGAGTAACGTAAAATCCGTTACAGCAGGGGGATAAGGAAATTATTTTGCGTGTTTTCTTTTCTCTTTTGCTGTGTCCATTGCGTTTGCTATTAAAATAATGCTCATTATAACAACAAACATAACTGTACTTAGAGCGTTAATTTCTGGGCTAACTTGTTTTTTAGTCATACTATAAATAGCAATTGGCAAGGTTTGGGTTGTTCCACTTGTAAAATATGAAATTACAAAATCATCAATCGAATATGTAAGACAAATTAAAAAGCTTGAAACAACTGCTGGCATAATGTCTGGTAAAACTACTTTGAAAAACGCTTGAGTATGGTTGCAACCTAAATCAAGTGCAGCTTCGTAAAGTCTTTTATCCATTTTTCTAATTTTTGGTACTACGTTAAAAATAACATAAGGTACGCTAAAAGTTATATGAGCTACAAGAAGTGTTCCGTAGCCGAATAAGTTCATAGATATTTCTTTGTCTAAAAGCCATGAAAAAACTTCTGTAATGCTACTGTTAAACACAACAAAAATAAGCATAAGTGAAACACCAGTAACGATTTCTGGGTTGATGATAGGCATGTAACTGATGTTCATGATTATACTTCGTGAAGTTTTTTTCATGCGAGAAATTCCAACTGATGCCATTGTTCCCATAACTGTTGCTATAGTGCTTGAAACTAAAGCTAAAATTAAAGAAACTACAAGGCTTTCAAGTATCATTTCGTTTTCTAGCAAATTTACATACCACTGAAATGTGAAGCCTGTAAAAACAGCACGGCTGGTGCTTTCGTTAAAACTAAAAGCCATTAAAACGGCTATTGGCAAGTACATGAACGCAAAAAATGCACATACGTGAACTCTTTGGAGTATTTTGATTGATTTTTTCATTGTATGCCCTCCACGTCATCTCTATCTTGCATAAAGGTCATGAGTAGAAGAACAATTAACATGAGTACAAGGCTCATGGCGCTACCTAAGTTGTAATTGTAACTATTGCCAAGGAATTGTAGTTCGATAAGGTCGCCAATAAGCATAACACTACCACCACCGAGCATTCGGCTTATGATAAATGTTGAGATAGACGGTACAAAAACCATTGTAACACCTGTTATTATACCTTGTGTGCTAAGTGGCAACATGACTTTGCTAAATGTTTTGATAAGCCCTGCACCTAAATCGTTAGCAGCTTCGATAACGCTGTCATCAATTTTGAGCATAGCTGTATAAAGTGGTAAAATCATATATGGTAAATAGTTGTAAACCATACCTAACACAACTGCGCCACTTGTATTAATCATTTCAAAAGGGCCTAAACCAACTAAGCTAAATAGTTTGTTTATTAGACCGTTAGTTTCAAGTAAACTCATCCAAGCGTAAGTTCTAAGCAAAAAGTTCATCCACATAGGCATCATTAAAAGCATTAACATAATGCCTTGCTTGCCAGCTTTTATTCTGGACAGCCACCAACTTACAGGGTAGGCGATTACAAGACAAATAGCTGTTGCTAAAGCTGCAAGTAATATACTTCTAACAAAAACTGTGGAATACTGAGTTAAACTTGTTATGTTTTCTAAGGTGAAATTACCACTTTTATCAACAAAAGCGTAATAAATTACCAAAAGAAGTGGTACTGCAATAAAAACTGACATCCATATAATATATGGAAAAGCTACAAGTTTATTTTTCACTTTAGCCCTCCGTATATTTCATGATGTGAATTTCGTCAGGGCCTATATTCATTCCGATAGTTTCGCCAGGAGTAGAGGCTTGTGTAGAGTGAATTACCCAGTCGTAACCAGCTTGTTTGACGTGCATTTCATAATGAACGCCTTTGAATGTTACGCTTTCGACAATTCCTGTAATTTTGCCTTCGAAAGGTGTAACTACTTGTACATCTTCGGGTCTTACAACTACGTGAACTCTTTCACGAGTTCTGAAATCTCTGTCTACACATGTGAAAGTTTCTTCGGCAAATTCTACCTCGAAGTCTTTGTTCATAATACCGTCGAAAATATTGCTTTCACCGATAAAGTCGGCAACAAAAGCGTTAATAGGCTCGTTATAAATGTCTTGAGGTGTTCCAATTTGTTGAATTACACCTGCATCCATAACTACAACGGTGTCGCTCATGGTTAAAGCTTCCTCTTGGTCATGGGTAACATAAATGAAGGTAATACCTGTGCTTTGTTGAATTCTTTTTAGCTCGGTTTGCATGTCTTTTCTAAGCTTAAGGTCAAGTGCTCCTAAAGGTTCATCTAAAAGAAGAACTTTTGGCTGATTTACCAAAGCCCTAGCGATTGCTACACGTTGTTGTTGTCCACCTGAAAGACTAGCTGTGTCACGTCTTTCAAAGCCTTTGAGGCCAACAAGTTCTAGCATTTCAAAAACTTTTGATTTAATAGTTTTATCATCGGTTTTTTTAAGTCTTAAGCCAAACGCTATGTTTTCATACACGTTAAGGTGTGGGAACAAGGCGTATTTTTGAAAGACCGTGTTGACTGGTCTTTTGTACGGTGGCAAGTCCGTGATGTTTTTGTCATTAAAAAAAACACTGCCTGAATCTGGCTCAATAAAACCCCCAATTATACGCAAAGTAGTAGTTTTACCACAGCCTGACGGCCCTAGCAAAGTTACAAATTCTTTGTCGTGTATGTCGAGATTTAAACCATTTAATATGGTTTGTGAGTCAAATGATACTGCAATGTTTTGTAATGATATAATAACTGAATTTTCCATTAATAATGCATCCCCCTTTGCGGAAATTTCCACGATCATTAGTAATCGGTCGTAGTTAGTGTCCTATTACGCTACCCCGCAAAAGGTTTGTTACACTGCTAAATAAGCAGCTACAGTGGCGTATTGGGCACTAATTTTTGAGATTAGATACACAGCACTATTAATATACATTTTTATTAGCTTTTTGTCAATGAGTTTTACATGATTTTCACCTTGAAAATGCCTTTTTGTGAAAATTTCTACATTTTGCACTAAAATCATTCATGATTGTTGTTTTTTATTTACGGAACGCATACGATGCGTTCCGTAAATAAATATAATTTTTCTTAAGTTCGTGATATTGGGGTGGAACCCCTCTACTACAGTTAAATACAAAATTAATTTTTAATTTCTGCTAAAGAGTCTTCGAAGAATTTAACGCAATCTTTAACATAATCATAAGTTACTATAGGGCTTTCTGTTATACCAGCGTTTACTAAATCTGCGAAATGTTGAATTTCATATTTGAAACCTATATAAGTGTCAGTATAATCACTTTCGAAAACTTCGTCTTCTAAGCCACGTTTTTTAAGTGTAACTTTTGTACTGCACCAAAATCTGTCAACAATAATTTGACCATCTGTACCGTAAATGTATGCAGTGTCGTTTAAATTGGCACGAACACTTGAACAAATATTTGCTATTGCTTTGTTTTCAAATTTTATCATTGCAGTGTTGCTTTCGTCAACTCCTGTGAAAGCTTTTGTAACCATAGTTTTATATTCTTTAATAGGTGAATTTGCCATGAAAGTTGCAAAAGCAAATGTGTATACACCTACATCATATAATGCACCACCAGCTTTTTCTGGTGAGAAAAGTCTTGAATTTGGGTCTTCTTTTGCTGGGAAACCAAAAGCTACATTGATTAGTTTTAAATCACCAATTTCGCCGTCTGCAATCCATTTTTGTGCTTTTAAAACAGGAGGTAAAAGGCGTGTCCACATAGCTTCCATAAATAAAAGATTTTTTTCTTTTGCCAAAGCGATTACAGCATCAGCTTCTTTTACAGTTAATAAACTTGGCTTTTCGCATAAAACATGTTTGCCAGCGTTTAGTGAAGCCATAATTTGCTCATAGTGAACGCTGTGTAGTGTTGAAATATAAACAGCGTCGATAGTTTTGTCATCGAAAACTTCTTGGTAACTACCGTAGGCTTTTTCTATACCATATTTATTAGCAAATTCTGTTGCTTTTTCTAAATCTCTTGAAGCTACGCCTAAAAGTTTTATGCCTGTGCAATTAACAACAGCGTCTGCAAAACGCCTTGCTATGTTTCCTGGACCTAAAATTGCAATGTTAATACTCATAAATTCACCTTTTAATTCTTTCTGTTTTTACGTCTTGATTTTCTGCGTTTTTGTGACCTTAAATTCACTAAAACTAAAAATCCAATAACGATTATTAATAATATTAAAACGATAACAAGTAATGCTTTAAAGATTGAAAATACGACAGATAAAGCCTTGTTTCCGTCTGTTTCGTCGGTGGTATCTTCGGTTAAAACTTCTGTTTCTTGGTCAGTTTCTTCTTCTGTGTTTTCATCTATGCTTTCATCGCTAGTGTCGGCGCTTTCTTCACTTTCGTCTGTAGTGCTTGTAGGGACAATTTTGTCAGTAATAGCTGTTACAAATATTTGAGCAGCTGAATTATAATCTTCCATTGCAAAATAATATTCAACTTGACCGTCTAATATATCCTTAAGTTGAGTTTCGCTTAGGTATGTGTTAAATCCAGAACCTACAACACTTCGGTAATTTTCACCCTCTATATCAAGTACAAGTAGAGCACCTTTGTCGTCGTCACCACCAATATCCCAATATGAGAAAAGTTCGGTAGCGTAGTCTGAAAGGGTGGTGTCATCGACACTTTTTACAGTGACTATAACGATTTCTCCGTATTCTGCTAGGTTGTCAGTGTTAGCAAGTGTAATTTCTTCGGCGATTTCATCATTGATAACTTCTGCCATGTCATAAACATAGTAGTTGTCGGGTTTGCTTGGCAGACTGTCACTTTCTGTGGCAAAAATAGCGAAAGGGATAGAGCAAATTAAAGTTATAGCTACTAAAATACTGAAAAGTTTTTTAGAGATTAGCTTCATAATTTACCTCCTTATTTAATTTCTAATAATTTTGTTTTTAATTCTTCCTCGATTTTTACTAGTTCTTGTTCGGCAATACGGCGTTTTGCTTTGCCGTCTTCTTGAATTTTCATAACTTCGTCTAAAGTTGAGATTAGGTTTTGGTTTGTTGATTTTAGTGTTTCCATATCAATAATTCCACGTTCAGAAGCTTTTGCTGTTTCGATTGTATTCATTTTTAGAGTTTCAGCGTTTTTCTTTAGAAGCTCGTTTGTCATGTCTGTTACAGCAGTTTGAGCGTTAAGCGCCTCTTGTGAATGAGCAACTCCCATGGATAAAACCATTTGGCTTTTCCAAAGTGGAATAGTGTTTACGATAGTTGATTGAATTTTTTCTGCCATAATTCTGTCGTTGTTTTGAACCATACGAATTTGTGGTGACATTTGAATTGACACCATTCTAGTAAGCTCGAGGTCGTGGATTTTTTTCTCAAATCCGTCGCATAGTTGTGAGAAGTCGTTAGCTGCTTGTGCATCTTCAGCAGTACCTGTTCTAGTAGCTTTTGCTTTTAGCTCTACTAAAGTTGTGGCACGTTCTTGCTCTAATTTCTTTTTACCAGCTAGAATGTACATTGTAAGCTCTTTGTGATAGCTTAAATTCATTTCGTATAATTTATCAAGTAAAACTATGTCTTTCATTAGCTGTACTTGGTGACCTTCTAAAACTTCAACAATTTTGTTTACGTTAATTTCTGCGTCTGCGTATTTTGCTTTTAAATTTTCGATTTTGTTAGCTTGTTTTTTGAAGAAACCAAAAAAACCACCTTTTTCGTCTTCGTCAATTTCGAATTCTTTAAGTTCAGTTACTAGGCTTACAATATCTTGTCCAACTTCGCCTAGTTCTTTTGTTTTAACATTTTCAAGTGCAGAGTCAGAGAAGTTTGCGATTTTCTTTTGTGCAGCAGCACCGTATTGTAAAATCATTGCGCTGTTTTGAATGTCGATTTTTGTTGCAAATTCATCTACTACTTTTTGCTCTTCCAGTGTTAATGGATTTTCTTGTTCAACTTTTTTTTGTGTTTCTACTAAATTTGGGTCCAAAGTTAGGCTTGGTGCCTCTTGGTCAAGTGTAAGTTTGATTTCGCTCATTGTTTTTACCATCCTTTTAATTAATTTTTATCGTCATCTGTTAGACCTTCTTGTTTTAAGATAGAATCGAAAACGCTTATGTCGGCTTGAATATCCATAGCTTCTTGGCTAAATAGGGAGTCAAGTTGTTTTTCGAAAGCTTGAGCAATTGTGTTCATCATACCTTCGATTTCGAACATTGTGGAGTTTATATTTTCGCCTTTGTAACTTTGCCTGTCCATTTTTTCGTAGCTGTCTAGTAATTTAAGGGTTGTAGGCAAATAATAATTTAAGAACTTTTTAATTTGTGAAATTTTTTCAGGTTTGTCTTCTATATACTCAAAAATACTTTGACAAGCTCTTTCCATTCTTCTAATGGAAAGTGAAATTCCGTTATGCTCTATAGCAATGTCGGCTTTTTTTAGCTTTGCAATATATTCATTGCCTTGGTCGATAATTACATCAAGTTCAGAATTTCCAGTGTTTGATTTTTTGGCTTTTTCTTCTTTTTCAGGTTTAGGTTTAGGAACTTTTTCAGCTTTTGGAGCTTTTTCTTTTTTTACTTTAAATGGTTTTTCTTGTTGGTTTTTCTTGATTTTGGTTAAAAGTTTTTCGGCTAACACTATTAAATAGTAGCCAGCTATTCCTATAGCACCTACAATAACACTAGTTACTATATTGCTTGAAGCGATTAAATCAATGAAATTTAAAGCAGCTGTTCCTATAAATATATAGCGTAAAGTTTTCATTTTTGTTGGAATTTTAAGCCCGTTTATTATCCATGAGCCTATATATGCTGCAAGGGTTGTAGCCATGGCAGTTGTACCAATTTTTAAAAATGGTAACAGTACGCTAAAAGGCATAATGGCGTCGCTGAGCAAAGCCACTGCCACGCAAGCAAAAATTCTAATAAGCATATACTGATTTTTTTGTGGCGCTGGTGGCGGGGTTGGAGCTTTTTTGTTTTGTTGTTTTAATTTCTCTAGTTCTTCAGGAGTTTTAACCTCATTGTACCCTGTTTGATTACCAGTATTTGTTCTGCCAACTGGGATAGGGATTGGAATAACAGGGGGGATTACAACTCTTCTTCCAAATCCACCCAAACCACCAAATCCACCCATAGGAGGTCTACCACGCATAGGAGGTCTGCCCATTGGTGGACGTCCACCAAAGCCACCACCACGCCCACCACCCGGAGGCGACATAAGCATGACTGGCGACATATTTTCAATAACGTTATCAAGTTTAGTGAAAACTGATAAGTTGTAAATTTTATCTAAAAATTTTTTCAAAGTTTCACCTCGTAAGAATATATATAATTTAATTGTAAAGATTATTGTGCTAAGTGTCAAGGTTTTTATTAAAATATAATAAAAAATTAAAGTTTTTTGAATGAAAAAAGTTTTTAAAGGGAAAGATAAGCCTGTAACTGAAAAAGTTCTAATTATTTTTAGAAAGGAGTTTTTTTATGAAAAAACTTGCAATATTGTTAGCATGTGCTTTAATTTCAACTTCTTTTACAGCATGTTCTTTATTCGAACGTGAAGAAGAAGTAGAAGTTACACCTACACCTGAAGCTACAGAAATTCCAAAAGTAGAAGAGGATATAGAAGATGATGTTCAAGATATGGAAGATGACACTATGAACACAAATACTATCGACACCTATAAAAGCGCAATAAAAGATGTATATGGCGATGATTATATCCCTGACAAAGAGATGGACGAAACTGAAATAGAAGAAAAACTTGGTATAAGCAGTGAGTTTTATGATGAAATTTGGGTAGAGGGTTCCACTTTAGAGGAAAACCCAGATATATTCGTGGTTGTTAAGGCTAAAGACGGCAAAACTGAGGAAGTTGAAAAGGCTTTAGAGAGCTATAAAACTTCACTTAGCGAAAATACTCTTTATGAGGCTAATATGGATAAAATTAATGCCGGTGAAGTTTACACAAATGGTGATTATGTTTTCTTTATGATTTTAGGTGCTAATACTTTTGAAGATGACACAGATTTAGCCGAAAGATTTAAAGAGGAAACTCAAAAAGGTTTGGACGCTATAAAAGAATTTTTTGAATAAGATTGAAAAAGTAAGCAGTTTGTATTATAATTAGTTTAAATAAAATGTGGGCGATTACAGGCAATGTCACGAACTAACTAAGTTTGTGACATTGCTACCACGGCTCGCTCCTGCTTTTAGAAATTTGTAAATATTGGAGAAGAATATGTTAGACGATAAAATTAAAAGAATAAATGAACTTTCAAAAAAATCAAAAACAGTTGGTTTAACAGAAGATGAAAAGAAAGAACAAGATGTTTTAAGAAAAGAGTACATAAAACTTTTTAGAAAAAATTTAAAAGCACAACTTGATAATGTTGAAATAAAGGACTAATTTGTTTTTAATAAAATTATTTGATTTTTAAAACATGTCATTGAATGTCAGTATACACCTGTGTTAATATATACAATAGAAAAACATGAAAAAGTCAAGGGCTTATTGCCTTTGGCTTTTTTTGTTGCAAAGGTGGTGGAAAAATGTACAGCGAAATCAGTTTAAGGCATAAAAGAGCTAAAATTGCTAAAAAAATTCGTGAAAACTTATTGACAACTAAGCGTGACAGTTTACTTGACATGAAGCTTTCACTTTTAAAACGGCAGTATGCTAAGTTATTGGAAACGGAGGAAAATATTGAGAATTAACGTACAAAAAAGGCTGAAAAAACTTCGTGAAACGGCACTGAAAAATGTTGAAAGAGGGTTTACAGAACTTGACCTTATTTTTCAAAAGGAAAATAAAATAGAAACTGGTGTAATTGATACTGGTAAATTAAGGCAGCTTATCCAAGCTACTAAAGACTTAACAGAGCTTTATAAAGATGAAAACTCTGGCAAAGAAGATATTTCACTTGTTTTGAAAGCCTTAGAGGGTGAAGAAAATGACCCTTAAAACTTTATCGCCTAAACAAAAACTTTTGCTTAAATGGGCTTTTATGCCAAGTACTAAAAATAAATACAAAGCTGTGGTCTGCGATGGTGCTGTTAGAAGTGGCAAAACCGTTTGTATGTCCATAGCTTTTATTTTATGGGCAATGGCGAATTTTGACGGTGATTTATTTGGTATTTGTGGCAAAACTTTAAATTCTGTGGAACGTAATATTTTGCACCCTATTGAAAATAGCGATGATATTTTATGTTTTTACGACATTAAATTTAATAAAAGTCAAAATATGCTCACTGTTAAAGGGCAAGGAAAAGAGAATAAATTTTATTTTTTTGGGGGTAAAGACGAAAGCAGTTATAGCCTTATTCAAGGTATTACTTTAAGTGGCGTTATGTTTGATGAAGTGGCACTTATGCCTCAAAGTTTTGTTGAGCAGGCTATTGCAAGAACTTTATCGGTTGAAAATACAAAACTTTGGTTTAACTGCAACCCAGAAAACCCTAATCACTATTTTTACAAGCAATGGATTGAAAAATCTGACGAGAAAAACGCACTTCACATTCATTTTTTAATGGAAGACAACCCTATTTTAAGTCGAAAAATTATTGATGAGGCTAAAAAGCTTTATGAAGGAGTTTTCTATAAAAGATATATTCTGGGGCAGTGGGTTGCACCACAAGGTTTGATATATACAATGTTTGAAAAAGAACGTCATGTGGTGGCAAGTGGTGGCAGAGTTTACGAAAAATATATAATTTCATGCGATTATGGCACTGTTAACCCTACTTCTATGGGATTATGGGGGTTAAGTGGTTCTAAGTGGTACAGGGTGAAAGAAAGTTACTTTGACAGCAGAGCATGTGGCAAACAAAAGACAGATTTGGAACATTATAGGTCTTTGGTGGAACTTGCAAGCAGGGTAAATGTAGAAAAGGTTATTGTAGACCCGTCTGCTGCCTCTTTTATAGAGTGTATTAGAAGAGAGGGCGTTTTTACAGTTCAAAGAGCGTCGAACAAAGTTCTTGACGGTATTAGAGAAGTGGCGAACCACTTAAACTGTGGGGACATTTTGTTTTGTGATTGTTGCAAAGACAGTATAAAAGAATTTGGATTGTACAGCTGGGACACAAAATCGACTGAGGATAAACCAATAAAAGAAAACGACCACGCAATGGATGAAATTAGATATTTTGTGAAATATGCGTTTGGTGGGAGTTTGATGGGGTTTGAGTAACCAAAAATCGCCAGAACAACAGAAAGGAAAAATATGATTGAAGAAAAAGATGTTTTAAAGTATAGGATGAAAATTAACGCTCCTATTAGTGATGAAGAATTTTTTGCTAAAGAAATATTACATTGGCAAAATTCTAAACAGCGTAAAGATATGCTTGTGGGTAAAGATTATTATTTTGGTAATCACAAAATATTAAGGCGAAAAAGAACAGCTATTGGCAAAAATGGGGAACTTGAAGAAGTTAGAAATCTTCCTAATAATAATATAGTAGATAACCGATTTGCTAAACTTGTGGACCAAAAGAAAAACTACCTTTTAGGTAAGCCTTTGACTTTGTGGAGTGAGAATAATAGCTTTGTTAAAGAAGTTAAAAAAATTATAGGTGCTGAATTTTCGAAATGTTTAAAACTTGCCGGCGAAGAAAGTTTAATTGGCGGCATTGCGTGGCTTTACCCTTATATTAACGAAAAAGGTAAACTTAAATTTAAGATTTTTCCGTCTTATGAGATTTGCCCTTTTTGGAAAGATGCTGCACACACCAAGCTTGACTGTGCAGCTAGGGTTTACAACATAGAAGAATACTGTGGAATGAATAAAAAACTTGTGACAAGGGTTGAACTTTTCAAAAAAGATGGAATGACAAGTTATGAGCTAAACGGAAGCCGTTTGGAAAAATGCGACAACCAAAAAGCTTACATACAAAAAGGCGAAACGCAGTACAACTGGCAGGAAGTTCCACTAATAGCCATTAAGTCAAATGCAAAAGAAATTCCACTTATAAACAAAGTTGTTCATTTGCAAGATGCGCTTAACACCGTTATGTCTGACTTTGCTAACAATATGGAAGAAAATGTAAGAAACACTATTTTAGTGCTTAAAAATTATGACGGCACTGATTTAGGGGAATTTAGAAAGAATTTATCATCTTATGGTGCTATTAAAATTAGAACTGTAGACGGCACTAGTGGAGGAGTTGAGCTTTTAAACATTGAGGTTAACAGCGAAAACTACAAAACAATTATCGAACTATTAAGCAGTGCAATCACTCAAAACGCTAGAGGATTTGACTGGGGTGAAAACAAGCTTAGTTCAAATATAAACCAGCTTAACATACGCAGTATGTATTCAGACATTGACCTTGACGCAAATGACATGGAAACTGAACTTCAAGCCTCTTTGCAAGAAGTTATGGATTTTGTGAAAATGTATTTGCTTGGGGTTAAGGGAATGAACTTTGAAGATGATGAGATAGAGTTTATTTTTAACAGAGATATTTTGATTAACGAAACAGAAGTTATTGAAAATTGCGTTAAATCTCAAGAGTTTTTGTCAAAGGAAACTCTAATTGCTCAGCACCCATGGGTTGTTGACCCAATCAAAGAGCTAGAAAAATTAGAAAAGCAAAACACTAAGGAGGAAAAATGATTGATTTTTTAAAAGAAATTTTAAGCGAAGAAGACTTTGAAAAAGCTTTAACTTTAATTGAAGAAAATTATGTTGAAAAAACTAGGTTAGAGCAAAGAGAAACTGAACTGCAAGAGCAGTTTGATAAAAGCAAGCTAGGTTTTATGCTTGACAGTGGACTTAAAAACTCTGGAGCTAAAAATATGACAGCAGTTAAAGCTTTGCTTGAAATGGATAATATTTCGTTTGATGAAAACGGAGAACTTGTTGGTCTTGATGAGCAGATTAAAAATCTGCAAAAAAATCAAGATTTTTTATTTGAAAAAACAATGGTGAAAGGTCTAAATCCAGTAGAAAAGACAGAAGAAACAGCAGTAAACCCAGATGATATGGGGTACGAAGCGTTATGCGCTTATTTTAAAAAATAATGCGACAACAACAATAAATTTAATTAATAAAAAGGATGGTATTTAATTATGGCAAACAAATTTGACTCAAAAAGTTTTAATCAAGAGGCTTTCTCTTACATGGTGGGACGAGTTCCTAATCTTAAAGTAAATCAACTAAAAAAATGTGGTGCTTTAGCAGCTAACCCAGATATTCGTGCCGTTTTCCAAAATCAAGACGGCGCTTCTTATGCAAAAATGGCGATGCGTGGAACTATTGACGGAACTGCTGTTAATTACGACGGCGAAACTGACATCACTTCTACAACAACTAAAAGTTATGAGCAAGGCGTTACTGTAGTTGGCAGAGCAAAAGCTTGGATTGAAAGAGATTTTTCATACGACATTACTGGTGGTGTTGATTTTATGGAAAACGTTGCAGCACAAGTTGCAGAGTATAAAGATGGTCTTGACCAAGACACTTTACTTTCAGTTTTAAAAGGAATTTTCTCTATGACTGGCACAAATAATCTTAACTTTGTAAATAATCACACATCTGACATTACTACAGAAGATGACGGCGTGATGACTGCAATTAGCCTTAATAAAGCTACTAATAAAGCTTGTGGTGCTAATAAAAAGAAATTCGCAATGGTTGTTATGCACTCTGATGTTGCTACTAACCTTGAAAATTTACAACTTATTGAACATCTAAAATATACTGACCCTCAAGGTTTTACTCGTGAACTTGACATGGGTACTTGGAATGGTAAATTAGTTTTAGTTGACGACGACATGCCTACTACAGAAGTTGCTGCAAGTGGGTCTGGTTCTACAGCTGTTGAGGCACATACAGTTTACACAAGCTATGTTTTAGGCGAAGGGGCAATTGCTTATGAAGATATTGGTGCAAAAGTTCCGTTTGAAATCGACCGTGATGCTAAATCTAATGGTGGTGAGGACACACTTTATATGCGTCAAAGAAAAGTGTTTGCGCCTTTTGGTATTTCTTATGAAAAAGTTTCTCAAGCAAGTCTTTCTCCAACTGATATAGAGCTTGCTACTGGTAGCAACTGGGCTTTAGTAAACACTGGCGAAACTACTGAAACCGACAGAACATATATCGACCATAAAGCAATCCCAATTTGCAGAATTTTATCAAAAGGTTAATTTGACTATAATCAATGTGGGACGGCATGAAAGTTGATGTCGCCCCTGCATTGTTGTACTAAATAGACGAAAGGGGAGATTTTATGGACGAGATTTTAGTGCTTGCTATTTCTAAGCTAAGCAGTTTAGGTTATAGCGACATAGACAGCGACGATTTAGACTTTTATGCAAATAAATCGTATCAAGAAATTAAAAATCGGCTTGGCAGCGATGATGTTCCACTTGCGCTTAATTATGTTATAGCTGACATGGTGGCTGGGTTTTATTTGCAAGATTTACTATTGCAAAGTGATGAGAACGGTGCAGTATCTGCTATAAAAGAGGGCGATATAAGCGTAAGCTATGAAAGTGGGAAGTCTTTTTTAGACCAAATACAGCAAATGGTAAAGCCAAGTGAAGCTGTTTTGAGCCGATTTAGGAGAATTGTATGGTAAAAAAAGCGGTACAAAGTCTATGGAAATATAAATGCGATGTAGTTATTTTTGATAACGAAATAGGAGAAACAGGCACTTTTATCACTCCAAATGAAAGGGTGATTTATAAAGATTTACCTTGTCACCTAAGATATTTTTATTACAATACAAATTCATCATCAGAAACAAGTTCTAAAGCTAACCAAGTTGTTAGGCTTTTTGTAGACAGTGAAGTTGTTATACCAGCAGGTAGCAAAGTTTATGTTAGCAAAGGCGATTTTTATCAGGAATACCAGTATTCTGGACTTGTTATGGAGTATGATTATCACAGCGAATATGGACTTGCTATTGTGGATAGGAGGATTTGATGGAAAAAAGTTTAACTTTAGCGATTGGCAATGCTTTAAAAGAAACTTTTGAAGGCTCAAAAGTTTTTTCTAAGACAATTGAACAAGGCTTAAGCGATGGAGATTTTTTGATTGATATAAAAAGTATATCAAGCGCCTTTGTGCCTTTTGATATGATAAAAAGAACAATAGAGTTTGCTATAACTGCTTTTACAAGCAAGGAACTTTTGAAAAAACTTGATGTTTTAATCAATATGGAAAATGCACTTGAAGTTATAGAATGTGAAAATTTAAAGCATAGAGCTATTTTTAACGGCAGTGAAATAGGAGAAGACAACGTAGTTATTTACCCTAAATATACTTTTTATATGACTAGCACTGAAACAAATGATGAAAGTAATATACTTATGGAGAGTTTAACATTAAATTCTTAAAAATAAAGGAGAAAATTTATGGCATTAGGTACAGGAGGTTGGACCTTGCAAAACATGGTTCTACCTGGAACATATATTAATTTTACAAGCCCATTACTAGCAACTGCAAGTGCTGGCGAAACTGGGGTTGTTGCTATACCACTTGAACTTGACTGGGGCAAAGAAGGCGAAGTTTTCGCTATTGAATACAGTGAAGCTATAAGTGGATTAAAAGCTATTTTAGGTTACGATATTTTGTCTGATCAGATGAAATATATTAGAGAACTTTTTAAAAATGCCCAAAAACTTTGGGTGTATAGACTTGGTACTTCTACAAAGGCGAGTTGTACATATGCTAGTGCTTTACATGGTGGTGTTAGGGGAAACGACATAAAACTTGTTATAGCTAAAAATGACAATGTTTTTACTGTGGAAACTTATTTGGATGGTGTTTTGGTGGACAGTCAAGATGTCTTTAGCGCTGCTGATTTAGCTGACAATGATTACTTAAGTTTTATAAAAACTAGCACACTTGCAGTGACTACTGGTTTAAGTTTAACTGGTGGTGCAAATGATAGTGCTATAGATGGTACAGATTATCAAGACTTTTTAGATAAAATTGAAAGCTATACTTATAACATTTTAGCTTGTCCGTCAACAGTGGACACAGTTAAGAGTTTGTTTGTTGCATTTACGAAAACGATGTGCGATGACAGTGGAAGTAATTTTCAAACTGTTTGTTATAAAGCAGAAAATGCTGACCACCAATGTGTTGTTACAGTTGAAAATGAAAGCCTTGACAGCACTTGTCCACAAGGGCTTATTTATTGGACAGCTGGTGCGCTTGCTAATTGTAGCGTAGGAGAAAGTCTAACAAATAAAACTTATGACGGGGAGCTTGACATAGATGTCGATTATACACAAGCAGAGCTTAAAGCTGGCATTAATGCTGGTAAGTTTATGTTTCACAGCGTAAACGGTATAGCTGTAGTGCTTAAAGACATCAATAGTTTTATAAGTTTTACTGACACAAAGGGTCAAGACTTTGCCTCTAATCAAACTGTTAGAATTACAATGTCACTTGCTACAGACATAGCAGCACAGTTTGGTAATTATTATTTAGGAAAAGTGCAAAATGACTCAGCTGGCAGGCTTTCACTTTGGAATGATGTTTGTAAAATTTTGAGTTCTTACCAAAGTTTAAGAGCTATAGAAGATTTTAGTTCACAAGACATTACAATAAGCGAAGGTGACGACCGTAAAAGTGTAGTGTGTGAAATTTCAAACCTACAATTAGTAGGAGCAATGGAAACTTTATACATGAATGTAGTAATTATTTAATGGAGGTATAAATGGGAACAGCAAATATTATGAAAGCCATGGACACTATATCTGGTGCTTTGGCGACAGCATATATTACAATCGACAACCAAAGGTACAACCTTATGCAACTTTACTCTTTTGAGGCTAGTATGGAAATTACAATGACAGAGGTTTCTATTTTGGGAAAAACTGGGAAAAGTAATAAGCCAGATGGTTGGAAAGGTACTTGGAAAGGCACTGCGCATTATAATCAGTCTGTTTTAAGACAAATGTGGCTTGACTATAAAAATAATGGTGTTTTACCGACAATGGATATTCAAATTACCAATGAAGATAATAGCACAAGCGTTGGAAGTCAAACAGTTATTTTAAAAGATTGTCTTTCAAAAGGTGGTATTTTAACAAAGTTTGACGCAGAAAGCGAAACATTAAGCGAAGAGATTGAGGGAACTTTTGACGACTGGGAAATGCCTGAGAAATTTTCGTTAATTAGTGGTATGTAAAATAAACAACATAAAAACAATAATGAAAGGATTTTTACATGGATAATTTACTAGGCTTTTTCGCACAAAGCGTGGGGAAAATTGAAACAGAAAAATTTCAACTTTCGAGCAGATTTAAAGTAGGAAATGATATTTTAAACTGGGAAATAGGCTGTATTACAGCAATGGAAAATAATAGTATTAGAAAACAGTGCTTAGACTATAGTGGCAGGTTTGACGGCAGTAAATATCAATCTTTGTTGCTTTCAAGATGTATAATTTTCCCAGACCTTAACAATATGGCACTTCAAAACTCGTATAATGTTAAAAGCAGTGAAGAGCTTATAGCAGTTATGCTAAGCCCTGGGGAATTTGAATTTTTATGCGATAAAGTGCTTAAAATTAATGGATTTAAAAGTGAGGAAGAACTGGTAAATACAGTAAAAAACTAATAAATGGAGGTGATAGTGATGCAAATTATGCTCACTATTGCCTCCATGAACTTAAAATTCTTCCTAGCGATTTTATGAATATGCCAGTTTATGAAAGAGCTTTTATAAAAGCCTCGGTTGACATTAAATTGGCAAGTTTAAAGAGGTGATTAGAATTAAAGATTATGAAAATGAAGATGTTTTGAAGAAATATATGCCAAGTTTGACGGCTGTGAATAGCTTTTTTGAAAATGGTAATAAAAATTTAGCTGCATCTTCGAGTGTTATAAATAATTATCAAAACAGTAATGCAAGTGAAAATTATCATGAAAACATACTTCAAAAATACGAAAATTTTGAAAATAGGATTAATAATGTTTCAAATGAGCTAAATAATAAGGCTTTGTCTGAAAATTCAGCATCTGAAAAGACTGAAATTTACAATAATTCTTATGATAAAGTCAGCGAAAAAGAGAAAGTTTTCGAAAAAAGTGAAAGCAAAAGTCAGACTTATTTAAATGAATATAGAGATAGCCAAAAAGTTTTGGAGAAAAGTGGAGATACTACTGTCAACATTGACATGACTGGAATGCAAAACAATATAACTTCGACAAATGATATAGATGAGTTTATTTCTCAAATAACAACAAGGCTTGAAACGGCTATGAATTCTAGTGCTAGTGGGGTGCATATTTAATGTATAAAGTTTATTTAGGGGAAATTTTACTTCCTGTTGCACCAAGCGAAATTAACATTAAAGCAGAAAATCAAAACGAAATACTAAGTTTGCTCAATCATGGGCAATTTAATGTTTTGAAAAAGCCGGGGCTTAAAGAATATAGTTTTACAGTGATGCTTCCACTACTGCCGTATCATTTTGCACAGTATAGTGGAAGTTTTTACACACCTAGTTATTATACTGATTTTATTGAAGAATTAAAGTCCAACCAAAGTGTGTTTGACTTTACGATTATTGACACTTATAACAGTGAATATTTAAACAAACTGGTAAACCTTGAGTCGTATTCTATCAGTGACAAAGGGGATGTTTATGTTGATATAGTTTTAAAGGAATATGTAAGTTATAGCACAAAAGTGCTTAGTATTTCGGACGACATTTTAAAAGTTGAAGTTGAAACAGTTAGGGTGGACACAAGTGTTGCTGTAACTGGTACTTTGTATACAATTGTTAGTGGTGATACTTTGATAGGAATAGCGATTAAAAAATATGGTGATAGCAGTATGTGGAAAGAAATATATGAGTATAACGCTACTATAATTGACAGTATTGCAACTAAATATGGTTATTCTACTGGTGGTTGGTGGATTTTCCCCGGCACTGTTATTACATTACCATAGGGAGGGAAATATATGGCATGTAGAGTGTTAAAAAATGGAACTTACACCGTTACACAGGGCTATTCTTCTTCGCATTTAGGAATTGATATTGTAAGTGGAAGCTACAGTGCTGATTCGATTATAGCTCATAGTGACGGCACGGTTATGTGGTGTCAAACTGGTCAAAGTAACGCACAAGGTGCTACTGGCAACGCAAGTTATGGCAACTGTGTTAAAATTTTGCATGCAAACGGTTATAGAACTTTGTACGCACATTTAAGTTCGGTTTATTTTGCCACTGGTGACACTGTAAAAAAAGGCGATGTTATAGGTTACATGGGAAACACTGGCAACAGTTATGGAACTCATTTGCATTTTGAAGTTAGAAATACGAGTGACAGCAGAATTAACCCAACTTCGTATTTGACAAGCTCGCTTCCTAATATGGAAAGTGATGACACTGCTGTTACAATTGAAACAGTAGAAACAGCCTGGAGTACAGGTTCGGTTAGCTATAAGAGTAGCTATTTTGCCTCTAGTTCAGTTGGTTATGACTGCGAAATTTTTATAGAAAATTCTGGTAAAATTTATGTTCCAGTATTGGTTGATAGCGTTACTGTTCAAACAAGTAGAAAAGGCAGTCCAAGCTCGCTTAACTTTAGTTGTTATGTAGATGATGTTTTGGAATTTGCAAATGGTAATTGTGTTGGATTTACTTATATGGGAGATAAAGTTTTTTATGGGTATATTTTTAGCATTAAGCAAAGCGACGAAAATATAGTGGAAATTCAGTGTTATGACCAACTTAGATACTTTACAAACAAAACGGCAATGAGTTATAGTGACAAAAAATATTCAGAACTGCTTGAAGAAATTTGTAGCACTTATGGACTTAATGTTGGAGAAATTGAAGACACAAGTTTTACAATTGGTGCAAGGATTGAGGAAAATAGTCTTTTTGATATTTTAGGTAATGCAAGCGATGAAACGTATAATAATACAGGAAAATTATATATTTTGTATGACGATTACGGGAAACTTAGTTTGCTTAGCACGACCTCGCTTATTGTGCCACTTTTAATTGACGAAAGCACTATGCAGTCTTATGAATATAACAGCAGTATAGATAGTGATGTGTATACAAAAATAACTTTGGCAAAAGACAACAGTGAAACTGGTGTTACAGAACTTTTTATTGCAAATGATAGCGATGCACAGGAAAATTTTGGTATTTTGGAGTATTACTCAAAGGATAATAGTTTGAGTGACACTGAACTTGAAGCGATGGCGCAGGATTTGTTAGATAGTTATAGTGGTGAAAAAATGAGTCTTAGCCTTAAAAAATGTTTGGGAGATATTAGAGTAAGAGCTGGGACTTCGGTTGTGGTGCAATTAAAACTTAAATCAAGCGATGTGTACAGCCTTATGATGGTGGAAAAGGCTGTGCATAATTATAGCGAAAATTTGCATACAATGGATTTGTATTTAAGTGGTGCAGGCTTTAGTTTTGATTAAAAAAAGCAAAATAAAATAAAGAAAGGGAAAAATATGTTACCAGAAAACAGTAAAATTTTACTAACAGATACAAGCAGTGAAATTTCGGCTACCAAAACTTATAAAATCAATGACGGTAAAATAACAGGTTATATAGATGGCAAAGAGGCTCTTATGCAGTCGGTTGAAACTTGTCTTAGAACTCCTAGACACGGTTATGCGATTTACTCGTATGACTATGGAAATGAAATTGAAAGCTTGATGAGTTTAGGTGAAGAACTTCTAAAAGCTAGGATAGAGGACAGGCTTAAAGAGGCACTTTTGATGGACGAAAGAATTACAGCTGTAACAGATGTTACAGCAAGCGTAATGGATAGAAATTTATATTTAAGTTTTGAAATTAAAACAATTTATGGTGATGATTATTATGAAGGAGTGATTTAATGTACGAAGATTATACTTATGACATGATATTAGAAAGAATGCTTGCAAGAGTGCCTGACACTATAGATAAGCGTGAAGGTTCTATTATTATGAACGCATTAGCGCCTGCTGCTATGGAAATTTATATGGCTTATTTTGAACTTGATAGAATTATTGATGAAAGTTTTGCTGACACTCAAAGTCGTGAATATTTAATAAGAAGAGCGGCTGAAAGAGGAATTGTTCCGATAGAGGCTACACCTTCTGTTTGGACGGCTGAAATTGTAGGCAGTGCAGAAGTTGGTGATAAATTTACTATTGACGGGGTTTCTTTTACTCTTATAGAACAAACCGATATAAATGAGTACAGTTTGCAGTGTGATGAAACTGGAACTGTTGGCAATGAGGTTAGTGGCACTTTAGTTCCTACTAGCAAAACGTATACTTCGGCAGAGCTTTTAGAAATTAAAACTATGGGTGCTGAAGAAGAAGACACCGAAGTTTTTAGAACTAGATATTTTGACAGTTTAGATTCTTTAGCTTTTGGCGGAAATGTTTCAGATTACAAAGAAAAAGCACTATCAATTCAAGGGGTAGGTGGTGTTAAAGTTGTACCAGCTTGGGACGGTGCAGGGACGGTTAAAGTTATTATTGTTGGCTCTGACAGTAGTGTTCCAAGTGACGATTTTGTTGAAGAAGTTCAAGACACTTTTGACCCAGTTTATGGACAAGGTTATGGTCTTGCACCTATTGGTCATATATGTACTGTTGAGGGTGTTAAGACAAAAACCGTGGATATTTCTGTTACTATTGAATGCGACGAGGTGGAAGATGTACTTGAAAGCATTAAAACTGTAATAGATGAGTATTTTGATAAACTTATTTCATCTTGGAGTGGTGGCGATAACATTATTGTAAGAATAAGTCAAATTGAGTCAGCAATTTTGGACATTGTTGGAATTTATGACATTACTACTACTAAAATAAATACTTTGCAGTCTAATTTAACTCTTGATTATGAAACAATACCTATAAGGGGTGAAGTTAATGCGCAACTTACATGATTTATTACCTAGCTTTTTTACAGAAGTTTATGAGTTTGACGAGATACTAAAAAGTCAGCAAGAAGAAATTGATATGCTGTTTACTGAGCGTTATAAATTTTTTGATAATTTGTTTTTAAGCACAGCTGATAGCGACGGACTTGATAGGTATGAGGCTATTTACGAAATTGTAAAAGGTGTAGACCAAAGCCTTGAAGAAAGAAGATACATAATTAAAACGGCTATGACGGATAAAAGACCTATGACGCTTAATTACTTGAAAAAGTTTCTAACTGGTATTTGTGGAGAAGGTGAGTTTGAAATTTCTTTAGAAAATTATACTTTAAGTATAGATATGACTTTACCTAATACTAATATAGAAAGAGCTGTGACAAAGTTTATTGAAAACGCTATTCCAGCTAATTTGGTGCTTGAAATAGTGACCGATTATAGTACTGTTGAAAGCATGCAGTATCAAGTAGGTGATGAGTAATGGCAGATATGCTTGATATAATTAAGGCGACAGCGCTTGATGCGATAGAAGCTTCAAGCCCGACACAGCTTTATTATGGTATGGTTTTAACAACTGACCCTTTTGCAGTACAGCTAGAAGAGTTTTTAAATTTAGGTGAGGACTTTTTAGTTTTGTCTTCGTCGGTAGAACAGAAAATTTTCACAGACGAAATAGTAGTGGGTAGCAAAGTTTTGCTTATAAGAGAGCAAGGAGGACAAAGCTTTTGGGTTATGGATTTAATCCCTGGAAACGACTGGGAAGCTACTGATTTGAGTGGAGAAGACGGGGTAAGTCCTTTGTCGCTACAACTTAAATCTTCTACTTATGTTGTGGCTTTTGACACTGACGGAAATTTAAAAGACACTAGTGACATTACATTAGGTGCAATTCAGCAAAATTTTGATAACGAAATAATTTGGGAAACTACACCTGAAATCACTTTAACTGGCGAAGACTTTGTAAGAAGTTTTTCGCCAACAGTATTTGAAACTCATGACAGTATCACGGTGAAAATTTATTCCAACGGAATAACAGACCAAGTAACTATAGTAAAAGTTAGTGACGGAAATACTGCAAATGATGGTTATACCATTGTTCTTAGCAATGAAACCCATGGTTTTTCTGGTAGTGAAAGTACAGCCACTGCTGGTAGTACAAGTTGTGAAGTTTATGCTTATAAAGGAACAGAACTTGTTCCAGTTCTTATTGGTACAGCAGAAAATGTTCCACTTGGCATGAATGTGGATATTCAAAACAACGACACAACTTACGCAAGCTTTACTGTAGAAGTTAGCGAGGGTATGGACACACTAAGTGGCGTTTTAGATATTCCTATCACTGTAGACGCCATAGCTTTTGTGAAGAACTTTTCGTATACTGTTGTATTAAATGGAGAAAAAGGTGTTGGAATTAGTTCGGTTGTAGAGCAGTATTATTTATCAACTTCGAAATCTGATGTAACTGGTGGTGAATGGTCAAGCGAAATTCCGTCGTGGCAAAGCGATACATATATATGGACAAGGTCTAAAATCACTTATACAAATGGTGATGCCGAATACACTTTAGCTTGCGTGAACAGTATGTGGGAAGAAAGTATAGCTTATATTGATATACAGTATTACATGTCCTCTAGCAGTGAAGTTTTAGAGGGTGGTACGTGGAGCAGCGAAGCGCCTACTTGGGAAAATGGCAAATATATGTGGATGCAAACTGTTAGTTATAACGGTAAAGATGAGGTAATTGCTACTTCGAACCCTAGTTGTATAGCTGGGGCTAAAGGCGATAGTGGGCAAGGAGTTGTAAGCGTTTTAAATCAGTATTATCTTTCTACTTCTAACGAAGAGATGATTGGTGATGAGTGGAGTTATAGTTTGCCTGTATGGACTTACAGGACTTATTTGTGGGTTAGAACTGTTATTACTTATGAAAATCCAAGTATTACAACGTATAGTGAAGCTTATGTCGATAGCAGTTGGGACGCACTTAACGGAATTGTAATAGGTGGTATTAATTTAATTAGGGGTACAAGTGATGAGTACGAAATTTACGAAACAGGGCAATACCAACAGAGCTTTTATCAAAAAAGCTTAAGCGATTTAGGCGTAAGTGTTGGAGATGTTTTGTGTTACAGCGTGTATTTAAAACCTAATACAGACAGTGTTTCGGCTAAAGCTTGTATTTTAAACTGCATTTCTGATGACGCTTATAATGAGAATTTTGGCAATATTATTGAAGCTGACAGCGAGGGGTATTCTTATGTTGTTTTTGAAATTACGGATGAAACTGTAGAAAAAGGCTTATTTTTTGGTGTTTATAATGGCGATGAAAGCAGTGAAACAGGTTCTAAAGGACTTTATAAAAAAGTTAAAGTTGAAAATGGCAATGTTAGAACAGATTGGAGCCTTGCACCTGATGATATTTTAGAAAATGCTGTGACAGATGCAACTGATGAGCTTCTTCCTTTTATACAAGTAAATGAAACTACAATAAATCAGACTAATGAAGATATTGAGTTTTTAAGAACTACAATTAATGGTCAAATAGACGATGTGGGCAACATAGTTTCTGCCAATAAAGCTGAAATTGAGGAATATATTCGCTTTAGTGGAGCTGAAATTACACTGGGGCGTTCAGACAGTAGTTTTGCAGCAGTTCTTGACAATACAGAACTTAAATTTACAGAAAATGATGAAAAAGTGGCTTATATCTCTAACCAAAAGTTAAATATTAAAGATGCAAATATAGAAAAAGACTTGCAAGTGCAAAATTTTATGTGGACTCAAAGAGAAAATGGAAATTTTTCACTTGTGTTTGTTGGGTGATGAAATTAATAAATTAAATTCGAAAGGAATTATATAAATGGCAATAACAGCCTCTAGCGTTGGAACTTCGTATCAGGTTTCAACCACTGATTATAACACAAGATATGAAGCTAGAATTTA
This sequence comes from Clostridia bacterium, assembly GCA_044432645.1. Classification (GTDB taxonomy): domain Bacteria; phylum Bacillota; class Clostridia; order Oscillospirales; family Acutalibacteraceae; genus SIG603. The sequence goes on along the minus strand of JAWXUM010000005.1, from coordinate 6,490 downwards.
TTTGAAAGTTAACAGTCAAAGTATAACAGACAACACATCAAACGTTACAGTTTGGTGGACGATGAAAAAAATTGCAGCTGAAAATTACGGCGCTTATTGTTTGACTTCAAGTTCTAAAGTTTCTCTTACAATTAATGGTTCAACCGATATTTCTTCTGGTACAACTGCTGCATGGGATTTGCGTACCGATGATATTGGCACCGAAATTACACTTTACTCACGTACTGTAACAATTAGTCATGGTACAGACGGTACAAAAACTATTGGTGTAAGTGGTTATCACGACCCTGGTAACTCTTGGGACAACATAGTTTTAAGCTCTGTAGATGTTACTTTACCACAAATTGCAAGAGCATCTACTTTTTCCGTTAGCAGTTCTTCGGTTACTATGACTGGTAGCGACAGCCTTACTGTAAGCATTACAAGAATGGTTTCGACTTATACACATAAGATAACGTTTGCACTTGAAAGTTACAGCCAAAGTTATAGCTCTGTTGCGACTTCTAAAAGTTATACCGTGCCTATAACGTGGAATAATGCTTTGCCTAATAATACATCTGGTACAATGACAATAACGGTTGACACCTATAACGGCAGTATAAAAGTAGGCTCGGCTAGTTCGACTGTTACGGCATATGTTCCAAGTACAATTGTACCTACAATGGCAAGTTTTACGTCTGCTAGAGTTGATGGAGATGTTCCAAGTTCGTGGGGTGTTTATGTTCAATCTAAGTCAAAGGCTACTCTTTCTGTAGGCACTTGTGCTGGTAGTTATGGCTCTACTATTATAGGTTATAAAATTACTGGTGACGGAAATACTGCTACAAGTACTAGTTTAACAACGGCATATTTAACCTCTAGTGGAACGGTAACTTTTACAGCTGTTGCAACAGATAGTCGTAATCGCACTGTTACTAAAACTGTAAGCATAACAGTGTATTCATATTCTTCGCCAAAATCAACTGATACAGTAGTAGTTGAGCGTTGTGACAGCAGTGGTAATTTGTCTTATTTAGGCACATATCTTTGCATTATTCCAAAGTATTCTTATTCAAGTGTTAATGGAAACAATACTTTTTCTATTTCTGCTAAGTATAAATATTCAACTTCGTGGAGCAGTAGCGTAAGCCTTAATAATAACTTAACTAATATTATTGGTGGAAGTATAAATGCTGAATATAATTATACGGTTCAAATTTCTTTAACTGATTATTTTGGAACAGTTACACAGACTTTTACTGTTCCTATGTTTTATTCAAGTATAGATGTTTACAAAACTGGTAAAGGTGTTGCGATAGGAGCAGTTGCAACGCAGGAAGATGTTTTTGAAGTTGACATGCCAGCACAGTTTAACTATGGAATACAAGAATATAAAAGAACTCAAGCTGGTAGATTGCTGTTTGACATTGTTGCTGAAACGGTAATACAAACTTATATAACGTTTCCAGTTCCGTTTAGTTCTACTCCGTCGTTATCGGTTGTTCCTGAAACTTCTTTTCCTCAAAAAGTTTTTGTAAGTGTATCTGGTGTGAGTGAAACCGGTTTTTATATTTATATTTACAGAACTACTGAGGTTGACACAGGTGTGCAGTGGGTTGCAGTTGAAAGAGATTAACCCCCTTTACTTTTTTATACTAAAATGATATAATTTTTTTAAGGAGTGGTGAAAATGACAGTAAATGAACGCCGTAAAGCTATAGTTAAAACACTTGAAAATTCTGATATGCCAATAAGTGCAACTGTTTTAGCTGAAAAATTTTCAGTTACAAGACAAATCATAGTTGGCGATATTGCTTTAATACGTGTAAGTGGAATTAATATTGAGGCTACACCAAGGGGCTATCTTATAGAAAATAAACAGAGCGATAATTATGTTATTGCCTGTAATCATAATGCTAAAGAGCTTAAAGACGAGCTTTACACAATCGTTGACATGGGTTGTGGAGTTATTGATGTAATTGTTGAACATAGCGTATATGGGCAAATTACAGGAAGTCTTAGAATTTACAGCAGAAAAGATGCAGATAATTTTGTGAAAAAAATGGATGAAAGCAAAGCACAACCACTTTCAGCCATAAACGATAATACTCATTTGCATACTTTAAGTTGCCCTAGCAAAGAGCGTTTTGACGAACTTGTAAAAGAACTTAATAAAAAAGGTTATTTAACTTTGTGATAACAAAAATGGGAGAGCTATTTTATAACTCTCCCATCAGCTTGTCGAAAAAGGTTTTGTATTTGTGTAAAATACCGAAAATATATTTTTAAAATGGTAGGGGCGAGCTGTGCTCGTCCGAAATCAAGATATTAATTTAGTTCTTTTATAAAAATATTTCTCTATTTTACACAAAACAAGACAAAACTTTTTGTTTTATCCACGGACGAGCACAGCTCGCCCCTACAATGTTTGTGCAACATTTTTTCGAATATAGGTTTTATGACAGTCTGATGGGAGAGCTATTTTATAACTCTCCCATTTTTTTATTTAACATATAAAAAATTTGTTTTGTAGTCGTCCATGTTTAAATCGGTTAAATAAGTATTTGCTGGTGAAAATAATGTAAGACCTTTGTTTACTGTGTTTGATAATATAATGTCCATGTTGTTTAGGTGTGGTTGTGACATGTCGACGCCGTAAACAGATGGAAGTTCACTAAGGCTTGATATAAAGTGGTCGCCAGTTCCACAAAAATGAATTGCACCACCATCAAAATGCTCTAAAACTCTTTGGTTATAAGGACCGATAAATTCTTCGTAGAAAGCTTTTGACATGTTCATCGCAGAGTCGTCACGCACGGTTATATTACCTTTGTGAAGTTTATTAAAGAAAGAGTGATAACCCATAGGTCTGTTTGCAAGTTTAAACCATTTATCTAAAAATACTTCATAAGTATCGCTAATTTGTGCCAATAAAGCGTGGACTAGTTCTGGTTCGTCGTACATGTCTGCAAAAAGTTCTGAACCCCATAATAATTCGCAAATATCCATAGGACCTTGGCAGTCAGGGTGAACGAAGAATATATATTTGCTAAGTAGTGGGAAATCTTTAAAAATCTCTACTATGTTTTCTGTAAATTCAAATACATCTGCACCAAAACCGTTGCTTAAATCTGGTACACCTTTATCTATCCAATACGCAACGTCGTCTAAACCGTTTTTGAAAGGTTTAACATTTGGCAAAGTGTTCATTTTTTCAGGCATAATGAACATTTCAACGTTGTAAAGTGACGGTAAAATACCAACTCCGTAATTAGGTCTTATTTGCATAACTCCATTTGAGCCGTTTTCAAGAATTTTTGAGCATAGTCTAAATTGTGATAAAATCATTTTATCTTGTGATTTTAAAGCGTGGTTAATATTGAAGTCTTCCCACTGCATTTTAGAAGGCTTAGCAGTTCTTTTGGTAGCTGTGAATGGATAAGTAGTAGCTTTTCCGTCGGCGTAATCTTTCCACTGGCTTATGATTAATTCTTCTTCTTTTTCATCAATTCGACTTTGCAAATCTTCTAAAAATGGATAAATATAATCTTTATTCATGACAATCTCCTTATAAAATTGATTTTAATTAGTTAAAGTATAACACTTTTGAAAATAAAGTCAATCTACAAATGTTATTTTTGTCAAAAATTACCTATAATAGTATGTTATAATTTGTGGTTAAAATACAGAAAAGGAGAAGATTATGAAGATTAATAAAAAACAAACAGTTTATTATATAGGTAAAATTTTAATTGTGGTTTTAATTAATTTATTGTTTATAACAATGCTTTACCATAATGTTTATGCAGTTTCTAAAATAGGCTCACAAGGAACACAGGTTAGGGAAATTCAAACAGCTTTGCAGGATTTAGGCTATTTTACAGATACGGTTGATGGGATTTTTGGTAGCAAAACACAGTCGGCTTTAATAAGCTTTCAAAATGATTATGGCCTTACAGCTGACGGAATTGCAGGAACTAACACGTTAAAAGCTTTAGGAATAACTTCTAGTACAGACAATTCTGGTGGCTATGGGGGCATGAGCGAAAGCGATTTTCAGCTTTTAGCAAGAATTATTTCGGCAGAAGCTAGGGGAGAGCCATACGAAGGGCAAGTTGCCGTTGGAGCTGTTATTTTAAACCGTATTGCTCACCCAAGTTTCCCAGATACTTTATCAGGTGTAATTTATCAGTCTGGAGCTTTTTCGTGTGTTGATGACGGTGGAATTAATGCAGAGGTGGCTGATTCTGCGTATCAAGCTGCTAGAGAGGCGATAAATGGTTCTGACCCATCAGGTGGTGCTATTTATTATTACAACCCAGCCAAAGCGACAAGTAAATGGATTTTTTCAAGACCAGTTATAACGGTTATTGGCGAGCATTTGTTTTGTTTATAAACTATAATATGATGTTTTGTGGCACTTTACAATTAAAAGTTCCTAATTAGTATATAAAGGTATTAAATAATTAAAAAAAAATTAAGCTTCGACAAAATATAACAAAAAAACCACAACATATAGTATATACTATAGTTGTGGTTAGCAAATGTTCTAAAAAGTGATATGAACTTAATATTAAATTAAGCTGTAAGATTTATAATTTACCGTAAAAAGATAAAATTAAAAAGCAACCTCAAAAGAAGTTGCTTTTTAAATAAGTTGGTGACTCGTACGAGAATCGAACTCGTGTTACCGCCGTGAAAGGGCGGTGTCTTAACCGCTTGACCAACGAGCCGTATGGTAGCGGCAAATGGACTTGAACCATCGACACTCCGGGTATGAACCGAATGCTCTAGCCAGCTGAGCTATGCCGCCATATTAGATGGTACTCACCCGACTTCAAGTCATTTACCTCGTGAATACTTACATATTATATTACTTAAATCATAATTTGTCAATACTTTTTTGAAATATTTTTCTGTTTTTTAAAAAAGTTAAAAACAAACACAATTAGTAGTATGTATATTCACCTTTAAACACATTATAGAGATTAAGAAAAAAGGAGAAATCAAAAAAAATGAAGACTGCCAATTATGAAAAAATGTATTTAAAAAGTTTTAATTCTTGTGAAACTTCTTTAAATTTATTAAAAACTTATTTAATAGATGGTGACCCAAGTCATCTAATTAATTCGGTAATTATTTTAAGAAATTCTCAACTTGCTTGCGAAGAGATATATTTAGAAACCACAGAAGATGAAATGGTTTGCTGTAATTTAGAGCATTTATAAAATTTTATAGCCTGTTGGAGTTCTTACAAATAAATGGACGGGCTTTCCAGTTTGAACAGCATATTTTATAGTGTAAATTGTGCCAGTAGATTTTTCGTCCCAAAAAGCTAGAACTTCGTCAGCGTTATCTACAATCAATCTGTTTCTAATAAGCGGAGCAGGTCTACCGTATTTTTTGTAGTCAGGAAGAAACTCCGTAAGCTTAATGTTATGAGCTAAAGCATAGGCTCTAGCTCTACTGTCGACACCTTTAGCACCACCACTTACAATTTCGTCAACAGTATCAAGAAGTTTTATGTATTTACTTATATCCGGAAAAAGGTTTCTAGACCCAATTATTGCTAAAATCATTTTTTACCTACTTTTTTTAAAAAAATACTTGACTTTTGAATTTTTAAGTGTTATAATACCAATACAGTCAAGGGAAGTCGTTCACTTAATTATGCACTATTTTTCGAAAATATGCAATATGAAAGTGACAAAAAACTTTTTTAAAAAAGTTTTAAAAAAAGTGTTGACAAACTCCTTAAACTGTGTTATTATGTATAAGCTAACTTGAGAGAGCAGTTAGTGTTGATTACGGTGAGGGTCCACCTGTTCCCATCCCGAACACAGAAGTTAAGCTCATTCGTGCTGAAAATACTTGGCTGGCGACGGCCCGGGAAAATAAGTTTCGCTAACACTTTCTCTTAAGTTTTCTTTAAATAATCTTAGTATTTATTATTAAGATACTCAAGTTGGTATTGATTACGATGAGGGTCCACCTGTTCCCATCCCGAACACAGAAGTTAAGCTCATTCGTGCTGAAAATACTTGGCTGGCGACGGCCCGGGAAAATAAGTTTTGCCAACATAAAAAACAGTAGTTCATTAGAACTGCTGTTTTTTTGCGTTTTTAAGGACTTTTTTATAGGCTTTTGTTAAATTGATTGTTTCTCTAAAACAGATGAGCATGGCTCGCCCATACTATACTGTGTCAACCAAAACTTTATAAAACGATAAACTCTGTAGTGTAGGGCTTCCATGACTTACAAAGTTTATATGTAATTTAAGGATGGGGTGGAACCCCTCCACTACCATAATTAGGTTAAAACCAAATGTCACGAATTTAAGAAAAATTATATTTTATTGTAGGGAACGCACCTTATGCAAGCGTACCCCTAGAGTAGGGGCGACCTGTGGTCGCAATATCAAGAGCTTAAGGAAAATTATATTTTATTGTAGGGAACACACCTTATGCAAGCGTTCCCCTTAGAGTAGGGGCGACCTTTGGTCGTCCGTGGA
>JAWXUM010000004.1:0-103190 GCA_044432645.1 Clostridia bacterium | reverse complement strand
TCGTCCGTGGATAAAACAAAAAGTTTTGTCTTGTTTTGTGTAAAATAGAGAAATATTTTTATTAATTTTATAAAAGCACTAAATTAACATCTTGATTTCGGACGAGCACAGCTCGCCCCTAGCATTTTTAAAATATATTTTCGGTTTTTTACACAAATACAAAACCTTTTTCGACAAGCTAGAATTAGGACTGTTCAAATTTGAACAGTCCTAATTTTTTAAGCATGTGCTATTCTTGGCATAAATAAGCTTTCTTTTTCAAGTTCAGCCCAAATATATTTCATCATAAGTTCTGATTTTATATTTTTATAATCTTCGTCATTAAAACGGTTATTTACTTCATTAGGGTCATTTTCAAGGTCGTAAAGTTCCCCGTAAGTTTGGTTTTGCATAACAACAAGTTTATATTTTTGGTCAACATATGCTCTTAAATTCATAGTGTTTCGGTCGTGATTATGTTCGCAAATAATATGGTCACGAACCTTTTCCTTAGTGCCTTCCCAAACTTCTCTTTGATTTTTACCTGTCCAGTCATAAGGCATCTTAATATTACAATAATCCAAGAAAGTAACTGGAATATCAACAACACTTTGTAAGGCATTACTTCTTACACCAGCTGGAATTTTATCTTTTAAGCTTACTATATATGGAACTTTAATAGCATCTTCAAACATAAAAGGACCTTTTGCGTGTAAGCCGTGTTGGCCGACATAATGTCCGTGGTCAGTTGTAAAAACGATTACTGTATTTTTAGTTAAGTCCAATTCGTCTAATTTATCTAAAATTTTCCCTATATATTTATCCATTAATGAAACCATTGCGTAATAAGTTGCTAGATTTTTTCTTTGAATTTCTTCGCTTGCACCAACATGAGAATTACAACCATGTAAAGCGTACCCACTACTTCTAAATTTTGAGTAATCTGGTTTTTCTTCTTGAGTTAATCTATGTACTTCTGTTGCTTTTTCGAGCTCATTTGGGTCAAGTTTAGGCAATGTTAACTTGTCCGGGTCATACATATCTACCCAAGGTTTTGGAGCAAAATACGCTGGGTGTGGGTCAAAGAAACTTGTCCAAAGCATAAATTGGTCGTCATTTTTTTTGTATTGTTCTAAAAGATTATTTGTTTCTTCAGCTATCCATGCGTCATAGTGAAGTTCTTCTGGAATATCCCAAATATATTTTTTTGACCTATCCATTGTTCCTGTTGGCTCAACAAAATAGTCACGCCAATTAGTGAAACCATGTTCTTCAAGCCAAATTGCATAGTGCTGACCAACGTGAGCTTCATTTGTGTGATTTCTTGTAAGTTTAATTGTGTCAAAACCATAAAAATCATCAGTGAAATTTTTCCAAAAATCTAAATCTTGCAAAGTTGGATATGACTCTAGTGATGTATACTCATCTGTAGAAGCTAAAGGCTGAAAATGAGCCTTGCCTACTAACGAAGTTTTCATACCTGCTTCGTGCATTAAATCACCTATAGTAGTGCATTTTTCATCAAGTTTAGTACCTAGTGTCCATGCACCATGCTGTGATGGATATTTACCAGTAATCATTGTAGCCCTTGTTGGAGTACAAGTTGGGTTTACTGTATATGCACGGTCAAAAGTTGTACCCATACTACAAAGTCTGTCTAAATTTGGTGTTTTAATTTCCGGGTTATTAATACCTAAAGTATTGAAATGCTGTTGGTCTGATGTTATAAATAACACATTAATTTTTTCTGACATATTGTTGCTCCTTATAATTATTATATTTCAAGTAGTACTTTTTCTACTTTTTTAATTGGCTAAAAAAACATATTTTTCATTTGTAGAATTTTCTTTTGAATATTTAAAATTCATTAAGTTGAATTCTTTTACATCTTCTATTTTGGTTATATTATTTTCAGCTAAAAATCTCACCATAGAACCTCGTGCCATTTTACACATGGTAGCTTTTTCTACAAGTTTACCCTCTTTTCTTTGGGCAAAACTACAGGTTATAAATTTTTGATTTTTAATATACGGCTCTACAGCTTTACTATATTCTTTAGAAGCTAAATTTAAAATTGTATCGCTTTTAAGAGCAGGTAAAATATCTTCGCCCCAAAAACTATACAGGTTTTTATGATCGTTAACCTCAAGTTTGGCTTGCATTTCAAGACGATACGGAACTACTCCATCAAACGGATTTAGTACTCCATAAAACGCTGATAATATACATAAATGATTTTTGATATAGTCAAGTCCTCCAAAAGTAAGAATATTTGCTGCTAAATGTTGATACTGAATTCCTTGATATGCTAGTATCGCTGGTGTAAGATTTTTATTTAAATCCATATTTTCAAGACGTTTTATATTAAGTTTTGCAATTTCGCTGTTACATTTCCATAGTTTTTGAAGTTCATCATCGCTCATATGTTGTAGAACTTCTTTAATTTGTGTAGTTTTTTCAATGAATTTAGGCATTGAAAAAACTTCAAAACTGTCAGTATCTATATTCATTTTCTTAGCTGGAGAAATAATAATTTTCATTTAATCACCTACTTATTTTAATATTACTACAAAAAAATAATTTATACAAGTAAAATTTTATTGCTTTTCTTGTTTATTTTGTGGTATAATTTTAAAAAATAACAAAGGTGATATTATGTTTAATACTTCAAAAATTAAATCTTCTAATAAAGAAGAATTTTATAATTTGCTTGTTTTGCAACTTAAAGCTATTTTAGAAGACGAAAAAAATCCTCTTGCAAATTTAGCCAACACTTCAGCTCTTATTTTTTCACAACTAGAAAACTTAAATTGGGCTGGATTTTATTTAATGAATAAAACAAAAACAGAACTTATTTTAGCTTGCTTTCAAGGCAATGTAGCTTGCACTAGAATTCCACTTGGCAAAGGTGTGTGTGGCAATGCCGCCAAAGATAATAAAACATATTTAGTGGAAAATGTTCATGAATTCCCCGGTCATATAGCCTGCGATAGCGCTTCTAATTCTGAGATTGTAATTCCTATTAGAAAAAATAATGAAGTTATAGGCGTTTTAGATATAGACAGTCCTATATTAAATAGATTTGACGAATATGATAAGCATTTTCTTGAGATGTTAGCAAAAATTGTAGAAGAAAGTGCTAATATTGGAATTTTAAATTTGTAATTAATAATGGCTTTTTATAAGCAGTAAATTTATATACTGAGCATCAATTGTTTAATCAGCAAATATTTTAATAAAGATAAAGGGAAATAAATGGAAAATACTAAAATTAATCTTACAAACAATAGCAAACCGAAAGTTGCATTTATTTGCAACCACAACTCTTGTCGCAGTCAAATGGCACAGGCACTTGGAACAATGCTTGCAAGTGATGTTTTCGAAAGTTACTCTGCCGGTACAATAATTAAAGACCATATAAACCCTGATGCTGTTCGTTTGATGAAAGAAATATATAATATTGATATGGAAGCAACTCAGTACAATAAAGTTATAGCAGATATTCCTAAGCCTGATGTTGTTATTTTTATGGGTTGCAATGTAAGTTGTCCATATTTACCGTTTGAATACTCTGAAAACTGGGGACTTGACGACCCAAGTGGAAAAGATGATGTAGAGTTCAAAAAAATAATTGACTCTATTCACGAAAAAGTTTTATTGTTAGCAAAAAAATTAAAATAAATTATTAAGGTGGAAAATTCATGAACAAAAGAGAGTATAATTTCAACTATGATTGGAAGTTTTGTGACGATGAAAACATCGACATAAAAGCACCAGAAAAATTTGGCGCTACTAATTATCCAGATGTTAGGTGGCTTAAATCTGGTAACAACGGTATTAGCATTAATAAATATGATGACAGTAATTGGAGTGACGTTAACTTACCTCATGACTTTGTTATCGAAAAATGTGATTTTTGTGCTGAAGAAGTTGATAATGTTGGTTCACTAAAAAAAGGTAAAGTTTGGTATCGAAAATCTTTCAAATTACCCAAAAGCCTAAATGACAAAAGAATTTCAGTTCGATTTGATGGTATATTTCGTGATAGTCAAGTGTGGTGTAATGGTCATTTTATGGGTGGTCATTTAGGTGGATACTTAGGCTTTAGCTGTGAACTTTCAGAAGTTTTGAACTATGACGAGGTTAACACTATCGCAGTTTACGTTGATGCTACAGGCTATGAAGGTTGGTGGTATGAAGGTGGTGGCATTTATAGAGATGTGACACTTGTTGCCACACCTATGGTTAAAATTGCTGAAAACGGAGTATTTGCTAAACCTTTTAATTTTAACCTTGCTGAAAACACAGCTGATGTTGCTTTAGAGCTTGACTTTGACAGCTCTAAATTTAAAAATGAAAAATGTACATACAAAGCTGAAATCATAGACCCTAAAGGACAAAGTGTATATTCAACAACTGATGATTTTATATCTGAAATTATAGGTGTTACTAAAATCAACATAACTGCTAATATTACAAACGTTATTTGGTGGGATTTAGAAAACGCTAATATGTATAAAATTAAAGTTAGCGTCACTTGTGGAAGCGAAACTGATGAGGTATGTGAAGAATTCGGTATAAGAGAAATTACTTTTAACACCAAAGAAGGAATGTTTTTAAATGGAAAAAGTATTTTCTTAAAAGGCGTTTGTGGACATGATGACTTTGCTGGTGTTGGTACAGCTTTAACACGTGCTACAATTCAATTTAAAGTAGATAAGCTTAAAGAAATGGGCTGTAATGCTTATAGATGTTCACATAATCCACCATCTCCAATTTTCCTTGACGTTTGCGATAAATCTGGAATACTTGTAATGGATGAAACAAGAATTCCTGGAACATCTGAAATTGTTGAAAACGATTTTATAAATATGATTAAACGTGACAGAAATCACCCTAGTGTTATATTCTACAGTATGGGCAACGAAGAAATGAACATTCAACGTAACCATACAGGCACAAAAATATTTACTAGAATGAAAACTTTAGGCGAAAAAATTGACGACAGCCGTCAATATTTATTCGCAATTAACACAGATAAGTTGTTAGTGTTAGAATTTGTACATGGTGATAATTTAGAATTACCTATTTACGGTGTTAACTACTTAACAGATAGACACAGACCAGAATTCAAAATCGTAAACGACCTTTATGACCATCACTGCTTTGTTAGTACAGAAACAACTGGTATTGCTTCAATTCGTGGCTTTGTTGATGACAAAGAAACTGTAGCTCCACTTTCAGACTCAGCTTCAGTTACTGTGTGGAAAAATAAAGACACCGAAGGTCTTTTAACTTGCTACGGTGATTGTGCTCCTAGATGGGGTGTATCACCTGAACGCTCTTTAAAAGAACATATGAAATGCCCTTATTTCTTAGGTGAATTTTTATGGACTGGTTTCGACTACAGAGGTGAAACATTCCCTTACACATACCCTCAAAATATTTCAAGTTTTGGTATAATTGACCTTTGTGGTTTCTTTAAAAGTTGGGCTTATTATATGCAAGCATGGTGGGGTAACAAACCAGTTTTACATATTTTACCTAGTTGGAATTTGCCATTAAATGAAGGTGAAAAAGTTAGCGTTTGGGCTTTTAGTAACTGTGACGAAGTAGAAATATTTATCAATGGCAAATCACAAGGCAAAAAAGCTTTAGAAAAATTAGGTCACCTTGAATGGGACTGTGAATATGAAAAAGGTGAACTAAAAGCTATTGGTTATAAAAACGGTAAAGAATTTATGACAGAAACTTTAGTTACTTCTGATAAAGAAGATAAATTTGTTCTTAAAACAGAAAAATCAGATATTATCGCAGACAAAAACGATGTTACAATTGTAACTGTAGAAGTAGTAGACAAAGACGGAAACTATGTTACAGATTCTACAATTGAAGTGAATTTTGAAATTAGCGGAAACGGAATTATTAAAGGAACTGGCAACGGCGACCCTAAGAGCTTTGAACATGACAAAGAGCCAAAAAGAAAATTATTCGCTGGTAAAGCTATGGTTGTTGTCGAGGGTACATTTGATGCTGGTGAAATTATTCTTACTGCTAAGGCAGACGGAATTTCAAGTGACAGTGTGACTATCACTTCTTCACCTATCGATAGTTTTGATAACTATATTTTCGCAGTAGAGAATAAAGTTAATGGTGAAAAAGGCAAAGCTGGGACTATTTATGGCGATGACTTCTAATATTTATATATAAAATTTGGGAACGCATTTTACATATGCGTTCCCTTTGATTTTTCATCAGATTGATGATTTTATTTTTTTCATGGCAAATTTTTCTAGCCGTGAAACTTGTGCTTGAGATATACCAATTTCTTTTGCGACTTCCATTTGAGTTTTTCCGTTCATAAAACGCATTTGAAGTATCAATTTTTCACGATTTTCTAAAGCTTTTATAGCCTCTTTTAACGAAATTTCATCAACCCAGTCACTATCATTTCCTCCACCAATTTGGTCAAGAACATAAATTGCATCACCGCCGTCGGAAAATACTGGCTCATAAAGCGAAACCGGTTCGACTATTGCTTCAAGTGCCATTACAACATCTTCTTTTTTCATATCAAGACTATTTGAAAGTTCTAAAATTGTAGGCTCTCTGCCATGCTTTGCTATAAAAGCCTCTTTACACTGCATAGCTTTGTATGCAATATCACGAATTGAACGGCTTACTCTCAAGCTGTTATTATCCCTTAGAAATCTTCTAATTTCGCCGATTATCATAGGAACTCCGTAGGTAGAAAACTGAACACCATGTTTTAAATCAAAATGGTCTATAGCTTTAATAAGTCCAATACAACCAACTTGGAATAAATCGTCTGGATTTTCGCCACGAGATGAAAACTTTTTCATAACGCTTAACACTAAACGCAAATTACCAGCTATCAGTTTTTCCCTAGCGCTTTCATCACCGTTTTTCATGTCGGTCAAAAGAGAAATAATTTCACTATTTTTTAATACTTTTAATTTAGATGTATTAACACCACAAATATCAACCTTTGTTTGCACAATAACACCTCACTTTAAAAGTATTATTGCCTTAACAAAAATTGATATTCAAGTTTAAAAGTATTTATTTTAATATAATTTTTTGGAAAGTTTTTTTGCCTTTTTTTACTATAATATGACCTTTTTCAAAGTCTAATTTTTGAATTTGATGTGAAATTTCAGTGATTTTAACATCATCAATTGTTATTCCACCTTGTTGAACTAAACGTCTACCTTCGCCTTTTGAAGGAATAAGTTTTACAGCAAGAAGCAAGTCAAGAACTGGCATTTCAATAGCATCTGCAAAGTCTATTTCGCTTGTAGGCATGTTATCTGTATTAACTTTGCCACCGAATAAAGCTCTTGCGCCCTCTTGTGCCTTTTTAGCTTCTTCTTCACTGTGAACTAAAGTTGTAAGTTCAAATGCAAGAATTTCTTTGGCTTTGTTAAGCTCGCTACCAACCCATGTTTCCATGGATTTAATTTCTTCAAGTGGTAGGAATGTAAGCATTTTAATGCATTTTAGAACATCTGCATCGTCAATATTCCTCCAGTATTGGTAGAAGTCAAAAGGACTTGTTTTTTCAGGGTCTAACCAAACAGCACCTGATTGAGTTTTACCCATTTTTTTACCTTCTGAATTAAGTAGAAGAGTTATTGTCATAGCTTCAGCATCTTTGCCAAGTTTACGTCTAATAAGTTCTGTACCACCTAACATGTTGCTCCATTGGTCATCGCCACCAAATTGTAGGTTACAGCCATAATCTTTGAATAATGCGTAGAAGTCATAACTTTGCATAATCATGTAATTAAATTCTAAAAAGCTTAGACCTTTTTCCATTCTTTGTTTATAACATTCTGCTGATAACATTCTATTAACGCTAAAATGAGCGCCAACTTCTCTTAACAGTTCAACGTAATTAAGTTTCATTAACCAGTCAGCATTGTTTACCATTAAAGCTTTATCGTCAGAAAAATCAATAAATTTGCTCATTTGCTCTTTAAATCTGTCGCAGTTATGTTGAATTTGTTCTACTGTTAACATAGAGCGCATGTCTGTTCTACCAGATGGATCGCCAACCATACCTGTACCACCACCTAAAAGTGCTATAGGTTTATTGCCAGCCATTTGTAGACGTTTCATTAAGCATAAAGCCATAAAGTGACCAACATGTAAGCTGTCAGCAGTTGGGTCAAAGCCGATATAGAATGTTGCTTTGCCTGTGTTGACTAAATTTCTAATTTCATCTTCATTTGTTACTTGGGCGATTAAGCCTCTTTCTTGTAATTCTTCGTAAATTCCCATAATATTTCTCCTATTATTTGTAGCAAAGGGCATAAAAAACGTCCTCTGCATTATTTTGCAGAGGACGGAAATAACCGTGGTACCACCTCAATTTACTGTTTCTTTACAGAAAACAGCCTTACATAGCTCTAACAAGCTACTGCATTATAACGTATGCAAATCGACCTTATCTACTATTATTTCAATAGGCAACTCCAGAATGTATTTCATGATATTTTTAGTCCTGCTTACAGCAAACACAGGCTCTCTTCGCTAAAAAGTAACATTACTTCTTTCTTTCATAGTTGTTATGAGTATTATATAATTAAATTTGAAAAATGTCAAGAATTATCTATTAATTCTTTAGCTATTTTTCGTTTCAAAGGTGTAAGTTCATTACCTCCGATAATTCTAGCTAATTCATCAATACGTTTTTCCTTAGTTAATTCATTAACACTAGTAAACGTATGACCACCTTTAATTTCTTTTTTAATTAAAAAGTGATTATCAGCCATTGCAGCTATTTGTGCTAAATGAGTAATACAAATAACTTGTCTATCCTTTGATAATTCTTTGATTTTTTTACCAACTTTATTTGCTGTTTCGCCACTGATACCTGTATCAATTTCATCAAAAATCATCGTAGAAATATGTTCATTTTTCGAAAGAACTGTCTTTATAGCTAACATAATTCTTGAAAGTTCGCCACCTGAAGCTGTTTTAGACAAAGGTTTTGGTTCTTCTCCAGAATTTGCAGAAATCAAAAACTGAATTTTATCACAACCATTTAGATAAAGATTACATCTTTCTAGTGCAACTATAAATTCAATATTAGGCATATTTAAAAATTGTAGAGTATCTTTTACTTTTTGTGAAAATTCTAAAGCAAAATATTTTCTTTTTTCAGATAAATCTTTTGCCAATTTAATAGAAATTACTTTATATTTTTCAAATTCTAATGACAACTGTTCAATTTTTTCATCTGATAATTCAATAGTTCTAAGCTCATTTTGACTATCTTCTAAGGTTTTTAAAATATCTTCCTCATTTTCGCCATATTTAAGACTAAGTTTATATAAAATATCAATTCTTTCTTCAATTTCTTCTAACTCTTCTGGGCTAAAATCAGTGTCAAACCTGCTAAGCTCATGGTAAACATCTTGCAAACTATATTCTATATCACGCAGTTTTTCTGAAATTTGAGTTAATTCTTCTAAGCTTTCTGCTGCATCCTCGATTTCATCACATGCGTTACCTAGCATAACAAGTGCATTCGTTTCATCCTCGCCGTTTATGATATTTTTAGCCGATTGTAGACATGAGGCTATTTTTTGACTATTTCTTATAAGTTCTCGCCTTTGTAAAAGTCTGTCTTTTTCTCCAATTTGAATATTTGCATCTTCAATTTCTTCTATTTGATATTTTAAAAAATCAATACGTCTTTCTTTATGCGATTGATCTTGACTAAGTTTGTCAATTTCTAATTTTATACTTCTTAATTTATTGAAATTGTCTTGATACTCACTTAAAAACCTACCTAAACCTGCGTAATCGTCTAAATATTTTCCGTGAATGTCTGGTGATAAAAGTTCGTAACTATCGTGTTGACCATGTATTCCAACAAGTTCTACTCCGATTTCTTTAAGCGTTGCAACCGTTACAGGCACACCGTTGATTTTACAAACACTTTTACCGTTTGATTTTAGTTGACGATATAATAAAAGCTGTGAATTTTCAATTTTTATATCATGTTGTTCTAATTTTTCATCCAAATAACTATCGCCAACGTCAAACAAGGCTGTAACACTAGCTGTGTCACTGCCTGTTCTTATAATATCTTTAGAAGTTCTTTGACCTAAAATAGCACCTAAAGCGTCCAAAATAATAGATTTACCAGCGCCAGTTTCACCAGTCAAAATTGTAAAACCGTTATTAAAGTCAATACTTGCACTTCTTATTACGGCTATATTTTCAATAAATAAGCTTACTAACATACAATAATACCTTATGCGTTAATCATTCTTCTTAATTCTTCTTGTTTTTCAAGTGCTATTTCTGTTGTTTTGCAAATTACCATAATGGTATCGTCACCAGCTAGTGTTCCGACAAAACCTTGAATGTCGTTTGCATCCATAGAGGCACAAACTGCTTGAGCCATACCTGTCATACATTTTATTACAATAATATTTTGTGCAGCTTCGACAGAAACAACTGAATCTTCAAATAATGATATAAACTTTGAAGAAATATCTTTAGAATTTTCTTTGCCTGTAGAATATTTATATTTCCCACTGCTAGAAAGTGCTTTTACTATTCTAAGCTCTTTAATATCTCTTGAAACAGTTGCTTGAGTAACATCAAAACCATCTTCTTTAAGTCTTTTCAAAAGCTCTTCTTGAGTATCAATATCGAATTCTTTTATAAGTTCTTGAATTTTATTATGTCTACTGTTTTTCATAAGTACCTCCCTATATTGATTTATCCATATCGGAAACTAAAAGTTTTTTGTTTACTAATTCAAAAAAATTCTTTTTATTTGCCATTATTAATCTTGTTTTATTTTCTGACTTTTTAAAGGTAACTTCATCGCCTTTATTAAGTTCAAAAGGTTTACCACCGTCTAAAGTTAAATATACTTTTTCGTTATCTCTTGGTTTAACTTTTACTGAAATTACAGAATTTTGATTAAAAATTACACTTCTATTAAACAGTGAATGTGGACAAATAGGAGTGAAAATAATCAAATCTGTTGTTGGGTCTACTACTGGCCCACCTGCTGACATTGAATAGGCAGTTGAGCCTGTCGGTGTTGCAACAATTAAACCATCTGCCCTATGTTTAAAAACTGAATTCTCACAAGAAACTTCATAATCTAAGATTTTTGAAAATTGCCCTGAAATTACTCCATCATTTAAAACTTCGCCAACATGCTCGTTATTTATGCTGATGCTAATTAACATACGGTCTTCATAATAATAGTCGCCTTGTAAAATTTTCGGTAGATTTTCTATATCGGCAAGCTCCAAACCAGCCATATAGCCAAGTCTTCCCAAATTAACACCTAAAATAGGACAACCTTTAGAATGTTTAGCTGTGTGTATAATTGTACCATCGCCACCAACAGCTATAAAAAACTCGCAAATTTCTTCCAGTTCAAAATGGGAATTGCATATTTTGGCATTTGTATTTATATGGTTCATAGATTTATTTACAAAAACTTCATGTCCATTTTTTAAAAGTAAATCTATTATTTTTACAGCAGCATCTGCTGCCTCTTTTTTACCATGATTAGCTATTAATGCTATTTTCATAACAACTCCTAATTAATAAGTGATGAATGTGATTGATTTACTATTTCATAAACATCAAAATTTTCAAAAGTTTGAGTTTTTTCACTTTTTTCTAAATATGCCAAATATTCTATATTTCCCTCTGGTCCTTTTATTGGTGAAAAAGAAAGGTTTAGTATAGAAAAACCGTTTTCAAGGAAGAAATTGCACAATTCATCTACAACTTCTAAATGTACAGCCTTGTCACGAACAACACCTTTTTTTCCAACTTTATCACGACTTGCCTCAAATTGAGGTTTAATTAAACAAACAAGCCTTGCGTTTTCATTTAAAAGATGATAAATTGCTGGAAGTATCTTTTTAAGTGAAATAAACGCAACATCAACTGACGTAAAATCAATTAAATCAGATACTTGTTCGGTAGTTAAATAACGAGCATTTGTTCTTTCTAAATTCACTACTCTTTCATCAGTTCTTAACTTCCATGCTAGTTGTCCGTAACCTACATCAATACTATAAACTTTTTTTGCATGATTTTGTAGCATACAATCTGTAAAACCACCCGTTGATGCGCCAACATCCATACAAATTTTGTTGTTTAAGTCAATTTTAAATTCATTAATCGCCTTTTCAAGCTTTAGTCCGCCACGGCTTACATAAGCTAAAGTTGAGCATCGAACTTCTATGTTAGCATTGACATCTATACTTGTTCCTGGTTTATCTGACTTTTGATTGTCAACATAAACTATACCTTGCATGATTAATAGCTTTGCTTTTTCGGTACTTGGTGCTAATTTTTTTTCAAAAAGCAAAACATCAAGTCTTTTTTTCTCTGCCAGAATTATCAACCTTTCATTATATACTGTGTAAAGTATCAGCAATACCTTTACAATCAAGTTTTAAAATTTCCAACTGTCTTTCTACGGTTGCGTGATTAACAAATCCGTTTTGAATATCGTTAATAACAAGCTTACCGTTAAATCCACTTTGATACATTTTTATTCCAAAATCATTTGCTATTCCACCAACAGCTTCTTCTGCTATAAGAACTTTGTCACAAAGACTAGCAATCTTTACAGCTTCATAAGGAATTGGCAAAATTTTATTTAATTTAATAACTTTAACATTTAAATCTTCTGCTACTTTTGCAGCTACGCTAAAAATTCTTCCATAGCAAACAATTGCTGTTTTACTACTTTTTTCACCGTAAACATCATAATCGTTCCCACTAGTAATAAAGCTTGTTGGTTTATATCCCTCATGACCTCTAGGATACCTTACTGCAACTAAATTATATTTCCCAGCTACTACTTTTTGAAGTGTGAAGTCAAGTTCGTCAAAATATGTAGGGGAAAAAATTGTAGTATTTGGCACAGATTTTAGCATTGAAACATCAAAAACGCCTTGATGAGTTTTGCCATCATCACCTACAAGTCCTGCTCTATCGACAGCTAAAACCACCTTTAAATTTTGAAGTGCAACATCATGAATTAAATAGTCGTAAGACCTTTGCAAAAAAGTTGAATATACTGCAAAAACAGGAATTAGTCCTTTTTTCGCCAGTCCAGCAGAAAAAACCACTGCATGTGACTCTGCGATACCGACATCAAAAAATCTTCCTTTAAAATTTTCTGAAAACTCAACTAAACCTGTGCCACTTGTCATAGCTGCCGTAATGGCACAAATATTTTTATTGTGTGTTGCCATGTTAACAAGGCAGTTACCAAACACACTTGAGAAAGATTTTGAACTAGAACCGACTAATCCTTGGGTCGCGTCAAATTTAGACACTCCATGGAAATCTTTCGGGTTGTCTTCTGCGTAAGAATAACCCTTGCCTTTTGTGGTTTTAACGTGAATTAAAACAGGCTTTTTGATTTTTTTAGCATTATCAAAAATTTCTTCAAGTTGTGTAATATCATGTCCGTCATAAGGTCCATAATACGAAAATCCCATGTCGTCAAAAATAGTTGTATTGTAAATACTTCTTTTGATAACATTCTTAATTTTTTTAAACACTTTAGTAACTTTACCACCTACTAAAGGAATATGACTAAATGTATTTTCAACATCGCTTTTAAAATTGATGTATTTATTTTTACTTCTAACCAAACCTAAATGCCGTGACATAGCACCAACATTTTTAGATATTGACATATTGTTATCATTTAAAATAACAATAAAATTATTACGTCTTCTGCCTGCATTATTTAAAGCTTCGTATGCGACACCACCCGTTAAAGCGCCGTCACCTATTACACAAACTGTGTAATTTTTCTCTTTTTTAATTTTACTTGCGACAGATAAACCATAGGCAGATGAAATTGAAACAGAACTATGACCTGTTGTAAACGAGTCACAGTCGCTTTCTTCTATGCAAGGAAAGCCAGAAACTCCGCCTTCTTGCCTTAATGTTTTAAAACTATCTTGCCTACCTGTTAACAGTTTATGCGTATAGCACTGATGACCTACATCCCACACGATAGAGTCGTTTGGTAGGCTAAATTTAGAAAAAAGAGCAACAGTTAGCTCCACCACTCCTAAATTAGAGGCTAAGTGGCCTCCATTTTTAGAAACAGTGTCAATGATTTGTCCTCTTATTTCATTGCAAAGAATTCCCTTTTCTTCTAAAGAAAGTTTCTTTACATCATCTGAATTTTTAATTTTATCTAATAAATTACTCATTTACCCATTCCGTTTTGAATTTTAGCTGCAATTACAGTATTTTGCATTAATGTTGCAATTGTCATTGGGCCAACTCCACCTGGCACCGGTGTTATAAACGATGATACGGGTTCTACTTCGTCAAAATCGACGTCACCACAAAGCTTACCATTTTCGTCCCTATTCATACCCACATCAATTACAACTGCACCTTGTTTTACCATATCTTTTTTTACAAAATTTGCAATTCCAACTGCCGCAACTAATATATCCGCTTGTTTTGTTATTTCTTTTAAATTTTCTGTTCTACTGTGACAAATGCTAACTGTTCCGTGTGAATGCAGTAATAGCATCGCCATCGGCTTACCAACAATGTTACTTCTACCAATTACTACACAGTGCTTGCCTGAAATTTCAACGCCTGTTGATTTAATAAGCTCCATTACGCCAGCTGGAGTGCAAGGTAAAAAGCTATAATCACCAATCATGATTTTACCTACATTTTCAGCGTGAAAGGCATCAACATCTTTTAAAGGTGAAATAGTAGATATAATTTCGTCTTCACTTAAACCTTTTGGAAGTGGAAGTTGTACTAAAATTCCATTAATATCCTTATCGTTATTGAGCTTTAAAATTAAATTTTTTAGTTCTTCTTGAGTAGTATCAGCGCCTAGTGCGTATTCCTTTGAATAAATACCACAAGTTTCACAGGCGATTTTTTTGTTTCTTACATATATTTTAGAGGCAGAATTATCGCCGACTATTACAACAGCTAAGCCTGTTTTAATGCCTTTTGATTTTAACTCTTCAACTTGCAATTTAACGCTTTCTTTTACAGCGTTAGAAACTACTTTGCCGTCAATTATTTTCCCCATCTATTCCCTCTTTTGTTGTAGTTTCTTCTACTTGTTTTTGTTTTGATTTTTTCTTGAATTTGCTTTGTTTTTCTTTTTCTGTGCTGTCAATATGCAAGTCTTCACCTTCAAAAATTGTGCTTTGAGTGTCTAGTGAATCTTTATATTTTTTATGAGGAACAGCAGAGCCAAAAACAACATTATTAAGTTCCATTGCCTCTTTATCGCCACAACCAATTAAAGACATTAAATTTTTCTTTTTATTTCTATATAAAAGATAAGAAGCTACTGCTACTGTAATTACTGCAACTACTTGAGAAATTTTAAGTGGACCTACCATTAAACTATCAGTTCTTAATCCCTCAATTATAAATCTAATTACTCCGTACCAAACTAAATATAAAAGGAAAGTTTGTCCGTCGTATTTACGATATTTTCTTGTAAAAATATGTAATAATATAAACCCTATAAAGCATAGCATTGATTCATAAAAAAAGCAAGGGTGAACCATGCTAGTTGTTTCTAGCCAAGAAGTATTTGTCAACATGCCCCAAGGCAAATTTGTATCGCTACCATAAGCCTCTGCATTTACAAAGTTGCCCCAACGACCAACACCTTGACCAATTAAAAACCCTAAAGAGGCAACATCTAAACATGATGATATTTTAATTTTTCTAAATTTTGCAACTAAACATCCACCTAATAGACCACCAATAATGCCACCATAAATACCTAAACCTCCAGAATGCAAGTTGAAAATAAGCATTGGATCATTGATGTAAGTATCGCCAGGATAAAAAACAACGTAGTACAGCCTTGCTCCAATAATGCCAAAAATTAAACCAACAACAATAGCGTCAAATAAATGGTCGCTATTGATATTCATTTTAAAACAACTTAGAAGTGAATAGTTAACCGCTAAGAAAAACCCTACTGCAATAATTATTCCGTACCAAGCTACAGAATAACCAGCTACTGTAAAGGCAACTGGGTCTATAGTGAAATTAAGTCCTAATTCAGGAAATTGTATAATGTTCATTTAATAGTATCCTTTCTTAATCCATCGGTAAAATTAAAGACAAAACCGAATTTTTGTTTTCGAAAAGTTTATTCATTCTTGCATTTACATCATCTACAGTAATATTTTCAAAAGAATTTATATATCTGAACAACTCTCTGTTTTTAAAATTCAAAGATGTAATTGCATTTGCAATTGTTGCAGAGCTGTTAAGCCCAGCTATATTAGCGCCGTATATTGATTTCTTAGCTCTTTCAAAATCATCTTCATTAATTCCAGTATTTTTAAGCTCGTCGATATAATTTTCAATTTCTTCTTGAACTTTTTCAGGTTCTTTAGACTCGCCACCGAATAATATTACAGAATAACTTTCGCCCTCAAAATGTTCGTATGAAAAAGATTCTTCATTTACAAGTTCGTTATCATAAAGTTTTTTAAACAGTGGTGAAGAACTTGAGGCTATAACGTCTAATAAAATTTCAGTTGTAGCAATTTCTTCTTCTGAAAGCACACCTTTAATATTCTCTTTATATCCAATTTGAAAAAGTGGAGAAGCAACTGATAATTTTTCAGTAATATTGCTTTGAACAACTGTATCAGGCTCATCTTTAAAATATCTAGTAATGTTAACATTTGTTGACGGCTTTAATAAATCATCACACATTTGTATAATTTTATCCATATCGAAATTACCAGAAATAACTAAATTCATATTATTTAAATTATAAAAGGTATTGTAACAACTGTATAAATATTCTGGTGTGATTTCGGATATGCTCTGTGTGGTACCAGCTATATCTTCTTTTACTGTATGATTATGATACATCGCTTTAAGCAAGTTAAACATCACACGCCAATTAGGGTCATCGTCGTACATTTTAATTTCTTGACCTATAATTCCTTGTTCTTTATCAACTGATTCTTTTGTAAAATAAGGATTTTGAACAAAATCAAGCAAAATTTCTAAAGCATCGTACAAATTTTGTGTTGTAGAAAACAAATAGCATGTGCTTTCAAAAGATGTATAAGCATTTGCACTAGCACCCGTTTTAGCATATTTCAAAAACGCATCACCGTCTTCGCTTTCAAACAATTTATGCTCTAAAAAGTGAGCTATACCAGCTGGAACTGTGTGAATTTCATCATCTGTATCAAGTTTAAAGCTTGTATCTATAGAGCCGTACTTAGTGCTGAACATTGCATAGCTTGTGACAAAGCCAACTTTAGGGTATAAAATAATGTCAAGACCTGAGGAATGTTTAATTTGGTAATAAAAATCACCCAATTTTTCATCGCAAACTTTTGTAAACTTATTCAAATCACATTTCCCCCTTAAGCATATAGACTGTGTCTAAGTTCATTTTTTTAGCCGAATTTATAATATCTTCTTTAGTTACTTTTAAAAGTTTTTCTTCCATTTCTTTTGGAGTTAAAATTTCATCTCGAAGTACTTGTGACAAATACCAAGTTTCTGTTGAATAAAGAGAGTCTTTAATAGATTTATAACTGTTTATCATTGCAAGTTTGGCAAAATGCAAATCGTCATCAGTAAAAATTCCGTTTTTTAAATCTTCAATTTCATTTAAAATAGCATCTTTTGTTTTTTCGATATTTTCTGTTTCTACTCCACTTTCCACAAATATTGCAGCATTTTCAGTGTTTAAAGAAGAAGAGCAGTAATAACAAAGGCTTAGTTTTTCTCTAACGTTTAAGAAAAGTTTAGAACTCGCAGTTCCACCTAAAATAACGCTCATAAGCCTTGTAGCAATTGTAGGTTTTTCTCCTGTTTTGAAGCCTAAAACAAGCTTAGACTGAGAAAGTTCCATTTTTTCTTCTACAGTTTTTATATTTGTTACATCATAAACTGGGTTTTCAAAAAGTTTAGCATTTCCTTTTCTATTTTTAAACATGTCTTTAAAACTATTTGAAATTATATCATAATCACAATCACCCAACACGAAAATTTCAACTTTAGCTGTGTCTACAATTTCATTCCAAAGTGGAATTAATTCTTCACGTTTAACTTTCATAAGCGTTTCTTTATCGCCGTATTTTCTAACAGCTGAAGGCTGGCCTTCAAACATAATCTCACTTGTACGAAGTTTGGCATAAACTTTTTTATCATTAAAATCAGCATCCATATGTTCAAGCAGTTGACGTCGTTCTTGAGTAAATGCTTCTTTAGTAAAATAACCATCTTTATCAGTAAGAGGTTTGAATATACACTCTTCTATTAAACTTAAATATTCCTTTGTTAAGTTTTGACCACCTAAAGCATATTTATTAGATATGCCCGATGCCAAAAAACTTAGCACTTGATTATCGCCAATTTTAGACACAGAGCATGAGAAATTAGCACCATATAAACTAGACAAATGTTTTGATAAATCTGTTATATTAGGGTGAGAACTTGTTGACTGTGTTAATACCGATGGTATAAGCGCAAAAGCAGAAGCAGTTTTTGCATTTAAAGGCATTATAAAATGCATTGATATTCTACTTGTTTTAAATTTAGCATCTGTAAAATTTCTAATTGTTGGTTCTTCTATTTTTTTAAACATATCATCCATCCTTATAAAAATATACATAAAATATGAATATTTACTTACTTAATAGTATATCACACACATGGCAATAATAAAAGTAATTTTTACGATTAATTAATTAAATTTATATTAAAAAGTCATGAACTTGTTAATAAATTCATGACTTTTATATGTTTATTAATTTACCTCTTCGGTTTCTGCATCTGCAATATTAACAACAATCTCGTATTTTCCGTAAACCCAACACGAAGTCGTTTCTGTTAAACTTACAGTTGCTGTAACTTGAATATTGCCATTTTTTATTGTTGCATTAGCCATATCGACTGTAACAAAAACAGAATCAGCAGTTAAATTATTAACTTGAGCTGTTGTTCCGACAACTGTTACATCTAAACTGCCGTCGACAACAGTAATTGTTTTATCGCTAGGTATATTTGTCAAACTAATATTGGTAGTTGCAATTTCAGCCTCGCTAAATCCATTTAAATTAACCGTAACCGTAGCTGTTTCAACAGCTGAAATATTTCTGACAGATTCAGGGATAGAAATATTCATTGTGTAAGTATTAGAACTAGTATCTAAGGAATAAAAATCTATAGCGCTGTCTAAAACTATAGTAGAATATTGTGAAACAATATCATAATCGCCAGCAATTTCAATAGTAGCAGGCTCTATGGTAATTCTAGAACTAGAAAATCCACTTGGCATGTTTAAAACTGTTACATCAAGCTCAACAGTTTGTTTACTATAAACGGTTAAATCTACTTGAACTTGTTCAACGCTTAACTCCAAATAAAGTTCGTCAAGGTCTAAAACTTCACCATTAGCATCATACAATATTACATCCAATGTAAGTTGCTGTGACTTTGTCACATAATCGTCGGTATCGTAGAAAATTTCAACTTTAGAAACTTTATTTACAGAAGATTCAGGGCCTGAAACAACAACTTGTGTGTCTGACAAAACAGGTGATTCTACATAATAATCATCAGTCGTTGCATAATTTAAATTACTTTGTATTTCAAAAGTTGTTTCTTTATATCTGTCGTAAACCACTATTACTTCAACAGGGTCAACATAATCTACTTGATAATCTGCAAAATCTGTTACATTTTTGCTTGCATACAAAGTAAGTGTTTCGGTAACCATTGTATTACCAGTTAATTTTTGAATTACCGGTGACAAATTTGCAACAACAGATAAATTTTCTGAAGTTATTTTGTTAATTATAACGCTACTGCCAGAAATTGAAACATCAGCTACATCTACACTTTGTTCAAAGATTACTACTCCCTCTTCTTTTGCTAAATCAGATAATGTTATTTCTACAGGCACTTCGACCATTATAGGTCTATTAATAGCATCTCCACTTGCAAGCACAAACCATATTACTACAGAGCAAAGTAAAGAGAACAGCAAAACAAAAGGATTGTGATAAAAAATATTTGTTAATGTAATTTTTTTTAAGTTTGAAACATTTAATTTTTTCCAAAAACTCATTTTTTATCACCTCTTTTTCTATTAAATAACGGAATTTTGCTATGAGGTAAATGACTATCTTCTGTTTTAGTATTTAGATTATTATCAAGAAAATCTCTCAATTCTTCTTTTGTAAAATCACGCTTAAGTACACCATTATAAGCTATAGAAATTTGGCCAGTTTCTTCGGATAGAACTACAACTACAGCATCGCATTCTTCACTAAGTCCTACAGATGCTCTGTGCCTTGTGCCTAAAGATTCACTTAAGCTGTCACTTTTAGTAAGTGGTAAAATACAACCAGCAGCAGCTACTCTGCCGTTTCTTATTATCATAGCTCCATCGTGAAGTGGTGCTTTATTAAAAAATATATTGCCAATCATTTGTGCACTTGGCTGAGCGTCAACTGTTGTTCCAGTTTCGATAATTTCTCCGAGTTTTGTTACTTTTTCAAAAACAATAATCGCTCCCATTTTTAACGCTTGCAAAGAAACTATCGCATTAACTGTACTGTTAATTGCAATTCTGTTTGCTAGTGCTGTACTTTCATCGTCTTTAGAACTTACAACGCTAAATATACTTTTACCAACGTTGCTTCTGCCCATTTGTTCAAGTGCTTTTCTAATTTCAGGTTGAAAAACAACAAGTATTGTAACAACTGCGTATTGAAAGAAAAACGTTGTAATGGTATTTACCATTTCTAAATTAAGCAATATTGAAGCTACATAAATAACTATAAGAACAAGGAGTCCTTTAATAAGCTGAACAGCCCTAGTTTCTCTAAGCAACTTTATAGCACTATATATTAGAAGTGTAACTATTGATATATCAATTAAATCTTTTAAAATAAAACTTTTTGATAAATCTATAATCAACTGCCAAAATTCTACAATAGAATTTATTATTATTCCCATATTTTAAACCTCCCACCTCGTTACATTCATTTTAGCACTTTTATTCTACTTGGTAAAGCCTTTTTTGTTAATTTTTATAATTTTCTAAAACTTTTATAAAATAATCAATTTCTTCTTTAGTTGTAAAAACAGATGGACTAATTCTCACTGTTCCATTTTCTGTGTTTAATTTTAAATGAGCTAAGGGTGCACAATGAATTCCACACCTAACAGCTATATTTTTACGTGATAAATACGCTCCTACAACTTCACTTTCTACGTCTTTTATATTCAATGATATAACTGGAGCAATATTTAAAGGATTATTTATATAAAGTATTACATTATCAATATTTTCAAGTTTATTATACAAGTAATTTATTTTTGTTTTTTCAACGGTTTCTATTTTTTCTATAGATTTATTATTAATATAATCAATTCCAGCAGATAAAGACATAATACCTGCTACATTTAAAGTACCACTTTCAAGAGCATCCGGCTTATCTGTTGGCTGAACATACGAAAAAGAACTTGTACCCGTACCACCGTAAATCAAAGGTTTTATTAGTTTATTGGTAATCAAAATTCCTGTTCCCATAATACCAAACATACCTTTATGAGCAGGCAAACAAAGATAGTCTATGTCTGATTTAGAAATATCAATATCAAAATGTCCAGCACCTTGTGCGGCATCTACACAAATTTCAATATCATAAATATGACAAAGTGCAGTTAGCCTGTGGATTGGTAATTTTACACCAAAAACATTTGAAGCAGCAGTGCAAACAACAAGTTTAGTTTTGGGTTTTAAAGCTTTTCTTAAATTATCTATGGTTTCATTATCGTCTTCTAAACTCACTTTAAAAATGGAGTATTCTACAGATTTTTCTTTCAAGGCATGTACTGCTCTGACCACTGCATTGTGCTCTAAATCTGAGATTACAACGTGGTCACCTGCTTTAAGTTTACTTAAAATCACCATATTTAAAGCTTCAGTACAAGATTTTGTAAAAATAACATCTTCTTCGCTTTTTGCTTTAAAAAATCCTTTGATTTTTGTTCTAGTTTTATAAACGACAGTGCTTGTTTCTACTGCCATTTTATAAGAACTTCTACCTGGGTTTGCGCCGTATTTAATTAAACTTTGAGAAACTGTATTTTGTACAATTTTAGGTTTGGGATAACTTGTAGCAGCATTATCTAAGTAAACCATATCATCCTTCTCTTTCGATTATTGCCAATATTTTTACATTGAATTCTCTTAGGAGGGTTTCAGCTTGCTCAAATTTATTTGGAATAAAAATCGAATATCCACAACCATATTCCCTAGTTTTGGTGTTTCGTTCAATATATGATTTAATGCCGTGTTTTAGTAATATATCTTTAGCTTTTAAAGCGTAAGTGATTGAACCTACTATAATTAATTTTTCTTTCATAACTCCACCCCTTTTCTATTACTTTTATTATATGTATTAAAACTAAAAGGTTTACTTTCAATTTTTAAATTAAATCTTTATTTCTATTAAAATTTATGCTATAATTAAATAAAATAAATTATAAAGGTAATAATTATGTCATTTTATTTAAACTTTGGAATTTGGAATTCTGTTTTTGCTGTACCGACAAATTTAATAGATAATCACTTGAAAAATTGTGATGAATATTCTTTAAAACTTATGTTAACTATGCTAAGGTACCCAACAGTAAAGTTTTCTAAAGAAGATATTTGTGACAAGGCAGGTATACCTTATACAAAGTTCGAAAGTTCCTTGAATTACTGGGTTAACTCTGGTTTAATCAGTTGTAACAATAGTGAAATTGCTCCTAAAAACAGCAATATAGCAGTAAATCAGGCTGAAACTAGTACTATAACAACACAAAAAATGCTAAGACCAGATTCTATTTATATATCAAAAAGGCTACACGAAAGTCCTGAGTTATCACACCTTTTTTCAGATTCTCAAGCTGTTATGGGTAAAACGCTTTCTCCGTCGTTAAGTGCTGTTTTAATTATTGCTTATGACGATTATTGTTTACCTATTGAAGTTATAACTATGCTGATTAGTTACTGTGTTTCTATCAACAGAACTTCGCCTAGTTTTATTGAAACTTTAGCTAAAAACTGGTACGAACTTGGCGTTAGTAATCTTGAACAAGCTGAAGCTAGAATTGAAGAAATGAACGAACGCAGTACTGCGTGGAAATCTTTTTGTAGCACAATAAATCTGCCTTATCGTCAACCTATTAAATCAGAACTCGACTTGGCTCATGATGTTATTAACAATATGAAATTTTCAAGAGAAATGATAATTGCTGCCTATGAAGAAACTGTTATAAGAACTGGTAAACTTCAACCAAAATACATGCACAAAATTCTTACCGAATGGTACAAAAAAAGAATAACTAACAAAGCTATGCTAGAAAACGAAAAAAGTCATAGACAGTCTAAAACATCAAATACATCAAGTACTAACGCAAATGTTTTGGATAACTTAAATATTTTTGATTCAGAGGAAAATTAATATGAATTATACAGAAGAAACTGTGGAAAAAGCTAAACTTATTTTAAAAAATAGAAAACGTGAGGCTGAGGTTATAGCTGACCAAAATTACAATAATTTCATTAGCGTTTGTCCCGAAGCAAAAGAAATAGAACTTGCCCTTAGAAGAACTGGTAGTCAAGCTGTTTTAGCTGTTTTAAAAGGCGGAGATGCTAAAACTCAAATTAAAAAAATTAAATCAGTTAATTTAGATTTGCAAAAAAAGCAAGCTGAACTTCTTGAAAAACACGGTTTTAAAACTTCTGATTTAGAACCAATTTATACATGTTCAAAATGTAAAGACACTGGTTTCAACGACGGTTACAGGTGCAGTTGTTTTAAAGATTTGCTTAAAAAAATATGTTACGATGAATTCAATCACAATACTCCTTTAGATGTAAGTGATTTTGACCATTTTAGCCTTAATTATTATAGTAATGACGGACATAATGACAGAGCTATGATGGAGCGTATTTTTAATTACTGTAAAAACTATGCCAAAAACTTTTCTTTAAAATCACCTAACCTTCTATTTCAAGGTAGTTCTGGGCTTGGGAAAACACATTTGAGTTTATCAATTGCAAAAGAGGCGATAAATGCAGGTTATGGTGTCGTATATGGCCCTGTTCATAGTTTCGTTTTAACTTTTGAAAAAGAACGTTTCGAAAAAGATGCAAACACAGCACAAGTATTATCAAACTGTGACTTGTTAATTTTAGATGATTTAGGTACAGAAAATAGCTCACCTTACACACAAGCTACTTTATATGATGTAATTAATATTAGGATTTTGAAAAATTTACCTACAATAATTACTACTAACTTAACAGGTGAGCAAATTGACAAGCGATACAGTACTAGACTAACTTCAAGATTTATAGCACATTATAGTCGCTTAGGTTTTGTAGGACAAGATATTAGAAGAATTAAAAAAGTAGGTTATTAATTTTTGTTGTATAATAAATTTGTATTATACTTTGAATGGAATGAGATATATGGTAAAAAAAGTAAAAACAATGTCAAAAAAATACAGAGAGCAAAATAATATTAAAATTATTTCAATTAGTGCATTAATTGGTATTTGTGCTGGTTTAGTAACTGTATTGTACAGAATAATGCTTACAAAAACTGAAAGTTTATCTTTTGCAATGTACGAGTTTGTATCAAACAATATGAAATTGATACCAGTATTATTTGTTTTATTAGCACTTTTAGGTTATGGAATTGGAGCGTTAACAAGAAAATTTCCTTTAATTTCAGGTAGTGGCATACCTCAAGTTAAGGCACAAATTACTGGTTATATAGACGGTAAATGGTTACCAACACTTTTAGCTAAACTTTTAGGTGGTACATTGTCAATTTTAGCAGGACTTTCACTTGGTCGTGAGGGACCGTCAATTCAACTTGGCGCTTGCGTTGCAGATGGAATTTCGCACAAAACAACAAAAAGTGCAAGTGAGAAAAGAATTTACACTGCAAGTGGAGCAAGCGCTGGTTTAGCTGCTGCTTTTAATGCACCTCTTGCTGGTGTTATGTTTGCTTTAGAAGAAATTTTCAAGTACTTCTCCCCTATGGTACTGCTTTCAACTATGGTGGCAGCTGTTGCCGCTGATTTTATTTCCAAATTATTTTTCGGTACAACTCATGTTTTTGAATTTGAAGTTACGAGTGCAATTCCTATTAAATATTATTGGTTATTATTAGTTTTAGGAATTATTCTTGGTTTTTCAGGTGTTTTGTATAACAAATGTTTAGTTAAAACTCAGCAAATTTATAAAGAAACAAAATTTATTAATAATAAATTAAAACCTGTAATCCCTTTTATATTAGCTGGTATTTTAGGTCTTACTTTTCCTGTTGTTTTATGTGGTGGCCATAGTATTATAGAAGAATTAAATATTAATGCAAGTCTATTATTTTTAGTTGCTGCTTTAGTTATAAAATTCATTTTTTCAATGATAAGTTTTGGCTCTGGTGCTCCTGGAGGTATATTTTTCCCTTTGTTAGTATTAGGCTCTACTATTGGTGCTATTTTTGCAAAAATTGTTATACCAGTTTTGGGACTTGATGAGGTATTATTTTACAACTTTATTATAATCGCTATGGCTGGATATTTTTGTGCAATAGTACGTGCTCCTTTAACTGGAATTATATTAATGATTGAAATGACTGGCTCACTTTCGCAACTTTTACCGTTAATTGTAACTTCTGCTGTAGCTTATATCATTGCAGAAGAATTAAAAAACAAACCTATATATGAATCACTTCTTGAAAATCTTTTAATTTCTAGAGGAATACACGAAAAAGCTATGCATAGAACTAAAATTATTCTAGAAAATGTTGTCCAGTTTGGTTCTGAAATTTCAAATAAAGCTCTAAAAGAAATAGATATTCCTGAAAAGTGCTTAATTGTTTCAATTAAGCGTGGTGAACACGACATTACCCCTAACGGAAATACAGTTATAAAATCTGGTGATTACATAACTGTGTTAACAAGTGTAAATTATGAAGTTGAAATACGAGAAAAAATTGAAAACATGTGTAAAGGTATGTAAAATAAAACACGTCACCGAAAAAGTGACGTGTTTTTTATTATTCAACTGTAACGCTTTTAGCAAGGTTTCTTGGTTTATCTACATCTAAACCACGACTAACACTTACGTAATAACCCATAAGTTGTAATGGGATTGCAAGAAGTGACGGTGTGAAATATGAATGAGTTTTAGGAATATAAACTGTAAAGTCAGCAGAATCTTCAACCGAATAATTACCATAATTTGTAAGACCCATTAAGTAAGCTCCACGGCTTTTTACTTCTAACATATTACTAAGCATTTTTTCATATAAATCTTTTTGAGTCATGATATTTATTACTAAAACATCTTTTTCTATAAGCGACATTGTGCCATGTTTAAGTTCACCAGCAACATAAGCCTCACTATGAATATAGCTAATTTCTTTCATTTTTAGGCTACCTTCAAGACCAGCAGCGTAGTCCATACCACGACCGATAAAGAAAATATCTTTAGCACTTGAGAATTTAGATGCAAACCATTGAATACGTTCTTTATCCTCTAAAGTACGTTCAATTTTATTTGGCAAAGTTTGAATTTCTTCTAATAATTCGTTTAATTTTTCTTCGTTAGCAGTTCCACGTACACTAGCAAAATACATAGCAAGCAAATCGCAAGCTATAAGTTGAGCACTGTAAGCCTTTGTTGTAGCAACAGCAATTTCAGGCCCAGCTAATGTATAGAAAACATAATCAGCTTCACGAGCAATTGATGAACCAACAACATTAACTATAGCTAAAGTTTTTACTCCACGACTTTTAGCCTCACGAAGTGCAGCAATACTATCGGCTGTTTCACCAGATTGACTGATAATTACAACTAAATCATTTTCATTTAAAAGAGGTTTACGGTAACGGAACTCTGAAGCAAATTCAACTCTTACAGGAACTTTTGCCAAGTCTTCAATTATATATTGAGCTGCAACGCCTACATGATATGCAGAGCCACAAGCTACTATATGAATTTGAGATAAATTGTTTATAAATTCATCTGATAAACCGACTGAAGAAAAATCTAATTTTCCTTCTTTTATAACAGAATTCATTGTGTCGTGAATAGCTTTTGGTTGTTCATGAATTTCTTTCATCATAAAATGTTCGAAGCCGTCTTTTTCAGCAGCTGAAACATCCCAATCAATTTTCACTATTTCTTTATCAATTTCTTCACGGTCGATATTATAAAACTGAATACCGTCTTTGCTAAGTTTAGCAATTTCCATGTCATCAATGTAATATACATTTCTAGTATATTGCAAAATTGCAGGAACGTCTGACGCTAAGAAAGACTCACCATTTTCAGCACCTAATATCATAGGGCTGTCTTTACGTGCTACAAAAATTTCACCGGGGTGAGATTCAAACATAACAGCAAGTGCATATGAACCACGAACTCTCATCATAGTTCTTGCTAAAGCATCAACTGGGTCTTGATTATATTTTTTATAATAATAATCAATTAACATAATTGCTACTTCGGTATCTGTTTGAGAACTAAAAGTGTAATTATTTTTAAGCAATTTTTCTTTTAACTCTTTATAATTTTCAATAATGCCATTGTGAACACCAGTAACACTTCGGTCAAGACTTACATGAGGGTGAGCATTTTCAACAATTGGTTCACCATGAGTAGCCCAACGAGTATGTCCAATACCACACATACCTTTTAAAGCATTACCACCGTCAGTTTTGTCTGCTAGAACACGAAGCCTACCTTGTGCTTTCACAACTTCTACTTTTTCGCTTTCGTTTCTAACAGCAATACCAGCTGAATCATAACCACGATATTCAAGTTTGGCTAAACCATCAAGCAAAATTGGTCCTGCTGGTCTACCACCTGTAAATCCTACTATTCCGCACATAACATTCTCCTATCTCTTTTCACAGACATGATTATTGTCATATAAAATTTTCACTACTTTGTCTACATATTGCTCACAAAGTTCTTTGCTTGCAGCCTCTACCATAACTCTAACTACAGGTTCTGTACCAGATTCACGAACTAAAATTCTGCCAGAAGTACCAAGAAGTTTAGTAACTTCTTTTACAGCATTTTGAACATCTGGGTCGGCTTGTGCTACGGCTTTATCTTTAACATAAATATTCTTTAACACTTGTGGAAAAACCTTAAAAGGCTCTGCAAGTTTACTCATAGGAACTTTAGAAGCTTTCATAACTTCCATCATTTTAAGGCTTGTTAAAATACCGTCACCTGTTGAAGCATATTCAGAAAAAATTATATGACCTGATTGTTCGCCACCTAGACAATTATTATTTGCAGCCATATGCTCATAAACAAATCTATCCCCTACTGCTGTTTTGGCATAGTCGACACCTATTTCGTCGAAAGCTTTGTAAAGACCAAAGTTTGACATTATAGTTGTAACAACAGTGTTGTTAGTAAGTTTACCTTTGTCTTTTAAATACTTACCACAAATATATAAAATATGGTCGCCGTCAATTACAGCACCTGTTTCGTCTACACACAAACAACGGTCAGCATCACCGTCATAAGCAAAACCAACATCAAGACCGTTTTCTAATACAAACTTTTGTAAATATTCGATATGTGTTGAACCAGCATTTTCGTTTATATTTACACCATTAGGTGAAACATTCATAACATAAGTTTTAGCACCTAATGCATCAAATACCGATTTTGCAATGCTCCATGCGCTACCATTTGCGCAGTCTAGACCGATTTTAATTCCCTTAAAAGAATATAAACCGATTGAAATCAAGTACGCAATATATCTGTTTCTACCAGCTACATAGTCAACTGTTCTTCCTATATTAGCACCAATAGCGTAAGGAATTTCATCCCATTTTTTACCGAAAGCTGTTAAATTTCCGTCAATATAAGCCTCTACAAGTTCAGTTATTTCATCTTCCATTTTTTCGCCAGCGTTATTGATTAACTTAATGCCGTTATCGTAATAAGGATTATGACTTGCTGAAATCATAATGCCACAATCAAAAAAGTCTGTTCTTGATATATAAGCAACAGACGGTGTTGTTGTAACGTGTAACAAATGAGCATCAGCACCAGAAGCTGTAATGCCAGCTGCTAATGTATACTCGAACATATAACTTGAACGTCTAGTATCTTTACCTATAACGATACAAACAGGAGTTTCATCGCCTTTTTGACGTTTAGCTTCTGCGTAATACCAACCTAAAAAACGACCTACTTTATAAGCGTGTTCTGCGGTTAAAACAACATTTGCTTCACCACGAAAGCCGTCAGTACCAAAATATTTTTCCATAATATACCTTCTTTTAATTATTTTTCTCTACTATTATACCACCAGTTTTAACAATACTATTTTCTGGCACAAATCCACGTACACTTGAAAGTGGATAAACGTTGCTACATCTGCCTATAACTGTTCCTGGATTTAAAACACTGTTACAGCCAACCTCTACGTTATCGCCAAGAATAGCACCTAATTTTTTGCGTTTTGTTTCTATTTTTTCATTTCCATTTTTTATTGTGACAAGTGTTTTGTCTGACTTTACATTTGATGTAATTGAGCCAGCACCCATATGTGAACGGTAACCTAAAATACTGTCACCTACATAATTATAGTGTGGCACTTGAACATTATCGAACAAAATAACATTTTTAAGCTCTGTTGAATTACCAACAACGCAGTTTTCCCCTACCAAAGCATTACCACGAATAAACGCACACTGTCTAACTTCTGTATTTGCATCTATAATACAAGGGCCTGTTATACTAGCACTTTGTGCAATTTTTGCTGTTTTATGTATCCATACATTATCGGCTTTTTTTTCAAAATCTGTTTCAGGTAAAGTTTCGCCTAATTTACAGATATAATCACTCACATCATCTAAAACTTCCCAAGGATATTCGGTTTTAGAAAGCAATGACTTTGCCTTAGTGTGGTTTAAATCTAATAATTTATTTGTATTTAACATACTAAAATCTTCTTTCTTTTGATAATAAAAACTAAAAGGAACTCTAATTATACCTATACTAAATATAATTAAGAGTTCCTTAAAATTATAACACAAAACTTAACTTTGTCAACCGATTGAAAACAATCACAATTACTTACACTTGTTTTTGTCCATTATACGTAAACACAATGCGTAAATCTGTTAGATTAAATATAAAACATAGCATTTGTATATATAAATTAACCAAAAAATTCATATCTTATATAGTGAAATTCTACTACTGAAAAATATAATTTTTCACTTATAATTGATTAAATTCTATTAAAGAATTTCCATCCATTTTTTCATAATTGTTTCAACACTAAATTCATCTAAAATTCTTTTACGAGAATTTTCACCAAATTTTTTCAAAACATCTGGGTTGTTGTAAAGATGAATAATCTTGTCAGCCATATCCTGAATATTATCGTCCTCTATCAAGTAACCTGTTTCACCGTCAACTATAATATCAGAAGGACCATAATTAATATCAAACGAAACTACAGGCACACCACGTTCCATAGCTTCGGTAATACTAAGTCCAAATCCTTCAGCATATGAAGTTGACACTAATAGATTTATCTCGTTCTCTAGCTTTTCTTTAATGTTGTTTGTATAACCTTTTAGAAAAACAGTATCCTCTAAATGCAAATTTGCTACTATTTTTTTTATTTCTTCCTCATATTCGCCGTGGCCGTATAAATGAAATTTAATATTTGGTTCTTGTTTTTTTATCTCATTTGCTACTAAGCATAGTCTATCAAAACCTTTACGCTTTGTTAAAGTAGAAATATTACTTACAACAAAATTTTCTTCTTTTATTTTATAACAAAGTTCATTGCTTGTGGTTTGAAAATTTGGTATAACGACTACTTTGGGAAGATTAAACTGCTCAATCATATCAACTTTTTGCTTTTCAGTTAAAGATATTATGCCCTCAATTTTATCACAATTATTAAAAATAAATTTTTCACTACTTTTAACTTGCTCATTTCCAGTCCTTTTGCCAGATTCGCTTAATTTCATATGATCTATATGAATAATTGAATAAATTTTTGCATTTTCCAAATTCAAATCTAAAACTTTAGGAAAACTACCAGGCCCATCAACAATTATTGTTGTTGGCTTATCTGCTATATATGTTTTTAAAAAATATTTTGCTATTTCAATGTTGTTTTTAAATGTCATACCAGAAAAAAACAAATAATTATTTTGTATTGCTTGTGTTACTGGATTACGTTTAATAGCTAGAAAAGGCAGTTCTTTTTTATTGAATAAAGTTTCAGCTATTACATTTCCATCACTATTATATAAAACTGATTTCTTTTGCTTTCCATTATAAAATATAGTTCTTTGAGTTCTCAAATAATTTGTCATATAATCAACAAATTTAATATTTCCAAGTGTATCGAAACGAACATAGCAAACATATTCACCTGTAATCATGTCAAAATATCTATACGAAGTAGCATCATTCTTCACTTTTACTAAAGTGCCTAAATTCTCCTCTATTTCTCGTTGGCGACTTATTTGTATACTACCATGATCCTTCACTTCATGACAAGATAAATCATCAAGAAAGTCATACATATTTATAATTTTTGTTCGTGAGTCCATTTTACCAGCACCTACAAGTGTATCAATGACTGACTGATAGTCAATATTATAGTCAAAAGTTACTATATTGGCATCTACACCATAATTATAAAACATTTTACTTCTTGTTAGCATTGCTGTTGTCATTCCACCTTTGTTAAGTTCAATACTTTGAACAACCATTAAAACACTATTAGCCATATTTTTTCTTCTTTCAAAATATTATAATAATTAATTCTTCATTATAATTTCTCTTTTTATAATTATAACAATTTAGCTTAAAAAAGTCAACAAATTATAATTATAATTTGTTGACTTAATTTTAGGTGTTAATGTTATTCTTGTCTAATACTTTTTTAATAACTTTATAAAGAGTTACTGAAATTATTATTGCAATTACGGCATTAGTGGAAGATGTAATAAGTTTAGTTATTATTGTTGGAACTAAAGCTCCTGCTGCACTGCCTTGTAATAAACCTTCAATAAATGATTTTGATAAATACAAAACAATATAAACTATTTGTCCTAAAATACCACCTATGATAATTTTAACATTTACACTTTCGGGTTTCTTTAGTTTGTGTAATATAAGACCCGGAATTGCTGCTAAAAGAAATTTAAAAACAAAAGTAAAAGGTGCTGATGTTATATAAATTGGGCTTAACAAATCATATAATCCAGAGCCAATTCCTGCTGCTAGTCCACCAGCGACTGGGCCTAAGAACAAACCAGACAAAATACAAAGTCCGTTTCCTAAGTGAATTCGTGAAATGCTTCCGATTGTTACAGGAATT
The DNA here is from genome assembly GCA_044432645.1 of Clostridia bacterium. Lineage (GTDB taxonomy): Bacteria > Bacillota > Clostridia > Oscillospirales > Acutalibacteraceae > SIG603. The sequence continues at coordinate 70,722 of JAWXUM010000004.1, read as the reverse complement.
GGTATACTTAAGTAATTTGATACAAAAACCAGCGCTGCGAATACTCCTGTTAAAACAATTCTTTTTGTGTTACTATTCTCTTTTTTCATTTTAATACTCCCTATTGATTTTTTCTTTTCTATATATTATAATAAAACTGTAATGTAGTAAATGCACAGTTTTTAAAATTTTAAGGGGTACAGTTATGACAAAGATTGAATTTGTGTTTGAAATTAACAGAAACAAAGTTATTTTAATTCAAATATATGAAAAAATAAAAGATAATATATTATCAGGGATTTATAAATATGGCGATAAACTTCCATCTATTCGTAAAGCTTCTGAAATTTTAGGAGTTAGTAAATCTAGTATTATTGATGCTTATTTTCAACTTTGTACAGAGGGGTATATTGAAAATATCCCCTACAAAGGCTACTATATTTGTAAAATTTCTAGCATTAAAAAGTATTTTTCTGACACCTATTTTGATTATAAACAAGATAATGTGATTTATATTAATGATGCAATTGACAAGAACGCTTTGCCTACCGAAATTTGGAAGAAAAATTATGCTAAAGTTTTACAAGACGATAACCTTGACCTTACCACTTTAGGTGATGAACAAGGTGAGTACGAATTAAGAGAAGCTATTGCAGATTTTATTAGAACCCACAGAGGTTGTAACGTAATTCAAAGTCAAATTATTATAGCAAGTGGAATTCAGTCTTTACTTTCTTTACTTATAAAAATTACAAACTATAAGTTTGCCTTTTTAGAAGACCCAGGTTATAAAAAAGCTCAATATATTTTCGAAGATTATAATGTTGATTTTAAAAAAATACCAGTTTACGAAAATGGAATTGAGCTAAAAGATTTAGAAAATAAAAAAAACAGCCTAATATATGTAAGCCCCTCTTACCAATACCCTATGGGAAGTCTTATGCCTATTGATAAACGTTTAGACCTTATAAATTACGCTAACGAAAACAATTGTTTAATTGTTGAAGATGATTATGCAAGCATAATTCGTTACGATTCAAAACCAATCTCGGCTTTGCAAGGCTTGGATATTTATGACAACACAATATATTTAGGTTCGTTTTCTAAAACTTTTTCGCCATCTATGAGAATTAGTTTTATGGTTTTACCCAAAAAACTTTTAAATAAATATTATCAAATAAAAAATAAATATACTCATAGTTGTTCAAAAACTGAACAATTAACCCTTGCTAGAATTATTTCAAATGGAAATATGGAAAAACACCTAAGAAAAATAAATAACATCTACAAGCAAAAAAATCAACTCATAACAAAATATATTAAAGAAAATTACGGTGACAAACTAATTGTAAAAAGCAGTCAGTCTGGTTTCCATTTAATATTATCTTGTAAAACTTCAAGGAATTTAGACTTCACCGAAGATTTTAAAGATGAATTTTTACTTTTAGATGTAATCGAGTTTAAAGACAATAATTTGCTATTCTCGTTTAGTTATAGTGGTCTTGACAACGATGAAATTCCTAATGTAATTGACAAGATTGCTAAAATTTTACTTATCGATGAAATCTCTTTTTAACTTCATCTTTTAAAGATTTATCAGCAAATAAATACAAAAATAATGCGATAATTAAACAAGTTATTACTGTTGCGAATTCTCCCCAAGAAGCATTGCCAAAGGCTAGCAAATCAAACACTGTAGAAACTACATCAATTGCAAGCACGGCTAAAATATACGCAAAATATTCAGTGAACCCTCTTTTATTACGAATTGCTAAAGCTGTCAAATACACAGTTACGGCAATTGTTAGAAAAGGTAAAACGTAATTAAGCGACCACAAATTAAACCCTGTAATCAAGTCTATTATAAATAAAAATGCAGACAAAAATAAATAGGCGTACAAAATTTTAGAACCGTATTTTTTTGTTTTTGTTCTAGCTAATTTATAGCTTAAAAAGATATATAAAACAGAACTTGTAACTATAAAAGCCCAAAAAATTTCACCGGGGTCATATGTGAAAATATTGATATATAAACAAATAAGTATGATTGTAGAAGACACAAATAGTGGTAAATTTTTAAGTGGTGATTTCTCTTGTATGATATTTTTATACTCGGGATATTCTACATTTGTTTGAGATATACTTGATATTTTACTTTTACATAATGGACATTTTTTCTCGCTTTCGTAAAGTAAAACATTGCAATTATTGCATCTATTCATAAGTATCACCCCACATATTTGAATATATTGTAACATCGGTATCAAGCTTATTTGCAAGTGTCTTGAAAAAATTTCTTATAATACTGACATCTTTAATTGACCTTATAAAATTTATACTAAGTTTATCTTCACAGGAGCAAACAGAACAGCTGATAGGACTTTTTTTAGTTGGATAAGCTAAAACTTCGGCGTGTTCTACATAAGGTTTTATGCCGTCAGGGAAATCAACCTTGCCAACATTTGACAATGTCATAGTTTTTTTAAGCTCACCCAAATAATTAAACCCTATAGGTATGATTAAATTTTTAAGCATTAAAGGCGTGTGTTTCGAAAAAATATTATTACTGAATTTTATATTTTGCGACGATATACTTTTTAAATTAGATTCTACAATTTTTTGTGACAATTGAAGTGAAACTGACTTAATTAAATCATCAAATTTTGTATCTTCGCACATTTCATAACCAATTTTTACAACTGAAAAGAAATTTTTCAATGTTTTTGATATAAAGATTTTCCTTAAATTTACTGGAACAGCAATATTTATATACTTAGGTTTTTTAAGCTTTTTCACCTTTTCTTCATAAATAGCATTTATTAAAGTAGCTATTAGAAACGCTGTAATAGTGCAATTTTGGTTTTTACAGTACGATTTAATATCATTAACAGAAACAATCCCAGTGATTACAGCATGTCCACCATTAGGATAGATTTTCCCTTTTACTTGATATGAACTTTTCGCTGATTTTATTTTAACTAGCTTTCTTTTAGACAATTTTGAAAAATACTCATTAAAACTATCGTTATCGTTTTTTTCAGTTTCGTCAAATAACAATACTTTGTTTTGGTGGTCTATCGCACCGTATTTTATAGAAATATAATAGTAAACTAAAGATTTTAAAAACTCAATAATTCCACTTCCATCTGTTACTGAATGAAACGCTTCAACTGAAATTCTATTTTTATAGTATAGCACTTTTATTGCAAATCCATTATTTTCATAAGAACGAATTGATGAACACGGGGTATCGTTTTCTTCTTGTACTTCGCAGTGGTAATAATTTGTATCAAAATAATCCCAAAAAACACCTCGTCTTAACCTTAAAAAGAAAAAATTGTATCTTTGATAAATCAAATTAAGCGCTAATTGTAAAGATTTAGGGTCAACCTCTTCTTTTAAAATAACAGCAATTCTAAAAACAGAAGAGTTGTTTCCGTTAGCCACAGCTGGAAAAACTTTTGCAGCTGTGTCGAGCTTATTATAATTTTTCATCAATAATTATACCTACTGGACAATGGTCACTGCCTAAAATTTGTGGCAAAATAAAACTGTCTTTAAGTTTGCCTACAAAATTCTCTGAAACAACAAAATAGTCAATACGCCAACCTGTGTTGTTAGCTCTTGCGTTTGCACGGTAGCTCCACCAAGAATATGCAAATTCTAAATCTGGATAAAAATGACGGAAACTATCTACAAATCCACTTTCTAAAAGCTCTGTCATTTTTCCACGTTCTTCGTATGAATAACCCGGATTTCCTATATTAGTTTTAGGGTTTTTAAGGTCGATTGGTTTATGCGCAACGTTTAAATCGCCACAAAGTGCTACAGGTTTAGTTTCTTTAAGTTTATTAAGATATGCTCTTAAATCGTCTTCAAAAGTCATACGATAATCAATTCTAGCAAGTTCAGCTTTGGCATTTGGAGTATATACACAAACCAAATAAAAGTCTTCATATTCAGCTGTAATAACTCTGCCCTCGTGGCTATGTTCTTCTAAATTTATTCCATATTTGACAGAAATCGGCTCAATTTTAGAGAAAACAGCTGTACCAGAATATCCTTTTTTTTCAGCTGAATACCAATATTCATAATAGCCTTCAACCTTAAAATCTGCTTGTTCTTTTTGCATTTTAGTTTCTTGCAAGCAGATAATATCAGGATTTTCTTCTTTTAAAAAGTCGAAAAATCCTTTTTTAATACATGCTCTAAGTCCGTTTACATTCCATGAAATTATTTTCATATTACACCTTTTTCTGAATTTTTTAAAATTTTTTAACACATTTGACTTATTTTATGTTACAATAAGAGAAACTTAAGTTATTGAAAGGAATTTGATTATGACAAATCCAATAGTTACATTTGAAACAAGCATGGGTACAATTAAAGCTGAGCTTTATCCTGAAATTGCACCTAACACAGTTAACAATTTTATCTCTTTAATTGAGGGAGGAAAATACGACGGTACTATCTTCCATAGAGTTATCCCTGGTTTTATGATTCAAGGTGGTGACCCTACAGGAACTGGCATGGGTGGTCCTGGTTACCAAATTAAAGGCGAATTTTCAGGCAATGGCTTTAAAAACGATTTAGTTCACACAGAAGGTGTTCTTTCTATGGCTAGATCTATGAGCCCTAATAGCGCAGGTTGTCAATTTTTTGTTATGGTAGCTGATGCACCTCACCTAGACGGTCAATATGCTGCTTTTGGCAAAGTTATCGAAGGTATGGAAGTTGCACAAAGCATTGTTTCTGTTAAAAGAAATTATGCTGACAAACCAGTTAATGACATGGTTATGGAAAAAGTTACAGTTGAAACTTTTGGCATAACTTACCCAGCACCTGAAAAAATGTAATTTTTTATAAGGAGAACAAATTTGTTCTCCTTATTTTTTTGCTTAAACAGTTGTTTTAATTAATTGGCATTCACCTTTTACAGTAAAAACACCTAAATCTGCTGGCACAAAAATACTATCGCCAGCTACAAATTTAACTGAATTTTCATCGCCTATTATTTCACCACTACCTTCTAAAATAACAATTGAAACAAAAGAATTTAAATCAGCAAATAAATTCATTTCAGAGTCTACGTTATATTTTTCAGCTGTAAAATACTGACAAGATGCTAATTCTATCTTTTGTCCACCTTGAATTTCTTCGGTAGATTTGTTGTTACTTTCAATTATTGTCGGTGAAAAATTAGATACATCTAATGCTTTTTGAACGTGAAGTTCTCTAGGGTTTCCGTCGTCGCCAACTCTTCCATAATCATAAACACGGTAAGTGGTATTAGAGTTTTGCTGAATTTCACAAATCATAATTCCAGCACCAATCGCGTGGATTGTGCCAGCTTCTATAAAGAAAACATCGCCTTTATTTACTTCAACTTTATTCAAAACTTCTTCTACTGTATTATCGTTAATTTTTTTTGCAAAATCTTCTTTGCTTATTTCCTTATTCACACCAAAATATAGTGATGAACCTTTGTCGCACTCCATTACATACCACATCTCAGTTTTACCATATTCCTTTTCCACTTTAAGCGCATATTCATCACTTGGGTGAACTTGAACTGACAGTGGATTTTTTGCATCTATAAACTTAATTAAAACTGGAAAATTTTCAAACTTTAGTGCGTTATTTCCTAAAATTTTCCTTCCTTGAATTTCAATATACTCATTTAAAGTTATTCCTTTAAATTCACCTTGTGCAATTACACTTTGTCCATCTTTATGAGTTGAAAGTTCCCAACTTTCAGCAACTTTGTTAAAATTACAGTTTTTCTCGTAAATATCTCTTAATTTTGTTCCACCCCAAATATAATTTTTGAAGGCAGCTTCTAATTTTACAATTTTCATTCTCATTCTCCTAACAAATAGTACTTTATTATTATACCTTTAATTTTAATTTTTTTCAATAGAAAAATTTAGTTGATATTTTTTGTGAAATATATTAAAATATGTATAAAGAAAATTAAATGTATTATAAGGAGTTTAAAATGATTATACGAAGATCAACAATGGAAGATATACCTGCTATGGTTTCTCTTTACGAAAGTGCAAGAAAATCAATGGCTGAAATGAACCTTGACCAATGGCAAGGCGCAACCCCTAACGCTGACACTGCTAAAATTGATGTAGAGAAAAAACAAGGTGTTGTATGTGTAGAAGATGGCGAAATTATTGCAACAGCTGCTGTTTATGTGGGCGACGAAATTACTTACAAAAAATTAGATTCTGGCTCTTGGTTTGTTGACAGTGAAGTTTACGGTGTAGTTCACAGGCTTGCTGTTTCTCCTAACCACAAAAGAAAAGGCATTGCCTATAAATTGATGGAGTACGGCACAGAAATCACTAAAGAAGCTGGTATTAAATCCGTTAGATGCGACACTCATATTGATAATATTCCAATGCAAAACGCAATGAACAAATTCGGGTTTAAATATTGTGGCGAAATTACAATATTAGACGGAACTAGTAGAATTGCTTTTGAATACGTATTATAAATTTAAAATCAGCTGTTTTTTTGCAGCTGATTTTTTTATTTGAACATTAATAAAAAACTATTGACTTATTGTAAATATTGTTGTATCATGGTATCAATTGGTTGAAACCATGTCAATTGATTGAAACCGAAATTTTATTTAGGAGAAAATATAGTGAAACGATATTTTAAGTACATTAAACCCTACTGGATATTCTTTGTTTTGTCACCACTCTTAATGGTTGTTGAAGTTTACGCTGACGTTTTAATGCCAGCATTAGCAGCAGACGTTATTGATATTGGTGTTGCAAGTGGAGAAGCTTCAACACTTGGCATTTTAGCTTTAAAAATGTTTGGTGTTTTTGTTATGGCGATTTTATCTGGTACTGGTGCCGCATATGCTGCCACAAAAGCATCTGTTGAATTTGCACATGATTTAAGAGAGGACATTTTTACGAAAATACAGAGCTTCTCTTTCCAAAATATTGATAAATTTAGCACTGGTTCACTTGTTACAAGATTAACAAATGATATTACTCAGTTACAACAACTAGTTGTAATCGCCCTAAGAATGGCATTTAGAGCACCTGGTCTTCTTGTGGGTGCTATGATTATGGCTTTTACAATCAACGCAAAACTTGCTATTATTTTTGTTGTTATAGTTCCAATTTTAGCAATAATAATTGCTTTAGTTTTGTATTTCGCCTATAAAAAATTCGCATTATTACAAATTAAAGTTGACGCACTTAACACAACTGTTCAAGAGATTTTAACTAACATTAGAATAGTTAAAGCTTTAACACGTGAGAAATACGAAGCTGATAGATTTGATGATGTTAATGACGATTTAAAAACTACTGGTTTACAAGCTTTCCGTATTACAATTTTACAAACACCTGCTATGACAATTTTAGTTAATGCTGGTACAATTGCTATTTTATGGTTTGGTGCTACTGCATTTAACAATGGCGAAATCGCTATTGGTAGCATAAGTGCTTTAATTACATATTTAGCTCAAATACTTGGTTCAGTTGGTATGCTTGCCAATGTATTTATGCAAGCTTCAAGAGCTATTGTAAGTGGTAAACGTGTTTCTGAGATATTAGATGAAGAAGTTGATATTTCAGATGATAACGCTAAAAAGCTTGATAAAACAGTTAATTCTGGTGATGTTGTTTTTGAAAATGTTAATTTTAAATATTACAAAAACAACAAAGAACTTGTACTTTCAAACATTAATATTCATATTAAATCTGGTGAAACTGTTGGTATAATCGGTTCTACTGGTTGTGGTAAAACAAGTTTTGTGCATTTAATTCCACGTTTATATGACGCAGATGCTGGTAACGTTTACGTTGATGGAACAAATGTAAAAGACTACTCACTTAAAAACTTACGTGACGGTGTTGCAATGGTACTACAAAACAACTTACTTTTCACTGGTACAATTAAAGAAAACCTTATGTGGGGCGACCAAAATGCAACCGACGAAGACATAACAAATGTTGCTGATTGGGCTGCTGCTAGTGACTTTATTGAGGCTACTGAAGACGGCTATGAAACATTTATTGACCAAGGTGGTCTTAACTTCTCAGGTGGTCAAAAGCAAAGACTTTGTATTGCTCGTGCATTGATTAAGAAAACAAAAGTTCTTATTTTGGACGACTCGACTAGTGCAGTTGACACAGCGACTGAATCAAGAATTAGAAGTCATTTGTATAGCGACCTTGGTGATGTAACAAAAATTATTATCGCACAAAGAATTAGCTCGGTAATAAATGCTGATAAAATTATTGTAATGAACGACGGTCATATTACTAATATGGGAACACATGATGAACTTATGGAAAGTTCTGAAATTTATAACGAAATTTACAATTCACAAATGGAGTCAGGAGGTAGTGACAATGTCTGATAATAAACGACCAACAAAAGAAGATTTAGAACATATGCCTCCACACGGCAGACCTCCAGAAGGTAAACCACCAAAAGGCATGCCTCCACACGGTAAGCCTCCAGAGGGTATGCCTCCACACGGTAAACCTCCAGCAGGTAAATATGCTAGGAAAGAACAATCTGGTCAAGGACAAAACGTGCAATCCAAAGTTAGTATGCCAGGCCCTGGTGGTGGTCCTCCTGGAAGAGGAATGGGTCAAGAAAGAGCTGCTGTTAAAGATACTAAAAAGACTTTGTTAAGACTTTGGGATTATTTAAAAGCTCAAAAAACTCAAATTATTTTAGCTTTCATTTTCGTAATTATAGGCAGTATAACTTCTATTACAGCAAGTTATATAATGCGTCCTGTTATTAACGCTATTACTAATAATGAAGGTGCACCTATTCTTGTAAAATACTTGTCACTTATGGCAATAATTTATTCTATTTCTGTAGTTTGTTCCTATTTGCAATCTCGCTTTATGCTTAATGTTGCTCAAAATGCACTTAAGAAATTAAGAGAAGATTTATATGTATCCCTACAAAAATTGCCACTAAAATATTTTGACTCAAACAATAATGGCGATATTATGAGTAGATTTACAAACGATGTTGATGCTATTAGCACTATGCTTTCCTCAACTTGCGTTCAGCTTATTTCAAGTTCTATTACATTAGTAACAACACTTTGTATAATGATTTACACAAACTGGATTTTAACTATTGTTACATTAATCATTACACCTGTTTTCACTTATGTTACAAAAACAATTTCTAAAAAAACAAGAGTTTACTATAAAGAGCAACAAGAGGCAATTGGTGAACTTAACGGATTTATTGAAGAAAGAATTACTGGTCAAAAAGTTGTTAAAGTTTTCAATTATGAAGATATGACAATTGATGAGTTTAAAGAATTAAACGGTGCTTACCGTGAAAAATCTTTCTTTGCTCAATTTTTAAGTGGTACTATGGGACCTATCATGGGTGGTTTGACTCAACTTAGCTACGGTATTACTGCTTGTGTTGGTGGACTTCTATGCTTATTCCAAGGTTTTGACGTTGGTGGTTTTGCTATTTTCTTAAACTATTCAAAAAGTTTTAGTGGCCCTATAAGCGCTATTTTCATGCAAGTTAACACTATTTTCTCTGCTTTAGCAGGTGCTGAACGTGTTTTCGAAGTTATGGATGAAGAGCCTGAACCTAAAGATTCATTGGATGCTGTTGCTCCAAAACATATCAAAGGTGAAATTGAACTTAAAAAAGTAGAATTTGGCTATTTACCAAATGTTCCAGTTTTAAAAGGAATTTCTTTACAAGCTAATACTTCTCAAAAAATTGCCTTTGTTGGTTCAACTGGTGCTGGTAAAACTACAATTACTAACCTTTTAAATCGTTTTTATGACATTAACAGTGGCTCAATTACAATTGACGGTGTTGACATTAAAGATTATAAACGTGAATATTTAAGACAAAATATTGCTATGGTTTTACAAGATACTCACTTGTTTACTGGTACTGTTAAAGAGAATATTCGCTATGGTAGACTTGATGCTAGTGATGAAGATATTATAGTTGCTGCTAAAACAGCAAATGCTCATAACTTTATTATTAGACTTGAAAACGGTTATGACACTGTTTTAACTGGCGACGGTAGTAACTTAAGCCAAGGTCAAAGACAGCTTTTAAATATTGCTAGAGCTGCTATTTCAAAGGCTCCTATACTTGTTTTGGACGAAGCTACTAGTTCTGTTGATACAAGAACTGAAAAACATATTGAACAAGCACTTGATAGACTTATGGACTCTAGAACAACATTTGTTATCGCTCATAGACTTTCTACTGTTAGAAACTCTGACGTTATTATTGTGTTGGAATATGGTGAAATTATTGAACAAGGTAGCCACGAAGAATTACTAGCCTTAGAAGGTAAATACTATAGCCTATACACTGGTATGTCTAAACTTGATTAATTTTAAAGGAGGAATTTTATTTGGAAAAACATTTAGTTCTAATTAAATTTTTTGGAGTTAGCGAACAAATAAGAGCAACTAGACACAATTTAAGCCAACAAAATAATGAAGAATTACCACTACAACAAAAATATAAACTTCCTCCATCTGGCTGTAATATGCTTGTAACTTTAATGGAAAACGGTAGCTTAAATCAACGTGCCATCGCTAATATTATGAATATAAGTTCTCAAGCCGTTTCGGAAACTATTAAGAAATTAGAAACAAAAGAACTTATAGTTAAAGAAAATGGAACTCATAACAATGAGAAAATCATTACTTTAACTGAAACTGGCGCTAATGTTGCACAAAAACTAGATGAAGGTGTTAAAAAGCACGCAAAAATTATATTTGAAAATTTTTCAAATGAAGAAATTGACACTTTGTACAATCTATTGGATAAACTTGCAAAATAAAATTAAAATGCCCACAAGTTCATGCTTGTGGGCATTTTTTTATTTAAGCGAATGTTTCCATTTATTTGACTTGTAGAACATATAACCAACTGGAACTGAAACTGACGGCGCTATTAAACATGCTAAATAAATACCAGTTAAACCAATTGTGCTTTCCAAAATTATAGCCAAAATCAAACGTACAACTATACAATTCAGGAAAGAATTTACCATAACAAACAATGTATGTCCCGAGCCATTTGCAAGAACGTTGAACGAATAAAATCCTGCATAAAACAGTTGTGCTATTATTTCTATTCTTAGATTTGCTACAGCATAGTTTGCCACTACACTATCATTAATAAATATACTTACAAGCATTGGTGCAAAAATTTCACAAATAATAATAAACAATAACGCCAGCGATAGCGTGATTTTCATACATTCTTTCATTGCTTGTTTTGCACGGTCAAACTGTTTCGCTCCTATATTTTGAGCTGCCATTGTGGCTGTTGCACTTGAAATTGACGTAATGAAAAGCTGACAGAACTCTTTGATTTTATTGGAAATTCCATTTCCGGCAGAAACATCTGTGCCATATTTATTAAGCAAATACGCAACAACTAGCCAAGAAATACTTCCTACTGTTGATTGCAGTGCAAGTGGAAAACCATATTTTGTAATTAGCTTTATATAATTTTTATCAAGTTTAAAATACTTTTTAGTAAGTCCTGTAGTTTCTCTGTTTTTATAAACATAAATAAACGCTAATATGAATGAGAAAAATTGTGAAATCATAGTCGCAAGTGCTACACCGAAAACTGCTAAATCTAAAACTGCTACAAAAATAATATCTAAAATTATATTTAAAACCATAGCACTAGCTATAAAATGGAAAGGCTTCTTAGAATTACCTACAGCCCTTAAAGTTGCATTTAACGCATTATATGAGAAAATAAACGGGATACCAAAGGAGCAAATTTTAAGATATGTAGTTGCATCTTCTAGCGAGGGAGCACCTAACATAACAAGTAAATTCCTGGAAAAAATATAAAACACTATCGAACAAATGATACCAGCTAGCATTGTAAGAGCGAATAAAGTTCCCGAAGCTTTCTTAGCCTCTTCCCCATTTTTAGCTCCAAAGTTTTGACCAATTACAATATTTCCACCTACGGTAAAACCTATTGCGATAGCTGACAAAAAAGTCATTATTAGCGAACCATTATTTATTGCTGAAACTGCATCTCCACCTACAAACTGTCCAACAATTATCATATCAACCATGCCGTAAAGTGATTGCATAACACTTGTAAGTATCATAGGAATTGCATATTTAATTAATGTACTTCTAACATTTCCCTTAGTTAAATCATTTGTAGATTGCATATTACCATTCTTTCATTTTTCTAATTTTGTCATCATAAAACAACCATTACAAACAAGTTGTAATGGTTGAAAATTATATATTATTAATCTACTGTATTAGTTAGAACTTCGTTGATTTGGTTGGTAATTTCTGCTATAGAATCATCATCGGCATAAACAACAGAAGAGTTTGCACCTAAAGAATAGCAATAACTAGAACCAGTTGTTCCTGTTAATTCTTGAGTTTCTATAGTCCAACTAGAACCATCTTTTATTTGCGTACTAATAAGTTCAGCAATTTCGCTTGTAGACATACTTGTTTCTACACAGTCGCTTACACTAGCGATAATATCTGTAAGTTGAACTAAAACTGAAGGTTCTAAAGCTTTGCTTATCATACCTTCTATAACTGCTTGTTGATTTCTACCTCTTTGGAAATCTCCATCAGAAAAGCTATATCTTTCCCTAGCAAACTCTAAAGCTTGAGCGCCAGTCATAGTGTTCCAACCTGAATAAAAACTATAATTATCGGTACTAAAGGAGTAGTCAGAATAAACTGAAATTCCACCTAAACTGTCAACTATTTCTATAACAGAACTAAAATTAACTCTTGTGTAATAATCAATTTCAATATCATAAAAATCTTCTAAAGTAGATACAGAAGTTTCAATTCCGTAAATTCCAGCATGTGTTAATTTGTCGCTTTTTTCACCCGAAACACCTGATAAAGTTAAATAAGTATCCCTAGGAGTTGTAGTTAGCAGAATTTCTTTTGTATCTACATTTACTGTTACTATTATATTAACATCACTACGACTTGTCTTGCTAATAGAACCATATGTATCAATACCACTAATATACATATTAAAACTATTTACTTCTGATACAATTTCATCATCATTTTCATCGCTGTCTTCCTGTATAATTTCTGTTTCAATTTCTACACTAATACCGTGTTCATATAAAATTCTAACACTATCTGAGAAATCCTCAATATTTTCACTCATAATTACATCAAAAGCTTCGTTATAAATAATAGCATGCACTTCGCTGTCTAAAAGAGCTTGCCCTAATGTAAGAACAGAATCGTATTCAACCAAAGTAATTGATTGACCTAACAAATTTTCAATTTCATCTATCATAATTTGAGTGTTATCGGTATCGACTGATGATTGATAGCCAAAAATATAATCTATTGCGTCGTAAATATTTTCTGATGTATCGTTAGTATCAACGACAACTACCATATTATCAATTTGATAAGTTGCATTTGCTATTGAATTGATTGTTGATGTTGTTGTGTGTATGCCAAAAATACCAATAGCTGAAAATATAGACAAAATAATCCCCAATACAATACTTATTATATTTGTTTTTCTATTCTTTATCAAAGCTAAAGTCAATGTTAATCCTAGAAGTATAATTATAACAAACGAAATAACTAAAATCAAATTACCTGGAATTAAGCTACTCGCTTTAAATAAAATAATCATAACAGCTGATAATATCAACGCAAAAAAACTTGGTATCAAAAACAATTTTGAAGCTTTGTAATCAGCCTGCGTGTATCTATCATTTTTCTTACTACCCATAATTTCATCCTTTTCAAATATAAAATATCTATATAATTATACCAATTTTAGCACAATATGTCAACTTTAGACAAAATTATTTACAAAAAATTCCTTAATAATTAACATTAAGGAATTAATTTTAATATTAACTTATAAAATTATACTTACACCAGTCATTTCTTTTGGTTGTTCTAAGCCTAAAAGTTTTAACATAGTTGGAGCGATATCAGCTAAATTTCCACCTTGTCTTACTTCACACTCTTTACCAATTACAACAAATGGAACTGGGTTAGTTGTGTGAGCAGTAAACGGTGAACCGTCAGCTTCAATCATTTTGTCAGCATTACCATGGTCAGCAGTTAATAAAATAACACCGCCCATTTCTTCAACAGCCTCAGCCACTTTACCAACGCATGTATCTACAGCTTCAACAGCAGCAGTAGCCGCACTAAATACACCTGTATGCCCCACCATGTCACAGTTAGCGTAGTTTAAAATTATAACATCAAATTTACCAGATTTAACAGCTTCAACCATTTTATCTGTAACTTCATTAGCACTCATTTCAGGTTGTAGGTCGTAAGTAGCAACATTTGGAGATTTAACCAAAGCTCTGTCTTCGCCAACATACTGTTTTTCAACTCCACCATTAAAGAAAAATGTTACGTGAGCATATTTTTCTGTTTCTGCAATTCTAAGTTGTGTTAAACCTTTTTCTGAAATATATTCACCAAACGTATTAGCAAGTGATTGAGGTTTAAAAGCTACTTGTACATTTGGCATTGTTGCATCATATTGAGTAAAGCAAACATAGAATAAGTCCTTTTTACCACCAACTCTATCGAAACCGTCGAAAGCATCGTCAACAAAACATCTTGTGATTTCTCTAGCTCTGTCAGGACGGAAGTTAAAAAATATCATAGAATCGCCGTCAGCGATAGGTTTTGAACCTTTGATAACTGTAGGAAGAACAAATTCATCTACAACACCATTTGCATATGAGTTAGCAACTGCTTCTACAGGGCAGTTTGCTTGTTCGCCTTGTCCATAAACCATAGCAGAATAAGCTTTTTCAACTCTATCCCAGCGATTATCTCTATCCATAGCGTAATATCTGCCCATAACAGTAGCAATTTTACCAACACCGATTTCTTTGCATTTATTATAAAGAGCTTCGACAAAGTCTTTAGCACTTGAAGGTGGAACGTCACGGCCGTCTAGAAAAGCATGAACATAAACTTCTTCAAGACCCATTTTTTTGCAAAGTTCTAAAAGACCATATAAATGTGTATTGTGGCTATGAACACCACCGTTAGAAAGAAGACCCATAAGGTGTAAAGCGCTACCATTTTTCTTAGCATTGTTAACTGCATCTATAAAAGCTTGATTATCAAAAAAGTCGCCGTCAACAATTGCTTTTGAAATTCTTGTAAGTTCTTGGTATACAATTCTACCAGCACCAATATTTGTATGACCAACTTCGCTATTACCCATTTGACCGTCTGGAAGACCTACGTCCATGCCAGAAGCACCAATTTCTGTAACAACAGAATTTTCGAAGATTTCGTCTAAATTAGGAGTGTTAGCAGAAGCTATAGCGTTACTTCCTGCTAAAGTTTCAGTAGAATTACCAAAACCGTCTAATATCATTAAAACTAAAGGTTTTTTCATATTTGTTTCCTTTCATCAGTTGGGAACTCAATATTTTAAATATGGGCGACTACTAGTCGCCCCTACGGATTATGTGTAATATAAAATTGTAGGGAACGCATTTTATGCGTTCCGCAGATAAGATATATATATGTGCGGTACTCATGCAATGCGTACCCTACAAAAATTATATAGTAATTATTTTGAAGCTGCTGTGATAATTGCAGCAAAGTCAGCTGCTTTTAGAGAAGCACCGCCGATTAAACCACCGTCAACGTTAACTTTGCCTAGTAGCTCGTCTGCATTAGCTGCATTCATAGAACCACCGTATTGAATTGTAACTGTTTCAGCAGTTTCTGCATCATATAAATCAGCTAAAACTTTTCTAATATCAGCACAAACTTCTTCTGCTTGCTCAGCAGTAGCAGTTTTACCTGTACCAATAGCCCATACTGGCTCGTAAGCAATGATGATTTTAGCTAATTCTTCTTTTGTTACGCCTTGTAAAGCGATTTTTGTTTGAACCGCGCAAAGCTCTGTAGTAATGCCTTGTTCTCTTTGCTCTAGGTATTCACCAACACAAAGAATAACTGTTAAACCAGCGTCAAGACCAGCTCTTGTTCTTTTTGCAACTGTAACATCAGTATCACCAAAAAGAGTTCTTCTTTCGCTGTGACCTGTGATAACATAAGGAACGCCCATAGCAGCAAGCATATCAGCAGAAATTTCACCTGTATATGCACCTGATTTTTCCCAATGGCAGTTTTCAGCACCAATTTTGATGTTTGTGCCTTTTGTTGCTTCTAAAGCTACGTGTAGGTCAACGTAAGGAACGCAAGCTACAACGTCACAATCAGCATCTTTAACTAATGGAGCGATTTCATTTAAAAGTGTAACAGCCTCAGCTGGAGTTTTGTTCATTTTCCAGTTACCAGCGATAACTGCTTTTCTTAGTGTTTTATTCATAGTATAAATCCCTTTCGTATATAACTGTAAATTTATTTTAAATCAATACGGCGGGAGCAAGCCCCCGCCCTACAAAATTATTTTTTATCAGCGATAACTGCGATACCTGGTAAAACTTTGCCTTCTAGATATTCTAAAGAAGCGCCACCACCTGTTGATATATGGCTCATTTTATCAGCAAAACCTAGGTTGATAACAGCAGCAGCAGAGTCGCCACCACCTATAACTGTTGTTGCTTCAGTTTCAGCAAGCGCTGCAGCTACAGCTATTGTACCTTTTGCTAAAATTGGGTTTTCGAACACACCCATAGGGCCATTCCAAACAACTGTTTTAGCTGTTTTAACTGCATTAGCGTAAAGTTCTTGTGTTTCAGGACCGATATCTAAACCCATTTGGTCGTCTGTCATTGTACCGGCTTTGAAAAGTTTTGTTTCAATTTCAGCATCTATTGGATTTGGAAAACCTGAAGCTGTAATTGTATCTACTGGAAGAAGAATTGTTTTGCCTAAAGATTCAGCTTTAGCAATCATTTCTTTACAATAATCTAATTTTTCAAGGTCAACTAGAGATTGACCAATATTGCCACCTTTAGCTTTGATAAATGTATAAGCCATACCACCACCGATGATAAGTGTATCACATTTTTCTAATAGATTAGAGATAACATTTAATTTATCAGCAACTTTAGCACCACCTAAGATTGCTACAAATGGTCTAGCAGGGTCTTCTACAGCGTTTCCAAGGAAAGCGATTTCTTTTTCCATTAAGTAACCGATAGCTGTGTTAGTGATATGCTCTGTAACACCAGCAGTTGAGCAGTGAGCTCTGTGAGCACTACCAAAAGCATCCATTACGAAAACTTCGCATAAAGAAGCAAGCTCTGTGCTAAATGGTTCAAGATTTTTTGTTTCTTCTTTTCTAAATCTTGTATTTTGTAGTAGAACTACGTCGCCATCGTTCATTGCAGCAACTGCAGCTTTAGCGTTGTCACCTACTACTGTGTCGTCGTTTGCAAAAACAACGTCTTTACCTAAAAGCTCTGAAAGTCTAACTGCTACTGGAGCAAGGGAGAATTTTTCTTCTGCGCCATTTTTAGGTTTACCTAAATGAGAACAAAGGATAACTTTAGCGCCACCTTCGATTAATTTTTTGATTGTTGGAAGTGCTCCAATAATTCTGTTATCATTTGTGATAACGCCTTCTTTTAGTGGAACATTAAAATCGCAACGCACTAAAACTTTTTTACCTTTAACTTCGATATTGTCTACTGTAACTTTATTAAGTTTCATTCTTTAAAACTCCTTCAATATATAATTAAAACTTGTCTAACAGTCACATTATATACCATATAATGTGAAATTTCAAGAGAAAAGCTTAAAAATTATTCACTATTTTTCTTAAAATATTGAATATAGCTTTTATAGCTTTTAAAAATTGATTTAGTTATTGGGTCATAATGCAACGAATTAGATTTAACAATTTCTGTTAACTGAGAAGTACTAATTCTAATATCGTAATTCCCTTCAATTTTTTTTGATAATTCTTTTAATTTGTAAGAAGTATTGGCATTGTTTTTTACGTAATACTCCAAAAATTCCGACAAGGTAAAAGGCTTTGCACTTATATGAATGATTTTATTATCATGTAATCTTTTAAATGTAATATTTTTTTTATCTTGAATTATTATCGAAGTGTAAAACCAATTATCAAAACCTAATTTGTGAAGTTTATGTTTGAAGCCATTGCTTTTCAAAAAATGGACTGTGAAAAATTTGTACTGTTTTGCAAAATCAAGAACTTCTTTATGGTAATCATAAAGTAGTTCTTTAGTAACACCCATTTCGCCTAACTTATTTATATTTATGTAATGATTAGGACTGATTTCTATTAATTCATATAAAGATTTAAGCCGACTAAGCTCTGTTGTAAAAGATATTGTATTTTTTATACCTTTAGATAAACTAGTTATGTCAACAAAATCTGAAGAAGTTAAAATATAATTAAAATATTTAACTGCTCCACTGAATTTAGAGTTTATAACATAACTTGAATATGTTTTAAATCCTAACGATTTTAACACGTACGGATTGACCGTTTTTTCTGTATTACTTTGGAATAAGTCCTGATAAATTTCATCAATTTCACTATACAAATAATAATCTTTGGTTAAGCGAGCTTTGAGTATTTTTTGTTCATCAATTGGTATTTTAGGAAAATTTATTTGATAAATACCATTATAAAAATACTTGTCAAAATTTTTCATATAGTTTGCTATAACAGTACTTGACCTAACTCCATATACGTTTTCATACTCTTTTGCAAAATTCATGTTCGAAATTGGACTAAGTGACGATAACAAGGTCATTATTTGCTTATTTCTATCAACAGTACCAAACTCTATATTCGGCATACGCTTGAATTCTAAGTTTGGGAAGTCATTTTTATTACATATTTTTTTCAGCAAATTATGAAGCTCGTACTCATCACGAATGTCATATTCATCCATAATTTCTGGGTGTGAATTAAAAAACTTCAAACAAGAAAATTCTATATTTTCGTATTGATTTAAAGATAGTGCTTCAAGCAAGTATTTAAAATTGTAAATTTTTATATTATAATACCTAAACTTTTTACCGTACTTCCAAAGCACCATATCGCTTGCAGAAAGTTTATTCTCATAACCCCTATCCATTAATGCTAAGTTATGTTTTCCGTGCATATGAATTTCTTTTAAAAGATTTTCATATAAAATAGTGAATTCTTGAAAACTTACACTTTTGGGTGATATTTTTTTCAAAATATAAATGCTTAAAGCACTTTTGCTAAGTTTTACATATTCATTGTCAATTAGTATATAGTTTTTATAAACTGCTTTTTCTATCTTTTTCCTTAAAATTGCTGGGATTTTTTCATCATATAAAACGTCATCCATAGGTTTTATACCGTGATTTTTGTAAAATATCTCAAGATAATTGTAACTTTCTACATCATTATCAAATGCTATCAAAAAATTTTCTTTAGTTAAATAATAATTTTCATAAAGATATTTATAAATATCCTCTTTAAATTTAACCCCACATTCTTTGATTTTATGAATAGATTTAAGCTCTATTTGTCTTGTTCTTTCACGTGTTATATTTAATTCTTGACCAATTAGGCTTAAAGTTTTACCGTTTATTCTACCTTTTAAAACTGTGCTTTCTTTTTCATTTAAATACAAATGCGCAGTTTCAATAAATGAAGCATAATCTATACAGTAAAGCTTGTCATCAAGTATATATATATTATTTTGGTTTATCAAATTTTCTAAAATTTGACCAGTGATAATTTTAGAAGAAAAAAAACTTGGCATATTTTTGCAAATTGTATTAAAATCAAGCCCATAAATTTCTTCACTTAAAATATTTAAAACATGTTGTTCCAACAAATTCAATATGTAATCTTGTGAGATAAAAAAGTTAGACAAAACAGATTTATCGTTATATCCATACTTTTGATATTGTTCTGTTTCACAAAAATTCGAACATAAATCAAGTAACAAATTGTAATTATCGCTAATATCAATTTGAATTTTTGTTTTAAGATTATTTATAAGTTTTTCGTATATAAACTCTGGTACACTTTTAAGATTTTGTGGTAAAATCATAGGTTTTGTATTTGAAATAATTTCTGCAATTTCATTTACGCTTCCACTTCCTACACATGGAATTGAAATTAATTCTTCTTTTGTTAAATTGAAAATTTGTGAAAAATAGAATAATTTTCCGTTAATTAAACTATTATATGCACGCACGCTTAAATTCATATCACACACATGAATATCATAGTATTCTTTACCATCTTTCCAGATAAATGTGGTGTTATTTATATTTTGTGGCATGTAATTTTCTTGTGAAATATATAGAAATTCTTCATCTGATTTTAACTTGTTTATTGTATCCACAATTTCATTAATGCTTTTTTTGCCTAAATTGTCAAGCTTTGATAAATCTGTTTCTGTGCAAGACAACAAATCACCGATCAGGTAAAAATCAGCATTATGAAGTGCATTTATTACTCTTGTTGAAAAATCTAACTCTTCAATTAAATTTTCTCTAAGCATGTATTTCACAAATATTACCACCTTTAACAAAAAAAATACGCAATAATCGAAATATTATATTAATATTATAACATCATTATTTTTTAAAATCAAATGTAAATTTTGTCGTTTCTTAATTATTTATCAAAAGTTTATATATATCGCCTTTTTTGTATCCAGTTTTAACTGCTGTTTCTTTAGCAGCCTCGCTTGATGATTTGCCTTTTAAAATTAATTCTTTAGCTATATTTACTGCCTGTTCTAAAGAGATTTGTTCCTCTTGAGCAATATTTGCTCCGTCTATAACTAAAACAAATTCGCCTTTAGCAGTATTTTGAGTGTAATACTCAACTGCTTTTTCTAAACTTGTTCGCATAACATTTTCATGAAGTTTAGTAATTTCTTTTACTATAGAAATTTTCCTATCACCTAAAACTTCGTAAAAATCTTTTAAAGTGTTAAGCATTTTATGCGGGGCTTCATAAAAAACCATGGTTCTTTTTTCGTCTTTAATTTCATTTAAATGAAATTTTCTATTTCTCTTATTAGTTGTTAAAAAACCTTCAAATGTAAATCTTCCAGTTGGCAAAGCTGAAAGCGCTAAGGCAGAAATTACAGCTGTTGGACCAGGAACTACGAAAACTTCTATACCTTTTTCAGCACACTGCGAAACTAAAAGTTCACCAGGGTCAGAAATTGCTGGCATTCCTGCATCTGACACCAAAGCGCAACTTTCACCGTCTAATATTCTTTGACATATGTAATCACCTTTTTGTATTTTGTTATGCTCAAAATAACTTATAAGTGGCTTTTTTATTTCAAAGTGATTTAAAATTTTCACTGTCACTCTTGTGTCTTCAGCCGCAATAAAATCAACTTCAGTAAGCGTATTAACAGCCCTTGGGGAAAAATCAGACAAATTTCCAATAGGTGTACCTACAATGTATAAGGCACCTTTTTTTATTTTATTTTTTTCAGTCATCTCTTCCCTCCATATAATCGCCGTATATTTCTGTCATTTTATCTGTGTATTTTCCGTTTTCTTCTATAATTAAATTAGGCATAATACTTAAGCCAGACTTTCCACCTCTAACACACTCTAGTAAAAAAAGTGATGGGGCTTTCAAAGTGCTTTGTTGTACTAACTGTAGTTTTTTAGGCTCTATTCCCTTTTCTCTGAAAATTGTCATTACGTCTGTCAAACGTTCTGGGCGTTGGCATATGTAAAACTTGCCACCAAATTTTAAAGAGTAAGCAACTGCTTTTGCAAGCTCACACAAACTAAGCTCATCTTCGTGCCTTGCAATTCGCATGTTATCTATATTGTTTTTTATGCCTGATTTTACAGCTTTATAAGGTGGATTACAAGCAATATGCGATAAACTGCCGTGTTTAAAAATATCTTTGTAATTATTTATATTATTATTTATTAAATGTAAGCTTTCAAAATTATTTTCTTTAATAGAAATTTTCGCCTGATTATAAGCATCTTTTTGTAGTTCTACTGCGTAAATTTGTTTAGGGTTAACTCTATATTTCCACAAAAGTGCAATAGTTCCACAGCCTGTGCCAAAATCTGCACAAATATCATTTTTAGACGGTTTTGAAAAATATGCTAAAATTAATGTATCAGTATTAAAAGTGTGTTCTTTAGACACTAAAACTTTTAAATTTTTACCCAATGGTTCCCATTTCATATATGTTATTCTTATCCTATATTTTATAAAAATAAAATGTAGGGGTGAAATTACACCCCTACAAATTAACAATTTCGCTAATAAATTAGCCTGCAGTAGCTGCTTCAACTGGACATACGCCAGCACATGCGCCACAATCAACACATGCATCAGCATCGATTACATATTTGCCGTCACCTTCAGCGATAGCGCCACAAGGACATTCAGCTGCACATGCACCACATGCGATACAATCATCAGTAATAATATAAGCCATAATGAATACCTCCATTTTTTATTTATAAGATTAGTATACCACAAATTTCTCATAAATCAAGATTAAATGTAGGAACAAGTATTAAATTATTATAAATATATTGTGCTTTTATTTCTCTAAACCTTTTAAAGCATCACTCTCACGTTTATTAACACGAATTTGTCCGTCTTTTAAAAGTTTAATTTCTGAAACTTTACAAATTACAGGAACTGCATCAGGTGCACTGTCAAGTTTAACTGTGAGTTTACCAGTTATTAAGTTTTGGTCAATAACTACACCTTTGCCATCGTTTGTCATAACAACTGCACCAATTTTGGGAGTAGTTTTTAGCAAATCAAGGTAAGCTTCTTGCTCGTATTTTAAACAGCACATAAGTCTACCACAAGTTCCTGAAATTTTAACTGGATTTAGTGATAAACCTTGTTCTTTTGCCATTTTAATTGAAACTGGTTGAAAACCGTTTAAGAAAGTTGAACAACAAAATGGACGTCCGCAAATACCTAAACCTCCTAAAAGCTTAGCTTCGTCACGCACACCAATTTGTCTAAGTTCAATTCTTGTTCTAAATTGGCTTGCTAAATCCTTAACTAATTCTCTGAAGTCAACTCTGTCATCAGAAGTAAAATAAAATAAAATTTTACCTCCATCAAAAGTATATTCAACATCAACTAACTTCATATCAAGCTTATGATATAAAATTTTATTTTCACAAATAGTAAAAGCTTTTTTCTCTTTAATTTTATTTTCTTCAACTTTTGCTAAATCATTTTTTGTTGCTACTCTAATAATTTTTTTAAGTGGTGAAACTATTGTATTATCATCTACTTCTTGATTTTGCATTGCAACTTCACCACATTCTAAACCACGTGAAGTTTCGACAATAACCATTTCCCCTTTATCTAATTTGATACCTTCTGGCGCAAAGTAATATACTTTACCAGTGCTTTCAAATTTTACACCTACAACTTCGGTCATATTGTATCCCTTTCTTTTCCTAATTAAGCTTACTTTAAAGCCTTGTATCTTAGTTTAGCACAAAAGTCTGTAACAAGCAAACTCATATTAATGTTTTTTTGCGCTAAATCCAAATATTTCGTACAAATTTCCGGAAATTCCAATAATATTTTCTTCCTATATGCCATTCCAATTCTTTTAGACTGTTCTTTAGAAACACCAATACAATCACCTGTCCCCATATCATAATTATATGCATCACGTAAAATTAGCCTTAAATCAGTAAGCACTGAGATAAACAATTTTTTGTTAGATATAAGTGGATATGTTGTGGCAAGAAGTGCATCGTAATCACTTTTATCGAATATTTCTGCAATAGAAATTGCAATTTGAGCCGACTCCACATCGCCCGCTAACATTTTTCCTATATTTCCGTTATAATTTTCTGCTATTTGAATAGCCTCTTCATAGCTACAGTTTTTTTCTTTCATAAAAAAAATAGCAGCCTCTTCGACTGGTGGATTTTGAAGTGTGAAAATAGTCGCCCTTGAAATAATAGTAGGCAACAAACTTTGGGCAGAGTTTACAGTTATAATAAACAAGGCGTTACTAGGAGGTTCTTCTATTATTTTTAAAAGCTTATTTTGGCTTGACGAAGACAATTGATTTTTCACAAACAACAAGTAAATGTTGTAGTCGCTAAACTCAGCCTTTTTGTAAACATCTTGTGTTATATTTCTAATGGTTTCAACCGAAATGCTTTCAGATACTCCTGAGCCTTCTTCTATCTTAATGTCAGGATGATAACCACCGCTTGCCATAATGCAAGAATTACAATAACCACAGGGTTTATTTTCGCTTGTACAAACGGCTATTTGTGCAATGAGTTTCGCCAAAGTTTTTTTGCCAACACCATTTCCCCCCTCTAAAATAATAGCTTGAGGAAGTCTATCTTTAGTAAAAGCTGCCATTAAGGCAGCTTTTACATTATCATTTGAAATGAAATTGTCGAAATACATTATACTTTTTCGAAACGGTCTACGTTTAGTACGAAAATAGTTGAACCACCAACAGTTACTTCAACAGGGAATGAAGAGTACATACCAATATCCATTGTAGAAGCTGAAGGAATAATTTGAGTTCTTCTGCTTGACTGTTTAGATATTATAGAAATAATTTCATCAACTTTTTCATCATCTACACCAGAAATAAAAGTTGTATTACCTGCCATCAAGAAACCACCAGTTGTTGCTAATTTAGTTACTTGAAAACCACCTTTTGTAAGAGCTGAAGAAACAGAACTGCTGTCATCGTTGCTAACAATAGCTAAAATTAATTTCATAAATTTGCCTCCTTTATATTATAAGAATATATTCAATATTTATTTATGTATATATTTTAACATATATTATTGAAAAAAGCTATATATTTATTTGATTTTTTCAAAATTTTATTAAAATATTTTTCATTCTTTAGTTATTTTGATGATTTCTTTACAAAAACAGGACAAAGCTATCAAATTTGGAATAGCTAATAGTCCGTTAAAGACGTCGCAAATATCAAAAACTAAAGAAATTGGAGTCAAAGCACCGATGAAAGCTGCCAGAGAAAACATGTACGGAAAAAGATAAGTAAATTTATTTTTAGTTAAAAAAGCAAGTCCAGTTTTGCCGTAATAACAAGTAGCTGTCATTGTTGCAAACGCAAATAACGCTGTTGATAAGTTAACCGTTATTGCTCCAAAATTGCCAAACTGATTAGTAAAAGCTTCGTAAACTAAATACTCACCTGTTCTATTTTGAGTTGCACATAAAATACAAAATCCTGTTACCGTACACATTACAATGGTGTCCATAAAAACTTGAAAAATTCCTAGATAGCCAAGTTCTTTAGGACTTTTGCCCTTAACGTTTGAGTACACAATCGAAGAAAGTCCTAGTCCAGCTTCATTAGTAAAAACAGAACGTGAAATTCCTGTTTTCATAGCTATGTAAAGTCCTCCACCTGTACACGACTGTAAAGTAAAAGCACTTGACGCTATTTCTTCTAAAACTGGTTGAATATTTTCTCTGCATTTGACTATCAAAACAAGTGATACTGTCATAAAGAAAATTGTCATAAATGGCACTAATATACCTGTTAATTTCGAGATACTTTGTATGCCTTTTTTTGTAAGTATAAAGAAAATAATTGCAAGAAAAATTGCTGAAAACATGCTAGGAACATTGAACTTAGCCATAGAATTTGTAAAACTGTTGGACTGTGCCATATTTCCCATTGCAAGTGATGAACACACACAGCCAACAGCATACACAGTGACAAGGGTTTTACCTTTACACACTTTGCTTATGTATGTAAAGGCACCTACCTTTACGTTATCTGTTTGAAATTTCTTGCTTAATGACACTTCAGCAAAAACTGTCATCATTCCAAATATTGATGCTACCCACATCCAAAATATTGAACCTGCTCCACCTATACTTATCGCAAGACTTACCCCTATTATATTCCCTGTTCCAATTGAACCAGCAAGCGCCGTCGATAAAGCTTTAAATCCGCTTATGCTGTCTTTATCATCACTTTTATTAAACGACTCTTTAATCCATTTTAAAAAATATCTAAACTGAAAAAACTTGGTATCTATAGTTAATTTTATTCCTATTAATAAAATTAACAGTAACACATGATAACCCCAAAAAAGTTCTACTATAATTTTCATTCTATATAACTTAAACCAAAATACTCACAAACGCTTTTGGTTAAACTTTCTGCTATAGTTTCCACGTTGTCCTTTATCCACTGTTCATCTTGCAAATTATCATGGTATCCAAGCTCTGCCAATACTGCTGGTGCGTTTGTTTTAGTAAGTTCAGAAAGTTTTGTTGTAGGAACTGCTTTTACCAAATTTTGGTCAGGATATACTGATTTTAAATTTTCCACTATTATTTTAGCGGCTGCTTTTCCATAGTAGCTATCTATAAAATAGTATATATCAACTCCTTTTAGTTTCCCTGACAAACTTTCAGGAGAAGCGTTTGAGTGAAGCGCTAAATGCAAGTCGTAAAGTCCAGCGTTAGAATCGGCAATAGAAACACCAACTGATGTATTTATTTTATTTCTATCGTATTCAATTCCATTCTTAGTAAGAAGTGGCTCCATTGCATCTGCTATTTTATTCATATATTCTTGCTCGTTTCCTTTGGTAGCATACAAATTAAATGGCTGTGTTGATGGACTTAAAAATAGTTTATACATAAAAATTCTCCTTTAAAACCTAATAAAAACCTTTAACTAATTATAGTCAAAGGTTTTTATTTTTATGATTACTATTTTTTTATTATTTCAAAAACTGTAACAAAGTGACAAGCACTACCAGCTAGAACAAACAGATGCCAAATACTGTGCATGTACTTGATTTTCTTACCAAAGCCGTAAACTATTGCACCCACTGTGTAACAAATGCCACCAATTATTAGATATAATGTAGCGAAATAAGTGGTGCTAGCTACAAAATCTTTAAACAAAACAACTATAATCCAACCCATCGTTATATAGCAGACCATAGAAAATTTAGAATATTTTTTAAGGTCAACTGCATTTAACACAATACCTAAAATGCCAGCTGCCCATACAACTGAAAAAAGTACTATTCCTTTAACTCCACCAATTGCAACCAATGTTATAGGTGTGTAAGTTCCTGCTATCAATAAAAATATCGCACAGTGGTCTAATATTTGGAATACCTTTTTTGCTTTATTAATGTTCAGTGCGTGATACATTGTTGAAGCTACATAAAGTAAAATCATGGATGTTCCATATATGCAAACACTTGTTATATTTAGGGCATTCTTTTCTGATACTATAAGCAGAAATACAAGTATGAACACTGCAAAAAGTGTTGATACTCCATGAACTACTGCCGAAAAAATTTCTTCGCCTAATGAGTATTTAGGTAGTGATAAATGTATCCTTTTTAAATACCACAATTTATCTCTTGCTCTTGATTTATTTTCATTCATAAAAATTTCTCTTTCCTTAACTTTATTTATACATTATATATGTATTTGTGAAATTTTACAATAGTAAAATAAATATTTCAAATAGACTTGACTTTTCATCTTTACAGCTTTAATATGGTATTATAATTATATTTTATGAGGATTGTGTATGAAAAAAAATAAATATTCTATTTTAGATTTTTTACCTATGACAAAAGGTTATCGAGTAAGCTTTATACTATCTTTTTTGTCGGTTATGTTTGCTGTGCTTTTGAGTTATTTAACTCCTCAAGTAGTGAGAGTGACAGTTGACTCTGTTCTAGGAACAGAAGAGTTTGATTTGCCTAGATTTTTTGTTGCAGCTATAGAAGGTTTAGGTGGAAAAAGTTTTTTAGTTCAACATATTGTTTTCTGTGCTTTGGCTTCATTACTACTTTCTTTAGTATCTGCGCTATGTGACTTTTCTTCTAGATATTTTCTTGCTAAAGCAAGCGAGGGTAGTATAGAAAAAATTAGAAATACTCTTTTTAAACATATTCAGTATTTACCATACAACTGGCATAACTCTAACCAAACTGGTGATATTATTCAGCGTTGTACTATGGATGTTGATATGATTAAAAACTTTGTGAATAATCAGCTTCAAGCTTTGATTAAGACAATTTTTCTTATAATTATTGCCTTTGCGCTTATGTTTCCTATGAATTTTCAGCTTTCAATGATAGCACTAATATTTATACCAGTAACTTTGATTTCGGCTGCTTTTTTTTATAAAATCATAGGTGATAAATTTGAAAAAGCTGACCAATTAGAAGGTGTATTAACTTCTGTTGCTCAAGAAAATTTCACTGGTGTTCGTGTTGTAAGAGCTTTTGGTCGTGAGCGATATGAGCTTGATAAATTCAAGAAAAACAATCAAATTTACGCTAATACTTGGATTAAACTAAGCAAGATAATGGGTTTAAACTGGGGCATTAACGACTTTTTAGGCTCACTGCAAGTTATACTTGTCACTGTTATTGGTACTAAATTTGCTGTCAACGGCGCTATTACTGTCGGCGAATTCCTTGCTTTTGTTACTTACAATTACATGCTTATTTGGCCTATAAGAGAGCTTGGCAGAATTATTGCTGAACTAAGTAAAACTTCTATCAGTGCTACTAGGCTTTTTGATATTTTAAATGCTGAATTAGAAAAAGATTGCTGCGAACCTAAAAAAGCTGACATGACAGGCGATATTGAATTTAAAAATGTGAACTTTAATTATAACTTGAATTCTAACACTTTAAAAGATATTACCTTTACTATTAAAGGTGGCCAAACTTTAGGAATTTTAGGCTCTACTGGCTCTGGGAAATCGACTCTTATGTATCTTTTAGATAGACTTTATGAACTTCCAAAAGAAAATGGAACTATTACCATTGGTGGAACTGACATTCGTGAGATAAGTTTAAATGACCTTAGAAAAAATATAGGTATTGTTCTTCAAGAACCTTTCCTATTCTCTAAAAGTTTTCAAGAAACAATATCTGACGGTTCGGGTGTAAAAGACTTAGACAGTGTTCGCAAGTACGCAAAATTTGCTGTTATAGACGACACTATAAATAGCTTTTCCGAAGCTTATGACACTCAAATAGGTGAACGTGGCGTTACAATTTCTGGTGGTCAAAAACAACGTGTTGCTATAGCTAGAATGCTTATGCAAAACACAGCTATTAAAATTTTTGACGATTCACTTTCAGCAGTAGACATGGAAACTGATGCTAAAATTAGAAATTCAATTAAAAATGAAGTTCACGGCACTACGATTATAATCGCCCATAGAATAACAACTATTATGAACGCTGATAAAATTATTGTACTGGATAAGGGTAGAATTGTGCAAGAGGGCACACACAGTGAACTTAGTAAACAAGATGGAGTTTATAAGAAAATTTATGACACTCAACGCTCCGTAGATGTTAAGGAGGCTGAAAATGAATAAGAAAACTTCAATGTATAAAGACTGGAAAAGGTATTTTCCTGTTATATTCTCTTATAAAAAATCTATTATAACAATTACTTTGCTTATGATAACTGCTGCAGTTATTGATGTTCTTGTACCTCTTTTTAGCTCATTTTGTGTTGATTATTTTATAGAACCTAAACAAGATAACGGACTTATGGTTTTCGGTATAGTTGCTATTAGCCTTATGATTATTCAAGCTATTACTACTGTTTTTATGGCAAAGCTTGCTATAACAGTTGAAATGAAAATTGGGCAAAAAATAAAAAATATGCTTTTTACTCACTTGCAAACTTTAAGTTTTGATTATTACAACAGTACACCTGTTGGAACTATTGTTGCTAGAGTTATGAGTGACACTGCAAAAATTGGTGAAATGGTTGCTTGGGGATTTGTTGATATAGCGTGGGCTGGAGCTAGTATTATTGGTTATATTATTGCAATGTGTATAATTGATATAAACCTTGCACTTTTGATTATAGCTGTTGTCCCAGCTATTGCGATTTTAACTTTGTTTTTTCAAAGAAAAATTCTAATTGTAAACAGAGAAGTTAGGACTATTAACGCTGAAATTACACGTGGTTTTAACGAGGGCATTTCAGGTGCTAAAACTTCGAAAACTTTGGTTATTGAAGAAAACAATGTGGATAGTTTTAAAACTGTAACAGAAAAAATGAAGAATAAATCACTTCATGCTGTTCTTTTAAACGCTATATACATACCTTTAATTGCAGTTTTGACCTCAATTTCTGTTGCATTGATTTTAAATTCTGGTAGCAATATGGTGTTAGACGGAAATATAGAACTTTGGAAATTAACTGCTTTTATTAATTACGCTTTGGTAATTGGAAGTCCTGTTCAACAACTTGCAAGAACTATTTCTAACTTTGTTGCTACTCACGTTAATGTAGAGCGTTGCAATTTTATGTTAGACCTTAAACCTCAAATTCACGACAGTGAAATAGTAGAAGAAAAATACGGAACAGTATTTAACCCTAAAAAAGAAAATTGGGAAGAAATTACCGGCCATATTACTTTTGACGATGTTACATTTATGTATAGCGACGGAACCGAAAACGTGCTTGAACACTTTAATCTTGACATTCCAGCTGGTACTACTGTTGCGTTAGTTGGCGAAACTGGAGCTGGTAAATCTACGTTAGTTAATTTAGCATGTAGATTTTTTGAGCCTACTTGTGGTAGAGTTTTATTCGACGGTATTGATTATAAAGAACGAAGCACTTTGTGGCTTCACAGTAATATTGGTTATGTTCTTCAAACTCCTCACCTGTTTTCTGGTTCTATTAAAGAAAATATAAGATACGGAAAGCTTGATGCCACTGATGATGAAGTTATAGCTGCAGCGAAAATTGTAAGTGCTCATGACTCTATTATGCGTATGGAAAAAGGCTATGACAGCGATGTCGGAGAAGGCGGCGACCAACTTTCTACTGGCGAAAAGCAACTTATTTCATTTGCTAGAGCAGTACTTGCCGACCCAAAAATTTTCGTTTTAGATGAAGCTACGGCTTCTATCGACACTAAAACTGAAGAGCTCATTCAAAACGCTATTGGTAAACTATTAGGAACTAGAACATCATTTTTAATTGCACATAGACTTTCCACTATTAGAAAAGCTGATATTATTTTAGTTGTTAAAGGTGGTAAAATTATTGAACGTGGTACTCACATTAGCTTGCTTGAAAAAGGTGGATATTACGCTGACCTTTATAATAAACAATTTGAAAATGAAGCAACAAATAGAATATTGGGGTGATATATTATGTTATTTTCTTTAGCTTTAATTTTTCTTAGTGGTTATTTTTTAGGAAAGCTTCTTGAAAAATTAAATTTACCTAGTCTTTTAGCAATGATTTTGGTAGGAATTATTTTAGGCCCTTATGCTCTTAATTTAATTGACCAATCGCTACTTGAAATTTCTTCAGAATTTCGTGAAATTGCTTTAATTATAATTTTAGCAAGATCTGGACTTAATTTAGATATAGAAGAGCTTAAAAAGGTTGGAAGACCAGCTGTTTTGCTTTGCTTTATACCTGCTATTTTTGAAATAGTCGCAGTAACAGTATTTGCCCCTATTTTTTTAGGTCTTACATTTTTTGAAGCTGTTTTGTTAGGAACTGTTTTAGCCGCCGTATCCCCTGCAGTAATTGTTCCTAGAATGTTAAAAATAAAAGAAGAGGGCTTTGGCACAAATAAAAGTATTCCTCAAATGGTAATGGCTGGTTCATCTGTTGATGATGTTTTTGTAATTGTTTTGTTTACTGTATTTTTAAGTGTAAACCAAAGTGGTAATTTTGAGGCAAACAAACTTTTAAGCATACCTTGCTCAATAATTTTAGGTGTTTTAGTTGGCATAGCCTGTGCTTTTGGACTTAATTTTTTATTTAAAAAATTCCATTTTCGTGATAGTGCAAAGGTTTTGATATTTATCTCTTTAGGATTTTTACTTGTTACACTCGAAGATATTTCGACGATTGGATTTTCTGGAATTTTAGCCGTTATGTCATTAGGTATGGGGATTAAATTCAAATCACCTACTACCGCAAATCGATTATCAAACAAATTTTCAAAACTTTGGATTGTCGCAGAAATTTTACTATTCACTTTAGTTGGTTCTAGTGTTGATATAAGTTTTGCCTTAAACGCTGGTATAACTGTTGTTGTTTTAATTCTTTCAGCTTTAGTATTTAGAATTTTTGCTGTATATGTATGTCTTATTAAAACTGAATTTAACAATAAAGAAAAATTTTTTGTAGCTATTAGTTATATTCCTAAAGCAACAGTTCAAGCAGCTATAGGTGGAATTCCATTAGCTGTTGGGCTTAGTTGTGGTTCTGTAATTCTTACAACAGCTATTGTAGCAATTTTAATTACGGCAACTTTAGGTGCGATTTTAATAGATAATTTATATAAAAAACTTTTGTAAAAGAAAAAAGGTAGAGGATTTATTTTCCTCTACCTTTAATTTATCTTTTAAATTTACTAAAACTTTGCATACTAGAACTTGTGCTTGATGTTGGGTCTATTTCTGTTCCGTTTTCATCTGTTATTGTACCACCAGTAAAAGTAATAGAATTTGTAACATCAACATTACCGTCGCCACCAGTATAAATTGCGCTAACATCTAGTACCAAATTACCACCTGTCATAACAAAACTTCCGTTAGAATCTACACCGTCACCTTGGCAAGCAAGGTAAATATCACCACCGTTTATTGTTAAAACACCACTAGATGAACTTGAATTAACTGCGTCATCATACACGTTTACATATATTGAACCACCGTCAATGGTAATATTGTCGCCCTCTATACCTTCATATCCCTCTTCAATATATATGCTTCCGTCATTTATATAAAGGTCGTAGTCTGCGTGAACACCATCATCGCCAGTTAAAATATAAATGTCGCCACCGTTCATAGTTAAATCACCATTAGAGTGAATTGTGTCTTCGTATGAAGATAGATTAAAAGTACCACCATTAATAATTATAGTTGAGGCTTTCAGCGATTTCATACTGTATTCTAATAAATCAGTAGCCTGAACACCACTTGAGCCTTCACCCATTGTAATGTCGTTTAATATTTCTACAAAACCACCACCACTTGTTATATCAAATTCACCGTCATCAATTTGCATACAGCTTGAAGCCTGAAGTCCGTCTGCTACACTAGTAATGTTAAAAACGCCACTTTCTACATAGAAATAACCTTTACTGCCGTCCTCGTCGTTATCTGCTTGCATTCCGTCTTTTCCACTGTCAATATTAAATGTTGAATTTGTTATCCTTATACTATCGTTTGCACTTACACCATGATTAGCTGATGTGATATTATAAGTACCACTAGCAAAAACTAAATCATCTTTACAAACAATACCATTGCCGTAATCTGCTGTAATAGTAAGCGTACCTGTTCCATTGAAAGTAGTATCGCATTTTGAGAAAATAACACCGTCTACATTGTTGTCATCTGTTGAAACATATTCTCCACTAACTGAAAGGTTATTTTCACTTTCATCTGCTAGAGTTATAAACACTTTGTCAGCTGAAATGATATATATAGCAGCAGAATTACTACAATTAATCGAAACATTATCAAGTACAATTTGAATTTTAGCTGTATCGTCTGCTTCAATAATTATTTGTCCGTCAGTAAGTTCGCCTGATAATATATAAACACCTTCGCTATTTATAGTAATATCTGTGTCTAAAAGAGTTAAATAAGTCGCCTGTGACTCATCGTACTCATTTTCTAAATCTCTGTCTGTAAACATATCGCTTGTATCAAGTTCGGTGATTGTATCAAGGTCGTTTTCTTCGTCATCATCATTCGAACTACTTGAACTACTAGAGCTACTAGTTTGAGAAGTTTGGGTTGATGATGAGTAATTTGGATCACTTTCTATAACCTCTGCAAGATCTGGTAAGTAATATTCTAACATACCACAACCTGAAAATGACATAATAAAAATACTAGAAAGTAATAATAATAATAATTTTTTCAAATTTTTCCCCCGCATTATAATTCGTTTACATTTGTTTGAGTAGGTGAAATAGAAATTTCTAAATTCCCATTTCTGCAACGAATTTCATCAATAAATTCTTTTTCTATTCCTGCATCGATAAGTTCAACATTGTAGGTAAGTTTAAATAAACTACCCATATTAGTTGTTTTTACAAACGCTAAATTTGATTTTTTTGTGTATTTCGCAAGTAAATCGTCAAAAACATCTGTATAATTTAAATCTTCTGGAATTGTAATTGTAATTGTTTTGCTTGTAAAGTTTTTTCTTTCTCCTAAGCTACTTAGAGTGTAAAGCATTGTAAAGCCTGAAAGTACAATAGCAAAAATTAAAGCATATGTGATGTACCCCATACCTAAAACAAGACCAGAACTCATTGCAATAAAAATAGCTCCTATTTCCTTTGCAGTGCCTGGGACACTTCTAAACCTTACTAAAGAGAACACACCAGCAACAGCAACACCAGTGCCTACATTTCCGTTAACCATAATGATTACAACACTTACAACAGCTGGAAGTAACGCAAGTGTTACTACAAAACTTTTTGTATATACGTTTTTATATGTGTAAGCATAAGCTAAGATTAAACCTGTTACTAACGAAGCTACTAAAATTAATAAGAAACTACCTACCTCTATATCATTTACCAAATCAGTGTCGTAAATCCCATTAAATATACTAAGAAGCATAATTTATTTCCTTTCTTTTGTCCAAAATCTGTTTGTATGCATTTCCATATTTTGAAAATGATGTTTTGTATATTTTATTATCGGATAAAAACTTAGTAAGCCACAGTGGCATTGCCCCTGCAACTTTAATTTCAGCTAAAACAGTATTTTCATTTAAAATATTATTTCCATATTTGCTACTGCATAAAGATAAATCTGTATCTCTCCAAATAATATCTTCGTCAAAAGTAACCCTGAAGTCGCTATCCTCTTTGCCAAAGTATGCCTCTCTGTCATAGGCTAAAAACACCCTTGGTGCAATATCGTCATAAAAAGATTTAAAATAATCAATTTCTTTTGATATTTGACTGTCTTGATTGTCGTGATATTCAAAATAATGATTTAAATCGTCTTGATGAAGTTCAATTCTTCGTTTATATACAACAGATTTATATTTCTTTTTAAGTTCTAAAAATACTGTACTATCACTTTTAGCCATTCCATATGACCTTGCTCGTAATTTTTCTTTATAAACAGGCTTTTCAATAGAGCGCCTTATAAGCAAAAATTCTGGTGTATCGTAATAAATATTATATATACAACTTTTTCCAAATTTATCGGCAACCATATATGTTTTAAAAAGTTCTAGCAATTTTTCTTTTTGTTCTTTTGTCATAAAATATTTTAATTCATACCTTTTGAATGTAGTTTTCAAACTTTTTCCTCCTAGTTATAAACTTTACATTATGCTATTTTCAATTTAACTTAAATTTAACATACAAATGTGATAAACTTTCATTGTTAATGTGATGATATTGTGAATTTTGAATTTATGAATTCTACAAATATATTTTTACAAAAAAAGTAAAAAATATTTGTATTTTTCTTGCAAAGTGGTATAATTAAAACATAAAAATTAAAGGAGATAATTTTATGTTTAAAGATTTAGTAAAAGCAAACAGAAGTTACCGTGGATACGATGAAAGTAGATTTATAACTCTCGAAGAATTAACCGACATGGTTGACCACGCAAGACTGTCACCGTCAAGTGTTAACGCTCAACCTTTTCAATATTATTTAGCCAACGAAAAAGAAGAGGTTGCAAAAATTCAAAAACTTACAAAATGGGCAAAAGCTTTACCTAACGATACACTTCCACATAAAGGAATGTGTCCTACTGCTTTTATCATTATATATCAAGATATGTCAAATGGTGAGTCTACTCAAAGATACCAAAAAGATGTTGGAATAGTAGCTCAAACTATTCTTTTGGCAGCTGCAGAAAAAGGACTTGGTGGCTGTATGATTGGTAATTATTCCCCAAATGAAGTTAAGAAAAATATAGATTTACCAGATAATTTAATGCCGATGCTTATTATTGCTATCGGTAAGCCTAGCGAAGAAATTGTTTTAACTGAAATTGAAAAAGGTGAGTCTATAAAATATTATAGAGATGAAAACGATGTCCATTATGTACCAAAACGCAAACTAGAAGATATAATTTTGTAAAATAAAAAGCTAAGTGAATTCACTTAGCTTTTTGTTTATTTAATCATTGTTTTTTCTATATCTTCTATACTTCTTGGAATATCGGCTGATAAGTTTTTGCTACCTGTTTCAGTTACAAGGCAGTTGTCCTCTAACCTAAAGCCTATTCCCCATTCTTCAACATAGATTCCAATATCTACACAAAACACCATGCCAGCTTGCATTGTTTCGTTCACTTCAACTTCATCGTGTACATCAAATCCAACGTGATGAGCTCCACCGTGCCACATGTATTTGCTAACATTATTCTCGTCATCTAGTAAACCTATTTTGACAAGTTCTTTAGCACAAAAGCTATGAGAAAGTTTATCAACGTCTGCCATTATCATTCCAGGCTTTATTATGCTAAAAAGATATTCAGAAGTATCATATGCAGCTTTATATAAAAGCTTTTGACGTTCGTTAAATTTGCCATTACAAGGCCAACCTCTGGAAACATCTGTACACATACCGTCCCAAATTGCACCGACGTCGTTTAAAATCATATCACCATCTTTGCTTTTACCCCTATAGCCATAATAATGGATACAAAAATTATTATCACCAGTACTAATTATTGAGTTAAAGGCTGGTTCTAATACACCTTTAGAAGTAAGTTCTTTGTCGAAAAGTGCTTTATATTCATACTCATACATACCTGGAACAGAGTTTTTCATCATTGCAACAATGCCAGCTTTTGTGATTGTTTCAGCTTTTTCCATAGCTTTAATTTCACAAGGCTTTTTAATTGTTCTTTGCTTTCTAAGCTGTCTATAGATATTGTCTATTTTAATATCTGGATATTGCTTTGAAAAATGCTCTGCAAAATCATGAGCCATAGTATTCGCTTGATTAAATGTATTTTTATGAAGGTCAAGTGCAAGAGTATTATATTTCCCTAGATACAATATTTTGTGTAGCATGGTTTTGAAATCGTCTACGTTTTGTATATTGTCTATTCCACTTTTTTCTGCTATTTCATCAGGTTTTAAACGTCTGCCATTCCATCTTTCAAGCATTAAATTTGGTGGCAAAAAAAATATAGTTTCTATAATTTCATTATTTTCTGTTTTTTCAGCCATAAAAATAAATTTTTCAGTTTCAGTACCCTCTAAACCTGTCAAGTAAAAAAAGTTTCTATTTGTGAAAAATATATAATTTACATCAGCTGTTCTGTGAGGTGCGACACCAGCAAAAGAAATTACAACTGTTTTTTTGCTAAGTGTTTTGTATAATTCTTGTCTGTTTTCTATATAAAAAGATTTATCCATTAAAATTCTCCAAAATTATTTGTCTAAAATTTCTTTTAATATTTCATTTATGATTATTGGGTTTCCTTTGCCACCTGTTTTACTCATTACTTGACCCATCAAGGACTTAATTGCTGAAACTTTACCTTTTTTGTAATCTTCTACAGATTTTGGATTTTTCTCTACTGCTTGATTTACCAAATCACTCAATAATTCTCTGTCATTAATTTGCTCTAGTTTATTTTCTTTAACAAAATCAATTGCTGAAATATTATCTTTCTTCCATAAATCTTTGATAATTTTTTTACAAACAGAGCTGTTAATTTTGCCCTGCCCTAACATATTTGCTACTTGACTTAGGTTATCACTGGAAATTGCTATTTGGCTTTCGTTATTTTCCATTAATTTTAATACTTCAGAAATTAATAGGTTAGCTACAAGTTTTGGATAAGAAGTGGTATTAGCACATTTTTCAAAGAAATCTGCAACATCAATATCATTTGTCAAAATTTCAGCATCATATGAAGTTAAGCCGTAATTTGCAACATACAAAGATTTTCTTTCGTCTGGTAACATAGGAATACTTTGGATAATACCTTTAAGTTTTTCTTCACTTGTCACTATAGGTGCAAGGTCAGGGTCTGGGAAATATCTATAATCGTCAGCATCTTCTTTAGTACGCATTGAGTAAGTTTTTCCGTTAGATTGGTCGTATCTTCTAGTTTCTTGAACTACAAAGTCGCCACTTTCGATAACTTCAATTTGTCTTTTATATTCATATTCAATTGCTTTTAAAATAAATGCAAAAGAGTTTAAATTTTTCATTTCTGTTCTTGTACCAAACTCTTTTTCGCCTTTTTTTCTAATGGATAAATTAACGTCGCAACGAAGAGACCCCTCGTTCATTTTGCAATCAGAAATACCAGTGTACAAAATTATAGCACGAAGCTTTTTAAAGTAAGCTACTGCTTCGGCCGCACTTCTAATATCCGGCTCTGAAACGATTTCTATCAGAGGAACACCACAACGGTTACAGTCGATAAAAGTTCCTTTTTCGTCGTCGTGTACAAGTTTGCCAGCATCTTCTTCAATGTGTATTCTTGTAATTCCTATAGTTTTGGTACCATTTTCTGTTTCTATATCAAGGTGACCATGCTCACAAAGTGGTAAATCAAACTGCGAAATTTGGTAAGCTTTTGGCAAATCAGGGTAGAAATAATTTTTTCTATCTTGCTTTGAAAAAGGAGCTATTGTACAATTTGTGGCAACACCAGCTTTTATCGCATAGTTTACAACTTGCTCGTTTAAAACTGGAAGTGTGCCTGGCATACCCAAACAAACAGGGCAAGTTTGAGTGTTAGGCTCTGCACCAAAAGTAGTTGGGCAAGCACAGAAAATTTTAGTATTAGTTTTAAGTTCGCAGTGAACTTCAAGTCCTATGACCATTTCATAATCTTTAATCATCATTTTCACCCTCCTTTATACTTTACTAAGGTGATAAACACCAGTTTCTTGTTCGTAAGCGTATGCGATTTGGTAAAGTGTAGCCTCGCTGAAAGCTTTGCCAATAAGCTGCATACCGATTGGTAAGCCGTCTTTACCTGTTCCACATGGAATAGCAAGTGAAGGTAAGCCAGCGATATTAATAGGAACTGAGCAAATATCACCCATGTACATCTCAAGTGGATTAGAAGTTTTAGAACCTATTTTATAGGCTGTAGTTGGCGCTACTGGAGATAAAATTGTATCAAAACTTGCAAAAACTTTATCAAATTCCTGCATAATTAACGTTCTAACTTGTAGTGCTTTTTTATAGTAAGCATCATAATAACCTGAGCTTAAAGCAAAAGAACCTAGCATAATTCTACGTTTAACTTCTTTGCCAAAACCTTCACTTCTTGAATTTCTGTAAAGCTCTTCGATGTCATCAAATTTTTCTGCTCTATGGCCATAACGAATACCGTCAAATCTTGCAAGGTTTGATGATGCTTCAGCACTAGAAATTACATAATAAGCTGGAAGTGCATGTTTTAAGCTTGGAATTGATACTTCATCAATAATTGCACCTAAGCTCTCGTATACTTTTGCACTAGCTAGTACAGAGTCACGTACTTCTTTAGAAATTCCGTCTTCAAAATATTCTTTTGGAAGTGCAATTTTCATGCCTTTTATATCATTACCCAATTTAGAAGTGTAATCACCATAAGTTTGCTTAACAGAAGTGCTGTCTTTAGGGTCGTGTCCTGTTATAGCATTTAAAACGATTGCGTTATCTCTTACATCTTTTGTTAGTGGACCAATTTGGTCTAGAGAAGAAGCAAAAGCAACTAAACCATTTCTTGAAACTGTTCCGTAAGTTGGTTTCATGCCAACAACACCACAAAAAGAGGCTGGTTGACGAATTGAACCACCAGTGTCAGAGCCTAAGGTGAAAACTGCTTGATTTGAGGCAACAGCAGCAGCTGAACCACCTGAGCTACCACCTGGAACATAATCTATATTACGTGGGTTTCTTGTAACTTTAAAATGAGAATTTTCGGTTGAAGAACCCATAGCAAATTCATCCATATTGAGTTTACCAAGCATTACAATGTTTTGTGAATTTAATTTTTCCATAACAAAAGCATCATAAGGTGGGATAAAATCTTCTAACATTTTTGACGCACAAGTTGTTTTGATTGACCTTGTACAAATATTATCCTTAATACCACAAGGAATACCTGTTAAAGCTGTAGCGTTACCACTAGCTATTAGTTCATCGGCTTTTATAGCTTGTTCTAAGGCTAATTTATGAGTATTGGAAAGATATGCACCGATTAAAGCATCATTTTCTTCTATACTTTTTATATATGATCTAGTTAGTTCGGTTGCTGATAGTTGTTTTGTTCGAAGCAGCTGTTGCAACTGACTTAAAGTGAATTTTGTAGATTTCATTGTTTTCCCTCCTTATTCAAATACTTTTGGAACTAGTATATATCCGTTTTCTTTTGTTTTTGCATTTTGTAAAAGTTCGTCACGGTTTTCTTTGTTAGTCACGGTGTCTTCTCTGAAAACGTTAAACATAGGAACTACGTGAGCTGTGATGTCAATGCCGTCAGTGTCGATTTCACTTAACTGGTCAGCAAATGAAATTATTGCTGTGAGTTCGTTTTTAGTGACTTCTTTTTCTTCGGTGCTTAGTTTTAACCTTGAAAGTGTTGCAACTTTATCAACATCAATATCGGCTGTTTTTTTCTTTTTAGTTTTTCTAATTTGCTGTTGACTTTCAGCAGCAGCTATTCCAAGATTTAAAACATCAAGTTGAGATTGGTCTACTAAATCAGGAGCATCTGTCATTGGACAAGAGGCATCTTTTACTTTTGGGAAAGCTATAACATCTCTTAAAGAGTCTGCTCCAACTAAAAGCATAACAAGTCTGTCAAGGCCAAAAGCAAATCCAGCGTGTGGAGGAGTGCCATATTTAAAAGCGTTAACCATAAAACCAAAACGGTTTTCTATTTCTTCTTGTGAAAAACCTAAGGCTTTAAACATAGTTTCTTGAATTTCTTTGTCGTGAATACGAACACTACCACTGCCTAGTTCAACACCATTTAAAACAACGTCATAAGCTAGTGAGCGTACGTTTCCTTTATCGGTTAAAAGTTTATCAACATCCTCTGGGTGTGGCATTGTAAATGGGTGATGAGTTGCCAAAAATCTATTTTCTTCGTCTGACCACTCAAAACTAGGGAAATCAGTTACAAATATAATTTTATATTCATCTTTTTTTCTAAGACCTAACATATCTGCAATTTCTAGCCTTAAAACACCTAAAGTTCTTCTTACTGTGTTTAGTTTGTCTGCACAGAAAAGTATAAAATCGCCTGGTTTTGCATTAGTTTCAGAAATAATTGCATCTATATCTTTTTTCGAAAAATATTTTGTTAAAATTGAATAAACTTCTCCGTCAGGACGAATTGCAATCCAAGCCATACCTTTAGCTCCTGTTGAAATCGCCTTTTTAGTTAAATCTTCAATTGTACTTCTTGTAAAATCAGCGCCACCTTTTACACAAATTGCTCGAACCACACCACCGTCGTCTACTACTTTTCTAAAAACAGAAAAGCTACAAGTTTCTGCAATTTTTGTAAGGTCTACTATTGGTAAATCAAAACGAAGATCAGGTTTATCGCTACCATAAATATCCATAGCCTCATGCCATGTTAGACGGTCAAAATGTTCTTCTGTTTCAATACCTGTAGCACCTTTTAAAACATGTTTAAAGAGTTTTTCAAGATGATTTAAAACATCTTCTTGCTCTACAAAAGACATTTCCATGTCTACTTGTGTAAATTCTGGTTGTCTGTCTGCTCGTAAATCTTCATCCCTAAAACATCTAGCTACTTGGTAATATTTATCGATACCACCAACCATTAAAAGTTGTTTGAAAATTTGTGGAGATTGTGGAAGTGCGTAGAAAGTTCCTTGGTGAACTCTACTTGGAACTAAATAGTCCCTTGCTCCCTCCGGAGTTGATTTTGTAAGCATTGGAGTTTCAACGCAAATAAAATCTTCGCTATCCAAATAATCTTGTGTAAGTTTTTGAACTTTATGACGAAGACGTAAATTACTAATCATTTTGTCACGTCTTAAGTCTAAAAATCTATATTTAAGTCTTAAATCTTCTCTTACATCCTCATCAAGAGAAAAAGGCATTGTTGATGCTGCTGAAATCAGTTTAAAACTATTTGAGAATAGCTCAACTGTTCCTGTAGCAATTTTAGGGTTAACAGTTTCGTCATCACGAAGTCTGATTTTACCTTTAACCTCTACTACTGATTGATTTTTAACGCTTTCAATAATGTAAAAATCTTCTTTAGAAAGTTGACTTCCATCACAAACAACTTGAAGTGTGCCCTCTCTGTCGTGAACATCTATGAAGATAATTCCTCCCATGTCACGTTTTGTTTGCACCCAACCACATACTGTTACAGTGCTGTCTATGTCATTTTCTGTAATTTTGCCACAATAATGTGTTCTTAGCATCTATTTCATTCCTTTCAGATTGATTTTTTTCGAAATATTTCCGTTTGAATACAAAAAAGCTTTCGCCCCAAAAAATGGGACGAAAGCATAAATTCTTCCGTGGTACCACCCAAATAGGCTAACGCCCACTCATTAATACAGATTTAAAATCGATATTTACAAAATTAACGCATTTGATACGGCTAAGTCTACTTGCTTTCGCTTTTGGTTAGCAACTCCAAGATGTTCTTCACCTAAAATCTCGTATCGCCTTTCCAGCATCGGCGACTCTCTTGAACTTAATATAAAGGTTACTTTTTCTTTTCACAGTTTTTAATGGTAATATTTTATTGTTTTAACTTATAAAAGTATACACTTATTATATGATTTTGTCAAGATATTTATTAACAAAAAGCTTAACAAATTTTGTTCCTTTTCACCAAGGTAAGTCATTTTCACGAAAATCTTTATAAATTGGTTTTTCTGTACAAGGAATTTCTTTATCTAGGTAAGTTTTCAAAATAGCTTGGGCTGACTCGGTTGGAGTTTGTTTTCCAAGCAAACTAAGCTGCCCTTTCATGTATGATTGCAACCAACCTGGATGAATTAAAACTTGCTTTCCACCTTCATTTTTAATACTGTTATGGATAATAGCGCCTTGCATATTAACAGCAGTTTTACTCATTGCGTAACCTAAATCATTGACACGCCAGCAGTTTTGTATGCTTGCTGCTTCAGAAGAAATAGTAATAATTAATTTATTTTCGCTTAATAAAACATAATCGTAAAGTCCATTTACCATTCTTAATGCACCCAGTGTGTTAGTGTTGTACAAACGCAACATTTTATCAAAATCTAAATCATCACCTAGTTTTAAATCGACATCGCCAGTAATTCCAGCATTATTAATCAACAAATTTATATAAGGACACATTTTTCTTATCTTATAGCAAGCATTTTTAACACTTATATCACTAGAAATATCTAAGTCTAACAAAATCAATTTTTCTTTATATTGGTCTTTTAGATTTTCTAAATCTGGCCACTGTGGCATAAACTGTCCTGCGAAAACTGTAAAATTTCTTTTTAATAATTCTTCAGTAAAAGCATAGCCTAAACCTCTGTCTGCGCCTGTTACTACTGCATATTTTTCCATAATAATCCCTCTCAATTTAATCTGGTAACTGATAACTTACAAAAGCGAAACATTTGCTACACGGTGACCATGAATTTACGTTTATTGAGCCTTGACCACCAAAAAGTTCTACCAAAGTTTTTACTTCTTCGCCTTGTGATGTCATTAATCTAATTTCAACATTTTTATGTGCAACATGTTCATGCGGAAGCAAATCACCTTTTTTATAACAAATCATAACAACTTTTTCACTGTCGGGTGAAATATGTGGGAACCATGTGTTCCAATTTTCATCAAATGTCATTTGTGTTGGGTCAGTTCCGTCAGTGTTCATTCTCCAAGCTTGCATTAAACCAGTTCTAACAGAATTAAACCAAATGTATTTGCCATTAGGGTCGTACTCACAGCCATCATCAAGCCAGTCACCATCAGTAATTGGTTTTTCTACGCCACCAGTTACTGGAATTGTATGTATATTCCAAATACCGTCACGAGAAGCTGCATATGCTAAAGTTTTGCCATCTATAGACCAACCATGCAAATAACTAGGTCCAACAGCTGTAATAAGTTGAGGAATTCCT
The DNA here is from genome assembly GCA_044432645.1 of Clostridia bacterium. Classification (GTDB taxonomy): domain Bacteria; phylum Bacillota; class Clostridia; order Oscillospirales; family Acutalibacteraceae; genus SIG603. The sequence continues at coordinate 26,663 of JAWXUM010000004.1, read as the reverse complement.
CCCTCAATTGGCATTATGTAAATTCTTGATTTTCCATCTTCTTTTGCACCGTGACTAATAGCGATTTTACTTCCGTCTGGTGATAATACATGGTCATTATTGCAATGGGTTACGTAATCGCTTGGAATTTCTATATCTTCGCCAGTTTCAAGGTCATATTTATAAATTTTACCTAAACTGTTATAGATAAGATATTTTCCGTCCCCTGTCCAGTTTGGTGCTTCGATTAAATAATCGTACCTTTTTATAACTTTTCTTTCGCCAGTTTCGATGTTATAAGTTTCCAAGAAACTTATATCCTCTTCTCTGCTACGAACTTTTCCAGCTGTTTTGCTCATACTACATTCCTCCATATAAATTTTTATATTACAAAACGAGCTGCATAAACAACCCGTTTTATATTTAAATTATTTTACTACAATGTTAACAAGTTTACCTGGTACATAAATTTCTTTAACTATAGTTTTTCCGTTTATAAATTCTTGCATTTTTACTTCTGATTTAGCAAGATTAATTACATCATCTTTTGCCATAGTTCTTTCAATAACCAATTTAGCTTTTACTTTTCCGTTAATTTGTGCAACTATTTCAACGGTATTTTCTACACATTTTGCCTCGTCAAAGCTAGGCCATGATTGGTTTGCAACCATACCTTTGCCAAGTTCACAGATTTCAAAAATTTCTTCTGTAACATGTGGAGCTATTGGATTTAGCAAAATTGTGAAAATTTTAAGTTCTGCTTTGTTAATGCTTCCTTTTTTGTATATGTCGTTAATTAAAGCCATTAAAGATGCAATTGCTGTGTTAAATTTTAAGCTTTCGCAATCTTCGCTTACTTTTTTTATTGTTTTATGAAAAACAGTTTCCATGTCTTTGCTGATTTCGTTTCCACCAACCAAAATATCTTGAAGTCCCCAGTAACGGTCTATAAATCTTCTACAACCTTTAATACCTTCTTGGCTCCAAATAGCAGCTTTTTCAAAATCGCCAATAAACATTTCATACATTCTAAGAGTATCACCACCGAAATCTCTAACAATTTCGTCTGGATTTACAACATTACCTCTAGATTTACTCATTTTAATGCCACCCTCGCCCAAAATCATACCATGACTTGTGCGTTTTGCATAAGGCTCTTTTGTAGGAACTTGACCGATGTCGTATAAGAATTTATGCCAAAAACGGCTATAAAGCAAGTGCAAAGTAGTATGCTCCATACCACCGTTATACCAGTCAACTGGTGACCAATAATTAAGCGCCTCTTTTGATGCAAAAGCTTCACTATTTTTTGAGTCCATATATCTTAAAAAATACCAAGATGAACCAGCCCATTGTGGCATGGTATCAGTTTCTCTTTTAGCTTTTCCGCCACATTTTGGACAAGTTGTTTCTATCCAATCTGTGATTTTAGCAAGTGGTGATTCGCCATTGTCAGTTGGTTCGTATGAGTCAACCATTGGAAGTTCCAAAGGTAACTGACTTTCAGGTACTGCTACATATCCACAGTCATCACAATGAACAATTGGAATAGGTTCGCCCCAATATCTTTGGCGTGAAAAAACCCAATCACGAAGTTTAAAGTTAATTTTAGCCTCACCTATGCCCTCTTTAGCAAGATGTTCTTTGATTTTAACTTTAGCTTCTTCAACGCTTAAGCCGTCTAAAATGCCCGAGTTTACCATTGTTCCAGTGTAACAATCTGTAAAAGTTTCCTCTTGTACATTTCCACCAGCAACTACTTCTATAATAGGTAAGTCGAATTTTTTAGCAAATTCCCAGTCACGTGTATCGTGTGCAGGAACAGCCATAATTGCACCAGTACCATAAGAAACAAGTACATAGTCTGAGATAAAAATAGGGATTTCTTTGCCAGTTAATGGATTAATTGCACTAACCCCTTGAAGTTTAACACCAGTTTTATCTTTAGAAACCTCTGCTCTTTCGAAATCAGATTTTTTAGAAGCTTCAACTTGATAAGCTTTAACTTCGTCTATATTATCTAAAATATTTGCCCATTTTTCTAAGTAAGGGTGTTCTGGTGATACTACCATATATGTAGCGCCGTAAAGTGTATCTGGTCTTGTAGTGTAAACTTTTAGTTTTTCTCCAGTAGTTGTGCCAAAATCAACCTCAGCACCCTCTGATCTACCAATCCAGTTAATTTGTTGAGCTTTAACTCTTTCAGGGTAGTCGACGTCTGCTAAATCATCTATTAATTTTTGAGCGTATTCGGTAATTTTAAGCATCCATTGCGATTTAACTTTTCTTACAACTTCACTGCCACAACGTTCGCAAACGCCGTCAACAACTTCTTCATTAGCAAGTACACATTTACAAGAAGTACACCAGTTTACAGCCATTTCTTTCTTGTATGCTAAGTCATTTTCGAATAATTTTAGGAAAATCCATTGTGTCCATTTGTAATATTCTGGGTCAGTTGTGTTGATTTCTCTGTCCCAGTCAAAAGACATACCAAGCGACTGAATTTGCTTTTTAAATCTAGCTACATTTTTAGCTGTCACTTCTTTTGGGTGAATATGATTTTTTATAGCAAAGTTTTCAGTTGGTAGACCGAAAGCGTCCCAACCCATTGGGTATAAAACATTATAACCTTGTAGACGTCTTTTTCTTGCAACAACATCAAGTCCTGTGTAAGGACGTGGGTGTCCTACATGCAAGCCTTCGCCTGATGGGTATGGAAATTCAACCAAAGCGAAAAATTTGGGTTTAGTGCTGTTTTCTTCTGCACAAAAAACTTTTGCCTCTTCCCATTTAGCTTGCCATTTTGGTTCTATTTGTTTGTAATCATAGTTATTTTTCATTTCCTAAAATGCACTCCTTTTTAATATATAATTACATTTACGAGGTAAATATTATTCAACCACTTCAGCGTCTTGCCATAGTCTGTCAAGGTCGTAAAACTCTCTTGACTCTGGTGTAAATACGTGTACGATTACTGAACCGTAATCTATTAAAATCCAACCTGAACCACGTGAACCCTCAACACGGTTAGGCATAGTTCCGTCTTCTTTTACTTTAAACTCTGCTCTGTCTGCTAAAGCAGAAACTTGAGTTGTACTGTTACCAGTTGCAAGCACAAAATAATCACCAATTGAAGAAATTTCCTCAATTTTCAATATTTTAATATCTTGACCTTTCATATCATCGAATATGTTTGCAATTTTTTTCGCAAGTTCTAATGATGTCATATAATTATCCTTTCCCTTGTATCATTAAAGCGTTATTGTACGCTTCGATACTATCTTTTATTATCAATTTGTTTTCTTTAGCTAACTCGACTATAGTGAAAGAAAGCCCATAAATCATTGCTTCTTCTAAACTTTCATCAGCTAATTTTCTCATTTTAGAAACACCGTCATAGTCACGGTCTTTTGAAGTATAATCAGCGATAAAAATTATTTTTTCTAAAAGCGACATATCTTTTCTAGCGCTTGTATGGTATCTAATAGAATTTAATATATCTTCATCGGTAATATTAAGTTCAGTTTTACAGTAAGCCATACCAGCTATTTGATGCCAAAGCTTTTTTGACTCAATTTCAACTTTGTCTAATATTATACCAGCTTTTTTAATAGCTTCAAGTTGCTCTTTTGGTTCTTCTTCTTTCATTATATCGTGTAGAAGTCCCGCAAGTTCTGCTTTTTCTTTATCAGCACCATATTTTTTAGCAAGTTTTTCTGCTTCATCTGCAACACAAAGGCTGTGATCGTATCTTTTGTCACTAAGTCTTTTTTTCAATAGTTTTTTTATTTGACTTTTTTCTATCATTTTATCTCCAAAATCACAAATAAAGTTTTTGTTTTATAATATAATCGGCAACACTTTTGGAAAGATTTTTAAAATTTCCATTTCTAATATCTGTTGAGCTTACTTCTATATATGGTATATCTAATATTATATAGCTAAAATTTTCAAAAATTTCTTTAAGTTTTTTTGCGTGATTTTCTAAAGTTTTTGTACCGTTTTCACTTCTTTTTACTGCACAAATAGTACATATTTCAAGAATTTTGCTTGTTTTATACCATTTTTCCAGACTTAAAAACATATCTTCACCCATTAAAAAATAAATTTCATCATTCTGGTAAATTTGTTTTAACTCTTTTAAAGTGTCTACGGTGTAACTTTTTCCATCTCTTTTCATTTCGATATCAGAAACTAAAGCATTAATATTTTCATCTTTAATAGCTAGTTTGCACATTTTAATCCTATCAGAGTTAGACACTGACATATCTCCCAATTTATGAGGTGAAACATTGGTAGGAATAACAATTAATTTGTCCAAATTTATGCTATCATAAAAACCTTTTAAAATATTAGTGTGTCCTAAATGAGGTGGATTAAACGCACCACCATAAATACCGATTTTCATATAAAACTCCTATTATTTTCTAGGTGCTTTGGGTAAAACTATTTGTGGGTCTTTTTCGTTTTTTCTATATAAAACAAATTTTGAACCTATAACTTGTACAACTTCACTTGAAGTTGCAGTAGCTATTTCTTGTGCTGCTTCCATAGGTGTTATAGGGCAACTTTCTACCAAAACTTTGCCTTTGATAAGCTCTCTTTTATTAATAGCATCTTCAGCTTGTTTGATAATTTCAGCAGACATTCCACCTTTACCAACCATAATAATTGTATCTAAATCTACTGCTAACGAGCGTAGATATGCTCTTTGTTTACTTGTGAACATCAGTTTCTCCTTAATGCGGAACACGCAGTGCATGTTCCCTACAAAATTCAATTGAAAATTTCAAATTATAAATTTTCAACGTATTCTTTTAGTTTTATTTCAAATTCTCTTAAAGCTATACCTCTATGAGAAATATCGTCTTTTTCTTTAGCTGTCATTTGAGCAAAAGTTTTATCGCCCACTTTAAATATTGGGTCATAGCCAAAGCCTTTATCGCCTAAAACTTCTCTAGTTATAAATCCATGACATTTGCCCTCGCAGCATATCATATCTCCATTTGGGAAAACGCACGCTATAGCACTTACAAAATGTGCCCCTCTTTTATCATCAGCTACATTTTTCATTTTGTCTAAAACAGCTTTTTTCCTTTGACCTTCAGGTGCATATCTTGCAGAGTAAACTCCTGGTTCGCCACTTAAAAAATCTATGCAAAGACCTGAGTCGTCAGCTACTGCTGGTTTTCCTGTTTCATCACATGCTGATTTCGCCTTAATTATAGCATTTTCCATGAAAGTAGTGCCTGTTTCTTCGGCTTCTGTTATATCAGCTGTTAAGGCAAAAATATTCATAGGGGTGAAAATTCTTTGAAATTCATCCACTTTATGCATGTTATGTGTAGCGATTAAGAACTCCATATTAGTTAGTACCTTTCATTTCAATACCAAAATCAGTAGCGATAAATTCAGTAGTGTATAAAACTTTTAAAGCTTCAACTGTGTAAGCTGTATCTTTTGTTCCAGCAGTTTCTACAGCTGAATGCATTGCAAATTGTGGCAAGCCAATGTCGACAGTGTTAAGTGAAACTTTTGTGTTGCTGATGTTACCAAGTGTAGAGCCACCAGGCATGTCAGAACGATTGTGGAATTCTTGATACGGAACATCAGCAATTTTGCAAAGTTTTTTAAAAATAGCACTTGATACTGCGTCTGTTGTATATTTTTGGTTTGCACTGTGCTTGATAACAGGTCCTTTGTTGATATAATTTCTATTTGTTTGGTCTGTTTTCTCTGGTGCATTTGGGTGAACGGCGTGTGCGTTATCAGCTGATACCATAAAGCTGTTTGAAATAGCAATTTTATAATCTTCTGTTGATTTTCCAACAACTAAACAAATTCTAGTAAGTGTATCAAATAAGAATGTTGAACCTGCACCTTGTTTTGTAGAACTTCCTACTTCTTCATTATCGAAAACAGCAGCTAGGTTAACGCTTTGTTTATTTTCGCTTTGAGTTATAGCTTTTATGCTAGTAAATGCGCATTGTAAATCATCAAGTTTAGGACAGTTTATAAACTCACCATTAGCACCAATTATTTTGGCTTGAATTCTTGGGTATAAGAATAAATCATGTGAGATTATATTTTCTTTTTCTACACATATTTCCTTGGATATTATGTCCATTATATCAGCTGTTTCGTCACCTAAAAGAGGCAACATATCAACTTGTGGATTAATTTTTCTGCCATCGTTATGATCACGTTGCATATGTATTGCTACATTTGGAATTATTAGTAAATCTTTATCAATATTTACAAGTTTAGATTCAATACCATTTTCAGTGTTTATTAAAACTCTACCAGCTACTGAAAGCACTCTGTCGCACCATGTTGATGCAATAAGACCACCTAAAGGCTCTGTATTAAGTTTTGTGTAGTTACCCTCTACCTTGATTTGGTTATTTTGTTTTAATTTGAAAGTAGGTGAATCACTGTGAGAAGCTACCATATTAAAGCCTGTGAAATCTTTTTTAGGAACTGTAAAAGCAATAATCGAAGATTGATTTCTTGTTACATAATATTTTCCACCATCGTTTAAAGTCCATTTTTCGCTTTCTAACAATTTAGTAAAACCATTTTCTTCTAAAATAGTTGCAAGTTCTTTTACAGCATGAAAAGCACTGTAGCTTTTGTCGATAAAAGACATTAGTTCTTTGTTGATTGTTTCAAAATTCATAATTGCACCTCTAAAAATTAAAATTTGGTATATATTTACTTCCTTTTGCTTTACGGCTTTGAAAATATCCGTCCATATTCAAACTAAGCATATGATTTTGAACTTTTTCAAGTTCTCTTTTAGTTATTGGTCTGGTAAGTTCTGGGTATTTTTCGATTTTAGTTCCTACTGGAGTATACTGCGCCATTAAACTAACTGGAGTATCCGTAAAATTTTCATTTATTATATTTAAAACGTCAATAGAATTTTTTGTGTGAAGTGGCAAAATCAAATGCCTTATAATCACACCTTTTTCTATTAAATCATTATTATAAACATTTTTAGCTTGCTGTTTTTTCATCTCTTTTATAGCATTTAAAGCTATTTGAGTATAGTTTTTTACTCCAGAAAATTTTTCTGCTAAGTCGTCGTCTGCATACTTAAAGTCTGGCAAGTAGACATCTATTAAACCGTCAAGCATTTTCAAACTGTCAATATTTTCATAACCACCACAATTATAAATAATTGGTATTGGAGGTTTGTAGATATTTAAGGCTTTTACAACGCTAGGAATAAAATGCGTAGCTGTTACTAAATTTATGTTGTGAGCATTTTTCTCATATAGCATTTTAAAAACGTCAGCAAGTTTGTTTGCTGTAATAATTTTCCCCTTGTTATTTGTTTGACTTATTTCTTGGTTTTGACAAAATATACAGTTCATAGAACAGCCAGAAAAGAACACCGCACCTGAGCCATTTGTGCCACTTATGACAGGTTCTTCCCAAAAATGCAGGTCTGCTGATGCTACAGTTGGGTTTTCTCCCATTTGGCAAAAACCTAAACTGATATTTCGGTCGACACCACAATTTCTTGGGCAAATATTACATATACTCATAATTATTTAAGTGATAAAAAGGCTGCATTAGAGCCTCTTTGACCTTTTGTTACTCTGTGAGAAAATACTAAGTCGCTGTTTTCCATAGAACAAACTCCACCAATTGTGATGTTTTCTTCTTTTACTCCAGCTCTTATTAAAAATCTTTTATTGCACTCCCATAAATCAATATTATATTTATCTTGGCTTGTATAATCAACATAATATTCAAACTCTGGAAGTTTCAAAAATTCATCAGCGCATGGTGGGTCGACTTCAAAAGAATTTTTCCCAATAGACGGACCAATAGCTACAATTAAATCTTTTGGGTCAGATCCAAACTCGGCAGTTAACTTTTCAACCATAGCTTTAGCCATGCCATTTGCTGTACCACGCCAACCAGCGTGTGCTAAACCTATACATTTTTTTACACTATCGAAAAAATAAAGTGGAACACAGTCTGATGCATAAATCATCAAAGTTACATCTTTATTATCGGTACAAAGACCGTCAAATGTTTTTGAGAATTTCTCTCTAAAAACTCCTGTTCCACCGTGATTTTTATTAACTCTTTTTATATTAATATTGTGGTCTTGATGTGCAGCTACTAAAGTATTGCTATAAACACTCATAGCCTCACAAGTACGCTCAATATTTTCAAAAACTAATCTATTATCATCACCATTGTTAACACCTAAATTAATACTTGCAAACTTACCTGTAGAAACTCCGCCAATTCTTGTAGAGAAACATGCGTTTATATCGTTGTTATTTTCCCATTCTTTAAAACGCAAAAGCCCTGTTCCATTTGTTGCTATAGTTAGTTTCATATTCGCAATGTCACAAGCCTTAGCTTCTCTTGGTTTTTCGATTTTTGGCAAAGAAATAGTTTTTTTATTCACAACTAAACCCTCATATTTTTCTTTTAATTGAATTCTGCCCGAAAAAGCGTATCCACATTTTGGACAATGAAAGTCAGCTACAAACCTTTTGTTTCTAAATTGCCATTTAGAAAGTCTTTTTGCCTCTCCACTACATTTTTCACAAGTAAAAATCATGGTTTTATTTGTAACCAGTGGGTGTTTAATGTCACTTATAATAGAAGTTTTAAAGGTGATTTTTTTATAAAACTCTGCATTTGCAGTTTCTACAAATGCACTTATTGAGTTTTGTGGATAAAGCCGTTTCATTATAGCAAGTGAAAGCAGGCTGTCATCTAACGCTCTGTGATGAGCAATTTGGCTTGCATCTATAGACAATATTTCAGCTGCAGTACTTAGTCCTAATTGGTCTTTGCTGTCAGAACTTAACAGGCTTTCACAATAAGCCTGAAGATTGGCATAAGATTTTAAAAAAGGAATTTTCACACTGCCAGTGTAGTAATTACAATTTTCAATCAATGCTAAAATATCTGATGTGCCCCATGTTAGAATAATAGCATCGCCACACCAACGTTTAAATTTACTTACAACGCTCATGTAAGGCATAGCTCCAACAAGGTTTTCATCTTTAATGCTTGTTAGTTCGCTTACAACTGTTCTGATTTTTTTGCTAACTTGTAAACGTACAAAAGAAGAAAATGTACTTACTATATTTAAATTTTCATCGCATTTTACAGCTCCAAATTCAATAATCTCATTAATATATTTGCCCTTTTTTTTACTATAAGAAGCATTCCACTCTAAATCAAGTATTATGAAATTCATACATTTCCTCCCTTTGTTTGATTTTAATTTACATATATTATTTGCTTGCCTTTTTCATTCTAAGTTCTTTTGCTAGAATTGTTTTTCTCATTCTAATTGATTTAGGTGTTACTTCAACTAACTCATCATCTGCTATAAACTCTAAAGATTGCTCTAGGCTTAAAATAGCATGTGGTGTTAGTTTTAGTGCATCGTCGGAACCTGAAGAACGTGTGTTAGTTGCGTGTTTCTTTTTACAAACATTAACAACTATGTCTTCGTTTTTAGGGTTAGCGCCAACAACCATACCTTCATAAACAGCTACACCTGCACCTATGAACATTCTACCTCTTTCTTGTGCTGCGAACAAGCCGTAAGCTGTTGACTCGCCTGTTTCGTGAACAACCAAAGAACCTTGGCTTCTAACGATAATATCGCCTTTATAAGGCTCGAAACCGTCAAACACGTGGTTCATGATACCATTACCGTTTGTATCAGATAAAAATTCTGAACGGTATCCCATTAATCCTCGTGCTGGAATTTTAAATTCTAAATGTGTGATACCAGAATCTCTTGTACCCATGTTTTTAATTTCAGCTTTTCTTGAACCTAATTTTTCCATAACAGCACCAACATAACTGTCAGGTACTTCAATCATAACAAGTTCCATAGGCTCTAATTTTTCGCCATTTGCTCCAGTTTTGTAGATAACTGTTGGACGTGAAACTTGGAACTCGAAATCTTGTCTTCTCATTTGCTCGATTAATATAGATAAATGAAGTTCGCCTCTACCTGAAACTTTAAATCTGTCAGCAGAATCTGTTTCTTCTACACGCATAGCAACATTTGTTTCAACTTCTTTAAATAATCTGTCACGAATATTTCTAGAAGTAACATATTTACCCTCTTTACCAGCAAAAGGTGAGTTGTTAACAATAAATAACATTGAAACAGTTGGTTCGTCGATTTTAACAAAAGGAAGTGGCTCAACACAGTCTAGTGAACATGCTGTTTGACCTATGTTAAGGTCTTGAATACCAGCTACACAGATAATATCGCCTACTGTTGCTGTTTCGTACTCAACTTTTTTAAGTCCTTCATATTGATAAAGTTTTACTATTCTTGCATTTTTTTGAGGATAATCGCCACCACAAACCACAACAGGTTGTCCAACTTTTAAAGTACCTCTTTCAACTCTACCAACACCAATTCTACCTACAAATTTATCGTAATCTATATTAGAAAATAGAACTTGAACTGGTTCGTCTTGCTCACCCTCTGGTGCTGGAATTTCGTTAATTATAGCATCAAAAAGTGGTTTCATATCAACTGGTTCGTCGTCTGGGTCGTTCATCGCATAGCCTTCTCTTGAACTTGCAAAAACAACTGGGAACTCTAGTTGCTCGTCGTTAGCACCTAGTTCTATAAATAAATCTAAAACTTCGTCTACAACTTCGTGGGGTCTTGAACCTGGTCTGTCTACTTTATTAACAACTACTAAAGGCTTTTTACCTAGACCTAATGCTTTTTTAAGAACAAATCTTGTTTGAGGCATACAACCCTCAAAAGCATCAACTAAAAGAACAACGCCGTCAACCATCATCAAAATACGCTCAACTTCGCCACCGAAGTCAGCATGTCCTGGTGTGTCAACTATATTGATTTTTGTACCTTCGTACATAACAGCTGTGTTTTTTGATAAAATAGTAATTCCACGTTCTTTTTCTAAATCACCAGAGTCCATAACTCTTTCTGCAACTGATTCATTACTTCTAAAAATATTGCTTTGTTTTAAAAGTTCATCAACTAAAGTTGTTTTACCGTGGTCAACGTGAGCAATAATTGCTACGTTTCTTAAATTCTCTCTTATACTCATTATAAATTTCGTTTCCTTTCAAAAAGACCGTACTTTTTTACATATTAATATTATTTTAAACTTAACCATAGTATTATATCATATTATTACGCATTTGTGAATAGTTAAACGTTAATTATTATAACAAAATATTTTGGTTTTTTATTGACTAAATATAGCATGAATGTTAAAATTTTAATATAAATTAAAACAAAGGATAATTATAATGAAAAATTTTAAAAAATTGCAACTTTTATCTGAAATTTATCCGACTATTGAAAAAGCAGCTACTGAAATTATAAATTTTCAATCTGTTATAAATCTTCCAAAAGGTACAGAACACTTTATTACTGATATTCACGGAGAATATGACTCTTTTTCTCATGTACTAAAAAACGGTTCAGGTTCCGTTGCTAGAAAAATTGAAGAAGTTTTTGGACATACTTTAGCTTTGAAAGATAAACAAGCACTAGCTACGCTGATTTATTACCCAGCTGAAAAAATTGACATTATTAAAACTACTGAAAGCGACATGGACGCCTGGTACAAAATAACTTTGTACAGGCTTATTGAAATATGCAAAAGGGTTACTTCAAAATATACTCGTTCAAAAGTAAGAAAAGCTTTGCCAAAAGATTTTGCTTATATTATAGAAGAGTTAATCACTGAAAAATATGAAGTTTTAGACAAAGAAGCTTATTACGAAGAAATTGTAACAACAGTTATTAGAATTGGTCAAGCTAAAAGTTTTATTATTGCTCTTAGTGAATTAATTCAGCAACTAGTTATTGACCATTTGCATATTTTGGGCGATATTTACGACAGAGGTCCTGGGGCTGCTCGCATTATGGACGAACTACTCACTTATCATTCGCTTGACATTCAGTGGGGTAACCATGATGTAATTTGGATGGGAGCTGCTTCTGGTCAAACTTCTTGTATTTCTAACGTTGTTAGAATTTGCGCAAAATACGGCAACCTTGACACTTTAGAAGTTGGATATGGTATTAATTTGCTTCCTCTAGCCACTTTCGCTATAGAAACCTATGAAAACGACAATTGTTCTAGATTTTCAACTAAGGCTAAATCTGAAAGTACAAAAGCCGAAGTTGAACTAAACCAAAAAATTCATAAAGCTATTTCCGTTATTCAATTCAAGCTTGAGGGTCAGCTTATAAAATCTCACCCAGAATTTGAAATGGACGATAGAAACTTTTTACACCTTATAGATTATGATAATAACACTGTAAAAATTGGTGATCAAACTTATAATTTGCTAGATATAAATTTACCTACTGTTGATAAAAACGACCCTTACAAACTAAGTGATGAAGAGTACAACATTGTAAAAAGGTTAAAATCTGCCTTTGTGCATAGCGAAAAATTGCATCAGCACATGTTGATACTTCTTAATAAAGGTGGTCTTTATAAAGTTCATAACGGAAATTTATTATTTCACGGCTGTGTACCAATGACTGAAAATGGTGAATTTGAAAAGGTTAAACTTTTTAGCAAAGAATATCAGGGCAAGGATTTTTATGACGTACTTGATGGATACGCACGAAAAGCTTTCTTTGCTGTGGACTTAAACGAACGTGAGAACGGTAAAGATATTTTGTGGTGGATTTGGTGTAATAAGCACTCACCTTTATACGGAAAAGATAAAATGACCAGTTTTGAAAGGTATTTTATAGAGGATAAATCAACTCATAAAGAAATTAAAAATCCTTATTACAGCATGTTAGAAAATGATAAAATAGTTTCAGCTATTTTAAACGAATTCGGTTTAAACGAAGATACTTCGCACATAGTTAATGGACATGTACCAGTTTTGCAAACTAAAGGCGAAAGCCCCGTTAAATGTGGTGGTAAAGTTTTGGTAATTGATGGTGGTTTTGCTAAAGCGTACCAAAAAGTTACTGGAATTGCTGGTTATACTTTAATTTTCAATTCATACGGCTTAATTTTAGTAGCACATGAGCCTTTTACTAGCACTGAAGATGCTATAAACAACGAACGAGATATCGTTTCGCAAACTGTTATGATTAAAAAAATGCCTAGCAGACTTTCTGTAGGCGACACTGACAACGGCGCTATGCTAAAAGAAAGAATTGAAGATTTAGAAGAACTTCTCAAAGCTTACCGTGACGGTACAATTGTTCCAAAAAGTTTTCACTGATTAAAAATCGGAATTGAGTTTTATCAATTCCGATTTTTATGTTTAATTCAATTCATCATCATTATAAATTGGTATTTTAAACCAAAACGAACTTCCTTGACCTAGCACGCTTTCTGCTCCGTATTGACCTTGATGTAAATCTACAATGTTTTTTACAATTGACAAGCCTAAACCTGTACCAACTTGTGCCATTTTGTGAGATTTCTCACCTTTGTAGTAGCGTTCCCAAATATCTTGAATTTTATCTTCTTCTATTCCATCGCCTGTGTCAATTACTTCGATTTTAACGTAATCATCTTCGACAATTTGTTTTAGTATAACTTTTTTGTCCTGTCCGGTGTAATTTATTGCATTGTTAACCAAATTATACACAACTTGCGACAATTTTATTTCATCGCCCATTACGTAAACATCATCGCCATAATAAAAGTCAAAATTGTAATCTACTAATTTATCATACCTAGAAAGTATATTTAAAATTACTTGTGTGATATTTGTTTCAGCCAATTCTAGCTTTATTTGACCAGCTTCTAGTTTAGAAATGTCTAATAAATCGTTAACTAGATTTTTTAGTCTTTCAGCTTCGTCTATGATAATTTGAATATTTTCAGGTGAATTTTCTCCTGGAATATCCCTCATAACCTCACCATAACCAGAAATCATTGTAAGTGGTGTGCGTAAATCGTGAGAAACATTTGCTATTAACTCTCTTCTTAAACTCTCAACTTTCGACAGCTCTACGCTGGCGTAATTAAGTGTTTCAGAAAGTTCTACCACTTCTTTACTGCCTTTTAGTTTAAATTCTATATCATAGTCGCCACTAGCTAAAAGCTTTGCAGTTTCGTTAATTTGTGTTATAGGTTTTGAAATCTTAAAAGATAATAACATAGCTAAAATTGTTGAAAGAATAAGCATTGAAAAACTTATAAAAATAAGTTGCACTTTTAATGTTTCAACAGTAGAACTAACCGGAGTTACAGTTGTGTTTAAAATAATTAGTCTTTCTTCTCCGTCGCTCGTTGTTGCTATTCTCAAATATAACAATTCCTCTTCTTCTGTATAAGAATAATTAAAATTCCACTGTATGTATTCGCCGTCATAAAATTTAGTTTGTTCAAAAATTTCTTTAGCTGTTGCTGAAGTTAAAGTTTGAAACGAATTAGTATACTTGTTCGATACATTCACCATGAAATAACCTTCTGAATTTGTTATAAGTATATCAGAACCGTCATTAATCGCTATATCTTGCAAAATAGTTACTAAATTGTCACTTTCCAAATTTTCTATAATTAAATTTGCGTTGGTTTTAACTTCGTTATATTTTATTGCTCTATAAAAATTATTCAAAAAACCTATTTGAAAAACCCACAACAAACAAACTATTATTAGTGTAAAAGCGGAAAAACCTAAAAAAATTTGTGTCCTAATGCCAACTTTTTTAATTTTCAAAACGATAACCTACTCCCCTAAGTGTAACGATAAATTTGCTATAAACGCCTAAGCTTTTTCTTAAAAGTTTGATATGTGTATCCAGAGTTCTGTCATCGCCATAAAAATCATATCCCCAAACATTTGTAATTAATTTTTCTCTTGATAAGGCGATCCCTTTATTTTTCACCATGTAAAATAAAAGTTCGTATTCTTTAGGAGATAACTCCAGCCTTTTTTCGTCTACTATAACAATTCTTCCAGTAAAATCAATAGACAAACCTTCAAAACTAACAGTTTCATGTTCAGTTTCGGTTTTATTAAGCCTAAACATTATAGCGCTAATTCTCATCATTAATTCTTTAGGCGAGAAAGGTTTAACCACATAATCGTCGATACCTAGTTCAAAGCCATGAATTCGGTCATACTCCTCACCACGAGCAGACAAAATTACAATTGGTATATTCGAAATTTTTCTTATCTCGCTGGCCGCTGAAAACCCATCGAGCTCTGGCATCATGACATCCATAACAACTATATTGAATTTTTTAGGGTATTTTCTAAATATTTCCACAGCTTCCATTCCGTTAGAAGCCTCAGTCACTACATGTCCTTCAAATTCAGCATATTTTCTAATTAATAATCTTATTTTCGCCTCGTCATCTACAATTAAAATATTATACACAATAAACACCCTTTCATCATTAGTTTACAATATATATTCTATAGATTTTCGTGCAAAAAATCAAGCACCTTTCCAATATATATGCAAATTATACAATATTTTCACTAAAAACTATCATTTTTTATAAAAATATTATAAACGCTTGACTTAACTAATAAAACATTGTACAATAACAGCAATAGATTAGATAATATTTTTTCTCAAATGTATAATTTTTTATTACATTTTACCAAAGGAGAGGGTTTCATGTTGCCGATTATAACTATTTCACGACAGGCTTGCAGTGGTGGTGAAGCGTTGTGTCGTTTGCTCTCTGATAAATTAAATATTGAATATCTAGATAAAGAATTAATTACATTAGCCGCCAAAGAAAGTGGTGTTAGTGAAGAGTATTTTGCTAAAGCTGATGAAATAGCAACCGATAGCTTTTTATATTCTATGGTTATGGGTCAGTTCTCTTTTAGTGGTACTGGTTTACCGATTGATACACCTGTTAATGACAAACTATTTATAGCACAAAATAAAATAATAAACAAACGAGCCGACGAAGGACCTTGTATAATTCTTGGCCGTTGTGGCAATTACATTTTGAAAGACCGTTCTAATATATTAAAAATTTTTATTTATGCTAAAAAAGAAGATAGAATGAAAATCGCAGTCCAAAGAGGTCTTTGTACTAGCGATAAAGCATTTGATTATATTACAAAAATGGATAAAAGACGTGCAAATTATTACAACTTTTATTGCAACGAAAATTGGGACGATATGTCAAATTATGATTTGGTCATAAACACTTCCACTTTTTCAGTTGAACAGATAGCTAACATTGTGGTTTCTTCTGTTCAACATTAAATTTGATTACGAGTTTTTCTTTTTCATTTCCTTTTAGAACAGCGTCCTTTAACAAGGACGCTGTTCTTTTACCCTTTTTTAAGCATATATAAACATTTAAAAACTAGCCATATGGACAGTTTTATTGTTATATATAAAATGATATAATATATTAGTACATATTTTATATGTATAATTTACAATCATTTAAGGGGTAATTATGACAAAATTAAAAAACAAAAACTTTGAAAAGTATATAGAAATTGCAGTTGTTATACTTTTAGGTATCACTGCACTTTTAACAGCTTGGGCAACTTGGGTTGGCTCTCTTCACAGTGGTAATCAATCTACAAACTATACACTTTCTAACAATTTAGCTTCTGAAGGCAACAGCGAATACAACGCTGGTATGCAGTCTTTAATGCAAGACATGCTAGTTTGGAACGACATTGCAGATTTACAATTCGACTTTATCAACGCTATCAATACTGGAGATGACGAAACAGCAGCTACAGTTGCTGAAAAACTTTATTGGAAATTAAACGAAAATCTATCAGAAGATTATGCGGCTCAAATAGCTTGGGAGTTTGAAGAAACTGATGATTATGTTACTGTTATTGATGAATGGACTAATTACGAAGAAGCAGTTAACTCACCATTTAACGACGAAGACTTCGTTGACTCTTACTTTACATATGCTAACGAACTATTGACAGAATCTGCTGATACTTTAGAACAAGGTAAAGAAGATAACTCTAACGGTGATAAATTCGGTTTAGTAACAGTTATTTTCAGCATAGCTTTATTCCTTCTTGGTATAGTAAGCACAATTAAATCAACTAAAAACAAATATATTCTACTTGCTATTGCAGTAGTAAGCATATTGATTGCAACAATTTTCATGTTTACAATTCCAATGCCTACAGGTTTTGATTTATTCAGTTTCTTAGGCTAATAACTATCTGTAAACTTTAAAACCACGTATTTTTACGTGGTTTTAATTTTTCCCCTACTATCTTGTTAATACATTATGTCAATGGAGGGTTATAATGTTTAGTATTAATAAAGTACTACAATTTAATCTGCGTAAAGAAAAGCAAGTTGTCGATTTCATAACAACTTGCTTTTGTGTAATTGGTTAACTTTTAGCTACTACTTTTAATTATAACGCTTTATACTCACCAGTAACCGAGAATACTACCCACTCTGCTACATTTGTTGCGTGGTCTCCAATTCTTTCTAGATACTTAATTATAATAAGCAAATCTGCTACTTCTTCTGCATTTTCATTTGCAGTTTTAATTTGTTCTACTATTTCACTTTTTGCAACATTAAACAAATTATCTATAACATCATCGTGGCTTATTACTTTTCTTGCACCCTCTAAATCGTTATTAACGAATGAAGCAACTGCGTCTGAAACCATTTTCGAAGCTTCTACTGCCATTTGTTTGATGTGAGGAGATGTAATTCTGATAGATGTATGAGCAACAAGGTCAGCAATATCTTCTGCTTGGTCGCCTATTCTTTCAAGGTCGGTAATCATTTTAAGGGCTGATGAAACTATTCTTAAGTCAGAAGCAACAGGTTGTTGTTTTAAAAGAAGACTGTAACAAAGAGTTTCTATATCTCTTTCTTTCATATCTATTTCTTTTTCAAGCTCCATTGCTTTTTCTGCGTCTTCCAAAACACCATCTATGAACGCTTTCATAGCTAGATTAATCGACTCTTCACAAAGTCCAGCCATTTGAGTTAAGCTGTCGTGTAATTCTTTTAGTTGTGCTGCAAATTTTTCTCTCATCGTAATTTCTCCTATTAACCGAAACGGCCAGTAATATATTCTTCTGTTTTGAAATTTTTTGGGCTTGCGAACAGCTCACTTGTATCATTCATTTCCATTACTTCGCCTAGCAAAAAGAATGCAGTTTTGTCTGAAATACGTGCTGCTTGTTGCATATTATGTGTAACGATAACAATTGTGTATTTTTCTTTAAGTTCAAGTGCTAAATCCTCAATTTTTGAAGTTGAAATTGGGTCTAAAGCTGATGTTGGCTCATCCATTAATAAAATTTCTGGTTCAACTGCTAACGCTCTAGCAATACATAGACGTTGTTGTTGTCCACCTGAAAGTCCCAATGCAGATTTTTTAAGTCTGTCTTTTACTTCGTCCCAAAGGGCTGCTCCTTTTAAAGAGGTTTCTACAATCTCGTCAAGCTCAGCACGACTATGTTTAGCGTGAAGTCTTGGTCCATAAGCAATATTGTCATAAACACTCATTGGAAATGGATTTGGCTTTTGGAAAACCATGCCAATTTCTTTTCTCAAAGTTGTAACATCAACATCTTTAGCGTAAATATCTTTACCATTAAAAGTTATTTTACCGTCAATTTTAACGCTTGGGATTAAATCGTTCATTCTGTTTATTGTTTTTAGAAAAGTAGATTTACCACAACCAGATGGTCCTATAAAAGCTGTGATTTCTTTTTCTGTAATATCCATATTAACATTTTTAAGTGCATGAAAATCGCCATAATGTAAATTTAAATTTTCAGCACGAAGAATAGTATTAGCCATATATATCCTCTTTCTATTATTTATTTTTATTTTGTAGTCTTGATTGCGCAAATTTTGCACTTAAGTTAAGTACAAATACTAAAATAAGTAACACTGATGCAATTGCAAAACCAATGTCGTACTCTGCACGCTCGTGAACATACATATAAAGTGCTATAGTAAGTGTACCACCACCTGTTTGGTAAGCCTCAATAATATTGCTTGCTATAACTGTGCCCATACCTGCTGTGAATAAAAGAGCTGCGCTTTCACCAACAATTCTACCAATTGACAAAATGCAACCGGTTACAATGCCGTTAATTGATGATGGAAGAATAATTGTTCTTATCATGTGCCATTTTGTTGCACCAATTCCTAAAGCCCCCTCACGGTAGCTTAATGGAACAGTTTTTAAGCTTTCTTGCGTTGTTCTTATAATTGTAGGCAAAATGATGATTGCCATTGTAAGAGAACCTGAAAGTAAACTTGTTTTAAATCCAAGTAATCTAACAAAGAATAACAAACCAACTAAACCGTAAATAATACTAGGGATACCTGCTAGAGTTTCCGTTGTAAACTCAACAACATTTTTGAATTTTTGATTTGTTGCATATTCTGTTAAGTAAACTGCTGCACCTATACCTAGTGGTAAAGCAATTACTAATGTTAAAAGTATAATGTATAATGTATTAATAATATTAGGAAGTATACCTATATGGTCTTGACTATATACAGGAGAAGTAGAAATTAAATCCCAAGTTAAACTTGGTAATCCACGGTAAAATATGTAACCTATAATACCTGCTAAAAGAACTATAGTAAATATTGCACTTGCATAAACTGCAACTTTTAGGGAATTTTCGTAAAGTTTACGTTTTAATTTATGACTCATTTTTCTTTTTTCTCCCTTTTCAAAATAAAGTTAAGAAGTGCATTGATTAACATAATGAAACAATATAAAACTAAAGCTATACTAAACAGTGCTGACTCTTGTAAACCTGAAGCGTAGCTCATTTCGCTTGCAACAGCTGTTGTTAAGAAACGAACGCTAGTGAATAGCCCCGGCATGTTGGCAACGTTACCAGCTACCATCATAATAGCCATAGTTTCGCCAATAGCACGACCTACGCCTAATACAACACTAGCTGCTATACCACTTTTTGCAGCTGGAATACTTATTTTAAACACTGTTTCGACTTTATTTGCACCAAGGGCAAGACTTGCCTCTTCGTATTCTGGTGGAACTGCTACTAAAGCTGTTTCGCTGATTGTTACAATACTTGGTAAAATCATAACTGCTAAAACTATAATAGCAGTAAATAAAGTTGCACCACTTTTTAGGTTG
This sequence comes from Clostridia bacterium, assembly GCA_044432645.1. Taxonomy (GTDB): domain Bacteria; phylum Bacillota; class Clostridia; order Oscillospirales; family Acutalibacteraceae; genus SIG603. The sequence continues at coordinate 6,588 of JAWXUM010000004.1, read as the reverse complement.
AATACATCCATAACAGTTGGTACTACTATCATCATACCAATAAGACCATAAACAACACTTGGAATACCTGCTAAAAGTTGAATTGCAGGTCTAACTATTTTAGCAAGCAAGCCGTTAGACATTTTTGATATGAAAACTGCTGTTAAAAGACCAATTGGAATGCCAATTAATACAGCTCCAATTGTGCCCCAAATACTTGTTAATATAAACGGTAAAATTCCGTAAGATGGTTCACTTGATGTTGGTTTCCATGCTGTTCCGAAGAAAAAGTCGATAAATCCAATTTCGGTTATAGCTGGCACACCTGAAACAACCATATAAATTGTAATAAAAGCAACTAAAGCTACGGAAAGAAAACCACAAAACAAGAAAATCGCATTCATTATTTTCTCAATAAGTTTTTTTATCTTCAATTCTTACACCTCAAAGTCACGGAAAAGCCACAAAGGTTTCCCTTTGTAGCTATCCTTATTAATAATTTTCTTATACTACTGGAACTGCGCCAGCGTCTGTGATAATTGTTGTAGCTTCTGCACTTAGTACGAAGTCAAAGAATAATTGAGCTGCTTCGCTTAATTCTGTTTCTGAAAGTGTTACAAAGTTAAAGTTTCTTTGCATTAGGTATGAACCGTCTTGAATGTTAGCTTCTGTTGCCTCAACACCATTTACTAGTAAAGCATTTACACCTTCTTGACCTTCTACTGCTGAAACTGATGCATAACCGATTGCGTATATATTTGATTCTACTGCTGCGATAACTGAACCTGTACTTGTTAACTCTTGTTCGTATACACAGTCTTCAACACCTACGATTGATTCGAAACCATCTCTTGTGCCTGAACCAGCTTCACGGCCGATTAGTGTGATTGGTTGGTCTTCACCACCTACTTCACTCCAGTTTGTGATAGTTCCGTCTGCGATTGATGCAATTTGTTCTACTGTTAAGTCTGTTACTGTATTTTCAGCATTAACTATAACTGCGATACCGTCGATTGCAAACACTGTGCCTTCTACACCGTATTCTGCAACTTCACTGTCTTTAACATCACGACTTGCAAGACCTATGTCATAGTCGCCACTTGCTGCTGATTTAACACCTGTGCTTGAACCTGTTGCATCGTATGTGATTGTGATGTCTGGGTATGTTTCGTTGAAAATTTCGATTGAGCTTAAGATAACGCCTTCAACTGATGTTGAACCACCTACTGTTACTGAACCTGATAGGTCTGATACTTCAACTTCGTCAGAAGATGAACCATCGCCTACTGGAACTGCGCCAGCGTCTGTGATAATTGTTGTAGCTTCTGCACTTAATACGAAGTCAAAGAATAATTGAGCTGCTTCGCTTAATTCTGTTTCTGAAAGTGTTACAAAGTTAAAGTTTCTTTGCATTAGGTATGAACCGTCTTGAATGTTAGCTTCTGTTGCCTCAACACCATTTACTAGTAAAGCATTTACACCTTCTTGACCTTCTACTGCTGAAACTGATGCATAACCGATTGCGTATATATTTGATTCTACTGCTGCGATAACTGAACCTGTACTTGTTAACTCTTGTTCGTATACACAGTCTTCAATACCTACGATTGATTCGAAACCATCTCTTGTGCCTGAACCAGCTTCACGGCCGATTAATGTGATTGGTTGGTCTTCACCACCTACTTCACTCCAGTTTGTGATAGTTCCGTCTGCGATTGATGCAATTTGTTCTACTGTTAAGTCTGTTACTGTGTTTTCAGCATTAACTATAACTGCGATACCGTCGATTGCAAACACTGTGCCTTCTACACCGTATTCTGTAACTTCACTGTCTTTAACATCACGGCTTGCAAGACCTATGTCATAGTCGCCACTCGCTGCTGATTTAACACCTGTGCTTGAACCAGTTGCATCGTATGTGATTGTGATGTCTGGGTATGTTTCATTGAAAATTTCGATTGAGCTTAAGATAACGCCTTCAACTGATGTTGAACCACCTACTGTTACTGAACCTGATACACTTGATGTATCTGCTGTATCATCTGTTGAAGATGAAGAAGATGAGTCGTCTGTTGTAGATGAACTGTCATCTGTTGTGCTTGAACTACATGCAGCAAATGATGTTACGATCATAGCTGAACTTAATAGCAAAGCAAGGATTTTTTTAAGTTTCATAATTAATACTCCTAAATATTAAGTTTATTCTTTCCCTTTGGGTCAACGTTATTTTATTGTTTGTATGTTAAATATATTCATATAGTTTTGTTAAATATAGGTAAAAAATCAAAAAGCCTTTTTATATTTGATATATTTACTATAATTTTCACTTTAAATTGTTAAAGTTCAACAAAGAAAAATTAATTATATAAAAAGTGTTGACAAATTATTCTCTTTAGTATATTATAGTGTCAAGTTAATACACTAAACCGATGAGATGGAAATCAAGTCATAGTAAGCGCCCCCAGAGAGCAGGTGTTGGTGAGAGTCCTGCGGAAATGCTACGTGATAAATGGCCCATCGAGGGTAAGGCGAAAAGATTTATTCTGAGTATCCAAGACGTAAGCCTACGTTACAAGGCAGAAGATGTGTTGGCATTTTCGTTAGAGATATGGTAGCTTTATATTTTTATATAATGTTGTCATTTTAAGGTGGTACCGTAGATATTTTATCTGCCCTTATAATTAATTTTATAAGGGCAGTTTTTTTATTTATATGACTATGCCCTCACAAAACATTTTTTATTATTGAAAGGGAAATTATTATGAATCAAGCAGAAAAGAGAACAATCACACAAGAAAAACAACAAGGACTTAGCGTACAAGACATTTTATTAATTGGTATTTTACTAGCAGCAGGTGCTGTTTTGAAATTCTTTGTAGGCTCTGTAATAAACTTTGGTATGAAACCAAACTTTATTATCGCAATGTATTGCCTTATTATTTTAATCATTAAGCCAAATTTTAAACACAGTGCCATTATTGGCTTATTGTCAGGTGTTGTATGCCAGTTTTTCCCAGGCACACCGTACATCAACATTGCTAGCGAATTAATAGGCGCAGTAATGATGTGCTTCCTTTGCTTATTGCCACTTAAAATTAAAAAAATTGACTTACACCCAACAGTTGGTACATTTATTAGCACAATAACCTCTGGTTTTGCCTATATTGGAATTATGTACCTAGCTGTTTACACAGGAGTAGACATTACTCCTACTCCTATAGCAATGTTCTTAGCAATTATTTTTGGTACTGCTACTATCAATGCTGTTATAGTTCAAGTATTATATATTCCACTTAAACTTGCACTCAAAAAATAACTCATTTAATTTTATCGTAAAAGAACATGGCTTATCATTTCATACAATTTAGTAATACAAATTAGAGGTACAACTACATGATTAAATTCACAAATTTTTCGTTTAAATATGACGGTGCTACTGATTTAGCACTTGAACAGATAAACCTTAACATTAACAAAGGCGACTTTACTGGAATTATAGGTTCTTCTGGCGCTGGCAAAACTAGCTTAACATATGCTATAAATGGTGTTATCCCCCACTTTTACAAAGGTGATTTTTATGGAGAGGTTTTGGTGTCTGGTTTAGACACTGTAAACACTCAGCCAGAAAAGCTTGCTAAATTAATAGGAAGTGTTTTTCAAGACATTGACGGCCAAATGGTAGCAAGTATAGTAGAAGATGAAATTTTGTTTGGGCTTGAAAACTTTGGTATAGACAAAGCTGAAATTTTACCAAGGCTTGAAAACGCTTTAGAAACCGTTGGAATAAGCGAGTTAAGGTTTAGAACTATAGCTAGTCTTTCAGGTGGACAAAAGCAAAAAGTAGCAATAGCCGCAATTATTGCACTAAAGCCAGAAGTTTTGTTGCTTGACGAACCAACAGGCGAGCTTGACCCATTTAGTAGCAGACAAATTTTTGAAATGCTAAAAATATTAAACGAAGAATATGGAATAACAGTGATTGTTGTAGAGCAAAAAATAATGTTGCTTTGTGAATTCGTGAAAAATTTAATCGTACTAAACGAGCATAAAATTGTTGCCTCTGGCTTAACAAAAGAAGTATTAAAGCAATCTAACAAACTTGAAGAATTTGGAATTAACATGCCTAGAGTTGCTACCTTGGCTAATATTTTAAGCGAAAAAGGATTATACTGTGGTGAAATTCCTACCGACCTTAAAAGTGCTAAAAAAATGGTGGAGGATATTTTAAATGATTAAAATAGAGAACTTATGCTACAGCATTGGCAAAGCTGATATAATTAAAAACATTAGTTTGAAAATTAATAAAGGTGATTTTGTTGCTATTATAGGCGAAAATGGTGCTGGAAAATCTACAATAACTAAGTTAATTGCTGGACTTATAAAACCTAGTCAAGGAACTGTTTATCTAGCAAATAAAGATACAAAAAAACTAAAGGCAAAAGAAATAGCTAAAACATGTTCTTATTTATTCCAAAATCCTGACAAACAAATTTGTCAAAAAACTGTAAGAGAAGAACTTCTTTTCAGCCTTGAAATATTGGATATCGATGAAAGTGAAAAAGAAAAAAGGCTTGAAGATATACTAAAAATTTTCAATATAGATTCTAGTTTAGCACCTTTTTCGCTTTCAAGAGGTCAAAGACAAATGCTTACCTTTGCTTCAGTTTTAATTACTAAACCGTCAGTTTTAATTTTAGACGAGCCAACTACTGGGCTTGACTATAAAGAATGTATGCTTATGATGGATTTAGTTAAAAACTTAAACGAAAACGGCACAACTGTCATTATGGTAAGCCACGACATGGAAATTGTAAGCGACTTTGCTAAAAGTATAATTGTTTTAAACAAAGGCAAACTATTAGATTTTGGTGACACTTTTGACATTATGAAAAAAACAAGTGTTTTAGAAAAAGCATCAGTTATGCCGTCGCAAATTATCGCTTTAGCTAATAGTTTAGGTGATGATTTTTCAAGTTGTTTAACAGCAGAAGATATAGCTAATATAATAGAAAGTAGGTGCAAATAATGGGTGGATTTTTAGATTATATTAGTGGAGATAGTTTTTTGCACAAATTAAACCCACTAACCAAATTTGCAAGTGCATTTTTGCTTTGTATCGCCTGCTTTGTAAGCAACCAAGTTTTCTTTGTACTTGGTATTATAGTTTTAACTTTAGCTTTAAGTTTAATATCTGGTTTAACAAAAAGATGTTTAATTTGTTTAAAAGCGCTCTCTAAACTTTCTATTATAGTATTTATCGTGCAAGTTTTGTTTGTTCCACAAGGAAATGTTTATTTTTACTTGCCGTTCGGAGTTGCTATTACCGATATAGGTGTAGAATTTTCTTTGCTTTTTGCACTTAGACTTTTAGCCTCCACCCTACCTCTAATTATAATGCTTTCCATTACACAAATGAGCGACCTTGCAAATGTTTTGGTTGAAAAAGTCGGTATACCATATAAATATACATTCGCACTGACCACAGCCGTTAGATTTATCCCTATTTTTTCTAGTGAAATGTCCGATATAATGGAGGCACAAATCGCAAGAGGTGTAGAGTTTGACACAAAAAATCCACTTAAAAAAATAAGTTTATTGCTTCCGCTGTGTGTGCCACTTTTAATTTCTTCTGTTAAAAAAGTTAACAGTGGTGCTTTATCAGCTAGTTTACGTGGTTTTAACTACAGACAACGTGGATTTGGGTATAAAACCTATAATTTTAAAACAATCGATATTATAACAACTATAATTTCTGTTTTAATTGTTATATTTTCAGCATTTTGCAGATTTTAACGTAAAAATTTAACGAACACCTTAACTTTATGTTTTTTTAGAGCTAATGTCACCTATCATTGACACTTACATATTTTTTAAATTTTTTTAAAAAAAGTCTTGACTTTTCTGTATTTATATCGTATAATATAAAAGTCGACAAGAGAAGTGATAACTAATCGTAAGTTGATATGCGGATGTGGCGGAATTGGCAGACGCGCTAGATTTAGGTTCTAGTGGTTACCCCCGTGCAGGTTCAAGTCCTGTCATCCGCACCAAAAATCCTGATACGTAAGTATCAGGATTTTTACTTATTACTTTTTAACTCTTCACTTTTCACTTAAAGTTATTCTAAGGATTTTTGAAAGTAATAAGTAATAGTTAAAAGTGAAAAAGTTTGGAAACGAGGTAGCTTTTTGAAAGATAGCATACTTATTTCAAAAGTCTAAAAAATTTGCTTTAATTATTTTTAAAGTTTGCAATGAAATTTAAAAAACTAAAAACCTGTTTTAACAAACCAATTAATACTGCACAACAAAATATTAATAAATAAATCCATACCCCTTATGATTATTTGCACCATTTACTGTGGTCAATAAAGCTTTCGCTGAGGAAAATCAGTGTTTAAGTCTTTGTTGGCTACTTTTTTATCTTAAAAAGGCTTTTTTGCTATTATAAGTTATTGTTATTACAATAAATCAGCTTGTCGAAAAAGGTTTTGTATTTGTGTAAAATACCGAAATATATTTTTAAAATGGTAGGGGCGAGCTGTGCTCGTCCGAAATCAAGATGTTAATTTAGTGCTTTTATAAAATTAATAAAAATATTTCTCTATTT
>JAWXUM010000003.1:0-131291 GCA_044432645.1 Clostridia bacterium | reverse complement strand
TAAGTCTACCACAATAAAATGCATTTAACCTACTTATTCGTTCTTTATTCAGTTTTCAGGGCACTGACCCTTTAACATATACTTCTAAGTTTAGCTTAGGAGTATTTTTTTGCGTATTTTTTAAAAGTTTCTGGCAGGATTTATACCACTTAGTTAAGGGCTAACAATATTCATGTTGCTATATGATAAATTAAAAAGTTTTATAAAAATTTTTATAAACAATAAACTGAAGTGCTTTGTGTCAGCTAAAACTTCACAAAACATTAAACTATGTAGTGTAGGGCTTCCATGCCCTACAAAGTGTTATATGTAACTTTAAGGAGGCGTCGTTCCCCTAGTAAGACTACAAAATTTATAACTTCATAACAATTATGGGGGGTTATTGTACTATATTAACATATTTTTCAACTAATCAATTTTCGTCATCGGAACGACGAGGGCGTCGTTCCCTACTATGTTTAATTCGCACTGTAAAGTTTTGATTAACACAGAGTTCGATTTTGTTTTATTGTAAGGGCGATAATTATAAAATATAATGATCTGTATAGGTGAATTTTTTTACAAATAAAAAATCTAATTATCATAACCAAGCTTCATAGTAGAACCAGTTTTCATCGATTTTTGTGGTTATACCACAGTTGTCGGTTCCGTCTGATAAACTAAAAAGTTTTATAAAAGTTTTATAAACAATAAACTGAAGTACTTTGTGTCAGTTTAAACTTCACAAAACTTTAAATTCTGTAGTGTAGGGCTTCTATGCCCTACAAAGTGTTATACATAACTTTAAGGAGGTGTCGTTCCCTAGTAAGACTACAAAATTTATAACTTCATAACAATTATGGGGGGGGTTATTGTACTATATTAACATATTTTTCAACTAATCAATTTTCGTCATCGGAACGACGAGGGCGTCGTTCCCTACTATGTTTAATTCGCACTGTAAAGTTTTGATTAACACAGAGTATGTGTACTGATGTAAGTGTATCTTTTACTAAGTTATGTTAAGTATATCTATCTAATGGAAGATACGGAAACTCAAATATATACAAAATAAGAGTTTATTAATTAATCAAATCATTAATTGTCTGCATACATAAATGTATAGAAACTATGGAATTATGATATTAATTTTTGTAGGTATGAAATTGAATATTTTAAATAATATGTAAAATATATTCTAATTATATTGCAAATATCCAGGTTAATTGATATAATGAAAAAAGTATTGATTTATGTCGAATTTAGAAAAGGAATATTTTACAATGTTAATAACTAAAAAGCGTATTATTATCTTAGCATCAATCTTATTAGCTTTTGCGATAAGTGTTTATGGGTATATTAGCTATCTTAATAAACTAGAATATGAATTGCAACTTGCTTTGCAGTTAGAGTATGATTTAAAAGTTGAAAATTTCAACAATATTGAAACTTTGGTATTAGATGGGACAATAGAGCAAACTGATATGTTTGAAAACTCTGATAATTATATCGACTGGGACACTGTACCAGAAAATATATATGGATTAATTACAACAGAATTCATAGATGGAGAACTAGTAACCGACGATGTGGGCTTTTATCAATCGCAAATTTTATTAACGTTAAATATAGATGAAGAAGAAAAAATTTATAGAACTGTAGATATAGAATATAGTATCAGCTCGGTCGATTTAGAGCCTGTTATCGAAAACACGGTAGTAGATTATTTGCTTTTATGTGGCACAGAGATTGAATATCCAACCGATGTTACTGCGACTGACTGTTATGGTCAAGCTATTGAAGTAACTATAGATAGTAATAACATTGATTCTAGTGCTGAAGGCGTAAGCGAATTTTATTATATAGCAACAGATGATTTTGGGCATGAAACTGTAATTACAGCAAATGTAATTTATTTAAACGTCAATATTGAAGCTATAGAAGTTAATGTAGAGGACGATGTCACACTTGAAATTGAAGATTTTCTGAGTTTTGAAAATATTAGTGGTCTAACTGCTGAATTTACAAATGAAGATAATGATTTCTCAAAAATTGGTTCATACGAAATTCCGATTACTATTTCAAATGAAAATGGTGATATAGTTGAAGTATCAGCAACAGTTGTGGTTAGGTATAAAAGTGATAATCCTATAATTTCTGGTGTATCAAAATTGGAAATATGTGTTGGGGATTCTGTTTCATATAAATCTGGCGTTTCAGCTATTGATTGTTACGGAAATAGTTTGTCTATCTCTGTGGATAATAGTAGTGTTAATTTGAATTTGGAAGGCACATACAATATTACTTATTCTGCAACAGATGATAACGGGAACAAATCAAGTACCTCTACAACAATTACTGTTATTGAGATAGATGCTGATTATGTTTTAGGTTTAATAGATGATATATTAGATAGTATTACTACATCTTCCATGAGTGATTATGACAAAGCTTACGCTGCGTACAAATGGTGCAAAAATAACATTAATTATGCATCATCAGGTTCACATAGTGATATATACGAAATTGCTTATTATGGTATAAAGGGAAATCCTGGGGATTGTTATACATATTATTCAGTTTTGTATTTAATGATGCAGCAACTGGATATTCCAGTTGTTACTATGGAAAGAATATCTGGTACATCTTCTAATCATAAATGGGTTGCAATAAACGTTGGAAATGGTTGGTATCATGTCGATGCTTGCCCTAATTCTGTAACAAGTAATACCTTTATGTTTACAGATACTGAAGCGGCAGAATACACTGTACTTCAAGATGAAAAACGTGGTACAGAGTATCATTATTACGATTATAAAGAAGTGAGCATAACAATTGTAGCTTAAAGGAGAAAAGATGAATAATATACTGGAATATCTAGAATGTGCTGTTTCTCGAAACCCAAACAAAATAGCCTTTGTAAGTGAAAATGCAAGTTTAAGCTTTGGACAAGTTCACGATATATCCCAAAAAGTTGGTACATATTTAATAGAAAATAATTACAAAGCCGAACCTATTGTAATTTTTATGGAAAAAAGTGCAAATACAGTTGCTACATTTTTGGGTGTAGTTGCAAGTGGGAATTATTATGTTCCACTTGACAGTGAAATGCCTGCTGGTAGGATTAAACTTATTTTTAATTCTTTAAAACCTAGAATGGTTATTACTGACGATAAAACTTATGGTGTAGCTAAAACATTTGAAAGTGAAGATAAAATTCAAAAATTTTCAGATGTAATTAAAACAGAAATAAATTTAGAAAAATTAGCAGAAGTACGTGCAAAAGCTTTGGATATAGACCCAATTTATATAGTTTTCACTTCTGGTTCTACAGGAACTCCAAAAGGAGTTTTGGCAAATCATCGCTCTGTTATTGATTATGTTGATAATTTAAGCGAAGTTTTACAGGTGAATTCAAATTCAGTTTTTGGCAATCAAGCACCACTTTATGTGGACGCTTGTTTAAAAGATATTTTCCCAACGCTTAAATACTGTGCTACTACTTATTTTATTCCAAAATCTTGTTTTATGTTTCCAATAAAGCTAGTTGACTTTCTTAATGAGAATAAAATTAATACAATTTGTTGGGTAGTTTCAGCACTTACAATGATTTCTGCTTTTAAAACTTTTGAGCAAAAAACTATACAGTATTTACACACTGTCGCTTTTGGAAGTGAAATTTTTCCTATAAAACAATTTAATTTATGGAAAGAGCATTTGCCAAATGCTAGGTTCATTAATCTTTACGGTCCTACCGAGGCAACAGGTATGTCTACTTACTATGTTGTTGACAGAGATTTTGAAGAAACCGACAAAATCCCAGTTGGAAAGCCGTTTAATAACACTCAAATTTTACTTATTAACGAAAATAACGAGCTTTCAAAACAAGGCGAAACAGGCGAGATTTGTATTCGTGGAACTTGTCTTACAATGGGTTATTATAATGATGAAGAAAAAACAAGGGTAGCTTTTGTTCAAAATCCACTCGTAACAGCTTATGATGATTTAATTTATAAAACAGGTGATTTAGCAAAGCTTAATGAATACGGTGAGCTTATTTTCTTAAGTAGAAAAGATTATCAAATTAAACACATGGGACATAGAATTGAACTTGCAGAAATTGAAGTTTGCGTTGCTACGCTCGATGAAATAAAAATGTGTTGTTGTGTGTTTGATAATAAGTCAAGCAGACTCTATTTATACTGTGTTACAGAACTTGACCAAAGACAAATTATGACAGAACTTAAAAAGCTTTTACCAAGATATATGTTACCGTTTAAAATAATTATACTAGAGCAAATGCCACTTACTAGCAACGGAAAAATTGACCGTAAAAATTTATTAGAAAGTATATAGTTGCTTTTAAAATTAAGCGACTATTAAAGGAGAAAACAATGGATACAGTTTTAGAAATTATACAAGAAATAAGGCCAGATGTCGATTTTATCACATGCACAACTTTAATTGATGACGGGGTTTTAGACTCATTTGACATTATCACCATTATAGCAGAGATTGAGGAGAATTTAGACATCGCTATTCCAGCATGGGAAATTGTTCCTGAAAATTTTAACAGCGCAGAAGCTTTACAAGCATTAGTAGATAGATTAGATGATTAGGTGGTAAGCAAGTGTTATTTACTTCATGGACTTTTGTAATATATGCCAGTGTTTCAGTTCTTTTATACTACATTTTACCAAAAAAATTACAACCTAAAATTTTATTAGTTTCCAGTATAATTTTTTACGCTTATGCAGGTGTAGAGTATTTACTGTTCTTGTTTGCAACAATTATTACTGTATTTATTGCAACTAATAAAATTGAGGATTTAAAAGAAACGCAAAAAGCAAATCTTTCAAATTTTAGCGACAAAGCGCAAAAAAAAGAATATAAAGCAAAAATTCATCTTAAGCAAAAAAAGTGGTTTTTGTCTTGTTTAATACTTAATTTTGGTATATTAGCTGTTGTTAAATATACAGATTTTGTAATAAGCAACATAAATGTAGTCGTAAATACTGTGAGCGAAGGCTCTTCGTTACCACTTTTAAATATTATTTTACCAATGGGTATTTCATTTTACACCTTTCAATCTATGAGCTATTTGATAGATGTATTTTGGGGTAAACAAAAAGCTGAAAGAAACTTTTTTAACTACGCACTTTTTGCATCGTTTTTCCCTCAAATGATACAAGGCCCTATCAGCAGATATTCTGACCTTAGCAAAACAATGTTCAGCGTACATAAGTTTGAGCAAAACAATTTTTACAGTGCCTGTGTTAGAGTTTTATATGGTTACTTTAAAAAAATGATAATTGCAGACAGGCTTATCCCTGTAATTGCTTTGTTAGTGGCAAATCCTGATCAGTACCAAGGTATATATGTTATAGCTGTTATGTTTTTATACGCAATTTGTCTTTATGCTGATTTCACTGGCGGTATTGATATTACAATTGGTGTAGCTAAAATGTTTGGAATAGACCTTGTAGAAAACTTTAATAAACCGTTTTTGTCAGTTTCAATTGCAGAGTATTGGCGTAAATGGCATATTACAATGGGTACATGGTTTAGGGATTATATATTTTATCCACTTTCAGTTAGTAAAAAAATGCTTAAGTTCACTACTAAATCAAGAAAAGTTTTTGGGGGCAATTTAGGCAAGCGTATACCTGTTTATGTTTCAACTATGATACTTTGGTTTTTAACAGGTCTTTGGCATGGAGCAGCGTGGAACTTTATTGTTTGGGGTATGGTTAACGGTTTAGTTATTTTAATATCTCAAGAATTATCTCCACTTTATGCAAAGTTTCATAAAAAATTTCCAAAGGCTAAAACGTCAAAATCTTACTTCGCTTTTTCAGTGTTTAGAACATTTTGGCTAATGAATATAATTCGTGTATTCGACTGCTATGCCAATGTTCCACTTACATTTAAAATGTTTGGCTCTATTTTCACCAATTTAAGCATAAATGAGTTCCTAACACAAGGTTTGGCTGGCTTAGGGGTATCTTCTGTAAGTTATATCGCAGCTTTATATGGAACAATATTCCTCCTTTTCGTGGGATATATTACACGAAAATCAGAGAAGTTTGAAGATATTGCAAAAAGACAAAATTACATAACTAAAACAGCAATTGTGTTTTTCTTAGTATTTTCAATTATAATTTTTGGAGCTTACGGAATAGGGTTTGATTCCTCACAATTTATTTATAATCAATTTTAACACGATAAAAACATGGAGATTTTAATGAACGTAAAATTCAGAGTAACAGTAAAAATATTGGCTTCGCTACTTGTATTTGTCATGTTATTTCTAGCTTTAGAGCAGCTATTAGTTCCCAAATACACCGACAGTGTGTACGAGGGACAATTAATCCAGGAATATTACGACAGCGACCAAAACAACCAAGTCCTTTTTATTGGTGACTGCGAAGTATATGAAAATTTTTCTCCAATAACTTTGTGGGAAGAATATGGAATTACTTCTTATATAAGAGGTGGCCCTCAGCAATTAATTTGGCAATCATATTATTTGCTTGAAGACACACTACAATACGAAACGCCAGATGTTGTTGTGTTTAATGTTTTGTCTATGAAATATGACGAGCCTCAAAGCGAAGCTTATAATAGGCTTAACATTGACGGTATGGAGTTTTCACAATCAAAAATTGATGCAATTAATGCTTCTATGACAGAAGAAGAAAGCTTTTCAAGCTATATTTTCCCAATATTAAGGTATCATGACCGTATAACTGAGCTAACATGGGACGATTTTATATATTATTTTGATACACCTACAATTTCATACAACGGATATTTAATGCAAACCGATGTAAAAGCTGTGGAGGTTATACCAGAGGGCACTGCACTTGCAAGTTATGAGTTTGGCGAAACAAGTTATATGTATTTAGACATGATAACAGAGCTTTGCACTGAAAATGATATAGAGTTAATTCTTATAAAAGCACCGTCAATTTATCCTTATTGGTATGAACAGTGGGACGAACAAATGGTAGAATATGCCGCTGAGAATGAACTGTTATATATAAACTTTTTAGACTATGTAGAAGAAATAGGGATTGACTACCAAACCGATACATACGACTCAGGACTTCACTTGAATGTGTATGGTGCTGAAAAAATGTCTGACTATTTTGGTGAAATCTTGCAAAGTGAATATGGCTTAGAAAATTTAAGCGACGATGAAGAAATATCTAATTATTGGGAAAGCTTAGTAGAAAGTTATTATCAAGAAAGAAATGAAGGTACATGAAAATGAAAAAAATATTAATGTTTACAATGATTGCAGTTTTTACTATGACATTAACTGCTTGCAGTAGCGACACGGATACACAAACAGATGTAAACGAAGATACTTCTTCTGAAAATGTAGAAAACGAAGAAGATGAAATCGAACAAGAAAATGAAGAAGATATAACTATAGACGATGAGGAAAATATCATTTTTACATATGGCGGTGTTGATATTCAAATGGGCGTAAACTTTGCTGATGTTTATGACGATTTAGGCGAAGAAAACAGCTATTTTGAAGCGGCAAGCTGTGCTTTTGATGGTTTAGATAAAATCTACTATTACAGTGGAATTGAAATTAGTACCTACCCAGAGGGCGACGAAGATTTTGTTTCGGTTATTTCGCTAAAAGATGATACTATCGAAACTGATGCTGGTGTTTATATTGGAATGAATATTGATATGGCTCTTGAGCTACAAGGTTCAGATTATACTGTAGACGGTGTAGCATACACTTATAGTTTTGCCAATTCATATTTGACTTTTTTTACCGAAGATGATACTATCATTGCGATAACTTATGGAGTAAATCAAGAATAAAATTCAAAAAATGTATTTTCTATAATAAAAAACTTCCTTTCAAACTTTTCTCTTGTATTGAGTCTAGTCTGTTGGGAAGTTTTTATTTACATTTCATTGCAAACTTACTAAAACAACAACAAATTTATAAAAATAAATATACTATTTTATTAAAAAAACTCAAAAATAAACGATTTATTCATTAAATCTTCACATTAAGTGTGGTATAATAATCTAAATTAAATTATAAGTGAAGAGGGCGATTATAATGAAACTGAAAATAGCTGTAGCACTGGTGGCTGTTTGTGCTTTGGCGGTAGTTGTTATAAATTTAATTCCAGAAGAACAGGAATTTCAAGTAACACCTGTTGTGTCTGAGTACAAAGAAACAACTTATGAAACAACAGTGGTAACTCGTGGTGATATTGTTGATGACGGAAAAGTAACAGCGCAGTATATGGCAACTGTTACTCAAGAACTTTACTTTCAGGTCGACGGATACGCTGTAGACGAAATATATGTACAAACTGGCGACACTGTAGAAGAAGGTCAACTGTTAGCTCAGCTTAATATGGATGATTTAGACGCTCAACTGCTGTCTTGCCAAAATAGTATTGAAAAGTTGGAGCTAGAATTGTCACAAATAGAAGAAACTATTGACACTATGTATTCGGCTCAAGTTGCGTACCTAAAAACTTTGAGCGACGAAGAACTAGCGACAGCGAAAACAGCTAGTGAAGTTGTTTCAAGTTATGAAAGTCAAAAAACTGATATAGAAGATGACCTATATATAGCGGAGTTAAATCTCGTTGAAATAGAAGAGAAAATTACAAAAAGACAAATTTATGCCCCAATGGACGGAATAATTTCATATGTTTGCAGTACAGACCGTACTTATGTAAGCGACAGAGATAGCATGGTTATTAAAATTTTAGACGATGCTACATCTATGTTTGTTTTTGATTCTAAATATACCGATATTTTTGAAGTTGGTGATTCAATTGAAATAGAGGTAAACAGTGAATATTATACTGGAACTGTAGCTATAGCACAGTATGACGAAGATGAAAAAGATTTCGAATATTACATAGAACTTGACGATGTTCAAGTAGCGCTTAGTAACGGCGACAAAGGATATATTCAGGTTGTTTATGAAGCTTATTTAGACGTATTATATTTAACAGAAGATGCAATTAAGCAGTCGAAAGGGCAAGATATTGTCTATTACTTAAACGAAGACGGTGTTAGAGGTTTTAAATATGTAGAAATTGGCGCAGAATCTGACGGCTATGTTGAAATCATTAGTGGTGTAGAAGAAGGCGACGTGATAATAGTGGGGTGGGATTAGTTTGAAAAAGTTATTATGTATATTAATGGCAAGCGTATGCACTTTTTCGCTTGTTTCATGTAGCGCACAAGAAGCGCCAGAGCTATTAGAGCCTGTTGGAGTAGTTATGGATACTGCAGTTGTAGAAGTAGGAGATATAATTTCCAAAACAAGTTACGAAGCTGTTGTAAAGCCTTATGTAGAAGAGTTAATGTATGAAAGTTCAGGCGTAGTTTACAATAGTTATGTTAAGCTTGGTGACGATGTTCAAGAGGGTGACATACTTCTGGAAATTGACACAAGTCAGCTAGAAGAGGAAATAGCAAGCGCAAAAGAGCAAATTGAATACAACGAAAAAATATATAGCTATACTAACGAACAACTGGAAATACAGGCAGAGATAGCTGAACTTGAATACGAAAAACTTCTTGAATACTCAGAAATTTGGGCACAGTATTACGAAGATGTAAATGAAGCTGAAGAGCTTAAAGCACAGTTAGAGCAAGAGGCTCAAGAGCTTAAAGAACAGTTAGAACAAGAGATAGAAGAACTAAAAGCGCAGCTTGAGCAAGAAGCAGAAGTTTTTGAAGAAAGTTTAACACAAGAAGAGCAAGAAACTGAAATATCAGAAGAAATCCAAGAAGAAATTAACCTAGAAGAGCAAATAGCAGAACTAGAAGAAGAAATTGCAAATATAGAAATAATAGTTCCAGAGGTGGAAGTGCCAACTGTAAGTGAAGTAACAGACAGTCAATTAGCACAGGAGAAAGCTAATGTAGAAACAGCACAAATGAATGTGTCACAAGCTAAAGAAACTCAAAGTTTAGAGTTAAGTCAGCTTAATACATCACTAGAAGCTTTGGAAAATTCAGTAGTAAACAATGTTTTAGTAGCTCCGTTTAGTGGAACAGTTGTATATTTTGAAAATCTGTTAGCTGGTGACAGTGTTAAGGCTTACGAAACAGTTATTTGTATAGCAAACAGCGACGATATAAGTGTTAACACAGAATATATAGGAAGCCGAGCGATAGATACTGCACTAAAAGTTGTCGGAGTAATTGGTGAGCAGGAATATGAACTTGAATATGTACCAATTGAAACATCAGAATATATAGCTTTAACTTATGCTGGTGTAGAGGTAACATCTACATTTAACTTTGTAGGTGATAGTACAAGTGTAGAAGCTGGTGATTTTGTCAACTTGGAAATATACACTCAAATTACAGAAGATGTTTTAAGGGTGCCAGTAAACGCAGTGTACGGTTCAGGTTATTCAGGTTATTATGTTTACATTGTTGAAGACGGTGAGCTAATTAAAACTGATGTAACACAAGGACTTTCAAATGACTCTTACATACAAATAACAGAAGGCTTACAGGAAGGGGATATAATTTATGTTCAAAATTAAACAAAAATTGATATTCGTCTTATTAGGTTTAAGCCTGTGTACATTTACAGCTTGTACAAGTGATGATGAAGACTTTATAGATATAAGCTTAATAGTTCCAGAGGAAATAGAGTACGAAACTACTACAGCAGAAATTGCAGATTACACCGATACACAAAGCACAGGCGTAAGTATTCAGTATGCTTATGAAAGACAAATATATTTTGAAGAAAGTGGATTTTTTCAGGAATTTTATGTAGATAATGGCGATTATATAGAATCTGGCGACATAATTGCAAGTTATGTGTTAGAAGTAAGTGCTGTTACTATAGCACAAAAAGAATTGCAACTAGAGAGCCTTGAAGAAAGCTACGCAAATGCAGTTAGTACATATAACACAAATTTAAGTACACAAAAATCAGTATTAGAAAGCCTTGAAAAAGGCAGTTATGATTATGAAATACAAAGCCTAAATATAGAAAAGTTAACTTCTGAGCACAATCAGTACAAATACACAACAACTAGGTCAATAGAAGCGTTAGAAGAAGAAATTGCACAGCTTGACGCCGACAGCGAAGTTCAGTATTTAGTAGCGCCATACAGTGGGCAAATTACTGGAATATCTGACTTAGATGAGGGCGATACTGTAGGGCAATCAATACAGGCTATTACATTATCATCAGTTAATGAATATTTAGTTAAACTTTCAGATGGCACAGGTTTTGACTGGGGTTCTGAAGTGGAAATTGAAATAGGTAATCTTGGAAATGTTATATATCTAACAGGTACTGTTATATGTTCAGCTGACATATTATCAAGTGATTTAAGTCAAACTGCAAGTTATATTCAAATAGATTATGTGTCAAGCGATGTCAGTGTAGAAGAGATTAGTACTAACATTAAAAATGCAACAGCCACCGTTACTACAGTTAGTCTGGAAGACGTTTTGATAATTGATGAAGACGCTGTTACAAAGTACGACGGTTCATATTATGTAAATGTTTTAGAAGATGGAATTTTGAAAAAAAGGTATATATCCACAATTTATAGTAATAATGATTACTATTGCATCGAAGACGGGTTAACACAAGAACAAATAGTTGTTATAGAATAGGGGTGAGGTTTTGTTTAAATTTGTTTTACAGAAAATATTAAGTAAAAAATGGATGATACTAAGCCTTGTCATAGGCAATATTTTGTTAATTGGTATAGTAGCAGCAACACCAATTTATTCGCAAGCAGTTTTGCAAAATAGTCTAGATACACAGCTTAGTGATTATTTAGTCGAAGAAAATAAATATACAGGTAATTTTTCAGCCGGTACTAGTTTGTCTAAAAACAGTTCATCAAGCATGGAAGATTTAGCTAGTTTAGAAGAACTGATGTATAGTTTTAGCGATGAAGTTGGTGTCGATGAAATGGACGTAATTGCTAGATTTCAAATAAAATCTATTCAAGCTGACCTAGAAAATGAAGACGACGATTACGAAAAAATCAATGTTAGTTTTTTAAGTAATATGCAAGAACATGTTAATATAATAACAGGAGAAATGTATAGCGATACTCTAGAGGAAGACGGTTCAATAGGTGTTATAATAAGCGAGTCAATGCTTATGTCAACAGAGCTTTTAGTTGGCGAAACATACACGCTAACTAATTTAACCGACGCAAACAACGTTCCTTATAAGATAACAATTAAAGGAGTTTACGAAAATTCTAGCTCAAGCGATATTTACTGGGTAATTACACCAAGCGCTTACAGAGAGGACGTGTTTATGTCGCAATCTGTCTTTGAAGAATTGTTTATCGGTGAAACCACAACTAATTCTATGTCAGTTATGATAACAACACAGTTAGATTTTACAGATATTAAAACAACTAATGTAGAAAATATTATAGAAGTTACAGAAGAATATGCAGATGTTCTTGATGACATGAACAGTTCATGGTATTCTATGAATTTCTCAGATATTTTAACTGAGCATGTCGATGAAAAATCACACTTAAATGTAACATTGCTTGTGTTACAAGTGCCAATTTTCATCTTATTAGCAGCATTTATATATATGGTTTCACGACAAATTTTAGAAATGGAACAATCTGAAATAGCTATTTTTAAAAGCCGTGGAGCTAGTAAAAAACAAATTATTTCTATATATCTAATACAAAGTACCATGATAAGCAGCTTAAGTTTAATTGTAGGCATACCATTTGGTTATATTTTATGTCAAGTTTTAGGTTCATCAAATGCATTTTTAGAGTTTGTAAATCGCTCAAGTTTGCCAGCTGTTATAGGATACAAAGCTGTAATATATTCACTTTTGGCGGCAGTTTTCTCTGTTGTTACTATGGTTTTACCTGTGTTTAAGCATGCTAATGTTGGTATAGTTATGGCAAAACGAAAAAAACAACAAAGATTTAACCTTAAATTATGGGAAAAACTTGGAGTCGACCTTGTTTTAATAGCAATTGCACTTTACGGTTGGTATTCAGTTGAGAACCAAAAAGAGTGGTTTATGCAACAAGTTGCTTTGGGTGAAAATTTAGACCCTACAATATTTATCTATTCATCAGTTTTCATTATAGGTGTTTCACTTTTAGCTCTTAGAATTTTTCCTTGGCTTATGAAACTTATATTTTTTATTGGAAAACGTAGGTGGAGCCCGTCAGCTTATGTTTCATTTAGACGAGTTATAGGAGCTAAGGATAACCAAGGTTTTATTATGGTTTTCCTAATTTTAACTATTTCTATAGGTATTTTTAATTCTATAACAGCTAGAACAATAAATTCAAATGAAGAAGACGGAATTTACTACGACATTGGTGCAGATGTTGTTGTTCAAGAAGTTTGGGCAGACAATTCCGATTCAGTAGCGGAAGATACAACTGGCATGACAGAATTAGTTTACACAGAGCCAGATTTTGCCAAGTATTCCCAAATTGAGGGAGTTGAAAACTACACCAAAGTTTATAGTAGTGACCAATTTATGTTAAAATACGATGATGGAGCGCTGGACAACGTTACCGTTATGGGTATAGAAACTGACGAATTTGGTGTAACAGCATGGTTTGACGAAGATTTGCTTCCATACCATTGGTATGAGTATTTAAATGCAATTTCACAAAATTCAGAGGCTATATTAATGTCTTCCAACGCTAAAACCGAGGGTGGTTTTGAGGTAGGCGACACAGTTACATATTACAACGAAACTACTAAAGAACAAATAAGAGGTACAATATATGCGTTTATAGATTATTGGCCTTCATATAATTCAGTAACAACTTCTGTAGCTGGTGATAGTACAATAAAAGAGATAAATAATTATTTAATAGTTGCCAATCTGTCACAATTACAGTCATATATGGGGGTAATTCCTTATGAAATTTGGTTTGATATGGAAGATAGCACTCAGCCAATTTATGACTTTGCTACTGAATACAATCTAGAGTTTAGTACTTTTGATGACGCATCAGCACTGGTAACAGAACAAAAAAATGACCCAATTTTCCAAGGCACAAACGGTATATTAACGGTAGGATTTATAACGGTACTGGTGCTTTGTACGGTAGGATTTTTAATATACTGGATACTGTCTATGATGTCAAGACAACTTCAATTTGGTATATTTAGGGCTATGGGTATGTCAATGAAAGAGATACTACAAATGCTTGGAAAC
Organism: Clostridia bacterium; assembly: GCA_044432645.1. GTDB lineage: Bacteria > Bacillota > Clostridia > Oscillospirales > Acutalibacteraceae > SIG603. The sequence goes on along the minus strand of JAWXUM010000003.1, from coordinate 117,094 downwards.
GAGCAACTTTGTGTGTCAGGTTACGCTATAATAGTAGGCACGGTAACAGGCTTTATAGCCTCAAAACTATACGTACCACTTGTTGAAATAACCTATACTTCAGCAGACCATGCCTTGCCACTTAACGTAATATCTAATTTAAGCGATAACCTAAAAATATTCACTATAGTCGCACTTATGATAGTTGTTTGTATGATAGTGCTATGGACTATGATTTCTAAACTAAAAATAACACAAGCTTTAAAACTTGGCGAAGATTAAGGAGGGCTTTTATGGATTATATTATTAAAACTAAAGATATTAAAAGAGCCTTTCCTATAGCAGGTGGCGATGAGTTTTACGCTTTGAAAGGTATAAGCCTTAAAATTCAAACAGGCAAGTTAAGCATTTTAAAAGGTCGTTCAGGTTCTGGCAAAACTACACTCATGAATATTTTAGCAGCTTTAGACCAAGCAACCAGTGGCGAAATAAGCTTTGATGATGTAGATTTAACAAAGCTTAGCGATGAAAAATGTGGACAGCTTAGACGCAATCATATTGGATTTATATTTCAGTCAGTTGCACTTATCCCTATAATGACAGCTTACGAAAATGTCGAGTTCGCCCTAAGGCTTGCTAAATACAAAGGCGATATGAAAAAAAGAGTAACCGAATGTTTGACTATGGTGGGACTAGGTTCAAGAATGAACCATATGCCACAAGAGCTTTCAGGTGGTGAACAACAACGTGTAGCTATTGCAAGAGCTATAGTTCATGAGCCTAAAGTGCTTTTTGCAGATGAACCAACAGCTGAGCTTGATACATTAACAAGTTTGCAGGTTATGAAAATATTTAAAGATTTATGCCAAAACCATGGCATAACAGTAGTTATGACAACCCACGACACAGAGCTTATGGACATAGGCGACGAAGTTTTTGAACTAGAGGACGGTGAAATTGTAAATGGATGAAAACATGCCAATAATTCAGTGCGAAAATCTTGTTAAAATTTACAAAACCACCGACATAGAAGTTTTAGCTTTGCAAGGTTTGGAATTAAGCGTTGAAAAAGGCGAAATAATGGCGATAATCGGAAATAGTGGTTCTGGTAAATCAACATTTTTAAACATGATAGGTGGACTTGATAAGCCGTCAGCGGGTAGCTTGTTTGTCGACGGTAAAGATTTATTTAAGTTAAGCGAAAAAGAATTAGTTGAGTATAAACGTTCTACAGTAGGCTTTGTTTGGCAAAACAATGCTAGAAATTTAATACCTTATCTAACTGCAATTCAAAATATACAAGTACCTATGTATTTTGGCGATTCAAAAGATAAGTTGCAAAGAGCCTTAAAACTTTTAGAACTTGTAGGTATGTCACACCGTAAAGACCATTACCTAAATCAGCTGTCAGGTGGCGAGCAACAACGTATAGCAATCGCATTAGCACTAGCCAATAACCCTAAAATCTTGCTAGCAGACGAACCAACAGGTTCGGTTGACATTAAAACAAGTAATCATATTTTGCAAATATTCAGACAGTTAAATAAGGAATTAGGACTTACTATAGTAATCGTAACTCACGACAGGTCACTAGCCAAACAAGTTGAAAGAGTAGTTTCAATTAGGGACGGTAAAACTAGTAGTGAGTTTAGAGTAGTAAAGGCTGATTTAAGCAAAGTAGGTGACTTGGCAGAATTAGACGAACAAGAAGAACATGTGCAAGAAGAACTAGCTGTGCTAGACAAAGCTGGCAGGGTTCAAATTCCAGCAGAAATGCTAAAAGAAATGGGAGTAACAGGCAATAAGGTAAAATTGGAACTAGTAGACGGTAAAATAATTATAGAAAAACCGTAGTGTCATGAATTAAAACCACTATAATAGTTTGAAATTTAAAATCCAAACTAGTTATAGTGGTTTATTTGTTTTTTTAAAACATATTTTTAAATTGACTAAATTAAGATTTCATGTTAGAATAAATTAATTGATTTTATTTTTAAATTAGATCAATATGTTTTTATTTTACAATTTATGGTAAATTATATTATAAATTTATTTAACCAATAATATAAAAAAAGGAATTACGATTATGATATTTGCAGCAGTTTTAGCCGGAGGGATTGGCTCACGAATGAATATGGCAGACATGCCTAAACAATTTTTACAATTAGGAGACAAACCTTTAATTATTCATACAGTTGAAAAATTCTTGCTTAACCCACGTTTTAATATGGTTTACGCTGGTATTCACCCAGACTGGGTAACATATATGCAAGATATTGTAGAAAAATATATCCCAGATGAGTTAAGTCGAAAATTAGTTATCGTTCCAGGTGGTAAAGACAGAAACTTAACAATTATGAATGTGATTGATGAAATTCAAAACGAATATGGCGAAAACGAAGAAGATGTAATTGTAACTCATGATGCTGTTAGAGTTTTTGTAACACAAAGAATTATTAACGATAATATCGACGCTGTTTTGGAGCATGGCGCTTGTGACACTGCTATTATGGCAACTGACACCATTGTTCACACTTTAGACGGAAAAGTTATTTCTGACATTCCAAACAGAGCAGAGCTTTATCAAGGTCAAACTCCACAAAGCTTTAATATGAAAGAACTTAAAGATTTGTTCTTCTCTTTAAGTGAAGAACAAAAGCAAATTTTAACCGATGCTTGCAAAATTTTTGTAGTTAGTGGCAAACCTGTTCATTTAGTTGACGGAGATGTTGGTAACTTTAAAATAACTACTGTAACCGATTATAAAATCGCAAAAGCTCTTATAGGAGGTATTTGATATTGATTAGTGAAGTGTATCAACTTATTAGTCCAAGAACATTCTTGGTCGAGCATAAAGAAATTAACACTCGTGGTAGTGATGTTGTTATAAGACCTAACTACATGGCACTTTGTCATGCAGACCAAAGGTATTACATGGGTACTAGAAGTGCTGAAATTTTAAGAAAAAAACTACCTATGGCTTTAATTCACGAAGCTTGTGGAACTGTAGTTTTTGACCCAACAGGTACTTACAAAGTAGGTCAAACAGTTTTAATGATTCCCAATATTCCAGTGAATTTTAACGAAGAATATTACGAAAATTATGGTATAGGAACTGGCTTTAGGTCCAGTGGCATCGACGGCTTTATGCGTGAATACGTTAACTTGCCTGTAGACAGAACAGTGCCTTACGACGATATAGACCCTGTAGTAGCTGCTATGTCAGAATTTGTAAGCGTTTCAGTTCATGCTGTTACTAGATTTAAAAAATTATCGGCTAGCCGTAAAGAAACAATAGGAATTTGGGGCGACGGCAACTTGGCATATGTAACTGCTATTGTCCTTAAAAAGATTTGTCCAGAGTGTAAAGTGCATATTATAGGCCTTATGCCAGACAAGCTATTAAACTTTTCTTTTGTCACGCAAACACACTTGGCAAGCGATTTAAGTGATGATTTTATAGTAGACCATGCATTTGAATGTGCTGGTGGTTTAGGCTGCGAACCCGCTTATAAACAAATTATAAAACACATTGCCCCACAAGGCATGGTAGCTTTAATGGGTGTGAGTGAAAATACTGTGCCTATGAACACTCGTGACGTGCTAGAAAAAGGTATAACTTTGGTAGGATGTAGCCGAAGTGGTAGAATTGACTTTGAAAAAGTCGTAGAAATTTTAAGTGATGTAAAAACTCAAAAAAGACTTCGCAGAATAATTTCTTTTGACCATGTTGTTAGAAATTTATCAGAAGTTCATGATGTTTTTAAAGAGGATTACTCCTCACCTTCTAAAACTGTATTTAAGTGGGAGGTTTAATGTTTTATGGATATATTATTCGATAAATTAAGTAGAACTTTTTTGCACACTGTATTTTTAGCTATAAGCAATTTTTTTACAAATATTAATAAGGCTATAACAAAAAATTACAAAAAACACGACGCTAAATTATTTAAGTGGTATACTCTAAAATACAAATATCCAAAAGAATATAAAAAATATTCTAAAAATCCAATAGACGAAAGTAAAGTGTTATTTGTTGAGATTAGACTTGATATAATTACAAATTGTTTTTCATTATTATTTGATGAACTTGTCAAAAATTATGACTTAAATATTCATTCGCATTTTTTACGAACAACTGTTATAAAAAGAATAGATGTTCATAGACGAAATATTGCTTTAGTACGTGATATGGCAACAGCAAAGGTTGTTTTTGTAAATGAATCTTCTCAAGTTTTAAGTTGTGTAGAACTTCGACCTGAAACTAAAATTATAAATACTTGGCACGGCTGTGGTGCCTTTAAAAAATTTGGTCTAAGTACAGCGGATCTTCTTTTTGGTGATGATCGAAAAACAACATTACAATATCCTTTTTATAAAAATAATGGCATAGTAACGGTAAGCAGTCCCGAGGTTGTTTGGGCTTACAATGAAGCTATGAACCATAAACCAGACGAAAATATTGTTAGACCACTTGGGGTTAGCCGTACTGATTTTTTCTATAAAAAAGATTACATTAACAAAGCTTATGAAACTTTATACGAATTATTTCCACAAGCAAAAGGCAAAAAAGTTATCTTGTTTGCTCCTACTTTTAGGGGTCGTGTAGCAAAAGCTACAACTTCTACAATGTTTAATCTTGATATGTTCCAAAAAGAACTTGGTGACGAATATGTGGTTGTTTGTAAACATCACCCACTAGTTAAAAAAATTGCTCCAATACCTGAACATTTAAAAGATTTTGCAGTCGATTTTACAAAAACTATGTCAATTGAAGATTTGCTTTGTGTAAGTGATATTTGCATTTCTGACTATTCTTCTTTAGTTTTTGAATACTCTTTATTTGAAAGACCACTAATTTTCTTTGCTTACGATTTAGATACATATTTTGATTGGCGTGGTTTTTATTATGATTATTTTGAGCTTGCACCAGGCCCAATTTGCAAAAAAAATAGCGAAATGATTGACTATATTAAAAATATAGACACAAGGTTTGACAAAGAAAAAATTAAAGCTTTTAAGCAAAAATTCATGGCTAGTTGCGATGGGCATTCAACTGAAAGAATTATTCAAGAAGTTTTTGGTGATAGCTTAGAAAAATATAGACGAGAAGTTCCGATTGAGGGTGAATTTTATACTTTACCACGACCAAATCCGAATTTTCAGCGAATTGATGCTAGCATAAATAATCTAGACAAAATAAAACAGCAATCACAAAAAATTTATGAAACAAGTACAATAAATTCATCTAAAGTGGTTATCATTTACAATAGTTCAAACGGTTTCCACAGTGCAATTTATTTAAAAGATTATATAAGTAGACATACTCAATTTGATGTTGAAATAATTCATGAAAGTTTAAATTTGCAAGAGGCTAAAATTTTAGCTCAAATTCTAGGAAACGCTAAGTTTATACTTATGACAAACAATTGTAGTTTAATTGACGTAATTCCAAAAAATAATGAACAAAAAATTATTTTCATTGGAAATGAAACTTTCCCTATTTATAAATTTGCCTATAACAAACTTGAAAACATAGCTTCGTTAAATAAAGAATTACTAAACGTTGCTACTCCTTACGCTAATTTAGATGAAATTTGTGTATTAAGTGACAACCTAAAAGAAATATATGCTAATTCAATGAAATTTGGCAAAGTAAATGCAACAGGTTCAATTTTAGGGGATTTAATTTGTGATGAAAATTTCAAAAATCAAACTTTGGATTTATTACACGAAATGATGCCGTCTTCGGTCGATAAAAAGGTGATTTTATACATTCCAAGAAAAAGATTATCTTTGAAAAAACGTGTTCTTTTAGAGCAAAGTATATTAAAAGAATATTTAGACGACGATTATGTTGTATTGTTCCATTATGGACTTAAAGATAAAGGGGCAATAATTTCGCCAGCCATTTACTCAAGTTTTATAATAGATATTTATGGTAGTACTATGTCGCTTTTACAAGCCTTAAGCGTTGCAGATATTGTAATTGGTGACTACAGACCAGAAACTATGCTTTTTACTGTTAAAGAAAAACCAATTTTCCTTTATAGGCCAGATGAAAACAGCTTTATAAAAAAAGAAAAATTGAATTTTGATTTAGAAACTTTAAATTATGGAATTCAAGTAAGAGATGCTGATGATTTGGTTGAAAAAATTAAAGATATAGAAAATTACAATTATACCAATATACGTGAGTTCAAGGAAAAATATTATAGTTTGAACGACGGAAATACAGCCAAACGTATTACAGATATTTTGTTATAAAAATTAAAGCAAGGATTAATCACGTTTATGTGATGTCCTTGCTTTTTTGATTTAATCAATAGCGACAAAAAAATACAATATTATTGTCATATATGTATATCTTTGCTTTAATTTATTGCTAACTATAATTTTTTGTAGTACAATTTTATAAATTAATTCATTTTTATAAAATGGGGGGTACATATGAAAAAATTGCAGTGGTACAGAAAATCGGCTAGTGGCGAATGTGATGTTTTCTCGCAAATTTATATACCTGAAAATCCTAAAGCTATTATTCAAATAGCACACGGAATGACAGAGCATTCTGGAAGATATAAGGAATTTATGGCTTTTTTGGCTGAAAATGGGTACATTGTATGTGCAAATGACCATTTAGGTCACGGAAAAACAGCCAATGGTGAATTTGGTGTTTTTGCTAAAAAAGACGGTGGATTTGATTTTGTAATAAAGGATATGCACAATCTTTTTGTTCAGGTAAAAGCTGATTATCCTCAACTCCCTGTAATTTTGTTTGGGCATAGCATGGGGAGTATTCTGTCTGCACTTTTTGCGGATAAATACGACTATCTTTCTAAGCTAATATTAATGGGTACGCCTAATTACATAAAAGCTATTGACTTTTTTGTTTACAAACTTGAAAAAAGTGTAAGAAAAAATGGATATACTCATACTTCTAAAATATATAACAGACTTATAAACGGTAAAATGTCAACAGATTATGATGAAAAAGTCAAACTGTACGCTTGGCTTACTTCTAATGAGAAAATTGTAAGAGAATTTGTAGACGATGAACTTTGTGGAAACCCATTTGCCGATTCTGCTAATTTGGAAATGCTTGCTGGTCTTAAAAAGTGGGGGAGTGCTAATTGGGGTGAAAATATACCAGATATACCAGTTTTGTTTATAGCTGGAACGAAAGATAAAGTGGCTGGATATGGAAAAGGTGCTAAAAAGCATTATAAAAAGCTCGCTAAATCTCACTCTAAGTTGACTTTGAAACTCAACAAAGGCGAAAGACACGAGCTTTTAAATGAAATGAATAAAACAGAAACTTATAGATATATTTTGAATTGGCTTACATGAAAATTAAATAAATTGTAAGACTATTTCTTTTTGAAGATAAATAACTTGCTTGCAATATAATTGATTATGATTACTAAAACATTCGACAACAATTTCATTAAAAGTGAGTTGAATTGTAAAATATCGACAGTTAAAAACATTATTACAACATCTAAAAAACCAGTAGCTAATCTACAACCAAAAAAACTGATTAATTCTTTAACAATAGATTTTTTATCGAAATTTTGACTGTTAAAAACAATACTTCTATTCGTAAAATAAGCAAACAAAACTGAAACAATCCACGAAATAACAACGCTAGGAATGTTAGAAATTTGCAAATAAGCGTAACAAATTTGGTAACAGAGTAAATTTATAATTGTCGTAAGCACTCCGAAAATAGCATATAACAATAATGATTTATGTTTAATGAGTAATTTTTTGAAATTCACAGCATAATTCTCCTGTTTAATAATATTAGTTAATTATATCATATAAAAAAATTGAAATCAATTTAAATTGTGTTATCTTGTATAATATGAGCTGTTTGACGAAGTTAAATTTATGTGTTAGTATAAGTGGTAAATTAACATTAAGTTTTAAATTTATTTAATTGGAGAAATAAATGAATAAATATATAATTGTTTTACGAGTTCTCTTAGTTGCTATGATTTGCTTTATTTGGGGGAATTCGTTAATTCCAGCACAGCAGTCAAGTGAAATTAGCACCTACGTGCAAGAAGTTATCACCGAAATTTTAGAAGAGTTTATTGAATTTGATACAAGCAATTCCTCAGTAAGCACTTTTTCTATACGTAAATTAGCACATTTTTGTGAGTTTATGACTTTAGGGGGACTATTGCTTCTTAATTTCTTCCCTAAAAATAGACAAAATCTAATAAATATTATTTTTGTTGGTTTTTCAGTTGCTTTTTTAGACGAAACAATACAAATGTTTATTAAAGGAAGAGGAAGTGAAATAAAGGATGTCTGGATTGATTTTTCAGGTCTTATATGTGGTATAATTTTAATGTATTTATTTGTGATTATAGTTTATAAAGTTAAAGAGAAAGTACAATATAAGAAAAAGTTCGTTTGAAATTCAAGCGAATTTTTTTAATTAAAGTCTATTTTCATTGTCTTCTTTAACAATTGCGAACAAAACTTCACGAAGTTTATCGCCGTCTTTTTGCTCTTGTACTAACTTGGTTAATATATTAATCTTATCACATATGTACTCTTTAGTAACACCGTTATCTTGTATTACAAAAATCTTTTCATGTGTAGTTTTATCAACAATTTCAGAGCTTAAGTTAAGCTCTTCGAACATTTTTTCGCCGGGTCTTAAACCAGTAACTTTAATATCAATATCTTTAAATGGTCGAAACCCAGAAAGTTTAATTAAATTAATAGCAAGGTCATAAATGTTAACAGGTTGTCCCATGTCCAAAACAAATAGCTCGCTACCTTTAGCAAACGCACCAGCTGATAATACTAGAGAAACAGCTTCTGAAATAGAAATAAAATACCTAGTCATATTTTTATCAGTAATAGTAACAGGTCCACCACTCGCAATCTGTTTTTGAAAAAGTGGAATAACAGAACCGTTAGAGCCTAGCACGTTACCAAAACGTACGGCTACCATTTCAGTTTTACCGTTACTATAGCCTTTAACGATAAGTTCGCAAATTCTTTTAGTAGCACCCATGACATTTGTTGGGTTAACAGCTTTATCGGTAGAAATTAAAATGAATTTTTTACATTCGCTCTTAGTTGCTTGTTTTACCAAATTATGTGTTCCAACAACATTGTTTTTAATAGCCTCAAACGGATTAATCTCCATCATAGGCACATGCTTGTGAGCAGCAGCGTGAAAAACAAGTTCGGGTTTATATGTTTCAAAAATAATTCTTAACCTCTCACAGTCACGAACCGAGCCTAGTAAAGTTATGTATTTGCACTCATATTCGTCTTTTAATTCTTCGTTAATATCAAATAAACCATTTTCGTTAATATCTAAAATAAGTAAAAATTTAGCTTGATTTTTTAAAATTTGTCGACATATTTCACTGCCTATAGAACCAGCACCACCAGTTACTAATACAATTTTATCTTTTATAAACTCTTTGTTAAGTGAACTATCTGTAACAATTGGGTCACGAAAAAGCAAATCTTTAATATTAATTTCGTTAAGCATTTTAGTTTCTATTTTTTTTATCATATATACCTCTTGAACCGATTTAAATAATTTTATATCAATTAAATTATAACAAACTTTATTCATAAATTCAACACAGAATAAAACAAATTAATTTTTTGTTTTAAAGTGACAAAATTATGTGAAAATAGTTTTAAAAACATGAAAATACACGGAATTCGTCAAATTGAACAGAAATTAGATGAAATCCACATTAAATTTTTCTGCTTAAATATTGAAAAATGTAAAATATATGTTGCGATTTTGTTTAATATTCGTTAAAATATAAGAATAACGTTTATATTAAAATTTGTTGTGAATTTTAGGCGAAATGAAAGGTAGCATTATTATGGAACTTTTAAAAGAGCGTATTCGTAAAGACGGAAAAGTTCGTGGAACAGGAGTCTTAAAGGTAGATAGTTTTTTGAACCATCAAATTGATGTGGAACTGTTAAGCGAAATAGGCGCAGAATTTAGTCGCCGTTTTGAAAATAGTGGTATTAACAAAATTCTTACTATTGAAGCTTCTGGCATAGGGATTGCCTGTATAGTTGCACAGCATTTTAATAATTGTCCTGTAATTTTCGCTAAGAAAAATCAAACAAAAAATATTGCAGGTGATGTTTATACTAGCAAAGTAGAGTCTTTTACTCATGGTAAAGTTTACGACATTATTCTTTCTAAAGAGTATTTAAACGAGAGCGATAATGTGCTTATTATAGATGATTTTTTAGCAAATGGAGCTGCATTAGAAGGTTTAATTAAGCTTATCAATGAAGCTGGTGCTACTATTATAGGTGCTGGAATTGCCATCGAAAAATCTTTTCAACCTGGTGGCGAAATGATTAGAAATATGGGCATTAGAGTTGAGTCTTTAGCTAGAATACAAAGTTTAAGCGAAGAAACTGGAGTTACTTTTGTAGGCGAGTAATATTTATTTAGTCGAGATAGCCGTAAGGCTTTCTATTATAAATTAAAAAACAAAGGGAGAAAAAGAATGAAAAAAATTCTTGCACTTATCTTATCTATCGTTGTAGCATTTTCAGCAACAGCTTGTGCTTCTAGCGATACTAGTAGTTCAGCTGATGATGAAATCATCGTTGGTGCTATCTACATCACAAGCCAAAACGATACTTCAGGCTATACATACCAACATAACGATGGTATTGTAACAGCTATGGAAAACCTAGGCCTAGACACTGAAACTCAACTATTAATTGTTGATAACGTTGAGGAAGACGACACACAAGTTGCTGCTGCTATTGATACACTTGCTGGTCAAGGTTGCGACATCATCTTTGGTATTTCTTTCGGTTACATTACAGCTTTTGATACAGCTGCTAACCAAGAAGAATATTCAGACATTATCTTCTCACATGCAACTGGTTACCTAAGCAATGACACAAATTTTAACAACTATTTTGGTAGAATTTACCAAGCTCGTTACCTAGCTGGTGTTGCTGCTGGTCTAAAATCTTTAGAAACAGGCAACGATGCTATCGGTTATGTTGCTGCTTATAACTTAGAATATGCTGAAACATGTTCAGGTATTAACGCATTTACTTTAGGTGTACAATCAGTTAACCCTGATGCGACTGTGTATGTTAACGAAATTTCAAGCTGGGGCGACGAAACTTTAGAGCGTCAAGCTGCTGAAGCTTTAATTAATACTTACGATGTAGGTATCATTACACAACATAGTGACTCTGCACAACCTCAAATGGTTGCTGAAGAAAACGGCATTTACGGTTTTGGTTACAACTCAGACATGACAGATCAAGCTCCAGATGCACACATTACTGCTCCAATTTGGAACTGGTACATCTATTATGAACTAGCTATTGAAACAGCTATGACAGATGCAGAATCATTTATGGACATCGTTGGTAACTACTACGGTGGTTTAGCAGAAGGTTTTGTTGACATTTCTCCTTTAACAGACAACGCAACTGAAGGTACAGAAGAAATCGTTGAAGCAGTAGCTGACTTGATGATTTCAGGAGAATGGGATGTATTCTCAGGCGTATCTTTAGAAATCGATTCAACAACTGGTGAAATTACAATGGTTGAAGAGCCAATCGTTACAAACGAAGGCGTAGAAGTTACAGACATCGACGACAGCGTTATTACAGGTTCTATGAACTTTAACGTTGAAGGCGTAGTTGTAGGTTAATTTTAAATTAAATTAAACAAAATTCGGTGGGGGCTTGCTCCCACCATTTTGGTTTATATAGGAAAAATTTTACTGCAACTGTGTTGTCTTTGCTAGTTATCAACAATTCATATGCAATAAAACATCATTATAAAATCAACCATAAAAAGGAGGACCTCAAATGTCAAATTACGCCATTGAAATGCGTGGTATTACAAAAACATTTGGCAGTGTTGTTGCCAATAAAGACGTAAACTTAAATGTGAAAGAGGGCGAAATTCTTTCACTTCTAGGTGAAAATGGTTCTGGAAAAACCACCTTAATGAATATGCTTTCTGGTATTTATCAGCCAGATTGTGGCGAAATTTTAGTAGGTGGAAATTCTGTTATAATTCACTCTCCAGAAGATTCTAAAAAGCTTGGAATAGGCATGGTTCATCAGCATTTTAAATTGGTTGATGTTTTTACTGCAGCCGACAATATTTGGGTGGGAAAAGAGGGTGCAGGCCAACTTCTTCGCAAAAACAGATTTTCAGAAATCTCTGAAATGTGTCAAAAATTTGGTTTTGATATAGACCCTACCAAAAAGGTACATAATATGGCTGTTAGCGAAAAACAAACTCTTGAAATTATTAAAGTTCTTTATTATGGTGCTAAAATTATCATTTTGGACGAACCAACTGCTGTTTTAACTGTGCAAGAAACAAAAAAATTATTTGATGTTCTTCGTCAAATGAAAAAAGACGGTCACGCCGTTATTATTATCACTCATAAACTAAATGAAGTGTTAGAAATTTCTGATCGTGTTGCGATTTTAAGAAAAGGTGAATATATCACAACTGTTGAAACTAAAGAAACAAGCGAGCAAGAACTTACTGAACTTATGGTTGGCATGAAAATTGACCTTAATATCGACAGACCAGTTGTTGAAAAAACTTCTCCTCTTTTAGAAATACGTAACCTTAAAATTAACAACGATGAGGGTGCTTTAGCTATTGACGATGTTAATTTTTACATTCGTGGTGGTGAAATCATGGGTGTCGCAGGTATTGCTGGTTGTGGGCAAAAGGAACTTTGCGAGGCTATTGCTGGTCTTAGACCTATCGTAAGTGGTTCTATGATTCACAAAGGCGACAATATCGTTGGCTTATCTCCAAAATCTATTATAGAAAAAGGCATTTCCATGAGCTTTATCCCAGAAGATAGACTTGGCATGGGACTTGCTCCGTCACTTTCTATTACAGATAACATGATTTTAAAGAATTATGCAGATACTAAAGGTTTTTTGGTTGACCGTAAAGGTGGTCGTGAAGATGCACAGGAGGTTATAGATAACCTTAAAGTTGTCACACCGTCAACAGAAACTCCAGTTAGACGTTTGTCTGGTGGTAACGTTCAAAAAATTCTTTTAGGTCGTGAAATTAAAATTGCCCCGAATGTTCTTATCACAGCTTACCCTGTTCGTGGTCTTGATATAAATTCTTCTTACGCTATTTATGACATTATAAATAAACAAAAAATTAATGGTGTTGGTGTTTTGTTTGTTGGTGAAGATTTAGATGTTATGATGGAAATGTGTGATAAAATTATGGTTTTATGTCATGGTAAAATCATGGGTATTGTCCATGGCCATAAAGTTACAAAAGAGCAATTAGGACTTATGATGACAGGTGCTTTAGACCTTGTAAATTCTCATGAGGGAAAAAAACCAGCTGGTATAGCAAAAGACACACTGTTTGCAGAGCATATTGTAGATGATGGGAAGGTGGTAAAATGAAAAAGCAAAGTAATATACGTGTTGTAAAACGTGAGGGTGTTGGCTTTAAAAGTATCGCCTTAAGTTACATTATTGCTATTGTAATTGCCGTTGTAATCGGTGGTATTTTACTTGCAATTCAACATGTTAATCCTTTTAATTTTTATAGAGATATGTTTAGCCTTGGTTTAGTTGGCAATAAATTTGCGTACAAACAAGTTGAAGCATTTATTAAAATTTTTACCCCACTTCTTTTAACTTCAGTTGCACTTTCACTAGCTTTTAAAATGCGTTTTTGGAACATTGGTGGCGAGGGTCAATTTATCATGGGTGCTATAAGTGCAGGTGCTATTGCTTATCTTTGTGGCGACAGTTTGCCAAGTGCTATAATTCTTCCACTTATGGGCGCAGCTGGTGCTATTGCTGGTGGTCTTTATGGTGCATTTGTAGCAGTTTTAAAAGTTAAATTTAATACTAACGAAACACTTTTAACTCTTATGCTTAACTATGTTGCACTTTATTTGCTCAAATTTTTCGGCGAAACAAGTGGTGACTGGAACTTCTTCCTTTCTACAGAGTCAACACGAGCAATGTTTGACACTTTCCCTGAAAGCGCACAAATGATTACTTTACCAACTTTTTTTGGCAACTTTTCTCTTAATTTATCTTTGGTTTTAGCAGTTATTCTTTGTGTCACTATTTGGTGGTATTTAAAATACACAAAACAAGGTTACGAGATTTCAGTTGTTGGCGACAGCCCAAACAGTGCTAAATATGCAGGCATGAAAGTTTCTAAAATTGTAATTCGCACAATTTTTATTTCAGCTGCTGTAATTGGACTAGCTGGTGCTTTTTATGCATCATCAGCTGGTACGCTTTCAACTTCTATGACAAACAATGTAGGTTGGACAGGTATTATTGTTGCTTGGCTTGCCAAACTTAACACTATTGGAATTATCGTAGTAAGCCTTTTAATTACAGTTTTACAACATGGTTGTAGCGTTGCAAGTTCATCTTATGCAACAGTTGATGCTAACTTTGCAGATTTATTACAAGGAATGATTTTATTTGCAGTTTTAACAGCAGATTTCTTTACACGATTTAAACTTGTTAAAAACACAAAACAGGAGGTAGAGAAATGAATGTAATTACTTTGTTCTTATTTAATATTGTAGTTTATAATGTAGTTTTATTATACGGTACTTTAGGCGAAATTCTTACTGAAAAATCTGGTAGCCTCAACCTAGGTGTTGAGGGAACAATGGCAGTAGGTGCAATTATAGGTTATTTGGCAGGTGTTGCTACAAATAGTTTATGGATAGGACTTTTAGTTTCTTTTATAGCTGCTGGACTTTGTGGACTTTTATTCGCTTTTCTTACTGTTTCGCTTCAAGCTAATCAAAACGTAACAGGTCTTACTATTACAACTTTTGGTTTAGGTCTTTACTTCTTTATTGGCAAAGGTTTTGGTAGTGATTGGCCAGCGTTAAAATCAGCTCCAAATGTATCAGCTGCATTTACAGCTATTGAAATTCCACTTCTTTCAAAAATACCTGTTATAGGAAAAGCGTTTTTCTCACACAGTATTTTAGTTTATTTAGGTGTTTTAATAGCAGTGGGTTTGTGGTTTTATTTAAACTTTACTAAAACAGGTTTAAAACTTCGTGCAGTTGGTGAAAATCCATCAGCTGCTGATTCAGTTGGAATTAACCTAAATTTATACAAATACGTGCATATTATTATAGGTTCTGGTATTATGGGTTTTGGTGGATATTACATGGCTTTAGTTATGGGTGGTTCTTTCGAAGGCTCAACTTGTTGGATTAACGGATACGGCTGGATTTCTATAGCGCTTGTTATTTTTGCAAACTGGAATCCGTTAATGGCTATTGCAGGAACTTTGTTCTTCGGATTTTTCAACACTTTACAAGTATACAGTGGCTCACTTGCTAATTCTTTCCCCGAAGTTTTAGGTTGGCTTTCAGCAGTGCCGTCACAACTTTATCAAGCTTTACCGTTTATTATAACAGCAGTTGTGTTAATAGTGTCATCAATTCGCCAAAAAAATGGCAGTGGTGGTCCAGCAGCACTGGGTGTTAACTACTTCCGTGAAGAACGTTAACAATTAATATAAGTTCGATTAATATAGAATAAAAGAAAATGGAGGGCGTTAACCCTCCATTTTTGCGTTATTTTTTAATTATAACTGTTCCGTCTGCTAAATGCACATGTGCTTCCCAAGGTTTTGTTAGTACTTCGCCTGTTACTGCGCCTTGTAACCAGTTGCTGTTAAAGTTTATTGTGAATGGGTCATCATAAGAAGTATGGTAAAGCTCGCCGCCACAGTAGAAATCAACAAAGTCAATTTTCTCTGGAAATAAACTTGCAAGTCTAATCCAACGTTTTCCCTCGTAAGTAATGTTTTCTTCAAGACCTTGCAAATAGAATTGGTCTTCAAGAGCAATTTCTTCAGTTTCAATTCCTAAAGCCATCGCCATTCTGTCAGCAAAATAAGCATCTTCACCTTTAGTAATTGACCAGTCTGTAGGTGGTTCTTGTTTTGTCATGTTGTTGTAATAACCCCAAGAAGTACCAGTTTTAAGTGACACTTCCATGTTAGAAACAGCTTGGGAGTCCTCATTACAAACGATAGGGGTGTTTGGGTTGACTTTTTTGCATTTTTGAATTAAGTTGTAGAATTTTTGTCTTGTTTGTCCGTTGCCGTGAATTAAAACAACAGAACTAACTTTTACAATTTCTTCATCAAAAACACCACCTTGTGGGCTACAGCCTACTAGAATACCACCAGATTCTCTTTTAGCGATTTCGATAAGTTCGCAAACACCTTTTTGTGTATAAATAATTGGGTGACATCTAAAGCCGTGACATTCATGCTCGTTTGCAATTTCGATGATAACATTTGTGAATTTTTTATCTCTTAACCAATTTGAAGCAGTTTTAACAGCTGTCATAACTCCAATGTCGTCTTTAATTTTAATTGCTTGAATATGGTAAAAATAGCTTACAATTACAACCATGCCAATTTCGTCACAAGCATTGATAATTCTTTCAAGTCTGTCTAAATAAGCTGGGTCAATAGCAGTACCATCTTCGCCATAAGGGTTATTGTCAATAGTAAGATTTTCAATAGTAAAGCAAGGGCCACCACCTTGAAGACCAACTGTAATTGCACGTAAACCTTTAGCATACCACTGTGGTAAACATTTAATTAAGTTATCAGTTTGTTCGTCTGGTGTGAATGTTTTGCCAAATCTGTTAAATCGTTCAGGAGCTGCTTTGTCGTCAAATACGCCTTGAATAAATCTAGCGTTCATAAGTAAACCATGAACATTTTCTTTTGGTAGTTCACTGTATACTAATTTGTCGTTGATTAAAAATTTATCTCCACAAGTTTTTATAACTGTTTTCATAAAAAATCTCCTTTATTTATTTACAACATTTACAGGGTTTCCTTCAATAAAAGCTTTTACATTGTCAACTGCAATGTTCATAAGTCTTTGGCGACTTTCTTTTGGTGCCCAAGCAATATGAGGTGTAACAATACAATTTTTAGCTTGCAAAAGTGGGTTATCCATTTTTATAGGCTCAGTGGACACAACGTCAACACCAGCTGCATAAATTGTGCCATTGTTAAGTGCTTCTTTAAGGTCTTCTTCTACAACTAATGGACCACGAGAAGTGTTGATTAAAATTGCAGAACTTTTCATTTTAGCAAGTGTGTTTTTGTTGATGATACCTTGAGTTGACTCAAATAGAGGAACATGAAGTGAAACAACGTCTGATTTTTCAAGTAGTTCATCAAGGCTTACGTAAGTAGCAAGGCTTTTACCTTCTTCGCTTTCAAAACTATCATAAGCTAAAACTTCCATGCCAAAACCTTTTGCAATTTTAGCAGTTGCTATACCAATTCTACCAAAACCTACAAGACCAATTGTTTTACCAGCAAGCTCTACTAGTGGGTTAAGCCAAAAACAGAAATCTTGACAGTTAGTCCAATCACCATTTACTACACTGTTGCTGTGGTTTTGAACTCTGTGGCAAATTTCTAATAAAAGTGCAAATACGAATTGAGCAACAGCTGATGTGCCATATGTAGGAATATTACAAACTGGAATGCCTTGTTCCTTTGCAGCATCTACATCTACAACATTATAACCAGTAGCTAAAACACCAATATATTTAATGCTAGGGCAAGCTGTTATAATTTCTTTTGTGATTAAAGTTTTGTTTACAATTACAATTTCAGCATCTGCTATTCTTTCTACTACCATATCAGCAGGGGTTCTATCATATACGCTAAGTTCCCCAAGTGCTTTTAAATCGTCCCAGCTTAAATCACCTGGGTTTTCTGTGTAACCATCTAATACTACAATTTTCATAATTTTAAATCTCCTTTAATTTTTTACAAGCTTTTACAATTTCTTCAGTTGTTATTCCATTCATTTCTAAAAGTCTTTCATAAGGTGCAGATTGTCCAAATTGGTCACGAATACCAATTCTAATAAGTTTGCCTTTGCCTTCTTCTGCTATAACTTCGCTTACAGCACTGCCTAAACCGTTGATTATGTTGTGGTCTTCCACAGTTACAATTTTACCAGTTTTGTTTATCGCCTTTTTAACAGCGTCTACATCAAGAGGTTTAATTGTGTGCATATCAAGTACAGTAGCGTTAATGCCTTGAGATTTTAGTTCCTCATAAGCTTTAACAGCTAAATTCATAATGTCACCATTTGCAATAATTGTAACATCATCACCGTCTTTAAGTTTGTAAGCTTTGCCAATTTCAAACTCCTCAGTTCCGTCATAAATACAAGGAACAGCATCACGAGTAAACCTTAAATAAACAGCACCATGAATTTCAGCAGCTTTTCTAACTAGCTTTCTAGTAGAATAATAGTCGCAACCCATAACAACAGTCATGTTAGGAATAGTTCTAAGAATTCCCATGTCTTCAATTCCTTGGTGACTTGCACCGTCATTAGCAGGAGTTAAACCACCATGAGAACAAGCAATCTTAACATTTAAGTTAGTATAGCATACTTCTTGACGAATTTGCTCGCACATTCTCATACTGCCAAAAACAGCATAAGTTGTTACAAAAGGAATTTTTCCGCAAGTTGCAAGACCAACGCCAACACCACAAGCGTTTTGTTCTGCAATACCTACGTTAACATGTTGCATTGGTAGCTCTTTAGAAAACTCAACAGTTTTACAAGATTTACCTATATCACAGTCAACAACAAAAATGTCAGGGTTTTCTCTGCCTAATTCTAAAATTTCTTCACCATAAGCATCTCTTGTTGGAACAGCTTTATTTATCATAATACAGCCTCCTGAATTTCTTTTAGTGCAATTTCTAGTTCTTTGTCATTTGGTGCAGTTCCGTGCCAAGCTACAACATTTTCCATGTATGAAACGCCCTTACCTTTTACTGTTTTTGCAAGAATGCAGCTAGGCTTGTTAGAAGTTTTATTTTTGATTTTTTCGAAAACATCTAAAATTTCATACATATTATGTCCGTCAATAGGGTAGACATCAAGGCCAAAAGCTTCAAATTTATCTTTGTAATTTCTAAGTGGCATAACTACTTCACAAATATTGTCATTTTGAAGACCGTTATTGTCAACAATTAAAATCAAATTGTTAAGCTCATATTTAGCAGCAGTTTCAAGTGCTTCCCAAATTTGACCCTCGTTAGACTCACCATCGCCTATAACAGAGAAAACTCTGTAGTTTTTGTTATCTCTTTTGCCTGCAATCGCCATTCCAACAGCGACGCTCAAACCTTGTCCAAGTGAGCCAGTAGAAATATCAACGCCTGGGCACTTTTTCATATCAGGATGACCTTGTAATATAGAACCCTCTTTGCGCAAAGTGTCAAGAACCTCTAACCCAAAATATCCACGCATTGCAAGGCATGTATACAAAACTGGGCAAACGTGACCTTTAGAAAGTACAAATCTATCTCTGTCAGCCCATTTAGGATTTTTAGGGTCTATGTTTAATTCATCAAAATAAAGTACAGTCATAATATCTGCTATAGAAAGCGAACCACCTGGGTGGCCAGACTGCGCTGTGTGTATCATGTTTAAAAGTCTAGTTTTAACTTCTTTACCTTGTGAAAAAAGTTGTTCAGCTTTATTCATTATATACCTCGATTATTTAATCATATCGTAAATTTTAGCAAAACCAGTTTCGCCAATTTTACAAATAGGAACTTTTACTTCGTCATGTTTTAAAAGGCTCATAGAAATTTGAGCAAATACGATAACGTCAACTTCTTGAGCTAATTTGTATAGTTCAGCGTTTACCATTTCGTCATGTTTTGCTCTGTCGCCTGTGCAAAGAACATCAAACGCACCTTCTGCTACTCTGTTTATAATTTGAATTTCTTTACCCATTTCTTTAGCTTTTTCTTCAATAACTCTGCCTATAGCAGCTGGGCTTGTTGGTAGTGTTGCAAGAACACCAATTTTGCTACCTTTTTCTACTGCTTCAATAGCTGTTGGCTCTTCAATATTCATCATAGGAATGCCTAATAAAGGTTTAACTAAAGCAGTTGCTTTGTTAACAGAAGTACAAGTTACTAAAACAGCATCTGCACCACTAGCTTCTGCACTTTTTGCGTAAGATAAAATTCTTGAAGCGATAACTGGTGTCATTTCGCCAGCTGCAATAGTGTCTTTTAGTAAGCTGTCGTCCATAATATTGTAAATTTCCAAATCATCTTTGCTTTCCATAAAAGGTTTGCCGAATGGACCATAAATAATGTCCATAAAATTGTTAACAGTGTTGATTGTGTAAAGTTTTTTCATTTTTTTGTCCTCACTTTAATTTATTTATTTGAATATCCAAAGCCGTCAAGTGTTTTTATAGTATTTTCTAAAACATCAATTGAGGCTTGAATATGCTGGCTTAGCTCATAGGTTGTTTTTTCGAAATTCTTCTCTTCAATAGCATTTATTATGTTTAGATGTTCTGGTAAAGTTACGATAGGTGTTCTAATAAGTCCACCATGATAAACTTTGCCATAAATGTGAAAATTGTCATCAATTCTTTTCACCCATTTGTTAGGGCAAATTTCTAAAAGATATTCATGGAACTCTTTGTCAGTGTCCCAATAATTACTAGTGACAACTTCGTCCCAAATGCAATTTTGAAAAGGAATAAACATATTTTTCATGTGGTTAATTTGCTCGTCAGTTACAGTTTGAATTAAACTTTCTGCTAGCACTTTGTCAAAAGCTTGGCGAATTTTAAGCAAGTCGACAAGTTCATCTAAACTGAATTTAACAAGGTAAAACCCTTTGTTTGGTATATTTTCAATAATTCCTTCAGAAGTTAGTCTGTATAAAGTTTTTACAACAGGTGTACGGCTTACATTAAATTTTTTTGCAAGTGAGGCCTGATTAATTTTTTCGTTTTCTTTAAAATAACCCGAAAGTATCAATTCTTTGATTTTAGTGTATATGTATTCGGAATTGTTTGTGACTTTCATATAAACCTCTTTATAATGTATTTTTTGAATTCAATTACTATACAAAATGAATTCATTTTTATTTTAACACTATATTTTTGCTGTGTCAATACAATAGCACCCAATAATATCTAACAAAGTTTTATGAGCTTTATTGTTAAATTTTACTAGACAAAAAATAAGATATAGTGGTATAATTAAAAACAAATAAATGTAATAAATAGAGGTCATTATGATACAAGATATAAAACCGTTACAACTTAAAAATGAATTCACACCAAAACAACCTAAAAACGAAGATTTAGTATTTTTATTTAATAAATCTGAAGTTTTATTTGTAAATGATAACGAAAATTTAAAAGTTCCTACAGTTAAATTAATCGGTGAAAATTTTGAGGATGCTGAACTAATTTATTTATTGAGTGTTGACGAAACATCAATTTTTATGATGAAATATCAAAAAAATATAACTTTGCCAGAAAAGTTTCAATTTAATCCTATAGGCACTTTTAGAACTTTTATGCCAAAGTGGACAGCTTTTGCAGGAATTACTGCATATCATCTTTCAAATTGGTATGAATGTAACAAGTTCTGTGGTTCTTGTGGTAATTTGATGAAACACAGCAAAACCGAAAGGGCTATGGTTTGCGATAACTGCAAAAATATAGTGTATCCTAAAATTTCACCTGTAATTATAGTAGGTGTTTTAAATGGCGACAAAGTGATGCTTACAAAATATGCTAGAGGTTTTTCACGTTATGCGTTGATAGCTGGTTTTTGTGAAATAGGAGAAACTTTAGAGGAAACTGTAAAGCGTGAAGTTATGGAAGAAGTTGGCGTTAATGTGAAAAATATTCGCTATTATAAAAGTCAACCTTGGGGATTTTCTCAAAGTCTGTTAATGGGATTTTTTGCAGATTTAGACGGTGATGACAGTATTACTTTAGATACAAACGAGTTAAAAGTGGCTAATTGGATAAACCGTGAAGATATTCCACAAGATAACGAAAATGAATTAAGTCTTACATACACAATGATGAAAGCAATAAAAGACGCAGAAAAAGTCTAATTTTAATGATAGTTTAAAATCACTTGACTTTAAGCGCAATAAAAGGTAAAATTAAACATATGTATTGTTCGGAATGAAAAGAGATAAGAGTAACTAAGTTTAAATGATTTAACAACTTTAAAAGGCAACGAGTGTCTTTTGTAATAAATATTTTTTTTAAGCATAAACTATAGATAATTTTGAACGGTCTTTCTAAAATTTAACGGAGGAAAATTAATGTCAGAAAAAAAAGTAAATACAATTCAAAGAATAGGGAACAGCGCACCAAAACACCAAGACCAAACTCTTAGTGGTTTTTCAGGTTTAGACAGAGCGTACGGAAAAATCTCTGCCCAAAAACCACAAACTAATCCAAACACTGTTCCACAAAATAAACCTGTGCAAAAGCCAGTAACTAATCCCAAAATTGTACCACAAAACAAACCTGTGCAAAAGCCTAAAATGGATATAGGTAAAATTCAAGCACCTGTAAAAGAAAATAATGTTAACACAAATATTAGCACAAATATTAGCACAAATGTTAGCACAAACCAAGACACACAAAAAAATGTCGCTACAAATAAAACCAACAACAAACCAAGATATTACAATAAATACAACAAAAACAAAAAGCCTAAAGCGCCTAAAGTGGCACCGTCACTTAAAGTTTATTTCTTAGGTGGACTTAACGAAATAGGCAAGAATTTCACACTTTTCGAATGTCAAGACGAAATGATTATAGTTGACTGTGGTTTAGCTTTCCCAGCTGATCACATGTTAGGTATTGATATAGTTATACCAGACTTTACTTTTATTGAAAAAAACATTGATAAAATCAAAGGTGTTGTTATAACTCATGGTCACGAAGACCATATTGGCGCAATACCTTATTTACTCAAAAAAATTGATGTGCCAGTTTACGGCACACCACTTACTATGGGTCTTATAAAAGTAAAACTTAAAGAGCATAACTTGCACAATTCAGCAAGGCTTAATCCATTACCAGCTGGTTCACACATAAAATTAGGCTGTTTTGATGTTGAGCTTATTCACGTAAATCACTCAATTTCAGATGCAGTTGGACTTGCTATTCACACACCTGCCGGTACATTGGTTCACACAGGCGACTTTAAAATTGATTTCACACCTACCGAAGGTGGAATGATTGACTTAGCAAGGTTTGCTGAACTTGGAAAACAGGGAGTTTTAGCTTTAATGGCAGACTCTACTAACGTTGAACGTGCTGGCTACACAATGACAGAGCAAAAAGTTTCTCAAACTCTTGACATGTTATTTGCAAGAGCTCAGGAAAAACGTATAGTTGTTGCAACTTTTGCCTCAAACATAAGTCGTGTTCAACAAATAATAAACTGCGCAATAAAATATAAAAGAAAAGTTGCACTTTCAGGCAGAAGTATGTTAAATGTTGTAGCAGTTGCAACAGAGCTAGGATATTTAAAAGTTCCAGAAGGTTTGATAATTGACCTTTCTATAATTAATAGATACGAAAGAAACCAAATAGTTTTAATTACTACAGGTAGCCAAGGCGAGCCTATGGCTGCACTTTCAAGAATGGCAGCTGCTGAGCATAGACAAGTTTCTGTAGGCGAAAATGATTTCATCATAATTTCTGCAAGACCAATACCAGGCAACGAAAAAACAGTTGGTGGAGTAGTTGACGACCTTTTAAAAAGAGGTTGTGAAGTTGTGTATGAATCTATGTACGAAGTTCACGTTTCAGGGCATGCTTGTCAAGAAGAACTAAAACTTATTCATAGCC
This sequence comes from Clostridia bacterium, assembly GCA_044432645.1. Classification (GTDB taxonomy): domain Bacteria; phylum Bacillota; class Clostridia; order Oscillospirales; family Acutalibacteraceae; genus SIG603. Next base: position 93,355 of record JAWXUM010000003.1, on the reverse strand, counting down.
TAGTAAAGCCAAAATACTTTATACCTGTACACGGTGAGCAAAAACATTTAATGAAACACGCAGCGCTTGCCATGAGCTTGGGAATGCCAAAAGAAAATATTTTCATTGGTGATGTTGGCAAAGGTATCGAGCTTAACAAAGAATTTATTAAACAAACACCAGATGTTCCAGCAGGCGAAGTTATGGTTGACGGTATAGGCGTAGGCGATGTTGGAAGTATTGTTTTAAGAGATAGAAAACTTTTAGGAGAAGACGGTCTTATCATTGCAGTTTGCACTATCGACTCTTCTTCAGGTCAACTTGTTTCTGGGCCAGATGTTGTTTCAAGAGGTTTTGTGTATGTTCGTGAGTCTGAAGAACTTATGGAAACTGCTAAAAAAATTGTTTTCGACGCTGTTCAAGCTTGTTGCGATGAAAATGTTTATGAGTGGAATGCAATTAAACTTAGAATACGTGATGGGTTAGGAAAATTCCTATACGAGAAAACAAGACGTAAACCTATGATTTTACCAATTATTATGGAAATCTAAAAATTAAGGGGGCTAAGGAATGAAAAAAAGAATGTGGGTGGCATCACCATTTTCATATTTATTAGTTTTATTTATGTATATTATGGCTTTTATAAGTTTTAGCTATGACAAAACGCTATTTCTTATAGAACTTTGTATTGCTGTAATTTTTACGCTTTCCTTAGCTTTTATATATTTAAGGTTTAAAGTACACACAAGAACTGCGATAAAAAGCGCAAGAACAGTTTTAATGGCTGAAAATCAACAAGCACTTAACGAGTTTGCCTTACCAGTGCTTGTGGCAGGACTTAATGGCGATATAATTTGGGCAAATAAAAATTTTGAAACAGATTTTAATTTCGAAAAATCGGTACTAGGCGAAGATGTTTTAAAATATATTTATCCTAAAACATTAAGACAATTAATGGGCGAAAATGGCTCTAATATTAAAAGAAAAAATAAGAGCTATACAGTTTACGCTGTTAAAACTGGGGCATCTTATGTTCTTTATTTTGTAGATGATACATACTACAAAGAAATTCATAAAGAGTATACTGAGAAAAAAACAGTTATAGCTTTAATTAGTTTTGATAATAGTGAAGAAATTATTCGTGATGCATCAGGTGGTGAAGAGTCTAGAATAATTTCAGAAGTTGAAACTGCTATCCGTAACTGGGCATACACGCTAGGCGCTTTATTTAGAAAAATGTCTAACGGTAGATATTTGTTAATAGCAGAAGAAGTTCAAATTGATAAGGCTAAAGAAAAACGATTTGACGTTTTAGACGCTGTTAGAAAAGTTAAAAACGATTACGATTTAAGCGCTACAATCTCAATAGGTATAGGTAGAGGAGCAAGTAGTGTTCCTGAAAGCGAACGCTGGGCAAGACAAGCTTTAGATATGGCTTTAGGCAGAGGTGGCGACCAAGTTGCTATAATGAAAAAAGGTGGAACTTTCGAATTCTTTGGTGGGCTATCTAAAGGCGTTGAAAAACGTGATAAGGTTAGAACAAGGGTTATAGCAGCAACTTTAACCGATTATATCAAATCAGCCGATAAAGTTTATATCATGGGTCACAAATACTCTGACCTTGACAGCGTAGGCTCTGCTATAGGTATGTGGGCTGCCTGTGTAAAGGGCATAAAAAAAGATGCATACATTGTTATAAACGAAAATCAAAGTTTAGCAACGGTGCTTGTTCATTCTTTAGAGCAAGCTTATCCGGATACAAAAATTTTCATATCACCTAACGAAGCTATGCAAGATGCCACTAAAAAAACATTGGTTATAGTAGTGGACACTCATTCTCAAGGAATTGTAGAGTCTGCTGACTTGCTTAAATCTGTTGGCTCTGTTGTTATAATTGACCACCACAGAATGATGGTTGACCATATTAAAAATTCTGTTGTGTTTTACCACGAACCTTACGCAAGTTCAGCCTGCGAAATGGTAGCAGAACTTATTCAGTATATAGATAGCACATGTATAAACGCTGTTGAAGCACAGTCTATTTTGGCGGGTATTATGCTTGACACCAAGAATTTTGTCTTGAAAACTGGAGTTAGAACATTCGAAGCAGCAGCATTTTTAAGGCGCAGAGGTGCCGACACTGTACAGGTTAAAAAATACTTTGCTGGTTCAATTAACACTTATAAAGAAAAATCAGACATTGTTGCAAGTGCAGAAGTTTACAAAAATTGCGCTATAGCTGCTTTTGACGGAACACCTACTAATAACACAAGAGTTTCAGCTGCTCAAGCTGCCGATGAACTGCTTTCAATACAAGGAGTTAAAGCTTCGTTCGTAATGTTCGAAAATAATGGTATAATAAATATTTCAGGCAGAAGTTTAGGCGAAATAAATGTTCAAGTTATATTAGAAGTCTTTGGTGGTGGTGGACATTTAACCATGGCAGGTGCTCAAATAAAAGGAGTAACTTTAAGAGAAGCTAGAAGGTCAATAATTGAAATATTAAACGATAAATTAGAAATAGATGAAGATAAAATTTGAAAGGAATTAAATTTATGAAAGTTGTACTTTTACAAGATGTTAAAGCTTTAGGAAAAAAAGGGGAGTTAGTAAACGCTTCTGACGGTTATGCAAGAAACTTTTTATTCCCTAAAAACTTAGCCAAAGAGGCAAATGCAGGGGCTATGAACGAACTTAAAAATGCTGAAAATTCAAAAGCATTTAAAATAAAAACAGAAATAGAAAACGCAAATAAAATTGTAGATATATTAAAAGATAAAAAAATCGTTATAACAGCAAAAGCAGGTGTTAACGGTAAATTATTTGGTTCTGTTACATCAAAAGAAGTTGCAGATTATTTAAAACATCAATTTAAAGTGGAAGTAGACAAAAGAAAAGTTCACTTAACTTCCGACATCAAAACTTTTGGCACTTATGAAGCCCAAATTAAACTATATCAAAGCATTACAGCAAAAGTTTCTGTTCAAGTAATTGAGCAATAATTGTTATATTAAGTTTAAAAAAGGAGAAAGTCAATGGATTTTTCAGATGAAATAATGACGTCAGTCCCTGGACTTTCGTTGCCTTATAGTAACGAGGCAGAACAAGCAGTCCTTGGTATAATTTTGTTTGACCCACAAAGTTTGGCAACCGTTGCTGAGCTTTTACCAAGGGATGAATATTTTGCTGGAACAAACAACAAAAGAATTTATGCAGCAATGCTAGAACTTTTCACTTTAGGGCAGCAAGTTGATTTTATAACAGTACTTAATTTTCTAGAAAAAACAAATTCGTTCAATCTAGAAACTGGTAAGATATATCTTACACAATTAGCGCAATCTGTTCCATCAATTAAAAATGTAGAAATATACATTAATATAATTAAAGAAAAATATAATTTAAGAAGATTAATAATCGCAGCTAGGGAAATTCTAGACGACGCTTTAGACCCAAGCAACGAGGTTAATAATCTTATAAATTCAGCAGAACAAAGAATTTTCGATATAAGACAAGGCAAAAGTGTGTCTGGTCTTACACGAATTAACGATGTTTTAACTGAAACTTGGGAAAAACTTGATGTGCTTAATTCAGATGAAGCCGATATGTATCGGGGTATTCCAACAGGTATTGGAGAACTTGATAACACAATTACAGGTCTTAACCGTTCGGACTTAATCATTTTGGCGGCACGCCCTGGTATGGGTAAAACAAGTTTCGCCCTTAACATAGCAAGACATGCTGCTGTAACTTGTAAAAAACGTGTGTGTTTTTTCTCGCTTGAAATGTCAAACCAACAACTTGGCGCAAGAATGCTTTCAACCGAAGCAATGGTAGAAAGCACAAAGCTTAGAACAGGTAAATTAAGTGACAGTGACTGGAGTAGGCTTATCGAAGGTGGAGATATTCTGTCAAAAGCAGACCTTTATTTCGACGATACTTCGGGTATTACCGTGCCAGAGATGAAAGCAAAAGCTAGAAGACTACAAAATGTTGACTTAATTATAATCGACTATTTACAACTTATGAACAGTGCTAGAAAAATCGATAACCGTGTACAAGAGATTTCAGAAATTACAAGAAATTTAAAAATCATGGCTAAAGAGTTAAGCGTGCCTGTAATCGCTTTGTCACAGCTTGCACGTACAAGCGAAAAAAGAACAGACCATAGACCAGTTCTTTCCGACTTAAGAGATTCTGGCTCTATTGAGCAAGATGCTGACATTGTTTTATTTTTGTACCGTGAAGCTTACTATCCTGGTGCTGACGGAGCAGGGGAAGAAACGAATCAGAACAAAAGTGAATGTATTATAGCCAAAAATCGTCATGGTGAGTCTAAATCTGTAGACTTGCATTGGCAAGGCGAGTTTACAAGGTTTACTTCACAGGAGTATGTTAAACATGAATAACGATGTTTTTCTAAAACTAAAACAAGCCGACAAAATAATAGTCGGAATTTCGGGTGGGGCAGATTCAATTGCTCTCACCCATATTCTATTTAAACAATTTGGTGTTTCTAAACTAATTTGTGTGCATGTTAATCACGGTATTAGAGGCGACGAAGCTTTAAGAGATGAAAATTTTGTGCTAGAGTTTTGTAAAAAGTTTAATATTAGATTTGAAATCATACATGCAGACATTCCTAAACTTTGTAAAGAAACGGGCCGAAGCAGTGAAGAATGTGGAAGAAAAGTTAGGTATGACGCATTTAATAAATTTACTACCGAAAATTGTGTTGTTGCCACTGCACACAACGCTGACGACAATGCAGAAACTGTGATTTTTAATTTAATTAGAGGTACTGGCATTAAAGGAATGTGTGGTATTCCAGTTATCAGGGGTAATATTGTACGCCCTGTTTTGCATATGACTAGAAATGAGATTGAAAATTATTGTAAAACTGAAAATTTGGATTATATTGTAGATAGCACTAATTTAGAAAACGATTATAGTCGTAATAAAATCAGAAATTTAATACTGCCAGTTTTTAAAGAAATTAACGAAAACGCAGTGTCTAACATAAACAGAAGTTCTCAAAATTTTCAAGATAATTATGGGTTTATTTCTCAAAAGTCAATCAAAATTTTGAATTTAGTTAAATCAGAATTTGGTCTTAACACAAAAGAACTTAACAAACTAAGCGATTATATGCTAAAACAAGTTATATATACTTTTTTAAAAGGCGAAAATATATATACTGCCGAAAGTAAACATATAAATCAAATAGCTTTAATGATAAGGCAAAATAGTGGTGCAGTAGTTTTGCCAAGTAATAAAGAGATTGTAATTAGTCAGAATATTTTATTTATAAAAAAAGAAAAAAACTTCTTGAAAAACTATATTTATATAGAAAAGCCTTTAAAATACGGTGATAAAATTGTATATATAGAAAAAAAAGATGAAATTTATGTAAAAATTAACAATTTGTTATTTAAAAATCTTGTAGATTGTGATAAAATATTATGTGAATTATCTGTTTCGCCTAGAAAAGATGGGGAAAGATTTGTTCAAGCTAACCGTGGTATCAGTAAGAGTTTAAAAAAATTATTTAATGAAGCTAAAATTCCAACAAATATAAGAAACGAATTAATAATAATTCGTGACGGTGAAAACATTGTGTATATTGAAGGATTTGGAGTTAGCGAAAATTATAAAGTAACTAAGGATACTAAAAATATTTTAGAAATAAAAATAAGCAAAGGGAAAGATTAATATGGTCAATGATATTGAAAGTGTAATTTTTAGCGAAGAAAAATTACAAGAAATTGTAAAAGGTTTAGGAAAAAAAATTACAGAAGATTATAAGGGCAAAAAAGTAATGCTTTTAGGTGTTTTAAAAGGTTCTGTAGTATTTATGTCAGATTTAATGAGAGCAATAGATTTGCCACTTAGAATTGAGTTTATGTCAGTTTCAAGTTACGGAACAGGTGTAACTTCATCAGGTGTTGTTAGGGTTATCAATGATATAAATGTAGATATTACAGGTTATCATTTAATTATTATAGAAGATATTTTAGACAGTGGCAGAACACTAAGTCACCTAATTAATCATTTATCACAAAAAGGTCCTGAAAGCATCGAAATTTGTACACTTTTTGACAAACCAGAAAGACGTGAAGCAAATGTTTACGCCAAATATATTGGGGCAAAAGTTCCAGATGCTTTTATTGTGGGTTATGGTTTAGATTACAGCGAAGTTTACCGTAATTTGCCTTATATTGGTGTTTTAAAACCAGAGGTTTACGGCGGTTAATTTATAGATTATATTATTGGAGGAAATGAAGTTTGAATAACAAAAAAACGTTAAAAAAACTATTAATGTTTATGGGAATACCTATAGTAGTGTTCTTTTTAGCATATTTTATGCTTTACGATATAGACACAGGGGAAACTGTTAAATATTCAGATGTTTTAACTTATTTTGAAGAAGGTCAAGTATCAGAGTATACACTTAATGTTGGCTCTGGCGATATGACTTTTACCCTTAACGACGAAGCAGGAACTGTAGTAGAATTCCAAGTTCCAAATATTAGCTTGTTTTATGGCGATGTAAGCGACTATATAGATGCATACAATGAAGAAAATTCGGATAATAAAATGGTACAAGATGTACTTCCACCAACTGAAACAAGTTGGCTTATATCTTTGCTTCCAACACTTCTTTTGTTAGCTGCAATGGTTTTCTTATGGCTTTTTATGTTCAAAAAAATGAGTGGTTCTGGCAATAGCCAAATGAACTTTGGCAAAGCTAAAATAAAACAGCTAGAAGACGAAAAACGAAAAACAAGTTTTGCAGATGTTGCAGGTGCTGACGAAGAAAAAGAAGAACTTAGAGAGATTGTAGAATTCTTGAAAGACCCTAGAAAATACAATGAACTAGGTGCCAGAATTCCTAAAGGTGTGCTTTTAGTTGGCCCTCCGGGAACTGGTAAAACACTTCTTGCAAGGGCAGTTGCTGGTGAAGCTGGTGTACCTTTCTTCTCAATTTCAGGTTCTGACTTTGTAGAAATGTTTGTTGGTGTTGGTGCGTCAAGAGTTAGAGATTTATTTGACAAAGCTAAGAAAAATCACCCTTGTATTATATTTATAGACGAGATTGATGCAGTTGGCCGTCAAAGAGGTGCTGGTCTTGGTGGTGGGCACGACGAAAGAGAGCAAACTCTTAACCAGTTACTAGTTGAAATGGACGGTTTTGGCGCAAATGAAGGCGTTATCATGATTGCAGCAACTAACCGACCTGACATTCTTGATCCAGCTTTAATGCGTCCAGGTCGTTTCGACAGACAAGTTACAGTAGGCTACCCAGATGTTAGAGGCAGAGAAGAAATTTTAAGAGTTCACGCAAAAAACAAACCACTTGCACCAGATGTTGAACTTGAGGTTATAGCAAAAACTACAGCAGGCTTCACAGGTGCAGATTTAGAAAATCTTTTAAACGAAGCAGCCCTTTTAGCTGCTAGAAAAAATTACAAAGCACTTACAATGCAAGAATTCGAAGAGGCTTCAATTAAAGTTGTCGTTGGTACAGAAAAGAAGAGCCGTGTAATGAACGCTGTAGAAAAAAGACTTACAGCGTATCACGAAGCTGGCCACGCAATTACAAGCTACTTCTGCAAAACCCAAGACCCAGTTCATCAAATTTCTATTATCCCAACAGGCATGGCTGGTGGTTACACAATGCACATTCCTACAGAGGATAAATCATACAGAAGTCGTGATGAAATGAAAGAAAATCTAATTGTTCTTCTTGGCGGACGTATGGCTGAAGAACTTGTTTTAGGTGATATTTCAACAGGCGCTTCAAACGACATCGAGCGTGCAACTGCTATTGCTAGAGCAATGGTTACAAAATACGGTATGAGCGAAAAGCTTGGCCCTATTATGTACGGCCAAGACTCAAGCAATCCATTCCTTGGTAAAGAAATGGGTCATGTGAGTAACTATTCAGACGAAACTGCTGCTTTAATTGATGAGGAAATCAACGATATTATCGGCACAGCTTACAGTAAAGCAAGAGATTTATTAAACGAGCATATGGACGTTTTACACCGTTTATCAGAAACTTTAATGCAACGTGAAAAAATTGATGCAAAAGAGTTTATCGACGTTATGCAAGGGAATATTTTGCCTGAAAAAATTGAAGAAGTTCAAATAGCAACAGATTTTTCAGATGTAATTGAAGAAACTGAAGAAACAACAACTTCTCAAGAAGTAACAGAAAATATATCAGAAGATTCAGACGGCGAATAAAATAATTAAACACATTCAATAACCTTTATGAAATTGAAATAATTTTATAAAGGTTATTTTATATTTTAAAAAACTTTTGAAAAAATTTATTAAAATTGCCCTAATTAAAGCATGAAACATATACTGTATTTTAGGCGTAATTATTGATTTTCACTAAATATAAGGCTTAAATATTGCACTTTGACTTAAAGTTTGATATAATAATATATTGTAGATAATTAAGTAAATTTAAATAAATAGGAAGATTAAATTATGGCAAAAAAGCAAAGTTACGGAAACGACAGTATAACAAGCCTTAAAGGTGCTGACAGAGTTAGAAAAAGACCGGCAGTTATCTTTGGTTCTGACGGACTTGAAGGTTGTCAACATTCAATATTTGAGATACTTTCAAACTCAATTGACGAAGCAAGACAAGGTCACGGCAGAGAAATTGGTATAACAAAATTTTTAGACGGTTCTGTCGAAATTGCTGATAACGGCAGAGGAATACCAGTAGATTATAATAAAAAAGAAGAAAAATACAACTGGGAATTAGTTTTTTGTGAGATGTATGCTGGTGGCAAATACAACAATAATTCTGGTGAAAACTACGAATATTCACTAGGTCTTAACGGCTTAGGTCTTTGTGCTACTCAATATGCTTCTTTATATATGGATGCAGACATAAGGTACGACGGTTATCGCTACACATTGCATTTTGAAAAAGGTGAAATTGTAGGCGAAATGAAAAAAGAACCTTACAAAAGAAAAGATACAGGTTCTAAAATCAAATGGAAACCAGACCTTGAAGTTTTCACACAGATTAATGTGCCTAAAGAATTTTTTATGGACGTTCTAAAAAGACAAGCTATAGTAAATCCTGGTATTATTTTCCACTTTAAAAACGAAATAGAGAAAAATAAATTTGAAGATATAGATTTTTGTTATGAAAATGGTATAGCTGACCATGCAACAGAACTTTTGGGCGAGGATTTTATAAGTCCTGTTCAACTTTGGGTTGGCGAAAAAAAAGTAAAAGATAGGGAAGACATGAACCTTTACAATGTTAAAGTAAATGTCGCTATGGCTTTTTCTAACCGAGTTCATATTACAGAATATTACCATAATTCAAGTTTTTTAGAGTATGGTGGTGCACCTGATAAAGCTGTAAGAAATGCATTTGTTTATCAAATAGACAGTTTTTTAAAGCAAAATGGCAAGTATAATAAAAATGAAAGCAAAATTAACTTTCAAGATGTAAGTGATTGCTTAGTTGTTATAATTTCTTCATTTTCAACACAAACATCTTATGAAAATCAAACTAAAAAGGCTATAAATAACAAAGGTATTCAAGATTTCATGGTTGAAATGCTGCGACACAATTTAGAAGTTTATTTTATTGAAAACCCAATGGAAGCTGAAAAAATATCTATGCAAGTTTTAATTAACAAGCGTAGCCGTGAAGATGCAGAAAAAACAAGACTTAATATTAAGTCAAAATTAACTGGGAAAATGGATATAACTGGCAGAGTTGCAAAATTTGTTGACTGTCGTAGCAAAAAAGTAGAGGACAGGGAAATTTTTATAGTTGAGGGTGACTCTGCTTTAGGTGCTTGTAAACAGGCTAGAGATGCTGATTTCCAAGCTATTATGCCAATTCGTGGTAAAATTTTGAACTGTTTAAAAGCTGATTATGATAAAATATTCAAAAGTGAAATCATCACTGATTTAATGAAAGTATTAGGTTGTGGTGTTGAAGTTAAAACTAAAGCTAACAAAAATTTATCAACTTTTGAAATGGAAAATTTGCGTTGGAATAAAGTTATTATTTGTACCGATGCTGATTATGATGGCTTCCAAATTAGGGTTTTACTTTTAACAATGATTTACAGACTTACACCAAGCTTAATTGACGCAGGTAAAGTTTATATTGCTGAGTCACCACTTTACGAAATAAGTACAAAAGATAAAACATATTTTGCGTATAATGAAAAAGAAAAAGAAGATTTTCTAACTGAAATAGGCGTTAAAAAATATACATTACAACGCTCAAAAGGTTTGGGTGAAAACGAACCAGATATGATGAATTTAACAACAATGAATCCAAAAACAAGAAGACTTATAAAGGTAAATCCGGGCAATGCCGAGGCTACGGCGCAAATGTTCGACATGTTACAAGGCGATAATTTACAAGGAAGAAAAGACTATATCGCTGAAAATGGAAGTTTATATATTGACGATTTAGATATATCTTGATAAAAATATGTATGGTTGACCACTAACTAGCAAAAACTTCTAAAAAAGGAGAAACTATGGCACGAAAAAGAAAATCAAAAGAAACTGAAACTAAACAGCAAGGCGTTATAAGTGGAGCTGGAATTATAGAAGAACAAAATATAGAGTACACACTCACAAGCAACTACATGCCTTATGCTATGAGCGTTATTATGTCACGTGCAATTCCTGAAATTGACGGATTTAAACCATCTCATAGAAAATTGCTTTATACAATGTACAAAATGGGGCTTATGGGTAACCAAAGGACAAAATCTGCCAATATCGTTGGACAAACCATGAAACTTAACCCACATGGTGACGGTGCAATTTACGACACAATGGTAAGGCTAAGCCGTGGCTATGAAGCACTACTTCACCCTTTTGTAGACTCAAAAGGTAATTTTGGTAAGTTCTATTCACGTGATATGGCTTGCGCTGCGTCACGTTATACCGAGGCTAAACTTGACGGAATTTGCCGTGAAATTTTTAGAGATATAGACAGCGATACTGTTGATTTTGTAGATAACTATGATAACACAATGAAAGAACCAAGTCTGTTGCCAGTAGCTTTTCCAAGTATTTTGGTAAACGCTAATACAGGTATAGCAGTTGGTATGGCAAGTTCAATTTGTCCGTTTAATTTAAGCGAAATATGCCAAACCACTATAGAGCTTATCTCTAACCCTGACCACGATATTTTGTCAACTCTACAAGGTCCTGACTTCCCTGGTGGTGGGCTAATGATTTTCGACCCTAACACTTTAAGCCAAGTATATAAAACTGGTCGTGGACCTATTAAAATTAGAAGTAGGTATAGTTACGATAAGGCAGAAAACTGTATAGATGTAACAGAAATTCCACCTACAACTTCAGCCGAGGCTATAGTTGAAAAGGTGATTGACCTTGTTAAAACTAACAAACTTAAAGATATTTCAGATATACGTGACGAAACTGGTCTTTCAGGACTTAAAATTACAATCGACTTAAAACGTGGGGTCGACCCTCATAAACTAATGCAAAGGCTTTTTAAAATTACTCCACTTGAGGAAAACTTCTCTTGTAACTTTAATGTATTGATTGCTGGAGTTCCTAAGGTTTTAGGCGTAAAATCTATTTTAGAAGAGTGGATTGCTTTTAGGTCAGAATGTGTAAAAAGAAGAACATATTACGAGCTAGCAAAGAAAAAAGAAAAGCTTCACCTTTTAAAAGGGCTAAATGCTATTTTGCTTGACATTGACAAGGCAATCAAAATCGTAAGGGAAACTAGCGAAGATAGCGAAGTAGTACCTAACCTTATGATAGGATTTGGAATAGACGAAATTCAAGCTGAATATGTTGCAGAAATCAAGTTAAGACAGCTTAATAAAGAATATATTTTAAAAAGAATTGATGAAATTGACAGCCTTGAAAAAGATGTTGAAAATTTGCAATCTGTTCTGAATTCAAAAACAAAAGTAAAAAATATAATAATAAAAGAGCTTAAAGCTGTTATAGAAAAATATGGACAGACAAGAAAAACTATGCTAATTTTTGCAGATGAAATTGAGGACGAAGAAATAATAGAAGAAATTCCAGATTACCCTGTTAAATTATTTTTTACAAAAGAAGGCTACTTCAAAAAAATCACCCCACTTTCACTTAGAATGTCTGGCGAGCATAAACTTAAAGCAGATGATGAAATAATGCTTGAATTTGATAGCACAAATGCAAGTGATTTGCTATTTATCAGCAATAAATCTAAGGTTTATAAGGCTAAAGCAAATGATTTTTCTGACACAAAGACTTCTGTAATGGGCGATTATATACCTGCTAAAGTGCAAATGGAACAAGGCGAATTAGCCTTAAGCATGGTGCAAACTAAAGATTACAAAGGCTATTTGTTGTTCTTTTTTGAAAATGGTAAAGTTGCAAAAGTAGAACTTAGTTCATACGCTACTAAAACTAATCGTAAAAAGCTTGTTAATGCTTACAGTGACAAATCACCACTTGTGAAAATTATTCATATTTTTGAAGATGTACCAGTAATTTTAACAGCTTCAAATGGCAGAATGTTAATTTTTAACAGCTCTCTAATAGCTCCTAAAGCAACTAAAAACACACTAGGAGTTCAAGCAATGAACTTTAAAAAAGGGCATATTTTAATTGATGCTAAAGTATATGAAACAGGCTTGCTTACTGACGAAAGCAGATATAAAAAGAAAATCCCAGCTACTGGAGCACTTCCAAAAGCTGAGGACGATGGTATGCAAGTTAGTTTTGATTTATAAAAGTTATGTACAATTGCCCCTTTAAATTTCAAAGGGGCAATTTGTGACCCAGTGATAAGTAAAGGAGCCGGTAAATTGGCTCGACTGTTTTATTTACCCTGTTGGTTAAATATATTAAGTCACAAACGCACAACCAATTTACTTAATACTATTATTAGCAAATTCTTTTTAATTATGCATTCATACAAAAAGGAGGATAAAATGAAAGTTTTTACTAAAAGCGAAATTAACATGTTAGAGAAATATTCTGCCGAAGCTGGCGACAGTCTTTTTTCGTTAATGGAAAAAGCTGGCGGAGCTTTGGCTTTAGTTTCAGCCAAACATGGTAAAAATATCGTAATTCTGTGTGGAAAAGGAAATAATGGTGGTGATGGCTTTGTTGCTGCTGACAGATTTACAAAAATGGGTATAAAAACAACAGTTATTTTAGCGCAAAGGGTAATCGCAACCGACCTTGCTAATTATGCTTTTGATAGAATAAAAAATAAAGTTGAAATTTTATCTTGGAAAAACGAACAACGAATTAAAATTGAAAATGCTATTAAAAATGCTGATGTTGTTTTGGACTGTGTTTTTGGTGTTGGATTTAAAGGTGAATTTGACGAAGAAATCGAAGAACTTATGATTTTAACTAATAATTCAAAAGCTATAAAAATCTCTGCTGATATTCCAAGTGGTGTTCATTGTGACACTGGTAAAGTTGCTCAAAATACATTTAAAGCTGATTATACTGTAGCTTTCACTGCTATTAAACCAGCTAACATAATTGAACCAGCATCATCTTTTTGTGGCAAAAATATTGTTGCAACCGTTGTAGATAAAAAGATTTTAGCAGATTTTCCTGCATCTTTTTCAATTATAGAAGAAATATCAGTAATATCCAACTTCAAAAAGCGTGACCCACAAAGTCATAAAGGTACATACGGCACTTTGCTTATGATATGTGGAAGTTTTGGAATGTTAGGAGCTGCTGTCATGGCAGCAAAGGCAGCACTTAGAAGTGGAGTAGGGCTTGTTAACATGGTTGTAAGTAAAGAATGTTATCAGGTGTTAGCTACTATGTTGCCAGAAGTGGTTTTTACCGTTATGGATTTTAGCGATGAAGAACGTACTTCTATTAGCAGTGAAAAACTTTTTGCAGCTATAAACAAAGCGAGTTCTATTGTAATTGGCTGTGGATTGGCTAATGATTGCGAACGTTATGTTCCTTTAGTTATGAAATTTGCATCTTGCCCTGTTGTTTTAGATGCAGATGCTTTAAATTTTCTTTCTAAAAACACAACTTTGTTCGAACAAGCAAAAGCACCACTTATTTTAACCCCTCACCCATTAGAAATGGGCAGATTGACAGGTAAAACAGCAGTGCAAATTCAGCTCGATAGAATAAGTGTAGCTAAAAGGTTTTCAGCAGAATACAAAGTTTATTTGGTTCTAAAAGGTTCAGGAACTGTCATCGCAAGTCCAACATCACAAGTTAAAATGAACACCTCAGGTAATGCAGGAATGGCAAAAGCAGGCAGTGGAGATGTTTTAGCTGGAATGATAGGCTCGCTTCTTGCGCAAGGGTTTAAGCCGTTTAATGCGTGTGAAAGTGCAGTTTATATTCATTCAAAAGTTGGTGATTATTGCGCCGAAAAACTTTCACAAACAGCAATGCTCCCAACTGATATTATAGAAAATTTACCATTTTACTTTAAAGAAATCGAAACTAAACTACCTAAAGATAACTTATAGATATAGTTATAGTCAAATTGCTATCGCTATAAGCGTAAGAACAACTAGTTTTATCAATATAATTATCAAAATATTTTAAAATATCGAAAATTTCTTCGTTATTTATTAAACCGTTTTTAGCGTCTTCGTACACTTCATTACTGGAAAATTTTAATAAAATTTCACTGTCGCCTTTGGAAATTGATGTTACAAAGGCGGCTTTTATTTCTTCTTGACTGTATTCACTTAAATATATATCGTTATACACATAATAATTATATGTTGTATCAATACAAATAGGATAATCGTAATTCATAGTATGCGTCTGTAAAATTTGTTCAGTTGTCATACAAAAATAATCATAACTTATAGAATTCGAAGTACCATCAGTAGAAACAGGGTCGCCCCAAGTTAAGTCAACATGATAAGGGCAGTTGTCCAAATAAATAATGTTCCATTGATGGCTAACTCCATCAGCTTGACCACTAACACAAAAAGATTTAATGCCAACTTTCTCTAAAAGGTAACTGTAAGCTTGTGCGTAACCACTGCAAATTCCGTCCCCATTTAAAATAACACCTAAAAGATTTTGTGATAAATAGTAAGTTTCAGTTTGATTATCGCTAATAAGTTCAGCGACTTCCATGTTGTATTGAGTATTTTCAATTATATATTCGTACAAAAACAAAGCTTTTTCATAATCACTATCATAATTTTGAGCTAAAGTTATAATTTCAGCAGTTTTTTGAGCTAAACTTATTTTATATTCATTTATTTCGTCTTCAGTCAAATAGTAAGTTGGTACAAAAGAAGTTATTTCCATGGTATCTTCATAAGCTAAATAAGTGTATCCAGATTTTGACCAAAAAATTTCATTTTGGTCAAGTCGAAATGAAAAAAATATATACTCTAAAGCTTCGCTATCAATATTATAATTAGAAAGGTCAAGGCTTTCACTTTTGTTTACAATAGTCTGATAAATATTTAAATAAATCTCTTGACTAGCGCTATCAAGCAACGAATAATGATAGTCGCTATCATAGGTTTCTACAGTTATTTCAAGTGGCTGTGTTGTAGGAATAGGAGTATCTGTTGCAGTAGAAGTTGATGTAGCTGTAGGACTTACAATTTCATTTGTGTATATAAAATTATTATAAGCGTAATTTTTAATGTTGTCAAAATTATAAATGGTCAAAACAATAACTACAATAAAAATCAAACAACCCAAATTGAAATTTTTCTTTTTATGTGGTTTGTCACCCATATAATATCCATCGTTTGGAGTAATAATTTTTCTCATGATTTCTCCTTTTTTTCTATAAAATCATGCTGTCTTCATTTCCTGAGCTTTTAAACAAATATAAAACTTCATCTAAAAGAGCTTGATTTTCTTTAAGGTCAGGGTCTTTTTTTAATATATCGACAGCGCAATCACTAGCTAGTTTCAAAATATCCATATCTTTTGCCATATCAGCAATTTTAAGCTTAGGCAAACCATGTTGCTTTTTGCCAAAAAAGTCGCCAGGACCTCTCATAGAAAGGTCAGCATCAGCAATTTTAAAGCCATCAGTTGTGCTACACATAAGTTTTAAACGTTGTATTGCCTCTTCGTTTTGAGCATCACTCACCAAAATACAGGTAGATTTATGTGTACCACGTCCAACACGTCCACGAAGTTGGTGAAGTTGAGAAAGTCCGTACATTTCAGCATTTTCTATAAGCATTATAACAGCATTAGGCACATCAACTCCAACTTCTACAACAGTGGTAGAAAGTAAAAGTTTTATTTCACCTTTAGAAAATCGTTCCATAATGGTTTCTTTTTCTTTTGCTTTCATTTTTCCGTGGAGAATTCCTATTATATTTTCATCGAAGTGGTTTTTTAAAAAATCAAAATATTCGGTTATATTGGCAAGCTCGTTAACACCTTCTTCAATGAGTGGGCAAACAATATAACCTTGTCGTCCTTCATTTAGGTGCTTTTGAATATATCCAAAAGCTCTAATTCTTTTGTCGGTATTTACAGCATAGGTTTCAATTTTTTGTCTGCCAGCTGGAAGTTCATTTAAAATCGAAATATCTAAATCACCATAAATCATTAGTGCTAAGGTTCTGGGAATAGGTGTTGCACTCATAACAAGCATATGAGGACTTTGTCCTTTTAAGGCAAGCGCTGAACGTTGTTTAACGCCAAATCTATGTTGTTCGTCTGTAACTACAAGTCCTAAATTTTTAAAAGCAACTTTTTCGCTTATAAGAGCATGTGTACCTATTAGTAAATCAATCGCACCAGTTTCAAGGTCGGCATAAATGAGTTTTTTCTCTTTAGCTGTAAGAGAACCTGTCAGAAGTGCAACGTTAATTCCACTAGGTGATAAAAGTTCGTTTAAAGAGTGGTAATGTTGAATAGCTAAAATTTCGGTTGGTGCCATCATAGCGCATTGTATTGAATTTTTAACACAACTATGACAAATTGCAGCAGCAACAGCAGTTTTACCACTACCAACATCACCTTGCAAAAGTCTGTTCATAGGGGTGTTTGTTTGCATATCATGCAAACAATCTTCAATAGAGTTTTGTTGAGCGTTAGTTAAAGCGAAAGGCAATAAATTTCTGAATTCGGCACTGTAATCTTTTTTTAGAATATGACTAGTATAAGCCTTATTTTTTTCTTTAATTTTACGCATACCAATTTGTAAAATAAGAAGTTCTTCAAAAATTAAACGTTTTCTTGCAATTTCAGCTGTTTCTCTTGTCATTGGGAAATGTACGTTCTCTATAGCATAATTGCTGTGACAAAGTTGATATTTTTGTCTTAATTCATCTGGTATGCTGTCTTGCTTATTATTTGGCAATAGTTTCAAAGCTTCTTTAACAGCAGCAGCTATACTTTTGCTGTTAAGTCCACTTGTTTGTGGATAAATTGGTTGTAGTTCTTTAGGCGTTATAGAAAATTCAGGCGAAGTCATTTCTCGTCCTGTAAAGTTACTTGTAACTTTGCCTCTAAAGTAATATTGGGTTCCACTTTTAAGCATTTGAGGAATATATTTGTTGTTAAAAAAAGTTATTTGCATAACATTTTCGCCATCATCAACTTTAACCTTGTAAAGGATTTTCCCACCAGAAAGTCTATGCTCGCTAGGCTTTGATAAAACGGTTGCTTTTATAACACAAACTTCATCAATAATAGTTTGATTAATAGGCAAAACTTCACGCCAATCTTCGTAAATTCTTGGGTAGAATTTAAGTAAATCGGCTACATTATGAATATCTAATTTTTCGTAAAGTTTGGCACGGTTAGGACCAATTCCTTTTAAATAAGTTATGTCATGGCTGATAAGTTTTTTCATTTAATCTCCAAATAAAAAAGTAGGGGACAAACGTCCCCTACAAAATATTTTAAGGTACGTGCCTTAATAAGTTTATTATTCAACTGAAAGAATAAAGTAATATACAGGTTGGTCACCTTTTACAAGTGTAACTTCCATGTGGTTTGAATATTTATTGCTAATTTGAGTGTAAGCTTTTTGAGCGTCTTCTTCGCTTATATCGCTACCATAAATAATAGTTATAAATGAACTGTGTTTGTTAACTAAAGATTTAACAACTTTTAAGCAAGCAGTAACAGGATTTTTCTCAACAAAATCCATTTTACCGTTACAAAGACCTAAAATTTCACCTTCTGAAATTTTATGACCACCGTATTCAGAATCTCTAGCAGCAAATGTTACTAAACCAGTTGATACATTAGAACTAGCTGAAAGCATAGTTTCACCATTGTAATGAGTATCGCTGTCAGGGTCAAAGGCGAGCATTGCACTTAAACCCTCAGGTATAGTTTTTGTTGGAATTACAACAACATTTCTATCTTTAACAATAGGTGTAGCTTGTTGTGCAGCCATTATAATATTTTTGTTGTTAGGTAAAACATAAACAGTTTTAGCACCAGTTGCCATAACAGCTTTTACAATGTCATCAGTGCTTGGATTCATTGTTTGCCCACCACTTACAACATGTGAACATCCTAATTCTTTAAATAATTCTATTAAACCGTCACCAGCTGCAACAGCAACAAAACCAATATCTTCTGTAGGTTCACAAGGAGCTAAATCTTTTTTAGTAACTGAACCTGTAAGATTTTTGTTTTGTTCACGCATGTTTTCAATTTTAACAGTTAAAAGACTACCAAATGTTAAAGCTTTTTGAAGTGCTTTGCCTGGGTCTTCTGTGTGAACATGAACTTTAATAATATCTTCATCATCAACAACTACAACGCAGTCACCGATTGTTTCAAGGTAAGCTCTAAGTTCAAATGGATCCTTAGTATTTTCGATACCAATTATAAATTCAGTACAATAAGTAAAGTTGATTACTTCATCATATTCAGAAATAGCATTTTCAAAGCTATTTTGTGCATCAGCGTCAATTGCTAAAGTTTCAGGCTTAATTATAACACCGTTTTTAAAAACACTGTACATACCCTCAAAAATTAGGCAAACACCTTTACCACCAGCATCTACAACACCAGCTTTTTTAAGTACAGGTAAAAGTTCAGGAGTTTGCGCCAAAGCATCGTTAGCTCCAATACAAATAGAATCCCAAACATAAAGTGGGTCATTGTCAATTTGTAAAGATGCAGTGCTAAGTTCAGCAGCAACTCTAGAAACAGTAAGCATTGTACCCTCAGTTGGTTTCATAACAGCTCCATAAGCTTTTTCAACACCGATGTTTAAAGCTCTTGATAAAGCTTGACCGTCAGCCTCTATCAATCCAGCAAGTCCATCTCTAAAACCACGGAATAACAGTGATAAAATAACACCAGAATTACCCCTAGCACCTCTAAGCATAGAACTAGCAGCTATTTTAGACACTTCTTCAACAGTACAATCATCGTTTAACTTTGAAAGTTCTTTGGCAGCAGCAGAAATTGTCATAGACATATTAGTACCAGTATCACCGTCTGGTACAGGGAAAATATTTAAATCGTCTACTAATTTTTTATGATTAATTATATTGTTAGAACCTGAAATAATAGCATCTCTTAGTTGAAACCCTTTAATCAATTGTAACACATCCTTCGTTTATTCGAATTTAATTAGCTTAATTATAGCATACTAATATAAAAATTACAACTTTTCTTTAATATTATTTTACTGAAAATCTTTCAGATTTAACACAAAGGCCTGTTTTTTCGTCAATATTCATTAAAAAGCAATCCATTTTTTGTTCATCTGTTGAGTTTTCAAATCTTACAGGTAATTTGGTTTTTAGCTTTTTTATAATAAGTTCAGGCTTTACACCTAAAACTGAATTAATTCCACCAGTCATACCAACATCTGTTATATAAGCTGTACCTTTTGGTAAAATTTGTGCATCAGCAGTTGGAACATGCGTGTGTGTGCCAAAAATTCCACTAACTTTTCCGTCAGCATAAAAACCAAAAGCACGTTTTTCACCAGTAGCTTCAGCGTGAAAGTCAACTATTACAATTTTAGGTAAACTGTTATTTTCGAAAATTTCATCAATTGCCTTAAAAGGACAATCTAAAGGGTCTAAATAAGCTTGTCCCATTAAATTTATAACAGCTACTTGAATTCTACCCATATCATGTATATAAAGACCTTTTCCAGGTGTGCCTTTTGGAAAATTGTAGGGTCTAAGTATAGCATTATTTGAATTTTCTAAATATTCATATATTTCAGGACGTCTAAATGTGTGGTTACCTAAAGTTATAACATCGACTCCACTGTCAAAAAGATAATTAGCAGAACTAGGAGTAATTCCGTTTCCGTCAGCTGAATTTTCACCGTTTGCAATAACTAAATCAATATCCATTTGACTTTTTAATATGTTAAGTTTCGACCTTAAAAAAGAACAACCATTTGTTCCTACAATATCTCCAATTGCAAGTATATTCATCGTGTTACCTCTATTTAGCCACGTTCATCTTTATCATACATAGAAATTATATAAGGGTGATTTTCGTCATATATTGTTAAAGGTTGTGGATTTTCAATTTTTCTACAAGGTCTAACCTCGTCGCCTACAGTGTTAGTAAGTGTATCGCCTAAAGCTTTTCTTGTTTTATCAGTACTTTTAAATAAGTCTTCAGCAATTTCTGGGTGTAAGTTTATAATATTGTTATCTTCTGTTATGTCATTTTCAAGGTCAAATAAAAACATTGGGTCATAAACAAGTGGTAGGTTTTTAGGTCTTTTACCCATATGACTATGACTAATTTGTAATTTATATTTACCTTTTCTAATAGCAGTAAGGTTATAGTTGCAAAAATAGATAAACTCTTTGCGCTTTTCAACATCATTACCACATAACATTTCAGAAATATCAACACCGTCTATTATATTGTCACTTAATTTCCCGTCAATTAAATTGGCAAAAGTTGGCAATAAATCAATGTTAGAAGCAATATTGTCTATTTCTACACCCTCTTTAATATGACCTTTCCAATAAGATATAAATGGAACTCTAAAACCACCCTCATAGTTTGAAAATTTAGTTCCTTTTAAAGGAGCATTAGATGCACCAAATTTACCAGTAGAACCATTGTCTGAGGTGAAAATTATCAAAGTATCCTCTAGTACAGATAACTTTTCAAGTTCATGAAGTAAAACTCCAACAGACCAGTCGATAGAAGAAACACAAGCACCAAAGTCACCGTTTCTACTTTTTTCTATAAATTGCTTTTGTTCATATAAGGGTAAATGCACATGCATATGAGCAAGGTACAAGAAAAAATTATTATCAGATTTCACACTGTTTCGAATAAAATCTATAGATTTTTCCACGTATCTTTCAGTAATACCAGTTTGGTCTGGTTGTTGTTGAATGATTTCATCACCATGTATTAATGGAAGAGGTGGCAAAAGTCTTTGAGGGTTTAGCTGTATTCCCATATCGTTGCTGTAAGGAAGACCATAATAATCGTCGAAACCAAATTTAAGTGGAAGAGTATCTGGATGGTCACCACAATGCCATTTGCCTACTAACATTGTTTTGTATCCAGAATTTTGGAACAAATTGCCTAGTGTAAATTCATCTTTATTTAGCCCTTCTTCAGCAGCTGGAAAAAGAACTAAAGGTAGTTCAACACGTTGAGCATAACAACCAGTCATAAGCGATGCTCTTGACGGAGTGCATACCGAGGAACTTGCATAAAAACTATTGAATTTAACACCATTTTCGGCTAAAAAATCAATGTATGGAGTGTCATTTACTGGTGAACCGTAACATCCTAAATCTCCATAA
Organism: Clostridia bacterium; assembly: GCA_044432645.1. Classification (GTDB taxonomy): domain Bacteria; phylum Bacillota; class Clostridia; order Oscillospirales; family Acutalibacteraceae; genus SIG603. The sequence goes on along the minus strand of JAWXUM010000003.1, from coordinate 71,627 downwards.
CCTAAATCATCACAATTGATTAAAATAACATTTGGCTTCATAGAAGATCTCCTTATAATTTAAATAATTTTATATATGTAATACTGAGTAAGCGCTAAAAGCTCTCAGCCATAGTAACCTGGAAGTAATATAAAATCTGTATCTGCTACAAGGGAATAAACCTCATAGCTTAAATCTTTTGCTTGAGAAGTTGCTCTTTTAATGTGAAAATTTTGAGTTGAAACAGCAATGATAGGGGAAAGGTCATTTTCTTCGATTATTATTTTCGAGAATTCAAGATTTTCCCAAGTGCTTGTCGATTTATCCTCTGCATAAATTCTGCTTTCAGCTATGCCTTTTTCTATCAAATAAGCCACACCTACACTAGCTTCTGTAGCAGGTTCGTCATCGCCCTGGCCACCTGTAACAATGCACGAGGCTTCTGGGTTTTCTATTAAAAATTCATAAGCCACATCTAATCGCTGTGCAAAGCTTAAACTTGCACCGTTTTCTGTAACTCTTGCACCAAGTACAATTATAGTAGCATCTTCTGGAATATCAGTGTTGAGTGTAGCACCAAAAATTTGAACAGTTAAAAATATTACCCAAGCCATGCCAGCTAAAAAAACACCAAGCAGAATATACATTGTCTTTTTAAATCCTTTGTTTTTAAGTTTATTAAAAAAGCTGGCCAAAAAACCCGCATAAAGGCAAAGTAATTGCCCAAAAAAATTGCCAATTCTATAATCTCCAGACGGAATAACCAAGCTAAACCAAATAAAAATTAAGGCAATTATGGAAAGTGTTATTATTTTCAATATTTTATTATTCATGATTTTTATATTTAAGGAACGCCCACTGGACGTTCCTAACAATTTTGTTTTGATTATAATTTATTTACCTATGTCGGTTCTATAGTGTGCGCCGTTAAATTTTATTTTATTAACACCAGCATAAGCTTTTTCTAAAGCATTTTCAAGTGTATCTGCTACTGCAGTAACACCTAAAACTCTGCCTCCGTTTGTGACAAGTTTTTCGTCTTTTAAAGCAGTGCCAGCGTGATAAATAGTTAAATCATTAAGCTGTCCATTCTCATCAAGTCCTGTAATCTCTATGCCTTTTGGGTAAGATTGTGGGTAGCCACCACTTGCCATGATTACGCAAGCACTAGCAGTGTTTGTCCACTCAATTTCTAAGTCGCATAGTTTATTTTCACAAATTGCAAGGCAAATGTCAACTAAGTCTGTTTTAAGCCTTGGAAGTACAACTTGAGTTTCAGGGTCGCCAAATCTTGCGTTGTATTCGATAACTTTTGGACCTTTTGGTGTAAGCATTAAGCCAAAATATAAACAGCCTTTAAAAGGTCTACCCTCAGTGTTCATAGCTTCAATAGTAGGAATGAAAATTGTTTCCATACACTCTTTAGCAATGTCATTTGTATAAAATGGGTTAGGTGAAATTGTTCCCATACCACCAGTGTTTAAACCTTTATTTCCGTCTAAAGCTCTTTTATGGTCTTTAGAACTTGCCATTGGGTATAAAGTTTTACCGTCGGTAAATGACAAAACACTTACTTCTGGGCCTGTTAAAAATTCTTCGATAACAATGTTGTTGCCAGAACTACCAAACATTTTGTCTTCCATAATAGATTTAACAGCTTCTTTCGCATCTTCAATAGTTTCAGCTATTATAACGCCTTTGCCAAGTGCAAGACCATCTGCCTTTACTACTACAGGCACAGTATTTTCTTTTTCTATGTACTCTATAGCTTTTTTAGGACAATCAAAAACTTCGTAGCCAGCTGTTGGAATATTATATTTTTTCATAAGGTCTTTAGAGAAAACTTTGCTTGCCTCAATAATAGCAGCGTTTGCTTTAGGGCCAAAAGTTTTAATTCCAGCTTTTTCCACTTCGTCAACCATGCCATCAGCTAATTGGTCGTCAGGTGCCACAAAAACTAGGTCAATTGCATTTTCTTTAGCAAAACTTACAACTTCGTCATTGCCAGAAAGAGCCACGCATGTAGCATCTTTAGCTATACCACCATTACCAGGTGAGCAGTAAAGTTCTGTAACTTTTGGACTTTCTTTAAATTTTCTGATGATAGCATGTTCACGACCACCAGAACCGATTACAAGTATTTTCATTTTAATTCCCCTTTTTGGGTTGATTTTTTTGGACAACCACAATTTTTGGTTTGTTCGTACGGAATGTCCAGCAGGCGTTCCTTTGGGTTGTCCATAATTTTGTGGAATGCGCACTGCACATTCCCTTTGACAACACGGACAAGTAAAGCTTGCTCCTAGTATTAATGATGGAATAAGCGAATTCCTGTAAATGACATTACCATGTCATACTTGTTACATGTGTCGATAACGTTATCATCACGAATTGAGCCACCAGGTTGAGCGATGTATTTAACGCCACTTCTTTTTGCTCTTTCAATGTTGTCGCCAAACGGGAAGAAAGCATCACTGCCAAGTGTAACGTCAGACATTGTTTCTATCCAAGCTTTTCTTTCTTCTCTTGTGAAAATCTCTGGTTTTTCTGTAAAGAAAATTTCCCAAGTGCCATCAGCTAAAACGTCCATGCAGTCGTCAGAAATATAAACATCAATAGTATTATCTCTATCAGCTCTTTTAATTTTATCTTTAAATGGTAAGTTTAAAACTTTTGGGCTTTGTCTTAGGTACCAGTTGTCAGCTTTTGAGCCAGCAAGTCTTGTGCAGTGAACACGGCTTTGTTGACCAGCGCCAATACCAATAGCTTGACCGTCTTTTACATAACAAACAGAGTTAGACTGTGTGTATTTAAGTGTGATTAATGAAACAATCATATCTCTTTTAGCTTCATCTGTTAAATCTTTATTTTCAGTTACAATATTTGTAAGCATTTCTTCGTCAATTTTAAGCTCATTTCTACCTTGCTCAAAAGTAATTCCAAAAATATCTTTATGCTCTATAGCTGCTGGAACATAATTTTCGTCAATTTGAACGACATTATAGTTTCCTTTTTTCTTAGTTTTTAAAATAGCTAAAGCTTCGTCAGTGTATCCAGGTGCAATAACACCGTCACTTACTTCTCTAGCTAGTAAAGTTGCAGTTTCTTTGTCGCAAATGTCAGAAAGTGCAGCCCAGTCGCCGTAAGATGACATCCTGTCAGCACCTCTTGCTCTTGCGTAAGCAGTTGCAATAGGGGAAAGCTCTAAATCATCTACAAAGTGAATTTTCTTTAAAGTGTCGCTCATTGGAGTAGCTACGGCTGCACCAGCTGGGCTAACATGTTTAAAAGATGCTGCTGCTGGAAGACCAGTGAATTTTTTAAGTTCACGAACTAATTGCCAACTGTTTAAAGCGTCCATAAAGTTAATATAACCAGGTGTACCGTTTAAAACTGTGATAGGCAAATCTGCGCCTGTATTTGTAAAAATTTTAGACGGTTTTTGGTTGGGATTACAACCGTATTTAAGCATTAATTCTTTCAAGATAATTGCTCCTTTTTTAATAGTTTCGTATGGAATGCGCACTGCACATTCCATACGGTTAATTTGAAAAATATTATTTATTTTTATTAATAATTCTTGTTTCTTCTAAACCTGTTTCAAGGTCGATATATCTAACAAAAAGTGAAACTTTATTGTCTTCGTTTAAACTTTTCCAAAGATTTAAAGTCATTTCTTCTACATCACCCTTGATAAAGATTTTTTCAGGTTCGCCCTCAAATGACGGAATTCTAGGCTCGCCATCACATTTGTATGTGTGAATAAAATGGCCTATACCAGCGTTTGCAGTGTAGTCGAAAAATTGTTTTTCTGCATGGTCAGGGTCGCCATCACAGCTTTTTAAAATTGACATTTTATAGGTGAAACTTCCGTCTGCAAACTCTAAAATAGCAGAAATTCTTGGAGTAAAATTAGGCTCGTCTGGTTCAAAAGTTCTTGTTCTTAGCGAATTTTCAAAGCTTGCACCGTTTGACATCATGTCAAAAACAGTGTCAGTTTGGTCGCCATTTGTCACTATTAATTTATTTTCAAGTGCTTTAACAGGAGCGTAAATTACAAGTGATGGGTCAGAAAGAAGTGCAGAGTCAAAAGCTTGAGTTCTAAGACCCCTATCTTCAGGAACAAAAACTCTGTTACGGCTGTTAACACTTCTACCCATAATAAAATAGGCAATAACAGCTTTTTTGCTATCCTCAGTAGTGCCAACAATAATACCACGACCAGGGTAAGTGTTGGTTTCAAGTAAATTATTTATGTTGTACATGGTTATTCTCCTTATTTTGAATATCCGATTTTTATTGTAGGGAATGGTCTTGACCATTCCGAGGAACAGTCAAGACTGTTTCCTACGTTTTTACGAAAATTCAATTTTATTTAATATAAACCAAATTGTCTTTAACTTCTAGTTTGCCTTGACAAAACAGAGAAACAGCTTTTGGTAAAAGTTCCCATTCTGCTTGTTCCATAACTCTTTTTTGTAAGGTTTCAGCTGTGTCATTTTCTAAAACTTCAACAGCTTTTTGCATTATAATAGGACCACCATCACAAATTTCGTTTACAAAGTGAACAGTAGCGCCAGTTAATTTTACACCACGAGCCAAAGCACCTTCGTGAACATGTAGTCCATAAAAGCCTTTGCCACAAAATGATGGAATTAAAGCTGGGTGAATATTTATAATTTTATTTTCAAAAGCTTTTGTAACTTCGTCTGAAAAAATTGTCATAAATCCAGCTAAAACAATTAAGTCAATTTCTTTGTCTTTTAAAGTTTTAATAAGTGTTTTGCTGTATTCTTCGGTACTTGAGAAAGTTTTTCTAAGTAAAACTGTAGTTTCAATATCAGCATTTTTTGCTCTAGTTAAAGCATAAGCGTCTTCACGGCTTGCAAGTACAAGGCTGATTTTACCACCTTTAATCTCGTCGTTTTTCTCAGCGTCAATTAAAGCTTGCAAGTTTGTTCCACCACCTGAAACTAAAACAGCTATTTTTACCATAAAATAACACCCTCGTCACCCTCAACAATTACACCAAGTTTACAAGCTGTTTCGCCTGTGGCATTAATTGCATCAATAGCTTTGTCAGCAGTTTCAGCGCTAACAGCCATACAAATACCAACACCCATGTTAAATGTGTTGAACATGTCACGTTCTGGAATATTGCCAACTTTAGCGATAAGCTCGAAAATTGGAAGAACTGGAATTGAAGCTTTTTCGATTTTAGCAGTCATGCCGTCATGAAGCATACGTGGGATATTTTCGTAAAAACCACCACCAGTGATATGAGAAATTGCTTTTACATCTGCATTTTCGATAGCAGCAAAAACAGATTTTACATATAATTTTGTTGGAGTAAGTAGGCTGTCACCCAAAGTAGCGCCAAGCTCATCGTAATGAACATGTAAATTTTCTTTATTAACATCGAAAACTTTTCTAACAAGTGAGAAACCATTAGAGTGAACACCTGAAGAGGCGATACCGATTAGAACATCACCAACAGCAAGTTTTGTACCATCAATTATTTTTTTCTTATCAACTATACCGACATTAAAGCCAGCTAAGTCGAACTCGTTTTCAGGCATAACACCTGGATGTTCTGCTGTTTCGCCACCGATTAATGCGCAACCAGACTGAACACAGCCCTCTGCAACACCAGCTACGATTTCAGCAATTTTTTCTGGAACATTTTTGCCACAAGCAATATAATCTAAAAAGAACATTGGCTTTGCGCCACAACAAATAACGTCATTAACGCACATAGCAACTGCGTCAATACCAATAGTGTCGTGTTTGTCCATCATGTCAGCAATACAAATTTTTGTGCCAACACCGTCAGTACCAGAAACCAAAATTGGTTCTTCCATGCCTGTCATATTAGGAGCAAAAAGGCCACCGAAACCACCAACGTCAGAAACAACGCCGTCGATATGTGTTCTTTTGATATGTTTTTTCATAAGCTCAACAGATTTGTAACCAGCTGTTACGTCAACGCCTGCTGCTTTATAGCTATCGCTAAAACTACTTTTCATATATTAATTCCTTTGTTTTTATTTATTTTATTGGTGCAGGGGCGACCTGTGGTCGTCCGCAGTAAGGACGAAATATAATTGAAAAAACAATTATAAAGGATAAGCAAACTTTACCTTTTAAGCCTTTTTGTAAAAATTACTTTTTTCACCCAAACGGACGAGCGAAGCTCGCCCCTACAGTATGTGCGATATTCAAATCACTTAAATTGCCCAGTTGCCGTTTTCAAAAATTTGTACAGCTGTACCGTCTTTTTTATATCCAACAATGTTCATGTCGGCAGAGCCAATCATAAAGTCAACGTGGATAAGTGAGTCGTTAAGACCTTTTTCTTTCATTTCATCTTCTGTCATATCTTGAGAACCTTTTAGGCAACCAGCAAAACCTCTACCTAAAGCTAAGTGACAGCTTGCGTTTTCGTCAAATAATGTATTGTAATATAAAATACCAGAATTTGAAATAGGTGAGTTGAAAGGAATTAAAGCAAGTTCACCAAGCATTTTTGCTCCGTCATCCATTGTTAACATATTAGTTAGTGTTTCTTCGCCTTGTTCAGCAGTCCAAGAAACAGCTTTACCACCCTCAAAAGTTATAGAGAAGTTGTTGATTAAAGTGCCTTGATAAGAAAGGGGAAGAGTAGCAACAACAGTACCCTCTGCTTTGCCAGCCATTGGAGATGTGAAAACTTCTTCTGTTGGCATATTAGGGTTGAAGAAAACATTTGTGTTTTTAGTAGTGTCACCACCACCACCCCAAGTTGATTCAGGCATTAACCATGCTTTAAAATCTGTACCAGCAGCGTTTGTATAATGTAAATAGTCAAGTTCTAATTCGTTAAGTTTAGCTGAATTTCCTTGAAGTGTAGCGTTGTGTGCTTGCCAGTCAGCTACAGGGTCGTTGTCTTTTGAAACTCTAACAGTAGCCAAAATAGCTTCCCACATTTTTTCCATAGCAACGCTTGTACGGTCATTAGGGAAAACTTTTTTAGCCCATTTTGGTGATGGAACAGCGGCTATAGTCCATTGATGTTTTTCGTCAATAGCTGTTCTGTATTTTTTAAGTGTACCAATTTTAGCAATCATGTATTTTTGGAATTTAGCAGGGTTAGCAGATTTTAGACCGTCTGGGTCGTCAGAAACAATGTGAATACGACAAGGTAATGTGTCAACCATGTATTGTGCTTGAGTTTCTTCCCACTCTGGCACTTTTGAAAGTTGAGTTGCACTTTCATGTCTTAATTTAAGTTTCAAGCTTTGTTGTGATTGCCAGTCAATTCTAACCCATTTAGCACCAGCTTTGTAAGCCTCGTCTTGTACCAATAAAGCAAACTCTTCTTGGTCAACTGCTACACTGATAATACACCCTTGACCTTTTTGTACATTTGCGCCCATTTTGACTATTAATTTTGCGTATTTTTTTAGCATTGTTTTGTTCATTGTTAATTCTCCTTTTATTTATATAGATATGCCTATTACGAATGATTCTATAGGAACTTAAGTTAAAGATAATGAAGTCCATTGTAGGTAGCGAGCTTTGCTAGTTTCTTTGAATGACCAATGGTTATTCCCTACGATATAAACTCTCTTATAAAGCGTTAACTTTTGCTTGCAAAGCTTCGTTTTTCTTAATAACACCAGCTACCATGTCTTCTTTTGCTTGTTCTAATTTTTTAGCCAAATCTTCGTCAGAAAGTGCAAGCATTTGTGTAGCCAAAATAGCTGCATTGTCAGCTCCGTTTATAGCAACTGTAGCTACAGGAATACCAGCAGGCATTTGAACTGTTGCAAGTAGTGCGTCCATGCCGTCAAGCTCTGATGACTTTACAGGAATACCAATTACAGGAAGTGTAGTGTGTGCAGCAAGTACACCACCTAAGTGAGCTGCTTTACCAGCTGCTGCAATAATTACACCAAAGCCGTTAGCTTTAGCATTTTTTGAAAATTCAGCTGCCATGTCAGGTGTTCTGTGAGCAGACATAACTTTAACTTCGGTTTCAATTCCGAAACCTTTTAGTTTTTTTACTGCTGATTCTAATACAGGAAAGTCGCTGTCACTACCCATGATAATTGCTACTTTTTTACTCATTTTATAATCTCCTTAAATAAATTAACTGTGGTTAAAAAATATACTCACAGTATAAAAATTGTTTATTGTTATAATTTTTCTTTTTCTATTATATTTTACTCAATTTTAAGATTTTTTTCAAGTGCTAAAAGGGTTAAATTTACACTTTATTTAATAAAAATTGCTAAATAAGCCGAAATTTGGCATTATTTACAATAATTTATATAACTAACTTAGTTTATTAAAGGCTCTAAGACATAGGAAAAACGCTAACAAATTAATGTTAGCGTCTTTCCCAATTTATTTAATAGGAGAAATTATGTTAAGTAAGGGTACGGGTCAACTCTTGTACCGTTTTTGTAAATTTCAAAGTGTAAATGGTTACCAGTACTGTTACCCGTGCTACCCATATAGCCTACAACCTGACCTGCATATACATAGTCACCTGCAGAAACTGCCATTGTAGAACAGTGAGCGTAACGTGTAGAGTATGTACTGTTATGATAAACTAGAACATTGTAACCCCAAGACCAATGATATGAAGCACTTATAACTGTACCACTTGCAACAGCCACAATTTTTGTTCCGTACGGAGCAGCTATATCAAGACCATTATGTCCATTACCAAACCAACATGTAATGTAGCTTGTGCCATAACCAGGAACAGGCCAAGTTAAATTGCTGAAATCAGATGTGCTACTTGATGATGATGATGAACTACTTGATGACGAACTACTTGATGACGAACTATCGCTAGATGAACTGTCGCTAGAAGAACTATCACTTGATGAGCTACTACTAGACGAGCTATCACTAGATGAACTACTACTTGAAGATGAACTGTTTGCTTCAGCTTCAGCCTCAGCTTTTGCAGCAGCTTCTGCCTCAGCTTGTTCAGCAGCTTCTTGTGCTGCAATTAATTCTTGAAGTTGTTCGTTTAGATCATCGTCTTCTTCAGCTAATTGAGATTGTAAAGACTCTATATCATCTTTATCTGCTGAAATTTCAGCAAGTAAAGTTTCGTTTTCGGTATATAACTCTTCAAGTTCTTCTTGGTCTTCTTCTAAAGTGATTTTTTCTTCGGCAACTTGTTCTTTTTGTTCAGTAAGTTCAGCTTTTTGAACATTTACTTCTTCTATGTATTCACAAATTTCGTCCATAAGACCAGCATCATGTTCTGTAATAGCTTGAATAGCTTCGGTTTTTAAAGAAAATTCATAAAGGCTTGTTGAACTTAATAGTATTTCAAGAGAACCAATTTCGCCAGCTTCATACAAAGCAACCAAACGAATTTTTAAAAGTTCAAAAGTGTCAGCATACTCTGCTTCTGATTCTTCTATAGATACTTCTAATACTGATATAGTATCGTTAAGAGTTGCTATGTTAGCAATTGCAGTGTCGATGCTTTCTTCTGTTAAAGTTATTTTTTCAGTTAAAAGTTCTGAATATTCTTCGGCGTCAGCTTGATTAGCTTCTAATTCAGCAAGTTGAGAATCTAAAGCGTTTTGTTGAGTTTCAATAGCCTCACGTTGTTCTTTTATGCTGTCAATTGTATCAGCTGAAGAGTTTATAGCGTTAAAGCCAATAAAAACTGTGAAAACTAACACAAAAGCTGATAGTAATGATATAGTAATTTTTTTATTCTTTTTAATTATTTGCATACAGGTTCTCCTTTAATATTTTAAGAACTGTAAGAATTATAACATAGTTGTAACTATTTGTCTACCCCTTTTACAAAAATAAATTTAATTTTTAACGAAAATCCTTAATTCGTGGTTAAAAATCGAAATATCTTAATATGAATTTTACTGTAAAATATACAAATTTGTAATAATTTCAATTATCTTTGTAATTTCTTGCATAATTTAAATTTTTATGATAAAATAAATATATAAAATTAAGTGCCCCAGCCAGTGGTGCGCAGGAGGAAATGAATATGAATAATAGCGAAAAAACTATGGATAAAATTGTAGCCCTTTGCAAAAATAGAGGCTTTATTTTTTCCGGTTCAGAAATTTACGGTGGACTTTCAAACACTTGGGACTACGGCCCTTTAGGTGTAGAGTTCAAAAACAATGTTAAAAAAGCTTGGCACAAAAAATTTGTGCAAGAAAGCCCTTACAATGTAGCTGTTGATGCTGCTATACTAATGAATCCACAAACTTGGGTTGCAACAGGTCACGTTGGTGGTTTTTCAGACCCACTTATGGACTGTAAAGAATGTAAGACTAGACATAGAGCAGACAAACTTATCGAAGATTTCGACGGTACTAACGCAGACGGTTGGACAAATGAAGAGATGAAAAAGTTCATTGACGATAATAGTATCAATTGTCCTGATTGTGGCAAGCATAATTTTACTGATATTCGTCAGTTTAACCTTATGTTTAAAACTTTTCAAGGTGTTACAGAGGATGCTAAAAATCAAATTTACCTAAGACCAGAAACTGCTCAAGGTATTTTTGTTAACTTTACAAATGTTCAAAGAACAACACGTAAAAAAGTACCTTTTGGTATTGCTCAAGTGGGTAAATCTTTTAGAAACGAAATTACTCCGGGTAACTTTACTTTTAGAACAAGAGAATTTGAGCAAATGGAGCTTGAATTTTTCTGTAAACCAGATACTGATTTAGAGTGGTTCTATTATTGGAAAGATTTCTGTAAAAAATGGTTAATGGATTTAAGTATGTCAGAAGAAAACCTAAGACTTCGTGACCACGAGAAAGACGAACTTTCTTTCTATTCTAAAGCGACAACAGACTTCGAGTACTTATTCCCATTTGGTTGGGGTGAGCTTTGGGGTATCGCTGATAGAACTGACTATGACTTAGGCAGACACCAAGAACATTCTGGCAAAGATTTAACTTACTTTGACCAAGAAGAAAACAGAAGATATTTGCCTTATGTTATAGAACCTTCTTTAGGTGCTGACCGTGCTGCACTTGCTTTCCTTTGTGATGCTTATGACGAAGAAAAAATTGACGAAAAAGACACAAGAACAGTTTTAAGACTTCACCCATATTTAGCACCATTTAAAGTAGCAGTTTTACCACTTTCCAAAAAGCTTTCAGAAAAAGCTGGCGATATTTATGCACTGCTTTCTAAAAACTTAATGGTAGATTATGACGATGCTGGTTCTATTGGAAAACGCTATAGACGTCAAGATGAAATTGGTACACCATTCTGCGTAACTGTTGACTTCCAAACTGTTGGTGATGATAAAACAGAAGCCGATAACTGCGTAACAGTTCGTGAAAGAGATTCAATGCAACAAGTTAGACTTCCAATTTCTGAACTTGAAGCATATATAGCACAAAGAGTTGATTTTTAATTTAGTTGGTTATTTGTAGGGAATGTGCGTTGCGCATTCCCTACGGTGGCGGACGAGCACAGCTCAAGCGTGTTGATTAGCGATAGTTTTATAGTAAAATACAACTTATATTGTAGGGATGACTAGTAGCCGTCCACAGTGAGGACAGAAGTTAATTTAACAAACAGCATATAAAGGATAAGTAACCTTTCCCTTTTAAACTGTTTTGTACCCATTCTGTTTTCACCCAAACGGACGAGCACAGCTCGCCCCTACAAATTAGGTCGTTTTGTGGTGCGGAATGTAGAGAACGACGCCCTCGTCGTTCCGTACTTTGTTGGATAAGACTTAGAAATACAAAATGGATTAATGACGTTACTAAAACTTAAAAACAGGAGCAACTATTATTCCTTTGTAAATAAAAAGTTGCAATAAAATGAACTGCACCCAAATTGTTGGATATATGGTATAAAAACTATATAGAAAACTAAAGGGGTGCAGTTTTGCTATGCCAAAAGGAGGGTCAAATAAGGAATATACAGGAGAATTTAAGCAAGAAGTAGTAGAAACAATGCAAAATAAAAATTTAAGTTAAACGGAAACAGCGAATTTGTTTGAGCTAAACAGGCAAGGAAACAACGGATATAAACGAGTTCAACAATGGGAACGAATCTATTTATAGTGTCTAACTTTGTGAGGTCACTTCACTTACGCTGTCCGTCTTTTGCTGTGTTTATTCTTGTTTTAAGAAAATATAAGGAAAAAGGATAGTATAATTCACGGAAAATTAAAAAAATATTCATTGAATTTGACACTTTTAATATGTATAATAGTTGCAAATGCAACGATACACGAAAGAGGTAGAACAATGTCAAAATTACTATGCGAATATTTTATAAGGTTATACAAAAAGAACATGAATTTTTTATGCGAAAAGGCAACAGAACAACTGCCTGTTGGCCAAGTGCTTTGTCTGCATGAAATTTATAATAACGAGGGATTAAGTCAAGAAAAATTAGCCACTGAGTTATTGGTGGATAAAGGAACAATTGCAAGAGCTATACAAAAAATGATAGATAAAGACCTTATCTATCGTGAAAGAAGTTTAACCGACAAAAGAGCCTATGGTATATATTTAACAAAAAAAGGAAAAGAAGAATTTGCTAAAATTTTTCTAATTTATACTGAATTGGAAAATAAAATGAGTGAAAACTTGACAGATGTAGAAAAAATAGCACTTTTACATTTACTGGAAAAAGTCTATTCTTATTCATAATATTAAAGAGAGGCGTGATATAGATGAATAAAATACTACGAAATGCAGTTTTTAGAATAGGCTTAATTTTAGCATCACTTATTTTACAATTAACACTTTGGTATGGGATAACACTTTTGCTTGGAAATTATTCTAATTTGTCATTTGTAATTTTATTATTAATAAGTACCCTATGCATAACTTATATTATTTTAAAAGAAGGATATTCTGAAGTTAAAATTTCTTGGATTGTGTTTATATTCCTTCTACCTGTTACTGGTGTGTTTTTTTATTTAACCTTTAGTGGACAAGTGCTAATTAAGGGAAGAAAAGAAATAAATAAAAAAATCAACCAACGTCTTAAATCACAGATTAAACCTATTAGCAGTTTTGATGTAGATGATATAGTAAACAGACAAGATGTCAAAAGACATATAAGATATTTAAATGATATTGCTCTTTCGCCAGCCCAAATCAATACTCAAACACAGTATTATAAAGTAGGCGAAGAATTTTTAGAGCCTTTATTAGATGAACTTAAAAAAGCTGAAAAATTTATATTCTTAGAGTATTTCACGATTAAAGAGGGTGAAGTTTGGAGTCGAATAGAAAAAGTGCTTTTCGATAAAGCTTCAAAAGGTATTGAAGTAAGGGTAATGTATGACGAAATAGGTTCGCTTTTTACGGTTGACAAAGAATTTTCAAAAAAGCTCTTAAAAAACGGAGTAAAGTGTGAGGTGTTCAATCCTTATGCAAATATAATTACAGCTGGCTATAACAACCGAGATCACCGAAAGATTTGTGTTATTGACGGTAATGTTGGTTTTACTGGTGGTATTAACATAGCTGACGAATATTTTAATAAATTTGAAAAACATGGACATTGGAAAGACACAGCTATCAAACTTAAAGGGGAAGCCGTTTATAATTTGACTGTTATGTTCCTAGCTATGTGGGAGTCGGTTACAAAGAAAGAAGAAAACTTCGAAAAATATATGCCTACAGAAAAATATAATAGCGACGGTATAGTTCAGCCTTTTTATGACAATCCATACGACGGAAACGCAGTTGGCGAAACTGTGTATATGAACATACTGAATACAGCTTGTAACTATGTGTACATAACAACCCCGTATTTAGTCATAAGCCGTGAAATGATTGTTGCTCTTACAACAGCTAGTAAGTCGGGTGTAGATGTTAAAATTATTACACCACAAATCCCTGACCACAAAATAATTCAGTTTTTATCTCGTTCTTTTTATCAAGAGTTAATTGACGCTGGCGTAGAAATTTACGAGTATTCGCTTGGGTTTATACACTCGAAAATGTTTGTAAGCGATGATGAAACAGCAGTGGTCGGAACAATTAATTTGGACTATAGAAGTCTACTGCTTCACTATGAATGTGGAGTGTCTATATATAATAATTCTAGCATAAAAGATATAAAAAAAGACTTCTTAGACACCCTAAATATCTCTACACAAATAAAAGATTCACCTATTAAGCTAACAGGTATAAAAGGATTTTTCAACTTTTTAGCACTAGGTATTTTAAGAATTTTCGCACCACTTACATAAAAAATTTGGAGGATTTATATGGTATTAACTATATTTATATGTGTTATAGCAGGACTTGGTGCAGGGCTTGGTACTGGGTTTGCAGGTATGAGTGCCGCTGTGGTCATATCCCCTATGTTGATCACTTTTTTGGACATGAACCCTTATGAGGCAATAGGAATAGCTTTGGCTTCCGACGTACTTGCTAGTGCAGTTTCTGCTTATACATACGGAAAGAACAAAAACATTGACATAAAAAACAGTAAGTGGCTTTTTATTAGTGTATTGTGCTTTACAATTGTAGGGGCGCTTGTGGCTCAGCTTGTTCCAACTACAACAATGGGCAATTTTACTATTTACATTTCACTTCTAATGGGTATTAATTTTCTTACAAAAAAAGAAAAGCACCCTAAAGAGCCAAGAAAATTTAAAGGCAAACTTAAAATTCTCGTACCTATTCTTTGCGGTGCAATGGTTGGTTTTACCTGTGGTTTTATAGGAGCTGGTGGCGGAATGATGATGCTAATGCTACTTACAACAGTTTTAGGTTACGAACTTAAAAAAGCAGTTGGCACAAGTGTTTTTATTATGACTTTCACAGCACTTTTCGGTTCAAGTTCTCACTTTATTCTTGAACAAGTCGTTCCAAATTTCTTGATTTTAGGAATTTGTGCTATTTCAACATTAATCTTTGCACTCTTAGCAGCAAAATTTGCAAACAAAGCAAACCCTAAAGTATTAAATAAAGCTACAGGTAGTGTGTTAACAGCTTTAGGTATCTTTATGATAGTGAGTACATATTTGTTTTGAATTAAGAGGAACATTAATTATGAAAAAAATGCTTATTATCTATAACCCATATTCAGGAAAAGTTGTTTTTAAAAATAAACTTTAAAAATCCACAATAAATTTAATTTTTTATAAAGATAATTTCTAAAACACCGACCCAAAAGATTAAAAACTTTTTGAGGCCGGTGTTTTCTTATTGATTTATATGTATATTCAATTGATTAAGACCAATTTAATCTTTTGTCACTATTGGTAGGTAGTGGTATGGCTCCTTGATTATTTTAAGCTCTAATTATTAGTTCTTTTGCATATGGCAATGTTTCTATCCATGCACAAAAAACTTTCCATTCATCTAGCTTGTGGCTTTTGCGTGAATTATAAATGTTTATTAAAGTTTCATAGTTAAAGGTGCATGTGCGAAGTTGATTGTAGCTTGATGGTAAAAGCTGAATGATGTCATACCAAGCGTTTTTGTCTTTAGTTTTTACAAATTCAAGTCTTGTTTTCTCTAAAAATGCTATAAATTCGCTCATTTGGTTTTTAGCATTTTCAGACATTTTATCTGTACTAAAATCTTCCATTTCAAAAGGTTTGCTGTGTATTTTGTGCATTGTGCTTGTTGAGTTTGCAACAGTTGCAACTTTGTAAGTGTCGTATTCTTTCCACCAATAAAGTGGAGCAGCAATGTCTACACAAACTAAAATTTGTCTTATGAATTTACGGTGGTCACTGCCAGCTTTACAAAGTTTTATAGCTAATCCAAGGTCGTTTTCGCCTAAAATATAATTGCCGTTTTCGTCATAATAGCTGTCAGACCTGTCCCAACTGTTCATTGGGTTTCTAGCGCCTCTCATAGCGTTTTCTATATTCATAACTGAATGATTTGTTAGTTGTATCATAGTAATATCTCCTAAAATTAATTTGCAAGTGGGTTTTCTTGTTTTCTTTTTAAGTATATATAGTAGTATACACATAAAATGATTTGTAAAACTGAAGATGACGGAGTAGCTAAACCAATAATGAATAGCGATGTGTTTGGAAGCGAACTAAACACAAAAGCAAGTGGAATTCTTACGCAAAACGCACCGATAATATTTTGAGCCATAGCAAAAGTTGTTTTTCCAAGTCCTACAAAATAACCAGAGAATGAGAACATTATTGCAACAAAAATGCAGTCTATTGAGTAAGATTTTAAATATTGTAACCCAGAAGCTAAAGTTTCTTCATCTGGCGAGAAAATATTCAAGAGGATTTCACCGTGGAAAGCCGATATGTAAGCTGTAATCACGCCAAATATTAATGAAATGCCCATTCCTATAAACAAGCCTTTTTTAGCTCTATGTGGCTGATTTGCACCCATGTTCTGCGCAGTAAAGGCAGAAAGTGATTGAGAAAAAGCTTGCGCTACAACCATTATAACACCAGTGATTTTTTCAACAATGCCAACAGCAGCTGAGGCAACAACGCCTAATGTGTTAACAATAGAAGTGATAACAAGGAATGAAATATTTACCATTACACTTTGCAGTCCAATTGGAAAACCAAGTTTTATAATATCTTTACAATAGCCAAAGTTTAGCTTAATGTTTTTTCTAGTAAATTCAAACGGCAGTGTCTTTCTCCTTATAAAGATAATAGATAACACAACGCTAAAAGCTTGGGCAGTGACAGTTGCCAAAGCTGCACCTAAAGCGCCTAAACCGAAAAGGCCAATTAAAATAAGGTCTAGTATTATATTAGTGACACATGCTATAGCAACAGTTATAAGTGGAGTTTTAGAGTCCCCAATACCACGGAAAATACTGCCTATTATATTATAAGATAAAATGAATGAAGAACCAAGTCCGCAAACTAAAAGGTATGACTTAGTTTGAGCTAAAGACTCTGTAGGAGTTTTCATAATAGCGACTATATTGTTTTTGAATAAAACAATAGTTAAAGTCAAAATAATAGCGAAAAACGCAAAAAGCAAAATACTAGTACCCATTACAGTACTACTTTTTTCTTTCTCCTTTGCGCCTATGTACCTAGCAATTAAAATAGTGGTACCCATTGAAAGCCCTGTAAAAAAAGAAGTTATGCTATTCATAACTTGGCTACCTATAGTAACCCCAGAAACATCAGCAACGCCTGAAAACTGGCTAACTATTAACAAGTCAGCAGTGCCATAAGCTGTTTGAAGTAATATAGTAAATAGAATAGGAATAGTGAATTTTAGCAGCGATTTCGTAACGCTACCACTAGTTAAGTCTAAATTTTTCGCCATAAATCCTCCTGTATTGTGACATTATATTTGTTATTGTTCAGTGTATGTTCGTCTAAAATTATATTTATTATACCACAAATTTAATTTGATTACAAGAATTAAATGAATTGACAAATACCCCACAGGGGTATATAATCAAGCTTAAGAGGTGATTTTATGATAACAGAAATTTATGACATTCAAGGTATGCACTGTGCGGCTTGTTCTAGTGCTATCGAACGTGTAACACGCAAAATCAAAGGTGTCGAAACAAGTCAGGTTAACTTGCCTATGAATAGGCTTACTATAAGTTACGACCAAGAACTTGTAACAAGGGACATGATATGTACTAAAATTAAAAAAGCTGGGTTTTCAGCTAGTTTGCATGTAGAAGATGAAAGCAAAGTTCAAGTTCAAAACAATGAAGAAGAAAATTTAAAAGCTGAGAAAATTTCTCTTTACGCTTCTATTGCTTTGTCAGCTGTTTTGCTTTACGTTTCTATGGGTCAAATGCTTTTTGCAAATATCCCCATGCCTGCTATTTTTTCTATGAGCCAAAACCCTTATAACTTTGCTATTTTACAAATGCTTATAACGGTTGTAGTTATTTTTTTAGAAAAAAGATTTTTCATAAGTGGTTTTACATCACTTTTCCATGGCAATCCGAACATGGACACGCTTGTTGCTATAAGTTCTGCAACATCTTTTACATATAGTTTTGTCATGACTATGCTAATAAACACAAATGAACACGCAGTGCATAATTTATATTACGAATCAGCTGCTATTGTGCTTGCGCTTGTATCAGTTGGTAAATATTTAGAGGCTAACAATAAAGAAAAAACAAAATCTGCTATAGAAAGCCTTATCAAATTAACACCAGAAACAGCTGTTTTGGTTGACGATAACGGTCAGTGGGAAATACCTACTGAAATGCTTAAAGTTGGCGATATAGTTTTGGTAAAAGCTGGTCAAAGCGTACCACTTGACGGCATAGTAACAAGTGGCAGTGGAAGCATTGACGAGGCTATGCTTACTGGTGAAAGTTTACCAGTTTTAAAAGCTGAAAACAGCGAACTTATAGGTGGTAGTATTTCTGTAAGTGGTGCTTTATATGTAAAAATTACCAAAAAAGGTAAAGATACTACTTTGGCTAAAATTGTGAAATTTGTAGAAGATGCTCAAGGCAAAAAAGCTCCTATATCAAAACTTGCCGATAAAGTAGCTGGTGTTTTCGTGCCAGTTGTTATAGGAATTGCGCTTGTTTCAGCTATAATTTGGCTTGTATTAGGCAGTGAATTTTCATTTGCACTTAAAATATTCACTTCTATTTTAGTTATCGCTTGCCCTTGCTCAATGGGGCTTGCTACTCCTACTTCTATTATAGTTGGAACAGGGGTTGGCGCTAATAACGGTATCTTAATAAGGAGTGGTGAAGCACTTGAAATCACACATAAAACCGAAGTTGTAATTTTTGATAAAACAGGAACAATCACAAACGGTAAACCAATTGTAACAGATGTTTACTCTAACAAACTTAGTGAAAACGACTTTTTAAGTCTTGTAATATCAGCCGAAAAGCTTTCTAATCACCCACTTGCTAAAGCAATTTGTGAGGAAGAAAGCAAACGTGAACTTAAAATTCCTAAATTTGACGGAACTTTCCAAAACGTTGACGGCTTAGGTATTATAGCAAAAACCAAAGAAGATATAAAACTTTCTATAGGTAATAACAAACTTATAGACACTAGCCAAATTAACACAGACAACTTGAGCAATGAGGGTAAAACTGTAATTTACGTAGCGTTAAATGATGAATTTTTAGGCTATATCGCAGTTATGGATACTATAAAAGAATCAGCATTTAAGACTATAGAAGACCTAAAAGCCATGAATATTAAAACAGTTATGCTAACAGGCGATAATTCTCACACGGCAAATTGTATCGCAAAACAAATTGGCATAGACGAAGTTATAGCAGAAGTTTTACCGACACAAAAAGCAGAAGTTGTTGAAAAATATCAAAACGAAAATAAAATTGTTATGATGGTTGGCGACGGAATTAACGACGCACCAGCACTTGTTAAGGCGGATAGCTCTTGTGCTATTGGAACAGGTAGCGACATTGCTATAGACTCTGCTCAAATAATTTTGATGAAAGATGACTTGAGTGATGTATCAAAAGCGATAAAACTTAGCCGTTTGACAATCAAAAATATAAAGCAAAATTTATTTTGGGCATTTTGTTACAACAGTTTGTGCATTCCAGTTGCTGCTGGTGTGTTATTTGTACCGTTTGGCATACTTTTATCACCGATGATTGGCGGATTTGCGATGAGTTTAAGTTCGTTGTTTGTTGTAAGTAACGCATTGAGGTTAAAAGGAGTTAAGTTATGAGTGAATGCTGTCACAAAACTAAACACCGTGAAAAAGAAGAGCTTGACAAACTTAATAACAGATTAAAACGTATAGAGGGTCAAGTTCGTGGCGTTCAAAGAATGTTAACAGAAGATGCTTATTGCACCGATATTTTAACACAAGTTTCAGCTATTCAGTCAGCGCTTAATTCGTTTAGCGAAGAACTTTTGTTCAGTCACATACAAACTTGTGTTGTAGAAGACATTAAAAATGGTAATGACGAGGTTGTAAAAGACCTTGTTAAAACAATAAAAAAACTTATGAATTGAGGAAAAACAAATGAGAATTTTAAAAGTAGAAGACATGCACTGCCCAGTGTGTGTAAAAAGAATTTCAAACGCATTAACCCAAGCTGATATTAAGTTCGAGGTTGACCTTGAAAGTAAAACAGTTAGCGTAGAAGAGGGTAAAGTAGAGCAAGCTATAGAGGAACTTGACGACTTAGGTTTCGAAGCTATCTAATTAGCTGTCACGATTATCCACCTTTTGAATATTATAGTAAAAAAATGCAGATTTTTTAATAATTGATAAAAGGTGATAATTATGGACAATGTAATTTTGGCATTTTCGCTTACATTAATAGCAGGTCTTGCCACAGGTATAGGCAGTGCTATGGTGTTGTTAACGAAAAATACAAATAAAAAGTTTTTGTGTTTTTCGTTGGCACTTTCAGCAGGGGTAATGCTATATGTTTCGTTTGTAGAAATTTTTTACAAAGGTATAGACTCTTTAAGTGAAGTTTACGGCGATAAATTGGGCAATATTTACGCAGCAATTAGTTTTTTTGGTGGTATGGGACTTATCGTTTTAATCGATAAATTCATACCTAAAGTTGAAATCACTTCAGAAAATGCCGGTTCTAACAGCGAACTTGCCCTTAAAAGAATGGGAGTGTTCACAGCTTTAGCAATTGCAATTCATAATTTTCCCGAAGGTTTAGCTACCTTTGTTTCAGCGCTAGAAGACCCAACAATGGGCATAGCTATAACAGTTGCAATCGCTATACATAATATACCAGAGGGTATAGCTGTAGCAGTGCCAATTTATTATTCAACTAACAGCCGAAAAAAAGCCTTTGTGTATTCGCTTTTGTCAGGCTTAACAGAGCCAATTGGAGCTTTGTTAGGGTACTTTTTGCTTATTAGGTTTATAGGCGACACAGCTTTTGGTGTGATTTTTGCAGGCGTAGCTGGAATGATGGTGCATATTAGTATTGCAGAACTATTGCCAACGTCAAAAGAATACGGAAGCCAAAAGTTGTCAGTTGGTGGCATGGTTTTAGGTATGGCGATAATGGCTATTAGCTTAATTTTATTTAAATAATATATTAATTTTAAACAGAGGTTGTTAACAAACAATCTCTGTTTTTTTGTCTAGTATTAACAACTAGTTTACTGTGTCGACAACACTTTTATGTTCATAAAGTTGTGAAATCTTTCTTCTTATTCTGAATTATAATGAAATTTTTTAGTAGTTTTGAACAAAAATATATAAAAGATTTTTATATAAAACTAACAATCTTTAGCGTTTTAGCATAAACTTAGCTAAAAACTATTGACAAAGTAGAAAAGATTTTATATAATTGTGTACATAGTTAACAAACTTATCAATTTGTTACAAATATAGTTGTTAACTATTATATAATTTGCTAATAACCGTAAATCGGTTTTAGAATAAATTTATAGGGAGAATAAACACATGAAACTAAAAAGACTATTAGCACTTTTATTAGCATCTGCTATGTTCGTTACTGCTTTTACAGCTTGTAGTTCTTCATCTACAGAAGAAGAAGAAGAAGAATCTCAAGATTTAGTAATTGAAACAGACGAAGACGGTATAGCAGTTGTGGGTAACACTTATGTAGAAGGTTTACCTATCGCAGTTGAGCCAATCACTTACACAATTATGAACAGACAAAGCGCAAATGACTATTCTGCTTCTACTAATGACAAAGAATTCGTTACTCTTTCAACAGAAGGTACAAACATTACACTAGAATGGACAGAAACTAGCGAAACTTTATATGATGAGCAAGTTTCACTTATCTTATCAACTGGTCAAAATATGCCTGACGCATTTATGTACTGGCCATCAGATACAGATATGGCTAATAACGCTGAAATGTTCTATGAATTAACAGATGAAATTCTTTACACATTTGCACCTAACATTACTTCACAAGTAGAAGAATATGTTGAAGGTGGTCTAGACACTTTAAGAAAAGCTGACGGAAGCATCTATTCATTACCAACAGGTGTTTGGTCTGAATATGCTAATACTGCTTCTGCAATTACTTATATCAGACAAGACTGGTTAGATTCTTTAGGTATGGAAGTTCCTACAACAATCGAAGAACTTTATACAGTTTTAACAGCGTTTAAAGAAAATGATATGAACGGCGACGGCGACACAACAGACGAAATCCCTTATTTATATTGTGATGTAAACTGGGCTGGTAAACTTATTGCTATTGCTGGTTCATGGGGTATTGCTGGTAGAAACTTAAATAACGAAAATTGGTATGGTTCAGTTGAAGACGGTGTTTATTCACTAAATATCACAGATCAATCTTTCTATGATTTTGTTACTGAAATGAGCATTTGGAGTTCAGAAGGCTTAATTAATGCCGATGGTTTCACATTAACAACTAGTGAATATAATTCACTTACAAATACTTTAGATTCATATGGTATGTTATCAACATGGACACCAGACGAAACACAATATGCTGATGGCAAATGGACAGCTCTACCAGTTCTAACTGTTGAAGGTTACGAAGGTGAAGAACTTAAAGCTGGTGATCCAGACTTAATCACTGCTAACTTAAACGGTTTCATTATTTCTTGTGATTGTGAAGAGCCAGAAGGTCTACTACGTTGGTGGGACAACCTACATTCAGACACAACATGGAAATTAATTTCTCGTGACGGTGACGAAGGTACTTGTTGGTACTATGGTGATGACGGTGTTGCTTATGTAACAAACCCTGACGAATGGCCTACAGGTATTACATCTTCAACAGAATATGTAAATACTTATGGTATGCGTTCATACTCAGCAGCTATATTCACAGGCGAATCAGCTATTCCTGACCCAGCTGATGGTGTAACATCTGACTCAATCAGATATGATGTTGTAGGTTATTACTTCGACTACTTCTCAGAGGAATTAATTCCTACATACGCAGCACCAGCTGATGCAGCAGAAGATTTTGCATTTATTCAAACAGAAATCGAAACAGCAGTTGCTAACTTCTATGGTAGCGCAGTTGTTAACGGATTTACAGATGCTGACTGGGATGCTTATGTAGCAAGCCTTGACTCTCTAGGTATCGACGATTATGTTCAGTATTACCAAAACTATGTAGATAATTCTTGGGAATAATTTTGAAAATTATATCTAAATAAATAACTAAAAAACCTTTGCGATTAATTTCGCAAAGGTTTTTTTAATTTTATATCGATTTTTACAAGTCTTAATTAATATAATTTATATTGTTTTTTGTGCAAAATTAACAAATATGTAAGAAATTATTAGAAATGAGAAAAAAATATTGACAAATCAGCCAAAAAACACTATAATAATGAAGTCGAAAAAATAATCGACAAGAATCATACTGTTTAGCTTGAAATAGTATTCAATTTTGCTAATAACCGTAAATCGGTTTTAGAATAAAATTTATAGGGAGAATAAACACAATGAAAATCAAAAGACTATTAGCACTCTTACTAGCATCTGCTATGTTTGTTACTGCTTTTACAGCTTGTAGTTCTTCATCTACAGAAGAAGAAGAATCTCAAGATTTAGTAATTGAAACAGACGAAGACGGTGTAGCAGTTGTAGGTAACACTTATGTAGAAGGTTTACCTATCGCAGTTGAGCCAATCACTTACACAATTATGAACAGAAAAGGTTCAACAGACTATTCTGCATCTACTAACGAAAAAGAATACGTTACTCTTTCAACAGAAGGTACAAACATTACACTAGAATGGACAGAAACAAGCGAAACTTTATATGATGAGCAAGTTGCACTTATCTTATCAACTGGTCAAAATATGCCTGACGCATTTATGTACTGGCCATCAGATACAGATATGGCAACTAATGCTGAAATGTTCTACGAATTAACAGATGAAATTCTTTACACATTTGCACCTAACATTACTTCACAAGTAGAAGAATATGTTGATGGTGGTCTAGACGCTTTAAGAAAAGCTGACGGTAACATCTACTCACTACCAACAGGTGTTTGGTCTGAATATGCTAATACTGCTTCTGCAATTACTTATATCAGACAAGACTGGTTAGATGCTTTAGGTATGGAAGTTCCTACAACAATCGAAGAACTTTATACAGTTTTAACAGCATTTAATGAAAACGATATGAACGGCGACGGCGACACAACAGACGAAATTCCATTCGTATATTGTGACGCAAACTGGGCTGGTAAACTTATTGCTATTGCTGGTTCATGGGGTATTGCTGGTGCTAACTTAAACAACTCATCTTGGTATGGTTCAGTTGAAGACGGTGTTTATTCACTAAATATCACAGATCAATCTTTCTATGATTATGTTACTGAAATGAACATTTGGAGTTCAGAAGGCTTAATCAATGCTGACGGTTTCACATTAACAACTAGTGAATACAATTCAATTACAAATACTTTAGATTCATATGGTATGTTATCAACATGGACACCAGACGAAACACAATATGCCGATGGCAAATGGACAGCTCTACCAGTTCTAACTGTTGAAGGTTACGAAGGTGAAGAACTTAAAGCTGGTGATCCAAACATAATCACTGCTAACTTAAACGGTTTCATTATTTCTTGTGATTGTGAAGAGCCAGAAGGTCTACTACGTTGGTGGGACAACCTACATTCAGACACAACATGGAAATTAATTTCTCGTGACGGTGATGAAGGTACTTGTTGGTACTATGGTGATGACGGTGTTGCTTATGTAACAAACCCTGACGAATGGCCTACAGGTATTTCATCTTCAACAGAATATGTAAATACTTATGGTATGCGTACATACTCAGCAGCTATATTCACAGGTGAATCAGCTATTCCTGACCCAGCTGATGGTGTAACATCTGACTCAATCAGATATGATGTTGTAGGTTATTACTTCGACTACTTTGCAGATGAATTAATTCCAACATACGCAGTACCAGCTGATGCAGCAGAAGATTTCTCATTTATTCAAACTGAAATCGAAACAGCAGTTGCTAACTTCTATGGTAGCGCAGTTGTTAACGGATTTACAGATGCAGAATGGGATGCTTATGTAGCAAGCCTTGACTCTCTAGGTATTGATGATTTCGTTCAATATTATCAAAACTATGTAGATAATACTTGGGAATAATTTCGAAAATTATATCTAAATAAATAACTAAAAAACCTTTGCGATTAATTTCGCAAAGGTTTTCAGTTTGTCGAAAAAGGTTTTGTATTTGTGTAAAAAACCGAAAATATATTTTAAAAATGGTAGGGGCGAGCTGTGCTCGTCCGAAATCAAGATGTTAATTTAGTGCTTTTATAAAATTAATAAAAAAATTTCTCTGTTTTACACAAAACAAGACAAAACTTTTTGTTTTATCCACGGACGAGCAAAGCTCGCCCCTACAATGTTTGTGCAACTTTTTTTTACAATATAGGTTTTTTTATGTTTTTAAAGATTATAGATTTTTTGATATTTTATAACAAACTTATAAAATTATTAATAAAATTTGTAAATATTCATACTTTTTTTAAAATTAAATGTTTAAAGTGTATAATGTTACTAAAAACTATTGACAATATTTGATATGTTATATATAATAACAATATTGAAACGCAAATGAAAAGTTTTAATATTTTTTTGCTAATAACCGTTTATCGGTTTTAGAATAAATTAATTGGGAGAAAAAACACATGAAACTAAAAAGACTATTAGCACTTTTACTAGCTTCAGCAATGTTGTTTACTGCATTTACAGCTTGTTCATCTTCAACTGATGAAGAAGAATCTGAAGATTTAGTAATCGAAACAGATGATGACGGTAAAGAAGTAGTAGGTAACACTTATGTTGAGGGTTTACCTATAGCAGTAGAGCCAATCACTTACACAATTATGAACAACAAAGCAGCAACTGACTATTCTGCAAGTAACAACGACAAACTATTTGTTGAACTTTCAACAGAGGGTACAAATGTTTCACTAGAATGGACAGAAACAAGTGAAACACTGTATGATGAGCAAGTAGCAATTATCTTAGCAACTGGTGAAAACATGCCTGACGCATTTATGTACTGGCCTAATGAAAGTGCTATGGCAACAAATGCTGAGATGTTCTATGAATTAACAGATGAAATTCTTTACACATTTGCACCTAACATTGTTTCTGCAATGGAAGAAAATGTTGAAGAAGGTCTTGATGCTTTAAGAAAATCTGACGGCAGTATCTATTCACTTCCAACATATGTTTGGTCAGAATATGGTAACTGGGCAAGTTCAATTCTTTATATCAGACAAGACTGGATTGAAGATTTAGGTATGGAAATGCCTTCAACTGTTGAAGAGTTATACGAAATACTAACTGCATTTAACGAAAACGATATGAACGGTAACGGCGATACATCTGACGAAATTCCATACTTATATGCTGACACAAACTGGGCTGGTAAACTTATTGTTATGGCTGGTTCATGGGGTATTGCTGGTAGAAACTTAAATACCGATTCTTGGTACGGCGAAGTTAATGACGGTGTTTATTCACTTAATATTACAGAAGATTGTTTCTATGATTTCATTACAGAAATGAATAAATGGAGCAGCGAAGGTTTAATCAATTCCGACGGATTTACATTAACATCTTCTGAGTACAATTCACTTACATACACAGCAGATTCATACGGCTTAATCGGAACATGGACACCAACAGATATTACAGAATATTTTGATGGCAAATGGGCTGCTTTACCAGTTCTAACTGTTGAAGGTTACGAAGGCGAAGAAGTTCACTGTGGTGAGTATGAAGTTGTAACTGCTAATAAAAATGGTTTCATTATTTCTGCTGATTGCGAAGAGCCAGAAGGTCTACTACGTTGGTGGGATAACCTACATTCTGATGACGAATGGAAAGTTATTTCACGTGACGGCGAAGAAGGTATGGGTTGGTCTTATAATGATGAAGGTGTAGCAATTGTTACTGTTCCTGAAGAATGGCCTACAGGTATATCTTCAGCAACTGAGTACTTTAATACATATGGTATGCGTTCGTATTCAGCTCTTCTATTTACAGGCGAATCACCTGTGCCAGATGAAAGTATTGAAAGCTCTGACTTAATCAGATATCAAGTAGGATCTATGTATGAGGAGTATTTCCAAGATGAATTAATTCCTACAACTGCTATTCCAGCAGATGCATCAGAAGAATTCAGCTATGTTAAAACAGAAATCGAAACAGCAGTTGCTAACTTCTATGGTAGCGCAGTTGTTAACGGATTTACAGACGCAGACTGGGATGCTTACTTAGCAAATCTTGATGCTCTAGGTATTGACGAATGGGTTGAATACTATCAAAACTATGTAGATAATAGTTGGGACTAATTTCAAAATTATATCTAAATAAATAACTAAAAACCTTTGTGATTAATTTCACAAAGGTTTTTTTATTTTAGTAAGTGGTAATTAATATAATATTTGATTTATTTTGTATAACATTAACAAATCTTAGTTGTCTTATTAAAAAAATTAAAAAAATATTGACAATTGTTAAGTTGTTGTGTATAATTACAACTCGAAACACCTTAACGTAAAAGTTTTGGTGCGATTTTGCTAATTATCGCACAGCGATTTTAGAATAAAATTTTTGGGAGAAAAAAACACATGAAACTAAAAAGACTTTTAGCACTTTTACTAGCTTCATCAATGTTAGTTACTGCATTTACAGCTTGTAGTTCTTCATCTACAGAAGAAGAAGAATCTCAAGATTTAGTAATTGAAACTGACGAAGACGGTAAAGAAGTAGTAGGTAACACTTATGTTGAGGGTTTACCTATCGCAGTAGAACCTATTACATATGAAATTATGTTTAATAAGACTACTACAGACTACTCTGCAAGCCAAAACGATAAATTGATTATGGAACTTTCAACAGAAGGTACTAATGTATCAATTGAATGGCGTGAAATCAGCCAAACTTTGTACGACGAGCAAGTTGCTCTAATTCTTTCAACTGGAGAAAATATGCCTGATGCATTTATGTATTGGCCTTCAGAAACTGCTATGGCTACAAATTCAGAGATGTTTTGGGAATTAACAGACGATATTCTTTACACATTTGCACCAACAATTACTTCTCAAATTGAAGAAAATGTTGCAACTGGTTTAGATGCTTTAAGAAAAGCTGACGGCAACATTTATTCTTTACCAACAGGTGTTTGGTCAGAGTACGCAAATGAAGCTAGCAGTATTTTGTACATTAGAACAGACTGGTTAGAGGCTTTAGACATGGAAATGCCTTCTACTATAGAAGAATTATATGAAGTTTTAACAGCATTCAACGAAAATGATATGAATGGTAATGGCGATACTTCTGACGAAATCCCTTACATTTATTGTGATGCAAACTGGGCTGGTAAACTTATTGTTATGGCTGGTTCATGGGGTATTGCTGGTAGAAACTTAAATACTACTTCATGGTATGGTAAAGTTGAAGACGGAGTATATAGCTTAAACATTACTGACAACAGTTTTTATGATTATGTTACAGAAATGAACAAATGGAGTTCAGAAGGTTTAATCAATACTGACGGTTTCACACTTACAACTTCAGAATATAACTCACTTACTTCAGTTACAGATTCTTACGGTTTAATCGGTACATGGACTGCCGATGCAGAAGAATATGCTGAGGGCAAATGGGCAGCTTTACCTGTTTTAACTGTTGAAGGTTACGAAGGCGAAGAGCTTCATGTTGGTGAAACTGGTGTTATTACAGCTAACATGAATGGTTTCATTATTTCTTCAACTTGCGAAGAGCCAGAAGGTTTACTACGCTGGTGGGATAATATTCACACAGATTCAGAGTGGAAACGTATTTCTCGTGACGGCGAAGAGGGCGGCACATGGGCTTATGGCGATGACGGCGTTGCTTACGTACAAGTTCCAGAAGAATACCCAACAGGTATTTCGAACCAAACTGAATACAACACAACATATGGCTGGCGTTCATATTCAGCTGTTATGTTTGAAGGCGAAGTTGCAATTCCAAGCTCAGACACAGTAACATCTGACGGTATCAGATACGAAGTAGGTCCAATGTATGAAGATTATTATTCAGAAGAATTAATTCCTGTTACACCTGTACCAGCTGATGCTGCAGAAGAATTCAGCTTTATTCAAACTGAAATCGAAACAGCAGTTGCTAACTTCTATGGTAGCGCAGTTGTTAACGGATTTACAGACGCAGACTGGGATGCTTATGTAGCAAGCCTTGACGCTCTAGGTATTGATGAGTGGATTGAATACTTCCAAAACTATATCGATAATACTTGGGACTAATTCCAAAAATTATAGCTAAATGATTAAATAAAACCCTTTGTGATTAACTTCGCAAAGGGTTTTAAATTTTCACAATATATTTGTTATTCCTATTGCAAAATTATAGCATATGTGGTACAATAATAAAGTTAATAAGACTGTTAATATATCATATTAAGAATAGGAGGTTAGTCATGACTATTATAGAAATTATTTTAGGTATATTTTTAATTATATTTGCTCTAGGTTTAATTGCTGCCGTTCTTTTACAAGAAGGACACCAAAAAAATGTTGGTTCAGTAATGGGTGGTGCTGAAACTTTTTTCTCAAAAAATAAAGCACGTTCTATAGAAGGTAAACTTGAAAGGTTAACAAAATTTATTGCTTACGGTTTCTTTGGACTGGTTGTTATAATTAATGTATTCATCTTTTTCACTTAATATTTAATTACTAAACTCCGCCTTTCAAAGGTGGAGTTTAATTTTAAAGAAAGTTAACTAGTTATGAGTGATAATATAATTAAAAATATAAATAATGTAAACGAATTACAATTTAATTCTAATGTTTTTTCTGTTAAAATAATGTCGACTTTTTTAGCTTATGCCAATTACCCCAATATTGCAAAATTTTGGCAAGGTGATAACACATCGTATTGTCTTTGGGGCGATAACTTAACAATAGACGGAATAGCTGATATTGACTTTGTAAATTTTTTAAAGCCGAATAGCGTTTTTTGCACATATGAAAACAGTATAATTTTAAACTTAAAGCCTATAACGTTTGGCGAAGTATTACATAAAAATTTACTAGGCGAACCTGTAGATTTAACCCCTTTTTTCTCTGACGATATAGACGAAATTTATAGTGTTTTAAACAATTGTAATATGATAAAAGATTACGAAAATTTTAAGCTTGATTGTTCGCATAAATTCCGACACGCTTTGGGAAATTATTCTATAATAAGAAAAAAATGTGTTGCTTTAAGTCTTTATTGCCTTGAAAAATCTGCAATTATAACAGCTGTAGCGACTGAAAAAACTCAAAGAAGACAAGGTTTTGGCAAAAAAGTTTTACTTGATTTAGAAGAAAAATTAAAAGGTAGAGAGATATTCCTTTTAAAAGAAAATGAAAAAAACACTATATTTTACGATAAATTAAACTATAAAATCATAGATAAATGGTGTATAGGAAAACTGAGGTAAATATGTATCCTTTTTTTAATATAGATGAAGACATTATAAAGCTTGGCGAAAAAGCTGAGGAGCTTTGCAAGCCTTATTTTGCACAAATTACAAAAACTACAAGGTATAATCAACAAAAAATGCAAGCAGCTTTTGTAAATGCTGGTGTAAGCGAAAGTCATTTCACAGGCTCAACTGGTTACGGATATGGCGACAGAGGACGTGACACTTTGGACAAAGTATTTGCTTATGCAATGGGAGCAGAAGATGCACTTGTAAGGGCAAGTTTTGCAAGTGGAACTCACACTTTAACCGTAGCACTGTTTGGAGTTCTAAGGCCAAATGATAAAGTTTTATGCATAACAGGTACACCATATGATACGATTTTAGGTGTTTTTGGTATTACAAACGTCAAAGGACAAGGTTCCTTAAAAGATTATGGAATTGAGTATAGTCAAATAGATTTGCTCGAAAATGGCTTAGTTGACAAAGAAAAACTAATAGAAACTGTAGATGATAGCTATAAAATGGTTTATATTCAGCGTTCGAGAGGTTACAGTTTAAGACCAAGTCTTAAAATTGAAGAAATTAAAGAACTTATAGAAATAGTACGCAAAAAAGCTCCTAAAACTATAATTATGGTAGACAACTGCTATGGTGAATATGTTGAAAAACAAGAGCCAACTGATGTAGGAGCAGACTTAATGGCTGGTTCTCTTATTAAAAATGCAGGTGGTGGCATTGCGCCAACTGGTGGTTACATAGCTGGTAGGGCAGACCTTGTAGAGCTTTGTGCATACAGGCTTACAACTCCTGGAACTGGCAAAGAGGTTGGCTGCACACTTAACAGCAATCTACCTCTTTATATGGGTGCTTTTCACGCTCCACATGTAACAGGCGAAGCACTTAAAACAGCAGTTTTTGGCGCGGCACTGTTTAGCCTCTTGGGTTATGATACAACACCTCACTTCAGTGAAAGCCGTGGTGATATTATTCAAGCTGTTATGCTAAAAAAACCAGAAGCTTTAATAGCTTTTTGTAAAGGTATTCAGCAAGGTGCACCTGTCGACTCTTTCGTTGTGCCTGAACCAGCACCTATGCCGGGTTATGACTCAGATGTTATCATGGCAGCTGGAGCGTTTCATTTAGGTTCTTCTATAGAACTTTCTGCTGATGGTCCTTTAAGAGAGCCATTTGCTGTTTGGATGCAAGGTGGACTTAATTATGATAGTGGTAATTTAGGAGTTTTACTTGCTGCGCAGTGCCTGAAAGATTCATTAAAAGGAAGTGTGTAAATGGATAAAAAAATATTAGGAGTGTTAGGTGGAATAGGACCTATGAGCTCTGCATATTTTTATAAATTAGTTACCGAGCATACACTTGCCACAAAAGACCAAGAGCATCTTGATATAGTGATTTCTAGTAAATCGTCTACACCAGACAGAACAGCTTATATTTTGGGCGAAAGTGAAGAAAATCCACTTCCAGTTATGATAGATGAATGCAATAAAATGGTTGCTTTTGGCGCAAAAGTTATAGCTGTTACTTGTAATACTGCTCATTATTTTTATGATGGTTTGCAAAAAGCTATAGATGTTCCAATTTTAAATATAGGTACATTAGCAGTTGATTATTTAATTAAACATAACATAGATGCAGTAGGGCTTATGGCAACTACTGGTACAATAAAAGGTGGAATTTACCAAAGTGCTTGTGAAAATGAAGGACTTAAATGCTTAGTTCCTAGTGAAGATGACCAAGAACTTGTAATGAAACTTATTTATAAGGATATTAAAGCTGGCATTAAGCCAAACATGGAACAGTTTTACACAGTTGCGTATAAGCTTAAAAGTCAAGGAGCAAAGGCGATTATTTTGGGTTGTACTGAACTTTCGCTTGTAAAAGAAGCAGGAATTTTGGACGAAAGTTTCATAGACCCTTTAGAAATACTAGCAAAGGCTTCAATTGAAGCTTGCGGATATAAAACCAAAAATTAAATGGAGGATATGTTATGAAATTCACAGGACGTACAAGTATGGTGCCAAATTTTACAATTGAGGAGATTTTTAAAGAATTCAAAAGTATTGGTTATGATGGTGTTGAACTTGCAATGGTTGACAGTAAATTTGATTTTTTAAATGAAATGACAGAATTATTTTTTGCAAAACATGTAGTTGAATGTGCCGAAAAATATGATTTACCAATCGAAAGTATCAGCTATCATTGTGGCTATATTTTAGAGGATCAAAAGTTCGAAAACTTAAAAAAAGCTATCAAAGCGACTCCGCTTTATGGTGCAAAAATATTAATCACAAGCAATAATATGATAGACTGGAAAGACTATAAAGAAGAATATTGGGATATTTTTATAGAAAGAACAAAAGAACTTGTTAAAATTGCTGAAGAAGTTGATGTGATTTTCGCTATGGAATTTGAGCCAAGCATGATTTGTGGTTGCACTGCTCATGTTCTTAAAATGTTTGAAGCTATTCCAAGTGATCACTTAAAAGCAAATTGCGATATAGGCCATATGTTCCTTTGCGACCCAGATCCACTTCATTGTATTGAACAATTAAAAGGTAAAATTGCTCACGCACATGTCGAAAATATGAGAAGAGGAATACACAGACATTTACCTCTTGATAAAGGTGATATGAATGTTAAAGAATATATTGATAAACTAAAAGAAGTTGGTTTTGACGGAGCTATAGCTTACGACTTATATGGATACGACTATATTGAAGAGTCAATTAAAGCTATTCCAATTATTAGAGAAATGATGTAATTAATTTATGAAAACGGAGGGTTATTCCCTCCGTTTTATTAGCGTATTTTTGCGATTAAATAAAAGGAGAAAACATGCCTAAAGAAATTCTAAAAAAATATTTTGGTTACGACGAATTTCGTGACGGACAAGCTAAAATAATAGATAAAATATTAAATGGAACAGATGTTCTTGGAATTATGCCAACCGGTGCTGGTAAATCGCTTTGCTTTCAAGTACCTGCAGTAATGAATGACGGTATAACTTTGGTTATTTCTCCACTAATTTCACTAATGCAAGACCAAGTTAAAGGGTTAATTCAAGCTGGAATTAGTTGTGCTTACATAAATTCGTCATTAACAACTAAGCAAATAAATATGGCACTTTATAATGCCAAAATGGGCAAATATAAAATAATTTATGTAGCACCAGAAAGGCTATTAACAGATAATTTTTTAGATTTTGCTCAAAGTGTAAAAATTTCAATGCTAACAGTTGACGAGGCTCACTGTATATCACAGTGGGGACAAGATTTCAGACCAAGTTACGCACAAATACCAGAATTTATAGAAAATTTATCGGTAAGACCTGTAGTTTCAGCTTTTACAGCAACAGCAACAGAAAAAGTAAAAGAAGATATAGTTAAAATATTAAGGCTTAATAATCCGTATACCTTGGTAACTGGTTTTGACAGAAAAAATTTGTATTTTGAAGTAATTAACAGCAGTGATAAATTTTCAGATTTAGTAGACTTTTTGCATTCTCACAAACAAGAAAGTGGAATAGTGTACTGTTCTACTAGAAAAAATGTTGAGCAAGTTTGCGACAAGCTTCAAGATTTAGGCTACAACGCAGAAAAATATCACGCTGGAATTGATAACGAGATAAGAAAGATTAGTCAGCATAAATTTATATTTGATGAAGTTAAAATTATGGTTGCTACAAATGCATTCGGTATGGGAATTGATAAGTCGAACGTTAAATTTGTTGTGCATTACAACATGCCGAAAGACATGGAAAGTTATTATCAAGAAGCTGGTAGGGCAGGGCGTGACGGCACGAATGCACATTGTCTTATGCTTTACAGTGGGCAAGATGTTATAACTAACCAGTTTTTAATCGATAATTCGCGTGATGTCAGCTATGAAGACGAAGAAACAGAGCGTATTTTAAAAGAAAGAGCATACAAAAGGCTTAAAGACATAACTTTTTATGCCACTATAAATAGTTGTTTGCGAAATTATATTCTAAATTATTTTGGCGAAAAATCACCGTCTATTTGTGAAAATTGTAGTAACTGCGACACTGAATTTCAAACTTTAGATGCAACCGTTCTAGCCCAAAAAATAATATCATGTGTTACAAGAATACGTGAGCGTTTCGGTAAAGTCATGATAATTGATATTCTAAAAGGCGCTAAAACTAAAAAAATTCTTGAAATGAATTTCGACAAGCTTTCAGTTTATTCTATATGCGATGAAAGCATTTATTATATTAGAACAGTTTTGAACGAACTTATTGTAAGAGGCTATTTAAATCAAACAGATTCTGAGTTTGCTGTAATTACATTAACCCCTATGTCGTCAGAAATTTTAAAAGGTACCACCGAATTTGTAGTGAAAATTCCTGTCGAACAACAAGTCAATAAAAAACAACCAAATAAAAACAAAGAAATTCCTATTGACAAAGAGGACTTATTTGAAAAATTGCGTCTAATTAGAGCAAATTTAGCAAAAAAACAAAGTGTTCCACCTTTTGTTATTTTCAACGATGCCAGTTTAATTGACATGTGCAAAAAATTACCAACTGATAAGAACTCGTTTTTAAAAGTTTCAGGTGTTGGACAATTGAAACTTGAAAAATACGGAGATGAATTTATAAATGCGATAAAAAGTTATTGTGAAGATGAAAAAATAACACCAAATACAAGCGAAGAAATTACAAAAAAGAAAAAAGTTAAACCTAATTATTACGAAACATTGCCAAGCCTTGAAATGATTAGCGAAATAGAAATCACAGAAGAAAAAATATCTGTCAGTATTTTGACTGCTAATATCAATAATATGGCTGATTATTATAGTTGTAAAAGAACATCTTCTATTAAAGTTAGCAATTGGTTAATGTCAATGGGGTATTTAGAAATCGAAGAAAACGAAAATGGTAAGATAAAAGTACCAACTTCAAAAGGCTTGAAAAACGGAATAATCCAAGAGGAAAGAACTAGCGAAGAAAAAACTTACAAAGTTAATTTGTATCCTCAAAATATGCAAGAATTTATTATAGAAAATTTATACGAAATTTTAAAATTATAGAAAAAGGTGAATATTATGAAAATTATTGACAGTCATAGGCATTATTCAAAAAACGAAATGGATATTGATATTCTAGAAAAAACTGCAAATATTTATGAAATTGAAAAGATAGTAATGTTTGGACACAACGCAATTCCTAAACATGGTACCGATGTTAACGTGTTAGAAGTTGGAAAAAAGTATCCTAACTTAGTTTGTCCATATTTATCAGATTTAGATTTTACAAAGGAAAGTGCAGATTATGTAAAAGAAAATCTTAACAAAGGATTTTACGGAATAGGTGAGGTGTTGGTGGGGCATACAGGCGAGAAAAAACCTAGTTTTTCACATTTAACATACGCAAGCGAAAACGTAATTAATGTGTTTAAAGAAGCAGCTAAATTTAATGCACCTGTGTTGGTACACTGCGACGACTTTGCAAGAGCTGGTTTTATGAAAGCACTTGAAATTTGCAAGGAAACCACATTTATTTGGGCACATATAGGTTATAATTTTGAAAAAGGAGAGCCTTTCACACAAGCAGAAATGGCTGAAATAACACAGCTGTTAGAAAAATACGAAAACTTATATTTTGATATTTCCTTTTGGAAATACAGTGCATTATGTATGGATACTCCTGATTGTTTAGCTGCTTTAGAAAAATATAATAAACGTTTTATATTTGGAATTGACATGACAAAAGATTATGAGCAGTGGCAGTACGAAAGAATGCCAGATTATGAGTATATTTTCTCGAAATTATCGCAAAAAGCAAGAGAAAATATATTATATAACAATATGTTTTCTCTTATTTTAAAAAGAGAAGAAAAAATGAATGTATAATGCTTTTATTTGATAAAATATGTAGAATACATGAAATTTTTATTGAAAATTTGTAACATTAGTGCTATAATGTTTTGATATAAAAGAGATATATAAAATGAAAGGAAAACGATGTTTTGAAAAAGTTAACACATCCATTTAAAACACATGGTGGGGCTCATGTGCCACATCATAAAAACACGGGACATTTAGAATCTGTCTTTATGCCTATACCTCAAACAGTTGTAATTCCTATGAGCCAACATATTGGCGCTCCATGTAAGCCTGTGGTCAAAAGAGGCGACCACGTTTATGTTGGACAAGTTGTAGGCGAAACAACTGGTTTTGTTTGCGCACCTGTACATGCTTCAATTTCAGGCAAAGTAAAAGAAATCAAACAAATTATGCTTACTGGTGGTCAAATGATTGACTCTGTTGTAATTGAGTCTGACGGACTTATGGAAATGCACCCTGACATAAAAGCTCCAGCAGAAGTAAAAACTAAGGCCGATTTAGCAAAAATCGCTTTAGATTCTGGCTTAGTTGGTCTTGGTGGTGCAGGTTTCCCAGCTCACGTTAAACTTAATATTCCAGAAGGCAGAAAGATTGATACTCTAGTAATTAACGCAGCAGAATGCGAACCTTATGTAACATGTGACCACCGTGAAGCTTTGGAAAACGGTAAAAATGTTATGAAAGGTATTTGCGAAGTTAAAAAGATTTTAGACATTGATAGAGTTGTAATAGGTGTCGAGGATAATAAACCTGATGCTATTGCAGAGCTTTCAAGACTAGCTGAAGAAACCGGCGACAGTTCTATAGAAGTTATGTCGTTACACGCTATGTACCCACAAGGTGCTGAGAAAATACTAATTCAAGCAGCTACTGGCAGATGCGTAGAAACTGGTAAGCTTCCGTCAGATGTAGGCTGTGTTGTTATGAATATTGGTTCTGTTTCTTTCTTAGACTCATACATGGAAAATGGTATTCCACTAATTAAAAAAAGAATTACAGTAGACGGCTCTGCTATTAAAAACCCTATGAATGTTATTGTTCCTGTTGGCACTTTAATTAAAGATGTCGTTGAGTTCACTGGTGGTTATAAATCTGAACCTAAAAAAATCATCATGGGTGGGCCTATGATGGGTGTTGCTATTACAAGTGATGAAATTCCGGTTATAAAACAAAATAATGGTATTTTATGTTTTGACGAAAAAGAAGCTAAACTTGACGAACCTAGTGACTGTATCCGTTGTGGTAAATGTGTACAAGCATGTCCTATGAGTTTAATTCCAACTAATTTAGAGAAATACTCTATTTTAGGAAAAGCTAGGGAGCTAATAGACCTTGACATTATGACTTGTATGGAATGCGGTTGCTGTTCATTCACATGTCCAGCAGGCAGAAGAATTGTACAGTCAATTCGCCTAGGCAAATCGGTAGTAAGAAAGGCAGGGGCTAAATAATGGAAAAACTTATAGTTTCATCATCACCGCATTTTAACAGCAAAACCACTACTTCAACAATTATGCGTGATGTTTTAATCGCTTTAACCCCAGCTGCTATTGCTTCTATCATTTATTTTGGTTTAGACGCACTTATTTTAATAATAGTATCTGTCGGTTCTTGCGTATTGTGCGAATATGTTTCACGTAAAGTGATGAAAAGAAAACAAACAATAGGCGATTTAAGTGCTGTTGTAACTGGACTTTTGTTAGCTTTTAACATGCCAGCTTCTGTAAGCCCTATAATAGTTGCTTTTGGTGCAGTTATTGCTATAGTTGTTGTAAAACAAATGTTCGGTGGTATTGGTCAAAACTTTGTTAACCCTGCACTTACTGCTAGAATAGTTTTAATGAACTCATTCCCTTCTAAAATGACAGCTTGGACAACAACTTTCGACGGTATTACTACTGCAACTCCACTTGGAATTTTAGGCGAAGGTACAGGAGAAACATTACCTACATACTTCGAAATGTTTATTGGCAATCGTGCTGGTTGCTTGGGTGAAACTTGTATTTTAGCTCTTTTAATCGGTGGAATTTACTTAGTTGTTCGTAAAATTATAAGCCCAGTTATTCCTGTTACATACATGGCAACTGCTTTTATATTCTCTGCACTTTTAGGTAGAGATCCAATTATGGATTTACTAGCTGGTGGCTTAGTTTTAGGTGCAGTGTTTATGGCAACTGACTATGCAACAAGTCCTATTCACACAAAAGCAAGAGTTGTTTTTGCTATTGGTTGTGGTATTATGACAATACTTATCAGAGAATTTGCTTCACTTCCAGAGGGCGTATCTTACTCAATTATGATAATGAATATTTTAGTTCCTTTGATAGAAAGAGTAGTAAAAGTTAAACCTTTCGGCTTTGTTAAAAAATCAAAGGAGGCAACAAAATGAAAATGAATTTTAAAACAGTTGTCGCTCCTGCACTTATTTTATGTGCTATTTGTTTGTGTGTAACTGCTCTTTTGGCTTTAACAAACGAACTTACAAAAGACAAAATTACACAAGCAGCACTTGAAAAAGAATCAAACTCTAGAATGCTTGTTATGAGTACTGCTGATGATTTTGAAGAAAATGAAAATTACTACACAGCTACTAGTGGTGGCGAAGTAGTAGGATATGTATTTTCAACTTCTAGTAGTGGTTACGGTGGCGATGTTAGTGTTATGACTGGTATTGATATCGATGGAAATATTACGGGAGTTGTAATTTTAAGCCAAGAAGAAACTCCTGGTCTTGGTGCAAACTGCGAAAACGAAAGTTTTCTAGTTCAGTTTTTACAAAAAGCTGTAACCCTTGAAGTTGTAAAAAACACTACTGCTAGCGACGGTGAAATCGAAGCTATGACAGGTGCTACAATTACAACTACAGCAGTTACTAATGCAGTTAATGTGGCTGTAGAAATATTTGAAACTATAGGAGGTGCAAACTGATGGCTAAATCTTTAAAACAAGAATTTACAAAAGGCATTATTAAAGAAAATCCAGTTTTGGTTTTACTTTTAGGTACATGTCCAACACTCGCTGTTACAACTAGTGCTACCAATGCTATAGGCATGGGGCTAGCAGCTACTTTTGTTCTTATTTGTTCAAACGCTGTTATTTCATTGCTTAGAAATGTTATTCCTAACAAAGTTAGAATTCCTGCTTTCATCACAATTATTGCTGGCTTTGTTACTATTGTTCAACTTTTGGTAAAAGCATATGCTTCTAGCCTTGATGATAGCCTAGGTGTTTTCTTACCTTTAATAGTTGTTAACTGTATTATTTTAGGTAGAGCCGAAATGTTTGCTAGTAAAAACAAAGTTTTAGTTTCTATTATAGATGGTCTTGGCATGGGTATTGGCTTTACAGCTGCACTATTAGCAATGGGAATTATCCGTGAGCTTTTAGGTGCTGGTACTGTGTTTGGTTTACCTGTACTTTCAAACTTCATGGACCCAATTATTATATTCCTACTTCCTCCTGGTGGTTTCTTTGTATTTGGTATGCTTATTGCAATAGTTGGTAAGCTTTCAAAAGAGGGGCAAGCACCTGAAAAACTTAACTGCAAAGGCTGTCCGTTAGCAGCTACATGTAGCAAAATAAACGAGTGCGAGGAGGTAGCAAACAATGGCTGATACAATTAGAGTTTTGGTTGGTGTTTTTCTTGCTGCAATCTTAACTGAAAACTATATTTTAAACAAATTCTTAGGCATATGTCCGTTTTTAGGTGTGTCTAAAAAATTAGACACAGCTTTTGGTATGAGCTGTGCTGTTACTGTGGTTATGGTTATAGCAACTGCTGTTACATGGCCAATTTATACTTATATTTTATATCCAAATGGTTTAGAATATTTACAAACAATAGTGTTTATTTTAATCATTGCTTCATTAGTTCAACTTTTAGAGATTGTTTTAAGAAAATATATGCCACCACTTTACAACGCACTTGGTATCTTTTTACCGCTTATAACAACTAACTGTGCTGTGCTTGGTGTTACAATGTTAGTGCTTGAAAAAGGTGCTTCTGACCCTAGCTTTGGCTATTTACAATCACTCGTAAGTGCTTTTGGCTCTGGTGTTGGTTTCTTAGTAGCTATGGTAATGTTCGCTGGTGTTCGTGAAAAATTAGAACTTTGCGACGTTCCTAAGTTCATGCGTGGACTTCCAATCACATTAGTTTCTGCTTCACTTGTCGCTGTTTCCTTTTTAGGATTTTCAGGACTTGTTGACGGCTTACTTTAAGGAGGCATAATTATGAATGGAATTATTTTAGGTATTATAATTGTTGCCGTTATTGGTATTGTTGCAGGTGTTGGACTTTCTATTGCTTCTATAGTTATGGCTGTTCCTAAGGACGAAAAAGCCGAAGCTTTACTTGAAAAACTACCAGGAGCTAACTGTGGTGCTTGTGGATTTTCTGGTTGCGAAGGCTATGCCGTTGCAATGGCTAAAGGCGAGGCTGAAGTAGGTCTATGTTCCCCAGGTGGTGCTGATTGCGCTGCTGCTTGTGGTGAAATTTTAGGAGTTATCGCTTCTGTTGAAACTAAAACTGCTGTTGTTCACTGCATGGGTAACTC
Organism: Clostridia bacterium; assembly: GCA_044432645.1. Taxonomy (GTDB): domain Bacteria; phylum Bacillota; class Clostridia; order Oscillospirales; family Acutalibacteraceae; genus SIG603. The sequence continues at coordinate 30,820 of JAWXUM010000003.1, read as the reverse complement.
TGATTTTACTGCTGACAAAATGAACTATGACGGTATACCTAGTTGTGCTGCTGCTGCGCTACTTGCAGGTGGTGTTTCTAGTTGTCGTTTTGGTTGTATGGGTCTTGGCGACTGCGTTAGAGCGTGCCAATACGGAGCTATCGAGATAGTAAACGGTCTTGCTGTTATCAATCCTGAAAAATGCCGTGGCTGTTCACTTTGTGTTGCTGCTTGCCCTAAAAACCTTATTTCTTTTATACCTTACCGTGACCAAGCAATTGTTCGATGTGCAAACTGCGACAAAGGTGCAAGTGTTACAAAAATTTGTAAAGTTGGTTGTATCGGCTGTATGAAATGCGTGAAATCTTGCGAAGTTGGCGCTGTAAAAGTTACAAACTTTAAAGCTACAATCGACCCAAGCAAATGTATTGCTTGTGGTAAATGTGTAGAAGTATGTCCAAGAAAAATTATTGAAATGATATAAATGTTTACAATTGTAAGGAATGGGCATTGCTCATTCCTTCTGTTATTTTATAAAAATTATAAAGGAAGTATTTACATGTTCAAAGTTAGATATGCGTTAGATAAAGATGCTGGCAAAATTGAAGAATTATTATACGATATAGCTAATCTTCATCATATAGGAAGACCAGATGTTTTTAAATCTGCCGTTAGAAAATATAGCAAAGAAGAACTTATAGAAAATATGAAAGATAAAAACCAGCCTATATTTGTTCTTACAGATGAACAAGATACAGTACTGGCTTATACAATTTGTCAAATTAAAAACACTAAAAATCACGAAGTGTTACAAGATAGAACAGTGCTTTTTATTGATGATTTTTGTGTTGATAAAGAAGCTCGTGGTGAAGGTTTAGGTCAATTTTTCTTTAAAGAAATTAAAGAAATTTGCAAAAACGAATATAATATTTCTAATATAGAATTAAATGTTTGGGAATTTAATGAAAAAGCCATAAACTTTTACGAAAAATGTGGCTTTAACATTTTAAAAAGAGTTATGGAAATTCAAATTTAAACAAAATCATAAACTGCTTTTGCAAAACCACAGTCGTCACAGTCTGTGGTTTTATATTTTGCTGTTTTTAATGCTTTTTCACATGAATTCCCCATTGCAACTGATATTCCAGCAACTTTAAGCATCGGTAAATCGTTTTCTCCATCGCCAATAGCCATAGCATTTTTTATATCTATATTTAAGTAATCACAAAGTGCAATAAGACTGTTGCCCTTTCCACTTGTTACACTGTTTATCTCCAAATTATCTGGCAATGATGATGATGTTATGATTTCTGGTATTTGTTTAAGTCCGTTTCTAATATCTTCCCTTGCATATTCAGGAATAAAAGTCACATTTATTTTTTCGTATTCCCTTAAATCATCTGCTAAAAATTCTTCAATATCGTTAAAATATATATAGTCTTTGCTTAAGAAATACCTTTTTTGCTCTGGAAGTCCGTATTCTATCATCGCTCTTTCTGGTGTAATTGTTTTAGTGTAAGGAATTCCACCTTTTACATAATATTCTATGTACAAATTATACTTTTTCAAAACTTCATTTACTTTTCTTGCTATTGCACCGTTAATATATGCACCGTGAACACACTGTTTAGTTTTAATATTGTCAATGCTACCACCGTTACAAGTTAAAGCGTATTCTATAAAATCAACATTTAAAAGTTGGCTTGGTAAAAAGCTTGCAATTCTTCCAGTTGCTGGAACAACATAAACTCCTTTTTCGTGAGCATATTTCATAGCTTTTATATTTTCTTCTGGTATGTTTCTGTGGTTTAGTAAAACTGTGCCGTCTAAATCAAAAGCGATTAATTTAACATTCATATTATTACTCTTTCTTTTTCAATTTCAGTAAATACTTTAATTAGTTTTTCGTTTTCCTCAAAAGTTCTAACAGCAATTCTGTAAAAACCTTTTTCAAGTCCTACATAATTGCTACAATCACGAATTAAAACTTTTTTCCCTAAACATTTTTGATATAAATCTGGGTCTGTTTCAAACAAAATATAATTTGCTTTGCTAGGATAAACTTTATAACCTAATTTAAAAAGTTTAGAAACTAAAAATTCACGCTGTTCGTGCAAATAATCGGTTGAACTTTTTACGAATTCTGTTTCTTTTAAAGCTGAAATTCCAGCTGATTGTGCTACAATTGAAACATTCCAAGGCTGTGTGCAATCTTTCATTCTATTTAAAAGTGTAAGGTTTGAAGTCATGCAGTACCCAAGCCTAACGCCAGCTAAAGCGTAAATTTTAGTAAAAGCTTTTAGGATAATTATGTAAGAATTTTCGATTAATTCATTTTTTAAACTATGATTTTCTTTGATAAACTCTTGAAAACATTCGTCTATTATCAAATAAGTTTTAGTTTTCTTGCATTTTTCAGCAATTCTTAAAAGCAAATCATCACAAATTAAAACACCAGTAGGGTTATTTGGGTTGCATAGAAAAATTACATCTAAATCTTTGTTAATTTTAGAAAGTATATTTTCCGTTATCATAAAATTATCTCTTTTAAATGTATGAAAATATTCTATTTCGCTGTCTACAGATTTTAACGCTTGTTCATATTCAGCAAATGTTGGCGCTTGAATTAGGGCTTTTTTTGGCTTGATTGTTGTCATCATAGTAAAAATCAAATCTGCTGCGCCATTGCCACATAAAATATACTCTTTGTCAATTTCATGATGTAAAGATAAGCTTTCTACAAGTTTTGTACAATGTGGGTCAGGGTAGTTAGCACTTTTAGAAAGACTTTCTACCATTGCGTTTATAACCGATTTTGGCGTTCCAAAAGGATTTATATTGGCTGAAAAATCTAAATTTACATCATTTCGATAAATATTGCCACCGTGAGTTGATTGCTTCATAGTCGCTCCCTTATAATTTACTTTCATTTATTTTTTTAATACTTTCTTGGTTTAAGTAGTCTTTAAGGCTTTGTGTCCAAGCTGAAAAAGTTACTTTATCAGCTCCATAAGTCAAATTGTCGTGATATTCATTAGGTAGCCACGAAGAAATATCAGCTTCGTTATGCGAAACAATAGCCTCCATATTATCAAGTGCTTTTAAAAGTTTAGCTTCTAAACTTTCTCTTTTATTCATTTCTGTAAACAAGTGTGTAAATTCATTTTTGTAATTTTCAGGAAGTTTTGAGAGAATGGTTTCTACTGCATCATCCTCTAGTTTTTCATCTTCGCTTGTTTTTAAAAATGCAGGAATATCACCTGTTAATGCTTCTCCAAAATCGTGAATTACACACATTTTCATAAGTTTAGTTATGTCGATTTCTGGAAATTCATCTTCTATAAGCATTGCCATTAAAGTAATTCTCCAGCTATGTTCTGCCACGCTTTCATGTCTGCCACTACTTGTCCAGCTGTGTCTTGTATTACACTTTAATTTTTCTACTAAGTTTAAAAACTCTACATACTCTTTAATTTTCATCTATCTTATGCTATATTTGCAGCCACAATAATTTTGACGGTAAAAACCAAGTTCGTTTGACAAAATTGTTGAGCGTTTATAGCCCTCTCTTTTCTTAAAATCTGATGTTAAATGTTTCACTCCTATTTCTTCTTCAAGCTTTTTTCCAATACTATTTATCATCATGGCATTTTTAAGTGGACTTATACTTAAGCTTGTTGTGAAGTAGTCAAAGCCTTTTTCTTTTGCTATTTCAGCTGTTTTTTTCATACGCTGATTAATACAAATTTCACAGCGACTTCCACCTTCTTTGCAGTTTTCATAGCCCTTTATCAATTCTTCAAATTTATCGTTATCCCAAGTGATTTCCATATAATCTACTGAAAAATGTTTAGAAAGCTTTTTAACTTCATCTAAACGCTTTCTATATTCTTCATATGGTGTTATATTAGGGTTGTAATACAAAATGCAAATGTCAAAAAATTCTTTTAAATACTCAACAACATAAGTTGCACAAGGTGCGCAACAAGCGTGTAAAAGAAGTTTTGGTCTATAATTTAAGCTTTTAATAATTTTGTCTGTTTGAATTTGAAAATTTTCCATTTATAACCTCGTAAATTTATTGTATACACTATAACATATATTGTTGATTTTTTAAAGCATTGATTGTATAATTATATAAAATAATTTTTTAGGAGAGTAATATGTACAAAGCTTGTATATTTGATTTAGACGGAACTTTGGCAAATACTTTAGACTCAATTGCTTATTTTGGCAATGCTGCTCTAAATTTTTACGGATATAATTCGATTGATGCAAATGAATATAAAAATTTTATAGGAAACGGTGCTGATGTTTTAATTGAGCGTATGCTTAGATTTAACGGTATCAACTTTACAAAAGAAGAACAAACTAAAATAAGAAATAAGTATGACAGATTATACGAAGAAAACCCACTTTATTTGGTTAATCCTTATGACGGAATTACTTGTTTACTTGAAAATCTTAATGAAAACAAAGTGAAGGTGGCTGTGCTTTCAAATAAACCACACGACATGACAACTGTAGTTGCTAAAACTTTATTTCATGATGTAAGTTTTTTTGAAGTTTTAGGGCAAAGTGAAAAGTTCGAGAAAAAACCTAGTCCAGAAGCTGTAAATTATTTAGTTTCTAAAATGAATTATAATAAAAACGAAGTTTTATATATTGGTGACAGTGGTGTCGATATGCAAACTGCTACAAACGCAAAACTTAACTCGGTTGGTGTTTTGTGGGGGTTTAGAGGAAAACAAGAACTAGAAGAAAACGGAGCTACATTCACAGTGAATTCTGCTTTAGAACTTGCTAATATTATTTTAAACAGGAGATAAAAATGACCTTTGCAATTATAATTTCTATAATTTTTTTGCTGGCAATGTTTTATTTTATAAAATATTTCCCTGAAAATATTAATTTTTCAAATATTATTTTTCCCATTGGTGCAAGTTTAGCTTTATTAATTAGAGTTATTTTCGCCTTTAGTGACTTAGGTTTTTATACCGATTTAAACCTTTTTCAAGCTTGGGGGCAACTAGTTAACGATGTTGGATTTGTAAATGTTTACACTCAAACTGATATATATCTTGACTATCCACCAGGATATTTATATGTTCTAACGCTACTTGACAACATTAGAAACTTATTTTCTATTTCTACTAGTACTTCAATTTATTATGCTATGCTTAAAGCACCGACTATTTTAAGCGATATGGCTTGTGGAGTGATAATTTATAAATTTGCTCAAAAAAGATTTACAAAAAGTTATTCTTCTTTCATAGCTTTTGCCTATTTATTTTGTCCTATGGTAATTTTAGACGGAGCCATTTGGGGACAAATTGACTCTGTTACAAGTTTAATTTTGCTTATTTCACTTCTTTATTTAAAAGAGGACAAGTTTATTTTTTCGGGGACTTTTTATGGATTAGGACTAATCACTAAACCGCAGCTTATAATTTTTGCACCAATATTTATTTTTTACACATTATTTAGAAAAAAATACAAAGGTTTAGGTTTAGGCGTAATATTTGCGTTATTTGTAGTTATAGTCGTATCCTTTCCTTTTTCAAGAACATTAAATATAAGCTGGTTAGTAGAACTTTACACATCTACTATGAATTATTACAATTACTATACTATTAATGCTTACAATTTTTGGGGCATGATAGGGTTTAATTGGAACTTTTTGCCTAGTGACGGCATTTTAGCTACTGCTTTGGGTATTGTTCCGTCATTAATTGCAACAATCGTATGTGGTGTTTATGTATATTTGTTTAAACATAAAAAGGAATGTGTTTTTACAGCTGCTGCACTTACAATGGCCACCGTTTTCATGTTCGCCACTAAAATGCATGAAAGATATTTATTCCCGGTGTTTATATTACTTTTGTTATCTTATATCATTTCACAAGACAAAAGATATTTGATTTCTTTTACAGTTTTAAGTGTATTAAGCTTTTTAAACACTGCTTATATTTTGTATTTAAACAATACTTTTATAAGTTCTACTGCAATAGAAGTTATAACAATTTCCACTTTGAATGTGATTTTTTATTTTTACTTTGTCTATCATAGTTTTTTTGGTGATAAAGGTTTAGAAAAATGGACTAAAAAGGAGAAACCTCAATTGCAACTAATTAAAAATTTCAAAGTTGAAACTTTAAAAGAAGTAAAAAATGAAAACAGAAAATTATTTAAAATTGATTTTATGTTAATGATTTCAATAACTGTTTTTTATGCAATATTTGCTTTTTGGAATTTAGGTGCTACCACAACAGCTAATACCTCGTGGCTACCTTTCGAGGGCGACAGTGCTGTTTTTGAAGTTGACAGCGACGCTAGTGGATTTATTTATTTAGCAGGAATTAGCAGTAACGAAAGTTTTCAGCGTGTAGGCTGTAACATAGATGTTGAGGTTTCTACTGACGGAGTAAATTACACTTATGTTGGTAATTTAAGTGACAGCTATGTTTATGAATGGAAAACTTTTTATTTAGGTTTACAGGCTAATTTCGTGCGTTTAACAGCTTTAGATTCCTCTGCTGTTTTAAACGAAGTCCGTTTTATAAACAGCGATAGCACAGAGTTTGTTGATTTTACACTGCTAAGTGACGACGCTTATGTTTTAGTAGATGAGCAAGACAGTGTTCCTATTAACCCTGGGTATTTTTATTCAACTTATTTTGATGAAATTTACCACGCTAGAACAGCTTTCGAATATATTTTAGAAGTTGAACCTTACGAAAATACTCACCCAACTTTAGGCAAACTTATTATTTCGTTGGGTATAATAATTTTTGGAATGAATCCTTTTGGTTGGAGGTTTATGGGTGCATTGTTTGGTGTTTTAATGTTACCTATTTTGTACCATATATTAAAAAGGTTATTTGGTAACAGCTACATTAGTGCTGTTGGTACGTTCCTATTTGCCTTTGACTTTATGCATTTTACGCAGACGAGAATTGCGACAATTGACACCTATGCTGTGTTTTTTATACTTCTTATGTATCAATCAATGCTGATATTTATTCAAAAAGATTTTGCTACTAGCAGTTTTAAAAGTCTGATTACACCTTTATTAATTAGTGGTTTGTTTATGGGACTAGGAATTTCAGCTAAGTGGACTTGTGCTTATGGAGCGATAGGTCTTGCTGTGCTGTTTGCTATAAAATTAATTTACGAGTATAACAAAGCAAATAAGAAAGACAAAGAGCTATTATTTTTACTGTACGTAAAACTTTGCCCTTATTGTATTGGATTTTTTATAATAATACCTATATTAATTTATTTTGTGGCGTTTTTACCACTTACACTTTTAGAGCACAATTCTAGCAATATTATTCAAACTTTCATTAATTACCAAACTCATATGTATAATTATCATTCAAGCTTAGTTGCAGAGCATTATTTCGCATCGCCTTGGTACGAATGGCCACTTGCTATTCGCAATATATGGTATTTTGTGTCTTATAATTATGAGGGTACAGGACTAATTAGCACTATTTCATGCCTTGGAAATCCAATACTTTGGTGGAGTTGTTTGCTTAGCATGTTGTTTGCTTTATATATGATAGTTAAAACCAGAAGTCAGAAATTAGTGTTTATTTGTGTAGGCTTTTTAAGCGTTTACATGCCTTGGGTTTTAGTTCCAAGACTTACATTTGTCTACCACTATTTCACAGCTGTTCCTTTCATAATTATGGCTTTAATGTTCACTTTTATATATTTTAAAGAAAAACCATATTTTAGCAAAAAAGTTTTATATAAAATAAGCCTAGGCGACATAATTATTGCTTTATTTGTAGTTTTAAATTTTGTATTATTTGTAATATATTATCCTGTTATTTCAGGTGCACCTACAACACAGGAATATATTGATGCATTAGAAATTTTACCAAATTGGTATTTAGGATAGGTGATTTTATGACAAAAATGAGAAACGAAGAGCAAATGATGAATTTGATTTTAAATTTTGCTGAAAACAATGAAAAAATTAGAGCCGTGTACATGAACGGTTCTAGAACTAACCCTAATATTAAAAAGGATATTTATCAAGATTATGACATTGTTTATGTTGTAACTGACGTTTTAAGCTTTGTTAATAACAAAAGTTTCATACATAATTTTGGCGAAATAGCAATTGTTCAAGAGCCTTGCAGTGCTGAATTTGCTTGGGGCGACGGCATGGATTACAGCAAATTTTACAATTGGCTAATTCTTTTTAAAGACGGAAATAGAATTGACTTAACTTTGCAGAGTATTCCTGTAGCTATAAAAGAAATTATAAAAGATAGCCTTGTAGTTACAATTATGGACAAAGACAATATTTTGCCCAAATTACCTGTTTCAAACGATAGTAATTACATTATAAGTAAGCCTAGTTTAGAAGAATTCAACGGCTGTTGCAACGAATTTTGGTGGTGCCTTAACAATGTTGGTAAAGGTATAATGCGTGGCGAACTCGTTTATTACATGGATATGTATAATAAATATGTGCGAGATATGCTTATAAAAATGCTTGAATGGAATATCGCATGTGAACATGATTTTAAAATATCTACTGGTAAATGTGGTAAGTTTTTCGCTGATTTTTGCGACGATAACCAATTAAAACTTATACAAAAAACATATTCTAACGACATTTGGGAAAGCGTGTTTTATTCTTGTGAGCTTTTTAGCAAATCAGCTAAAAAGGTAGGAAAAGCTCTTAAATATAAGTACAATCAAAATGATGAACAGGCAATTATAGATTATTTGAACAACTTGAAAAACAATGAATATTTTATGTAAAATGTAAGCAGATAATAGTTAACCATTTGTAACGAGCGTATAGGCTCAATTATATTCAAAATCATCTATGCGAATTTTTACGCATAGATGATTTATTGTTTATTGTTTTATTTTATAGTAATAACTTATAAAAAATTGTCATCTACTTGTCATTTTGGCTTGTTATAATAACATCATCAAATTAAGGAGAAAAGAAAATGGAAATATTAAGAGTAGAAAATTTATGCAAAACTTATGGCAATGGAGAAAATCAAGTTAAGGCAGTTGACAACGTGAGTTTCACTATAAATAAAGGTGAATTTGTGGCAATAGTCGGTGCAAGTGGTAGTGGTAAATCTACCTTGCTACATCTTTTGGGTGGAGTTGACGAGCCAAGTTCTGGCAAGATTTTTATTGACGGAACAGATATTTATGACTTAAACCGTGATAAACGTGCGATTTTTCGCCGTAGACAAATCGGAATAATTTATCAATTTTATAACCTTATTCCAATTTTAAACGTTGAAGAAAATATCACTTTGCCTGTTTCACTTGACGGAGCAAAGCTAAATCAAAACAGATTTAAAGAGCTTATCGATACATTAAATCTTAAAAATAGGTTAAATCATTTACCAAACGAACTTTCTGGTGGACAGCAACAACGTGTGTCTATTGGCAGAGCGGTAATCAACAACCCAGCTATTGTACTAGCAGATGAACCAACTGGTAATTTAGACAGCACAGCAAGTGACGAAATTGTTTCACTTTTACGCCTTTCAAATCAAAAGTACAAACAAACTGTAATTGTAATCACTCACGATTTAGAAATTGCAAGTCATGCCGACAGAATTATAACCATTGATGACGGTAAAATTACGAAAGACGAGGGCAGTTATGAACGTACTTAGTAATTTAACCCTAAAAAATCTTAAACTTAACAAGTCACGAACCATTGTGACTTTAGTTGGAATAATTTTATCCACTGCTCTTTTGGTGGCTTTGTCTGGTCTTGTAAGTAGCTTTATATACACATTGGCAGAAATGGCTGTCACAGACAACGGTCAGCAACATGTTGTTTTCTTTGATGTTCCAAAGGATGAACTTTCTACTATTGAACTTAACAAAGAAACCGAGCATTATTATTTAATGGAATGTTTGGACTACTTCTATTACGGTGATGAAACCGAAGTAGAAAGTGCAATTTTAGCCTTTGACGAAAACGCACTGCTTGAAAATGAAAACAAACTTACCGAGGGTAGACTTCCCGAAAACAGCAGTGAAATTTTGCTGTCAAGTGACAGCATTTACAGTGATGTAAATGTAGGCGACGATTTCACTTTGCCAAACGGCGAAACCTACACGGTAGTTGGCAAAATCGGCATGACAAAGGGGGTTAGTTGGAGCTACCCTGTAATTTTATATATGGACGAAGTTCAGACTTCTGCCCATATTGCAGTTACCTATAAAAATGTAAAAGATTACGAGGAAATTACACAGAGCATTGTTGGCGAAGATATAAAATATGGCTATTCATACAACACATCTGTTCTGCGTTATCAAGCAGGAGTAATGTCCGACAGCACTGCGAAAATGATGTATGCTATTGCTTTTGTTTTGGCTAGTATAATTATTACAACATCAGTTTTTTGCATTAGAAACAGCTTTGCAATTTCTATTACAGAAAAAATTCGTCAGTATGGAATGTTAGCTTCTGTTGGTGCTACACCTAAACAAATTAAGAAGAATGTACTTTTCGAGGGCTTTATTCTTGGTTTAATCGGTATTCCTTTTGGCATTTTAAGTGGTGTTTTGGCAGCAGTTGTTCTTATGAAAATCACAAATACCTTGCTATCAGCTTCTGTTTCTTTTGAAAGCTTAATGCAACTTCATATATCACCTATCTATATTATTGGTGCTACTTTGCTTGCTGTTTTAACAATTTATTTATCATCGGTAAGCTCTGCAATTCGTGCAAGTAAAATTTCAGAAATTGATGCAATTCGTAGCACTAATGACATTAAAATTAAAGCAAAATCCCTTAAAACACCAAAATATATTACTAAGTTTTTTGGAATAGGTGGAACTTTTGCCTACAAAAATATTAAGCGAAACAAAAGAAAATTTAGAACAACCACAATTTCTTTGGTGGTAAGCATTGCAACATTTATTTCTTTGAGTTATTTTTTAGACTTAGGGTTTCAAGCTGCAGACACTCAATACGCTACTTACAATTATAACCTTGCTGTTTACGGTGACAACTCTGATGTAATTTACGAAAATCTTGATGAATTTGAGGGTATAAACGATAAAAACTACTATCTTTCTTACCGTATGTGGTTTAGCTTAGGTGACGAAAATGACGGATACCAATTACTTTCTCATTACTGCATAAATGACGAATATTATTATCAGTATTTGGAAGATGAAGGCATAGAATATGACGAAGACACTGTAATTTTGCTTGATAGTAGCTATATTTATAATGAAGACACTGAAAAATGGGCGTTGGGCAACCTTGTTGAAAGCGACAGCGAAGTTACCGTTTATGATTTAAGCAGTCCTGATGATTATTATACAGAGGTCACACTAAACTTTATCCGTACAGAAACCTACCCACTAGGTTTTGTGGAAAATACTTACACTGGAATTTTAATGTCAAGTTCACAGTTTGAAAAATACGCCACGGACACAGACAGAATAAGCGAGGATTATTATGTTAATATAGACTGTGAAGACCCTTATGAACTCGAAACACTTATAAGTGAATATGCAAACGAGAACGATTTAAGTATTAGCCTTGTTAATATCGAAGATATGATAGCAGGAATGGATGATATATTACTGCTAATCTCAATTTTCCTTTACGGATTTATAACTGTTATTATCTTGGTTGGTTTAACTAACATTTTCAATTCACTTTCTACTAATATGAACCTTAGAAGGAAAGAGTTTGCAACACTTATGTCAGTTGGTATGACTAAAAAAGAGTTTAACAAAATGATTAATTTTGAGTGCATTTCTTATGTGTTAAAGTCACTTTTATTGGGCGTTCCAATTGGTATTTTAGGAGCATTAGCACTATATCAGGCAAGTTCATACGGAAATACGGAATATGTTTTTAATCTTCCAATTAAACAAATCATAATCGCAGCCGTGGTTGTATTTTTGGTGGTTTATGGTATAATGAAAACAAGCCTTAGCAAAATAGCAAAACAAAATATTATCGAAACAATAAGAAATGAAAATATATAATTTGAAATGTATATTTATTTGTAGGGAACGCATCGTATGCGTTCCTCAGATAAGATATAACATCCATCGGAACGCATACGATGCGTTCCCTACGAAAGTTATTAAGTTTGTGATAATGACAATGGTCGTCATTAATAGGAGCAGAAATGAAAAAAATATTACTTGTTGAGGACGACAAAAACATCGTTCTCGGTCTTGAATTTCCCCTAAAGCAAGAATATGAAGTGACTGTGGCTTTTTCAAAAAAAGAAGCCTTAGAAAAGCTATCTGCTCCTTTTGATTTAATTATACTAGACATAATGCTAGGTGACGGAAACGGCTTTGAAATCGCTCAAACTATTTCAAAAACACCAATACTATTTTTAACTGCTAGAGATGACGAAGAAAGCGTTATAAAAGGTTTGAATTTAGGCGAAGACTACCTAACAAAACCTTTTAGAAATCAAGAATTACTGCTTAGAATATGTAAAATTTTAGCAAGGCACGATAAAGATGAAATTAAAATTGCCGATTTAAGCCTTGATAAAAACAAAAAAGAGGTTAAGTTTAAAAGCAATATTATTCAGCTAACAAGCCTTGAATACAAAATTTTAGAGCTTTTAGTGACTAACAAAAACCAAGTAATTACAAGGGACAGAATTTTGGAAGTTATTTGGGATATTGACGGCAATTTTGTCAACGACAACACACTCACGGTAAATATCAAGAGAATTCGTGCAAAGCTTGCACCAAATTACATTAAAACAGTTAAAGGCTTTGGCTATATGGTGGACGAAAATGAACTTTAAAATACTCAAAAAATTAGTAACAGTAGGCATAGTGGCGTGTATTTTCGCCAGTGTGCTTACTGTTTTGTTTACAAAAATAAATTATCAAAAGTATGTTGCCGAAAACAACAAAGTTATCCTTAGTGTTGTAACTTTATTTTTGGAAAATGAAAACGTGGATAAAGATGAAATAGTTACTGCAATTGAAAATAACGAGTACATAAATTATGAAATTATAAAAGAATATGGCTACGATTTAGATACAGAATTTTTCTCTGATAACAATGAAATTAATTTAAAGCAAAATATAATCACCAATTTGCTAGTGGTAAATTTTGCCGTTTTAATTAGTATAAGCATTTTATATATACACTTAAAAAGACGTGATGATAAAGTAAATGAGCTGATTTTGTATTTGCAAGAACTTAGAGAGAAAAATTATACTTTGAAAATTGACGAAAATGAGGAGCAAGAACTCTCTAAACTTCAAAATGAAATATACAAAATAACAATTTTATTAAAAGAACAAGCCGAAAATTCATTGATAGACAAACAGCAAATAAAAAATAATATAGTGGACATTTCCCATCAACTAAAAACTCCACTAACATCTATGAGCATTATGACAGACAATATGCTTGAATACCCTAATATGGACGATGAAACTCGCCACATGTTTTTACAAAATATAAGGGAGCGAATAGACCACACCGAAGCTTTGGTGCAAAACCTATTAAAACTTTCAAGGTTTGATGCCAATATAATAGAGTTCAAAAATGATAAAATAAACGCCTTCTTACTCACCGAAAATTCTGTAAATAAAAACAAAATTTTAATAGAGCAAAAAGGCATTGAAATAGTTATAAACTGTGATGAAAATGTATATTTTTACGGGGATTTCATGTGGCAAAGCGAAGCTGTTTCTAACATAATTAAAAATGCTGTGGAACATTCCTACAAAAATGGTAAGATTGAAATTGTTTGCAGTCAAAATAATTTTGCTACTAAAATTACTATAAAAGACTTTGGAACTGGAATTAAAAAAGAGAATTTAAGCAAAATTTTCACTAGATATTATAAAGATGAAAAATCAAGCGATAACAGCTTAGGGGTAGGTCTAAACCTTGCAAAAACCATAATAGAAAAAAATCAAGGTATTATCAAGGTTAGCTCTATAGAGAACAAATTCACTATTTTTGAAATTAGATACGTGAAACACTAAAAATACACGATTACCAAAACTAAGAAATTAAAGCCATACTAGCAAACTACTTCATCTATACTTTATTTTTTATTAATGTTATTTTTGCAATATTCAATAAATTTATCTTTAGGTATTGCAGCACTATAATAATAGCCTTGATATAAATTGCAACCCATTTCCATGAGTTTTTCTTTTACTTCTAAGGTTTCCACGTACTCTGCAATTACTTGATAGTTCAAACTGTTTCCCAGCTCAATAATAGAAGTAATAATTTGAGAACATCTATCATTAGTTAAAAGATTTTTAACTAAGCTTCCGTCAATTTTCACATAACTAAAGTGGTTTTCTTTCAAGTAATTAATTGAGGTATGCCCCATACCAAAATCGTCAATTTCAATAATAATATTTTCTTTATTTAAAGCTTTAATATTATCGGTGATATTAGTAAACCCAATTAAAGAAGTTTCTTCGGTAAGCTCTAAATGCAAGTTGTTACACACATTTTTTTCTTTAGCTAACAAAATTATTTCTTTTATAAAATCTATATTGTTAAGTTGATGAGCAGCTAAGTTAAAAGATATATGAATATTCTGATTTGTTTCCTTGTTAGTTTGTAAAATAGTGTCACATATACTTGACATGTTTTGTATTGTCATTTTATCCAAAATATTTTCTTCGTGTGCTAATGCAACAACAAAAGGTGGGTAAATCATTTGTCCATTATATTTCCAACGCAACAACGCTTCTACACCTACAACTTTGTCCTTAGAGTTTAGTTGAGGTTGGTAAAACATTTCAATACGTTTATTAACTATATCGTCATGCAATTGATGTGCAATATTTCTTGCAACTTGACCTAAAGCATCTGTACGAGTTAGCATAGGTTGTAAATTTCCAGAATTCTCATACTCTTTAAATACATCGATTAATTCATTTAATATACGCATTTCTCTTTCTACTTGGAATTTATCAAGCAATTTTACAAAAGGTATGTAAATTAAAACACCACAAATAAGTATAACCAGTTGCACAATAACGCCGTTTATGCTTTGAGTACCCAAGTAACCACTATAAAATATAGGCACTGTCCAATCGACCACCGTTGTGACAACCGGTATAAAGCCTATTACAGTTGCTATGTACGCAATGCAAAGGGAAATAATTGGAACTAACACAAACGGAATTAACAGGATAGGGTTAAACATAATTGGCAAGCCAAAAACCATAATTTCGTTTATATTAAATAAAATCATAGGTGATGCTGAACGGGCTATACCTCTTGTTGTTTTAGATTTAGACACTATGAATATAGCAATAACAAGAAAAAGTGTAGCACCACTTCCGCCTATTTGAGCAAAAATATCCAAAAAGCTTTTAGATATTATCGCATTTGGGTCGGTGATAAGTGGAACTAGTATTTCTTCAGAAATTGCGTTCATTGCGTTTCCGCCATGAATGCCAAAAACCCATAGCATATTAACCATGGCAGTAAACAAAATACCATTAAGAATTTCAGAATTGTTATCGACGAATAATTGACGGAAAAAATTTGATAACATTTCATACGCATCGCCAAACCCGAAAACATTGTTTAAAATATATTTGATTACAATACAGCTAAAAACAGTAATTAGCATAGGCAAAATACTTACTAAAGATATTTTTAAGTTATCGTCAACACCCAAACTAGA
Organism: Clostridia bacterium; assembly: GCA_044432645.1. Lineage (GTDB taxonomy): Bacteria > Bacillota > Clostridia > Oscillospirales > Acutalibacteraceae > SIG603. The sequence goes on along the minus strand of JAWXUM010000003.1, from coordinate 15,164 downwards.
TGATTTGTGGTGCACTTCGATAAATTCTGTGATTTTCAAAAACAAAGTAATTGCAAGAATTTCTATCGCTATAGAAGGTAAAACACCAATTACACCCAAATAAGATACAAATGATGTAGAATATATTCCACCAATGAAAATTATAAAACAAACCACGCCAGAAACCACAGCCATAAGCCTTAGCAGCATATTATTTATGTTGCGATATTGAGCGTAGTAATATCCAATAGAAAATGCCAAATATATAGATATGCAACCAACAGTTGCATCATATGCAGTAGCACAAAAAGAGGTTAGAACAGTAAAATTTAAAAAAGGGAAAAAGATTTGTATTAGTGGTACTAATATCGAGTTAACTAACACAGCAGCTGTACCAATTAAAATTGCAGGGAAAATTAACATAAATCCCTTTTTAATTGCAGCAAAAATAATATTTTTCTCTATTTTAAATAAAAAATCCCACAAAATATTTCTCATTATAAATTATCCCTCCTTTTATAAGTTTATGTTATTATTTTTATTTTACAACTTTTATTTTCAAGTGTCAATATATTTAAATCCTATTAGTATCATTATTATTATTATAATACATAAGGGGAGATGTTAGAGCTTTTTTTTTGTAAAATTCATACAATTTACAGCTTTTTTATTGACTTATTATATAAAAGTATTATAATTAAATATATATATATATTTTAAGGTGGTAAATTATGGACATTAGATATAACTATCCCATAACAGAGAACGATTTCAAACAAATGTCAAACGATTATGAGCTATTCAGATATGGTGCAATAATTTCTGATGACATTTTTTTCAAAATAGATATTGTTAACAGTACTGTTATGTTTTTGGGAAATAAATTAAAATTTTTCAAAAACAGACAAGTTATCCCAAACTATATCGATTTGGTAAATAAAATTAATATTATTCACCCCGATGATAGAGAAATTTTTGATAATGCTATTGCTAATTTACAGCATGGTATAGGAAGCTCGCTAAAATTCAGATTAGTTTATCCCGACAAAAGTTCTTTATGGTTTCATGCCCAGTATACTATTGTTATGGACGATAACGGTGCTGGCGTAGTTGCTATGGGAAAAATTAATAATATTCAAGAAACTCAAGATTTAGCTGACAGAGCTAGTTTAGACCTTTTAACTTCATGCTTAAATAAAATCACTTTTGAAACTTATTCAAAAAAGTTTTTTGCAGAATCACTTCATAGTTCTTCTGACCAACATGTTTGTTTAATTATAGACATCGACAATTTTAAAGCTATTAATGATAATTTAGGTCATTTTTTTGGCGATATTGTTTTAAAAGAAATTGCTACTAAACTTAAACGTATATTTAGAGAAACTGACTATATTGGACGTATAGGTGGCGACGAGTTCGCTGTAATTATGAAAAATGTAGAAAATGGAAAAGTTATCCTAGCCAAAATACAAGCTGTTTTAGATGACCTTAAAAATACTTACAAAAGTGGCAGTTCAAATTATCAAATTTCTGCTAGTGTCGGTGTCGCTTTGTTCCCTCAACATGGTGATAATTACGACGATATTTATAAAAATGCAGATGCTGCACTGTACAATTCAAAATATAAAGGTAAAAACGCTTACACAATATACGACGAAACTATTAAAAAAGGTACTATGGCAAACAGTACCCCGTTTGATGCAGCAACACGTGCACTTTCATATTATTTCGATCAAGAGATTGCAATGGATACATTCAACCTGCTTTTCGAAGACGACAACTATGAATCTTCAGTCAATACAGTACTGCGACATATAGGTAATAACTTCAACGTTGATAGATGCTACATATTTGAGCTTCAAGATAATAAAACTGATATATATGATAACACTTATGAGTGGTGTCGTGATGGTATTGAGCCACAAATAGATTTTTTGAAAGATATAGAAGTAGATACTTTTGGCGAGCTATTTGACGGTGCAAACGACGAAGGTGTTTATTATTGTAATGACTTGTCAATTATGAAAAACAACATAACTCACGAAACATTGGCTATGCAAGGTATAAAATCACTCTTGATAACTAACGTAAAGAAAAATGATGTAGTAAGTTATGCTATTGGTTTTGACGACTGTACTTCTGCACGTATTTGGACCCCTCGTGAAATTAGTACACTTATGTATTCAAGTAAAATTATATCTCAGTTTTTATCATATAAAAGGGCTTTAGTTGTTGCCGAAAACAAATTCGTTCAAAACTTAAAGGTTTTAGATTCGCTTAACTTCTATGCATATATTGTTGACGAAGAAAATCACAGCTTGAAATATTTGAACGATGTAACAAAGAAATTAGTGCCAGAAGCTAAAATAGGAAAAAAATGTTACGAAGTTTTGCGTGGTTATAAGTCTGAATGTGCAGATTGTCCACTGAAAGTGCTTCGTGAAAACCCTCAAAATTCAAAAGTAAAAATGATTATACACAATGATAAATTAAACTTAGATGTATTAGTTACTGCTTCAAGCCTTATAAGTTATGATGGCAGAAAAAGTGTTTTTGTATCTTCTACTGATATTAAAGAAATGATTAATTTGGTACCAAAAGAAAAACAAAATTTCAAAGATTTTATTGTTTTAGAATAAATACGGAAGGATAAATATATTAATGAAAAAGCTAATTTTGTCAATTTTTACACTTGTACTATTGATAAGTGTGTATAATTTTAGTGTGCAAGCACAAACACTCGAAAATCCTACTGTTATAAAAGTAGGTTATATGTTAAATTACGGAACAATAAAGTCCCCTGTAGTTAAAGGTAGCGAAGGATATGGATATGAGTATCTTAGTACTATTTTTGAATACGCTGAAGACGATTACGAAATAGAATTGGTTTACTGCGAATGGTCAAACTGGCAAGAGATGATGGAAAATGGTGAAATAGACATTATAGGTCCAATGACATATTACGAAAATACAATGTATGATTATTTGTTCCCAGAAGAGTCTTTTGGAGATAACATAATATTTTTGTCTGCACTTAGCGAAAATGACATCTATTATAACAGCTATGATGACATTGATGGAAGTACTATAGCTGTACAAACTGACAATCCTAATGAATATATGCTTTATGATTTTTTAGAAGAACATGATTTGGAAGCAGAAGTAGTTTATTTTTCCGACAACGACTTCGAAAGCGTTCTAGAAAATTTTGACTATGACTTCATAGTTACTTCTTCACTTCAAACTTATAGCAATATTACTCCAATTGCAACTTTAGGTTCTACAGATTTTTATTACATAGTTGATTCAGATAACCAATGGTTAATGGATGTAATAAACGAGGGTATGGCTGAAATCAATAACAATGAGTTTTTGTACCAAGAAAAACTATACCTTGAATATTATGACTATTCAATAGTTTCGTCAAGCCTACCAACACAAGAAGAATCCGAATTAATTTTATCTCAAGATGTTTATTCTATTGGTGTTGTTAATTTACAATGTCCAATTTGTAAAATTAATACCGAGGGAGAATTCGAAGGCGTTGTTATTGATGCTATAGCATATTTTGCTGAAATTAGTGGAATAAACTACGAATTGGTTGAAATAACTGACGACATGACACAGGAAGAGTTTGATAGTATTGATTTTTCATTGCTATGTACTGACGAAGAATTGCGTGCAACATTGACAGAGAGTGACAACTATTACACAATGCCATATCTATTAGTTGATAATTCAGAAATAGAAGAAATTGAAAATATCGGAATTTTAACTTTTTATGGAATTACAGAAGTTCAACTAGAAGATCACCTTTTTGGTAGAGATATTGTCTTATATGATACTGTTGTAGATATGCAAGAAGATTACAATAACGGAACACTTGACAGTATGCTTATAACAACATATACACTAAATTTAATTAGAGATAATTATGAGAGCCTGAATTTTATTTCTACAACTGTAGATTTTGATTTGAATTTCACCTTTATTTATTCAGAAAATTTTTCTAGCGAAAAAATCTCAATATTTAACAAATATATATCTTTGATGGACGAAGCCATTTTAACTTCATCAGCGCTAGAACACTCAACACCAACCGTTGAATCGCTTACTGCTATACAATATTTAAAACAAAATCCAGTAATATTATCATCAGCTTTGTTTATTCTGATTTTTGCTATTTTATTATCAGAATTAAAACGTAGAAACGAGCTATCACATTTCTTAAATTATGACGACCTAACTGGGCTTGCTTCTTATCATAAGTTTTTAACAGACACTAAAATAATTCTTGCTAAAGAAAAAAATAAAAAATTCTGTATAGTTTCTTTTGACATAGATAACTTCAAGTATGTAAATGAGTTTTATGGCTATGAAACTGGCTCTACTGTTTTAAAACTTATTGCTAAAAACATAAAAGATAACTCAACAAATGCCAAAATAGTTTCAAGAGCAAACAACGATAATTTCTTGTTATTAGTCGAAAAATCAACTTTAAACGACCAATTAGGCTTGTCTGTTGAAACAGGAAACGGATTATATGATTATTTAAGCGACTACATAGGCGAAAACTATGAATTTAGTTTCAGTATTGGTATTTACGAAATAGAGAACAAAAATTTAGATTTAAGCTTTATGATTGACTGTGCTAATGCTGCTAAAGCTTTGGGTAAAAATGTTGCCAATACTACAGTGAATTATTTTACTAAAGAAATGGACAGAAAACGTATTAGTAACAATGACATAGTTTCACATATGATAAATGCTTTAGAGCAAAACGAATTTGTTTTATATTATCAACCTAAAGTTGACTTAAAAAACAATAAAATTATTGGAGCAGAAGCCTTGGTTCGTTGGATTAAAGATGGCAACATCATTCCACCGGTAAACTTTATACCATTGTTTGAACGCAATGGATTTATAGAGAAACTAGATTACTATGTTTTTGAAAAAGTGTGTGAATTTATAGATCAAAACTCAAATACAGCAAGAGTATCAGTTAACTTTTCTAGCGCAACAATTATGAAAGGCAATATAAAAGATAAAATATTAGAAATTACCCAAAAATATAATTTCCCATATTCTAAAATAGATATTGAAATAACTGAAACTGCATTTGTTAATCAATTTGATACAGCAATTGTAAGATTGCAAGAATTACGTGATTTAGGTTTCACTATTTCTATGGATGATTTTGGTGTAGGTATTTCATCTTTAAATAGACTAAAAAATATTCCACTAGATGTTTTAAAGATAGATAGAGAGTTTATAATCGACTCCATTGATAACAAGCGTGGTGGAGAAATTATAAAAAATATTATCAATATGGCAAACGACTTAAACCTATCAACCGTTGCTGAAGGAATAGAAACTAAAGAACAAGAAGAATTTTTAAAATCTCTTGGTTGCGATGTTGGTCAAGGTTATTTCTTCCACAGACCAATGCCACAAAAGAATTATGAAGTTTTACTAAAAAACTATGAAGGGGAAAAACAATAATGAACGCAACAGAAATATCAAAATTTATTATGGATACTATGGAAGACATAGTTTATGTATCCGACCCTTCTACATATGACCTTTACTATTTAAACGGTGAATGTTTACGCAAATATGGTTTCACTGACGACAGCCAGTGGAGAAGAAAAAAATGTTATAAAATATTACAAGGCTTAGACGAGCCATGCCCCTTTTGTACAAACAACAAACTGAATTCAGAATCGTTTTATAACTGGGAATATTATAATCCATTGTTAGATAAATATTTTTATATTCAAGATAGATTCATACGATTTGAAGGCGTTAAAGCTAGGCTTGAAATTGCCAAAGATATATCAGAACAAAAACATTTAGAAAAAAAGCTAAACGAACAAATTGGAATACAAAAAATGTTGCGAAAATGTATCGAAACATTACAATCTCCTCTAACACCTTCCGAGTCTATCAATGAACTATTAAAGCTTATTTCTAATTTTTATCAGGCAGAACGTGGTTATATTTTCGCTGTAATAGACGGCTTGGTTTACAACACTTACGAGTGGTGCGCCGAAGGCATAATTCCACAAATAGACATGCTTCAAGGAATTACTTTAGATGTAGTAGATAGATGGTTTGTAAAATTTAGAAGTGACGGTGGATTTTACATAAATTCACTTATTGACGAAGTAGATACAAGTTCAGTCGAGTATGAAATGCTTGCCATGCAAGAAATCTCTTCTCTAATCACTTCACCTTTATTTGATGCAAACGGCGAGATAACAGGCTTTATAGGCGTTGATAACCCGAAAAAGTTTGAAACTGATGTTGAAACTTTATCAACAATCTCAAAAGTTATCATAGATTTCTTTGATAAAATAGAAACATATAAAGTACTTAATGATTTAAGCTACATGGATAAATTAACAGGGCTAAAAAACAGAAATAGTTATAGTGAAAATATTCAAAATTTACTAACTGCCAATACACAAAGCTTAGGTGTTGTTTATGTTGATATTAATGGCCTAAAAATGGTTAACGATAAATTTGGGCATAAAATTGGCGATAAATATATCATAGCAGTTGCAAATGAAGTAAATAAATATTTCCCAAATTCGTCTTATCGTATTGGTGGCGATGAATTTGTAGTAGTTTGTACTGGCTTAACAAAAGAAGATTGTGCCGATAGGGTAAAACTGTTGTCCGAAAGTCTTAAAATAGGCAAGCGTTCTAAAGCTTCTGTAGGTTATACTTGGTGTGATAATTCAAAAATTATCACTAAGCAAATTGAAAGTGCAGACGCTGCTATGTATGTAAAAAAACAAGAATATTATAACTCTATATCAGTTGATAGCGATATTGAATTTGCTAGATTTTACCTTGAGTATATGGAAAATGAACCTGAATTTGCTGAAATAAGACAAAATATTATTGACAGCATTAAAATGCATGAAGAAAGTCTTAAAAATGCTGATATGCCAATTGAAAACGCTTAATGTAACGTGCTTTTAAAATGATTAAATTAATCTGAAAGGGGATATTATGAAAAAACTTATTCTGCGAAATCTAACAATTTTTATTTTTTTGATTATGATTTTTTTACTTATGTTCAATTATTATCTCCAATTAACAGAAGCAGAACTTTCACAAGAAAATTCTGCATTATCAACTATATCGCAAATTCAAGAAATTTTAACAACAAATGACGCTGACCTAGACACTTTAACCGAATCGTTAAAAGAAGAATACATAATAAAAGCCAAAGCTGTAGCTTATATTTTAGAAAATATCGATATTGAAACTATAGAAGAATATCAAGAATTAGCTGACATGCTTGATATTGACGAAATTCATGTTTTTAACGAAGACGGTGAAATTTATGAGGGTTCAGTTGAAAATTATTTTGGTTATACTTTTGATTCTGGTGAACAAATGAGCTTTTTCTTGCCTATGCTAGACGACAAAACTCTCACACTTTGCCAAGATGTAACACCTAACACTGCCGAAGAAAAATCGATGATGTATGTAGCTACTTGGAAAAATGACGGTAGCGATATAGTTCAAATAGGCATTGCACCAGAACGTATACTGGAGGAACAAAGTAAGAACGAAATATCTTACATTTTCTCGACAATGCCAACAAGTGACGGCTCTACTTTGTTCGCAATCGACTCTGAAACTGGGCTTATATTAGGCTGTAGCGACGAAGAACTTAGTGCACAAGACAGTGTGTCGCTTGGTTTATCCTTAAATGAAACCAATACAGATGGAACACATTTCTATACTGAGGTCGATGGTGTAGAGCAATTATGTGTGTTTTTAAATTATGATGGTACTTATATAGGTATTACATATGAAAAGTCCATTATTATTAATGAAGTACTTAATAGTATACTTACATTAAGTTTGTATTTTGTAGCTTTTTGCATAATTCTAATTATTGTGCTATTTAAAATTATAGATTTTTCTATACTGAAAAATATAGATTTGCTTATTTTAAAAGTAAGTAAAATTGCTGGTGGAGATTTAGACACTACGTTTGATATTGGTATAACTCCAGAGTTTAAAAAGCTTAATAGCCATTTGAATATGATGGTTGCAAGCCTTTTGAATAGCACAGAAAAAATTTCTCGTGTTTTAGACTTTGTTGATACCAAAATTGCTGTTTACGAATATAAAAACGATATGAAACGTGTTTTTGCAACCAATAAAATAAGCGAACTTATATGCGTAAGTAATGCTGGACTACCAAAATATTTGTCAGACAAAGAGATTTTTGAAGAAAAAATCAAAGCAATTAAAAAGAATACAACCGATTTTGACGATGTTTATATGAATAACGATAATAAATATCTGCAAATTGAAGGTTCTGTTACTTCTGACGGCGAATATGGAATTATACTTGATGTAACTGATAATATTAACGAACGTATGCTTATTGAATACGAACGTGATTATGACGTGTTAACTGACCTTTATAACCGACGAGCATTTTTTAGGAGCATGGATAAGCTTTTCGAGGACGAAAACAAGCTTAAACAAGCCGTTATTGTTGCCCTTGATATGGATAATTTGAAAGAAATTAACGACACACATGGCCACGACATGGGCGATTTAGCTATAAAAATTTCTGCTGATATTATTAAGAATTATGATATTCCTAACAAAATTACAAGCCGTATGGGTGGCGACGAATATTGTATAGTAATTTATGGCGAAGATGATAAGCAAACACTAATTAATCACATAAACCAAATTGAGCAAGCATATAAAAATGCTACCATTACTTTAGATAATAAAGAAAGTAGTGTAAAAATGAGCGCTGGATATGTTTTCTGCAGTGATAGTCAAATAGATTACCAAAGATTATTAAAATTCGCCGACACAGCACTTTATAAAGCTAAAAATACAGGAAAAAATAAATTTGTAGAATATGTAGATTAAATTCGAGGGGACACTTTAGCATTGCTCAATCCTATGTTGTTTTTATTGTAACGCATTATTAAAAAAATAAAAGACTAGAAATTGCGAACGTTTTGTTCGAATTTCTAGTCTTTTTTGTTATTTATTTGTAGTAAATGCAGTTTGTACCCGAAGTAGTGCCTTTTGTTTTATCAATGGGTACTTCTTTAAGTTCCATGTTAATCATTTTAATGCTGAAATTCTCGGTTGTAGTTCCACCAAAGTTATTTGTACTTGTCACCGTTAAGGTCACGTTTATGCTGTAGCTTGTCGTTGTCACGTAGTCAAATTCCAGTGCTATTTCCTGTGCTGACTCGCTAACATCTAACAATAATGTGCCGTTTCTGTAAATGCAACCGTTTTCGGAATAAATGTAGTTATAACCTGTATAATTGGAATATTCGGTTTCTTCATCAATTACTACCGAAGTTGAATAACGCATTTCCTCGCTTAATATATCTGCTATATTATCGACTAAAGTTTGTTGTTGTGTTTGAACTTGTGCATCGCAATAGTAATTGTAAAAAGAAAAGAAAATATTCACAGCGCCCCACATTATAATCATTGTGATAGCTAGTGCGACGACAATTTCGACAAGGGTAAAACCTTTTTTGTTATTTATTATTTTAATCATCTTTAATAAACTCACCTAACATTCCATCGTCATCGTATACAAAGGTGCCGTCAATTTCATATTCGCTACCATCTACCTTAAATGTCAAGGTTGCTTTGTCGCTTGTCAAAGTGCCATATGATGATTCTTCCAAGGTGTTGTATGAGGTGTTAATAGTTTCATCGGTTGTATATGAAGTTTCGACAGCGTTAAGAGCAGCTACTAGAGAGGCTAAAACCATAACAGAAAAAATAGCTAGAAGAAAAACAGAAATAATATTTTCCACCAAAGTACTACCTTTGTTATTTTTAAGGTTCATAAATTATTCCTCCTTTGTGAATACATCAACACTGAATGTGTAGTAATTTTCAACAAATGTAGACCAATCGCTACTATCAATTGTTTGGCTTGCTAGACTATCAGTATATTCATATTCCATTTCAATACCAGAATACTTTGTCTCACCTTTATCATCATCTGTTTCGGTTGGATCAATGTTTTTAATAACAGCACAAGTTACTGTACCATTAATTTCTATGCCATTTTCTGTTATTAAAGAGCCATAACTGTTTTGGATAGTATTTATAAGAGTGAAAATATTTGTTTGAGAACTTTTTAAACTGCTTTCACTTTTATCTTCTATTTTTTGAGCAAGTGTTACAACAGTACTACTTATTGATAGTGAGCTATCAATTTTGATAAGTGCAGAGTTATTAAACCCATCAATATCAGTCACAGCCTCGCTATAAACCCTAATAGTATAGTCTAACTCTTCACTACACGTTAAAGTTGCAGAACCTTTTAGATAAAAATACACACCATTTGTAGAAATTCGATTTGATAATGTAACATCTACACCATCTGGAACTACAACAACAATAGGTGTTTCGTCGGAGTAACCATCTGCAAAATTCGTCGATGAGAATGTATAACTGGACTTACTACTGCTTAACTCGTATACTTGATAGGTGAAATCGGCTGTTGTAGCAGCTGCAGCGGTAAAGATATATGAGTCATTACTTACAGTTATTGTATCTAATTGATTAGCAGCACTTACAAAACTAGGAATATTACGTGCTGGAAGCACCAAGTCTGTGGCAGTGTATGTTCTATTAGTTGTTATTTTTAATTCATCGTTATCTTGATCATCAAAATATTCGTCTAACTTACTATTATCATTAGTACTACCTACAGCTTTATAATAGTTAATATTGTTTGTAGTTATGCTACAACCACTAAATGTGAGATAACTGCTTATACTACTGGTTTTTTCACAATATACAATAACGTTATTAGCTGTAATGCTTACATCCGTAAATTTTATTGTTTTACTACCTGTCGCATCAATATATAAAGTATCGCAGTTTATGTTTACGTTTGAAATTGTTAGAGATTCACTGTTGTTTTCGTTAGTTATATAAATAGCTTTTTCAGATTGTAAATCTGCATATTTAACTGATATACTATTTAGATAAATATAACCCTCTGCAAAGAACTCAATGTTATCGTCAGTATATTCCTCATAGTCTGTACCATTAATACTTTTATCATTGTCGCCAGCTCCTACTAATATAACATCGCTGTGGCAATAAAAGTCTGCTTTCATACCAAGGTATGAGTCTTCGTTAACATATATAAAGGAGGAATCAACACATAACATAGCACCGTCGTCGTCGTTTTCATCTTCAGCGTAGGTTAAACAGCTACAATATGGCATAATGTCAAGGTAAAAACCACGTAGGTATCCACCAGTTATTTGCACTGAACTTGATGTTTTCGAATTTACTTCAATTTCAACAACTTCAGAATTCAGCGAAATAGCTATTTCTTCTACAGCACCGTCAACTGTTGACTCAACTGAAATCAACAAACCAGACGCAGTTTTGGTGATATACGCTTTATAAATTTCGCCAAGCGTAAAGTCTGTGTCATCGCTGTTAAAGCTGATGTCAGTAAGTTCAAGTGTATCACCTTCTGCCAAGTCTTCTAAAGCTAATAAAAATGCATTTGCAGACTCAACATCGAAACTATTTGAAGTATTTGAAGATAAATTTTCCAGCCTTTCAACTTCGTCGTCGTACAAATCCTCAATATATTCAGCCACAGTAACAGCCACACTTCTTGCGCTTAAATACGACTCTTTATCGTCATAGGTAACAGAAACCTTTGTCATTAGTGCAAACACAGTTGTGTGAAAGCCAACAAGCATTAACGATACCACAAAAATAAATATAATTGTAATAAAAAGGGTAGAGCCTTTATTGTTTTTTAAAATTTTCATCAGTCACCTCATGGGTTCGATTGCATAAAAATGACACATTGAATAGTAAAGTCGCTATATTCGTCAGAGTTTAGACTTTGTGATAGATTTAAAACTACTGTGTCAGTTCTACTGTTTAATTCGTCTAACAAATTCATAAAATCTTCTTGGGTACTAGTAAAGTTCAAAGAAACTTCTTTTGCTGTAAAGTAAGTTTCGTCGCCAGCTTCTGTAATATAACTTAAAGTATTTTCGCTAATACTTAGTGTAAGTGGTGTTACGTTACAGCTGTATGCTAAACTAGTGAACAGAGTATGAATTTCTTCGTCCTCAAAATACTCCACAATATTTGTTTTAGCTTCTTCTAAAGCTTGGGTGTTTGTTTCTACTGCAGTTTCATAAGTAGGAATTAAGCTTATTTTCATTTCTACGTCTTCGTATTCCATAGTCAAAGCAGAATTTTCAGCTTCGGCATTTAGCAAAGCTGTATTTAGTTGTTGAATTACATAAACATAACCGCATACAAGTGCTACAACAACTGCAAATATTAATAAATTTTTCTCTCTTTTAGTCATTTGTAACCTCGCTATCTTCTATTGCTGACAATGTAGCATTAATTGAAAAAGTGTAAACGTTGTCTGTAGTTGTAGTAGAAGAACTAGAAGTCGAGCCGTCATCTGCTACTGTTTCTGTTGTTACAGTATAGTCAGAAACATCTAAAGTGTAACCAGTATAAGTAAGAGTTTCAATTGTTTCGTCTTGTCGTAAAAGAGCAACAAAATCTACTATGTCTTGTTCGCTATAAGTTTGACCACTAATAACAAGTGAGTTTCCACTGTAATTGTATGACAAGCTGTTTATAATTTGCTCAAAAGTTGTTCCAAGTGTTTCTGTGCTTAAAATTTTAGAAACCGTAACATCTTCAACTAAGCCTACTAGCACATTTTTCTCGCTAGAAATCAATGTGTTTTGTGCTGTTAATTCATTATATTCACTAACTTGTGTAATGACTTCGGTGGAATAAATGTAATCTTCTAGTTTGTCGTTTTCGACATTAATTTGAATTTGGTCTATGTACAAATCACCTGCATAAAACACCAACGCACCAAAAAGTAATATTACCATAGCAACTCGCATTGCCCTTGTTTGGTTTTGCTTTGCTTTGCTGTATTTTGCTTGTTTGTTTTTGTTAAAGTCAACATCACGTTTGTTTGTAATGGTTGCAGAGTATGGGAAAATGTAGTTTATATCGATTTTGGTGTCGGAAAAAGCTTCTATTGCAATTGCTCCACCAATTTCTTCTACATAATTGCCTAAAGTTAGCAATTCTTGTTCAGTTAAACCAACATAGTAACTTTTATTTACTACATATTCAGTTTTTTCTGCTTGAGCTAACTGAATAACAGATGAAACTCTGGAATAAAGCTCTTGTGCGTATTGCTCTGGGAAAGCTTTGTTTAGCAAACGGCTTCTGTTGGCTAGTTTATATTGACCGTTTTCAAATAGTAAAGAAAGCATATTGTCGCCAGAAACAATGTTAAAAACAAAAGTTTCATGCTCTAGGTCTTTTTTAGAGCGAATATATTTAACAGCGCCATTAACAGCAACTTCAATTCTGTCAATTTTTACTTTTACCTCGGCAAATAACTTTGTATATGTTTCGATAAAAGCATGAGAAATAGCAAAGCAAAGAACTGTCATTTCGGAGTTTGTTTTATTTATAATATCGGTATCAAACAAATATGTTTCTTCTTTGTTGTATAAATCAAACTCACCTTTTAAAATTTCGTTAAGCTTTTTTTCGCTAACGTTTGGAATTGTAATTTTGTTTGTAATAATATTACTGCTGTCAACAACAAGAGTAGCAGAACCAATGTTTGCAGTAATTTTTCTAAGTGCCACAGTTAACTCGGCAGTGTTAAGAATAACACCATTTAGTATAGTACCAGCAGTAAGTGGCTCGGTTTGGGTTGTAAAAATTTTTCCTTTGACAGTAACAAGTTGAATACCGTCGTTTCTTATATAAATATAATTCTTCATTTTTCCTCCTGCTTAAATAGATGAATACATTTGCATTAATGGAACGAAGATAGATACAACAACTGTACCAATAATCACACCCATTATAATTAGCATAACTGGTTCAACATAAGTTAATATACGTTCTATTGCCATGTTTGACTCAAACTCGTATTCTTCTGAAATAGAAGTAAGCATGGAGTCTAGTTGTCCTGTTTCTTCGCCTACATAAATTGCAGAAATAAGCTTTTTGTCAACACCAAATGTACCGTCTATAGCTTCGGAAAGCGATTGTCCGTTACGAATTTTTTGAGAAACTGCGACAAATTCGCCTTGAAGATACAAGTTGCCTATTGTTCTAGAGCTTAAATCAACAGCGTCTAGCATAGAAACACCACTGCTGTACAAAGAACTTAAAGTTCTTGCAAAACGTGAAGTGTATATAACGATTAACAAGGACTGAATTTTTGGTATTTTCAATTTAAGTAAATCTATTTGCACTGGGTATGCCTTTAAAGCTAGGTAACCAACTGCAACAACTATTGCAAGCACAACAACACAAACGTACCATTTTTGAACCATAAAGTTACTAAAGCCAAATATAGCAGCAGTAACAACATTCAGTTCGTTGCCAGCAGCAGTTATGATGTCGAAAAACTGTGGCATAACAAATGTAAAAATAACTATGCAAATTACAAATGTTAAAACTGCCAAAATAGACGGATAAGCCATTGCGTTTTTGATTTTTAGGTTGATTTTGCGTTGCCCCTCGTAGTACGTTGCCATTTTCATAGCAGAGTCTTCCAAAGTACCGTTTGCCTCGCCAGCTTTGTACATGTTAATCATAATTTCTGGGAACGAGCCATTTGCGTTAACCATACCCTCTGACAAGCTGTTACCACTTGCTACAAATTGATACAATGTGTCGTAAACTTTAATAAGTTGCTTTTTTTCAACACGTTCACGTATAATTTCGATACCACGTAAAACTGGAATACCAGAGCGTTGCATGGTGGAAATTTGCCTTGAAAAATCTGCAAGCTCCATGTCTTTTAGCTTGTAGGTTCTGCGTGAAATACCTGTTGTTTCTTTTATGTCGTAAATAAAAACTCCCTCGGCTTTTACCTTTTCGTAACATTCTACCTCGCTGTTCGAAATAAGAGTGCCATTTACAACTTTTCCCTTAGAATTTTTGCCTTTGTATTTGTATTGGGGCATTAATACCACCTCTTTCAAAAAAATACAGTTTATAACAATAAACCTAAATACCATGAAATAATTTGCGAACCAAAAAGCGCAGAAACAAAAATACCTATGCTTAAATACGGGCCAAAGCACATTTCAGATTTTTTC
>JAWXUM010000002.1:0-136581 GCA_044432645.1 Clostridia bacterium | reverse complement strand
AGCGTTCTAACCAACTGAACTACCGGGCCATATATGGTGGGGACAATAGGACTCGAACCTATGACCCCCTGCTTGTAAGGCAGGTGCTCTAACCAGCTGAGCTATGCCCCCATACTGTCGCCTCTTAGCGACTTATTTATAATACACTATTTAAAGTCATTTGTCAAGGCTTTTTATAAAAAAAATTACGTTTTTTATTTCTTTTGTGTTTATAAAATAAACTTGTATTTTTCACTGTAATATGTTAAATTATTAATATAAATAAATTTAGGAGTATTATTATGAACGAAATAAAAATTGGCACTTTGATACCTGGACAATTTGCTTTTGATTGGATTGACCCTATGATTGACTTAGGTTTTGAAACTCTAGAAATCAACTTTCACATGAAATTATGCGAAGGCGATTTAAACGAATATGCTAAAAAAGTAATGGATAAAATTGATGGTCGTGTTTCTGTTAATACTTTCGGCTTATACTGCAATCCTATTCAAAGAGAGAATGACATAATAGAGCTTAAAAAATGCATTGATGTTGCTCACATATTTGACACTAACATCATAAGCACATTTGCTGGTGCTTACAACGGACAACCCGTTGAAGACTCTATGGTTAAATTCAAAGAAGTTTTCACTGAGATTACAAAATACGCTGCTGACAAAGGCGTTACAATTGCACTTGAAAATTGTCCTATGGGTGGTTCTTGGCAAAGTGCTAAAGAAAACATCGCTTTCAATGCTCGTGCTTGGGAAATGATGTTTGAACAAGTTCCAGCTGACAATTTAGGGCTTGAGTGGGAACCAGCACATCAAATGGGTCAACTTATAGACCCTATCAACAATCTAAAAAACTGGGTTCACAAAATTGTTCATATACATGGCAAAGATGCTACTATTGACAAAGAAGCCATTAGAGATTTTGGTGTAAACGGTGCAAAGCAATTCGCTTACATGCGAACTCCTGGTTTTGGTGATACTAACTGGCGTGATATTTTCTTTACACTTTATCAAAACGGTTATAAAGGAAACTTATGTGTTGAAGGTTACCACGACCCTATTTACTGCAAAGATTGGGAAACAACTGGACAAATTCATGCACTAAACTACCTTAAATGGGCTAGAGGTGGCAATTTCACAGCTAATCCTTGGGCTAAATAATATTCTACAATATATCTTAATATAAAAAAACTCAAATCTGCGTAAATTCAGATTTGAGTTTTTGTTATATTATTTTTTTACGTTGATAACTATTCCTTTTTTTGCGTCTAGTTTTACCATTGTGCCAGAAGTCAAAATTTGAGTTGCGTTATTTGCGCCAATAATTACTGGTTTATTAAGCGCTAACCCTACTACAGCTGCATGAGAATTTGCTCCGTCAATTTCAGTAACAATACCTTTCGCTTTTCTTAAAATTGAAATAATGTTATTAGAAGTACTTGGTATTGCTAAAATATCGCCGTCACGAAAAGATTTAATTGCGTCTTCCTCGTTGTTGCAAACACAAAGTCTACCAGTTACAATACCGTCATTAACTGGGTGCCCCTCGACTAAAATATTACCAACTAAATGCACTTTCAACATATTTGTTGTACCTGAAACACCTAATGGCATACCAGCTGTTATAACAGCAATATCCCCACTTTTAATATAATTTTCAGCTTGAGCAACCTCGACAACATGGTCGAATAACTTGTCGGACTCTCTAACTTCTTTAATTAAAATTGGCAAAACGCCCCAAGACAAATTCATTTGTCTTAATACTTTAGGGTCAGAAGTTCCACTTACTATAGGACAATTTGGTCTGAATTTTGAAATCAATCTTGCTGTTTGACCTGTCTTTGAAGCTGTTAAAATAGCTGCAGCACCAAGGTCGTGAGCAGTTGTACAAGTTGCATGAGAAATAGCGTTAGTTACGTCTATATGCTCCTTGACATTACGTTTTCTAAATCTAGAAATATAGTTTATGTCATCTTCGGCTCTTTTTGCTATAACAGACATAGTTTTAAGCGCTTGAACTGGATATTTACCAGCAGCTGTTTCTCCACTAAGCATGATTGCGCTTGTTCCGTCATAAATAGCATTAGCAACATCAGTAGCTTCAGCTCTAGTAGGACGTGGATTTTTAACCATTGATTCAAGCATTTGCGTAGCTGTAACAACTTGTTTACCAGCCATTACACATTTTGCGATAAAACGTTTTTGAATTACAGGAATATCTTCCAAATTAAGCTCTACACCCATGTCGCCCCTTGCAACCATAATTCCGTCAGAAGTACGAATAATTTCATCGATATTTTCTACACCTTCACCGTTTTCGATTTTAGCTATAATTTTTATATCATCACATAGATTTTTTTGAAGTTCTTCACGAATTTGCAAAACGTCTTCTTTAGTTCTAACAAATGAAGCAGCTATAAAGTCAAAATCTTCTTTAACTGCAAAAGCGATGTCTTCCCTATCTTTTTGGCTTACGTAAGGCATAGAAAGTTTGCATCCTGGTATATTGATACCCTTATTGTTAGAAACAGGCCCGCCGTTTATAACTTTACAAACAACGTCTGTTTCATTTTTGCTAATAACATGCATAGCAATCAAACCGTCATCTATTAAGATATTTGTTCCGTTCTCAACATCGTTTGGAAGGCTTGCAAAAGTTACAGTACAAATTGTTTCATCTCCGTCTACTTCTCTTGTTGTTAGTGTAAACTCTTGACCGTCTTCAAGCATTACTCTGCCTTTAGCAAAAGATTTAGTTCTAACTTCCGGTCCTTTTGTATCAAGCAATAAAGCAACTGGTTTATTGTATTCTTCGCGTATTTTTTTTACCATATTTGCCCTAACACGTTGTTCTTCATAACTTCCGTGTGACATGTTTATTCTAGCAACGTCCATACCGTTGATTACTAATTGTCTTAAAATATTTTCGTCGTCTGTAGAAGGGCCTAAAGTACAAATAATTTTAGTTTTTCTCATATTTTATTTCTCCATCATATTATTATCTATATTATATCTTATTTTTTCATTTTTGAAAAGATTTTATCCATAAATTTTTCAATTTCGCACACAATTAAAGGAATTAAAGACAAAATTATAACTATATTCCACTGAAATACGCTTAAATTTACAGTTTTAAAAGCTAAATTTAGGCTAGGTATTGCAATAACAGCTACCAAAAGTATAAAACAAAGCAAGAAACTGTAATTCAGCCATTTATTTCTTATTCTACTACTTGAAAATAAACTAAATGTGTTGGATATGTTAAAACTATGTATAAGTTGCGATAAACATAGAACTGCAAAGCACATTGTTCTGCCAATAATCGGATTTGTAATGTCGGTGTCGAATATTCCACGGCCTATAATAAATGCTATCAGAGAAATTATTCCAATAAATCCCCCCTCTAAAAGCATCGAATAACACATATCTTTTGAAAGAATGTCTTTGTTGCCCTCTTGGAATGCGCCCTCCATAATTTTATCGTCTGCCCTGCCAGCACCTAATGCAAGTGCAGGGAAAGAGTCTGTTACTAAATTCACCCACAAAATTTGTGTTGCTAAAAGTGGAACTGGTAAACCTAACAAAAACGCTAATAATATTAGTAAAATTTCACCAGTATTACAAGAAAGCAAAAAGTGAACCGTTTTTCTAATGTTACTGTAAATCCCTCTTCCCTCTTTAACTGCTTCTACAATTGTTGCAAAATTATCGTCAATTAAAATCATATCTGCTACAGATTTAGCAACTTCTGTTCCGTTTTTACCCATTGCGCACCCTATATCAGCAACTTTTAGTGCTGGTGCGTCGTTAATTCCATCACCAGTCATTGCAATTAGGTCGCCTCTAATTTGGAACGCTCTTACAATTTTAACTTTATCTTCAGGCGATACTCGTGAAAAAACTCTGTATTCGTCTAATTTTTTTGAAAGTTCTTCGGTTGTTATTTCACTAAGCTGAGCACCTGTCATAAATTTATATTTATCTTCATAAATTCCAACTCTTTTAGCTACAGCTAAAGCAGTATCAGTTTGGTCGCCTGTTATCATAACAGCTGTTATGCCTGCTTTTTTACAAAGCTCAACTGCCCTTTTAGCTTCTTTTCTAGGTGGGTCTTCAATACCAATTAATCCACAATAACATAAATCTTTTTCTAGTTCTTTGTCGCTTACATTTATGTCAGCAATTTCTTTTTTTGCAACTGCTAAAACTCTTAGAGCGTTTTTAGCCATGGAACTATTTAATTTTTCAATTTCTTTTATATGATTTGTATTAAGTGGTACAATTCTACCGTTAATTAATATGTATTTACAAAGTTTAAGTATAAAGTCTGGCGCACCTTTTGTTATTACAGTGTAATTATCTTGATTTTTATGTACAGTTGTCATGATTTTTCTAGTAGAAGTAAATGGAATTTCGCCAACTCTTGGAAGCGCCTTTAGCATTTCTTCTCTTATTTTTGCAGAAGCTTTAATTATTGCAACTTCTGTCGGCATTCCAAAGCTTTTCTTTTCTTTTGTAATTTCTGCGTTATTACAAAGAGAAGCTAAACCTAGAATTAATTTTCTTTGTTCATCATCTTCTTTGAGAATTTCTTTAGAATTTGTAACTGCTACTACAGTCATTTTATTTTGTGTTAAAGTTCCTGTTTTATCAGAGCAAATAACATTTACAGCGCCCAAAGCTTCAACTGCTGGCAGTTTTCTTACAATTGCTTTTTTGTTTGCCATTGACTTTACACCCATGGAAAGAACAATTGTTACAACAGCAGTTAAGCCCTCTGGTATTGCTGCAACTGCTAAGCTTATTGAAATCATAATCATTTCTAATATTTCGATATTTTTAAATAAGCCTAGCACAAAAATTGCAACACATATCAAAATTACAGCTAACCCTAAAACCTTTCCTGTTTTGTTTAGCTTTTTTTGAAGTGGAGTTTCGGGTGAACTTTCACTTTGTAGCATGGTTGCTATTTTTCCTATTTCTGTATTCATGCCAGTATTTACAACTATACCTTTTCCGTGACCTGAACTTACCCCACAGCCTGAAAAAAGCATGTTCTTTCTTTCTGAAATCGGTGCATTCACTGCAAAAATCGCTAAGTGAGTTTTTTCTGTAGCAATAGATTCACCAGTAAGCGAACTTTCATCACAACTTAGCTCAACACTTTGAATAAGCCTTATATCAGCTGGAACAATATCGCCAGTTTTCACAAGTACAATATCCCCTATAACTAAATCTCTGCTATCTATTGTGGTCTTTTTTCCACTTCTGAAAACAGTAGCCGTAGGGGAACTTATATCTTTTAGTGCCTCTATTGCTTTTTCAGCTTTGCATTCTTGAATAGTGCCGATTATCGCATTACACAATACTATAGTAAGAATTATAATAAAATCATAATACTCATTTTCTCCACTTACAACCGAAGCAAATAATGAAACTCCAGCAGATATTAACAAAATTACAATTAAAATATCTTTGAATTGTGCTAAAAATTTTATCAATACCCCCTGTTTTTTGCTATCTTTAATTTCGTTTTTTCCATATTTTTGTAAAAGTTTATTCGCTTGTGCGTTAGTTATTCCGTTTTGGTCTTTTAAACCAAGTTTTTCCATGACATCTTTAATCTCATTACTATGAAAATTCATACTCATTTCCTTTCGTTTTTTATAAATTAATATGAACTTTAGTTTATAAATATACGAAAGGCGAAAATTAAATTAGTGGTTGAATTTGAATTTTGTCAAGTGCTAATTTCAAAGTTTCTGGCAATTTTGAAAAATCACTTACTAATGAATTAGGTTTTAAAATTGGGTCGTCTTGTTCAAGTGGAACAATAAAAATATTTTTTGTATTCATAATCTTTCCTATATTTGCAAAAGATGCCGCTAAACCGTCATTAGTTGCAATACAAAGCACAACAGGAATTCCAATTCTAAGGCATGATTTTACAGCCATTGTGGCAGCAGTGTCGGTAATACCTAAAGAAATTTTACCTAAAGTATTGCCTGTGCAAGGTGCCACAACCATTGCGTCTACAATATTTTTAGGGCCTAATGGTTCAGCTGTACTTATGCTGTGAATTATTTTTTTCTCGCATATTTTTTCAATTTTTGCGTTTATTTCTTCTGCTTTGCCAAATCTTGTACTTGTGTAAAATGCGTTTTCTGACATTATTGGGTGAATGTTGTATTCATCGCTTAATTTTTTCATTAAATCTATAGCTTTTGAAAATGTACAAAAAGACCCACAAAGGGTAAAACCTAAATTAATCATACTCTTCCTCCATTATGTTATAAATCGCCTCTTTAATAAATTCACCTGTGGCTTTTGGTGAATATTTCCCAGGAAGTGACTGTGCATCTATAATCTTTATACCGTTTAATGTTGCTGTTTTTCTGTCTATTCCACCTGGGAAAGATGCAAGCTCAATTATAACAGTATCTGCACTTTGTTTTGACAAAATTGATTTATCTATAACTAAATGTTCGACAGTGTTAAAAATAATGTCGAACTCTTTTCTTATATCTTGGTATTTAATTGGCATAGCGCCAACAGCTTTAATCATTGCAAAGTCGTGTTTTTTTCTTGCTGCTACATATACATTTGCACCAAGTCCCAGTAAATTTTTAGTAAGTATTTTTCCAATTCTACCATAGCCTGCTATCAAACATTTGCTTGAATTAAGTATTCCCCCATGTCCGGTTATAGCTAAACTTATAGCTCCTTCTGCTGTTGGAACTGCGTTGTTTACGGCAAGCTCTTCACGCATATAATAATCATGAAGTTTTATATTTTTCCATTTTTCATCTTTCTCATCTATAAGTTTATTTAAATATCCTCCAAAAACTATCTTGTTTTCTAACTTTTTAATTAAAAAATCATTCATAGGAATGTCGTTACAGCTGTAAGGTGCAAAAATATTTACTCCATCTTTTGTGCATGGCAATGGAAGTATAATATTATCGCATTTGTTTAAAAATGCTGTTAACTTTTCTTCTTCTAAACCTTTTGTTTCGCTTGACAATTCAAATCCACATATATAAACTTTGTAGCCATCATCTTGCAATGAATTAGCTAAATATAATTGTCTTTTATCTCCTCCTAAAATTCCAAAAACTGATTTCAAAATAATAACCAACCTTTCAAATGCTAAACATAGGCAATAATACATAGTATGTTAACAAAAACAAACTGTGTATTTGTTTTTTTTAATAAATATTTGCTTTTTTTCAAAATTCTATTTATTTTTCACCTAAAAAGTTATATAATATAAGTTCAATAAACAAACTTTTCTTTTCAAATAAGGAGATTAATATATATTATGGAAAATATTTTAGATAATGTGAAAAAAATACACTTCATCGGCATTGGTGGCTCTGGCATGTGCCCTATGGCTGAAATTCTTATTTCTGCTGGGTTCCAAATTTCTGGTTCAGACCAAAATGAGTCTGATACTTTAGATAGAGTTAAAACTTATGGCATACCTGTCTATTTAGGTCACTCACCAGAAAACATTGGCGATGCTGAACTTGTTGTTTATACAGCTGCTGCAAAACAAGACAACCCTGAAATTGTTGCGGCTATTGAAAAAGGAATTCCTGTTTTGGAGCGTTCTATTGTTTTAGGTATGCTTACAAAAAGGTTTGAAAACTCTATTGCTGTTTCTGGTACTCACGGCAAAACTACAACCACTTCTATGGTGACAGAAATTTTAATAGGTGCTGGTAAAGACCCTAGTGCAATTATTGGTGGTAAACTTCCTACAATAGGTGGCAATGGCTTAGCTGGTAAAAGTTCTTACATGGTATGCGAAGCTTGCGAATATGTAGACACTTTTTTACAGCTATTCCCAAGTGTTTCACTGATTTTAAATGTTGAAGCTGACCATTTGGATTACTTCAAAACTTTAGACAATGTAGTTAAATCGTTTAGTAAATTCGCCTGTCAGACAAGTGATATGATTGTTGTAAATGGTGATGACAAAAACGCTTTAAAAGCTTGTGAAAACACCAAACATATAACTTTTGGAATAAATGAAACTAACGATTATTACCCTGTAGAAACAAGTGAAAAAGGTAGTGCTTTTAAAAGCTTTATAGTTATGCACCACGGCGAAAACTTAGGTGAAATAAGCCTTGTTGTTCCAGGTAAACATAATATGCAAAATGCACTTGCTGCTTTTGCTACATGTCATTATTTAGGTGTAGACTGTGAAAGTATTGTAACTAGCCTTAGCAAGTTTAGTGGCGTTCACAGACGTTTTGAAATTTTAGGAACATTTAACGGTGTTACTGTTGCCGACGACTTTGCTCATCACCCAACAGAACTTACAGCAGTTTTAAGCTCTGCTATTTCTATGCGTTATAATAAAGTTTGGGCTATTTTTCAACCACATACTTTTTCAAGAACTTATATGTTCTTAGAAGATTTTATAAAAGCTTTGTCTATTCCACAAGAGCTTATTTTGACAGATATTTTAGCAGTTCGTGAAGAGAATATTTATGGAATAACAACAGAAGCTATAAGCTCTAAAATTCCTAATTCTCATCATTTAGGTAGTTTTGAAGAAATAAGTGATTTTGTTATAAAAAACGCAAATGAAAATGATTTAATTTTAACTCTTGGTGGTGGCGACATTTACAAATGTGCTAATTTAATTGTAGATAAATATAAAAAATCAATTTAATAGCAAAACAATAAAGAACCTTTCACACGAAAGGTTCTTTTTATATATAATTACTTAAAACTATTGCAAAAAAAACACAAAAGATGTATAATTCGATGTATACTTAACAAATAAATTATGAGGTATTTTATGGATATTATGGATTGGATTTCTTCAGTTGGTGCTGATAATATAGGCATTACAACTGTTGACAAAATTGTATTTGAACCTGAATTTAGAAAAGCTTGTGAAAGCAACGCTTGTGGTAAACTTGGCAAATACTGGACATGTCCACCACATGTTGGTGACATTCACGATTTAATTAGCAAAGCAAAATCTTATGAAACTGCTATAGTTTACCAAACTATACACGACATTGAAGACAGTTATGACATTGAGGGTATGCTTGAAAGTGGCGACGAACACCGAGTGGTTTCTCAAAAAGTTCATAGGCATTTACTTGACACTATTGACAATGATAAGTTTTTACATTTAGGCTCTGGTGGCTGTGATTTGTGCAAAACTTGTACTATTACTATTGGTAAACCATGTGTTCACCCAACTCTTTCTATGGCTTCTTTAGAAGCTTACGGTATAGCTGTAAGTGACCTAGCTAAAAAAACTAATTTAAAATATATTAACGGCGAAAATACCGTTACATATTTCAGTGTAATTTTATTAAAATGAGGCATAACATGAATTATAATGTAACTATAAAAAAAGGTGAAACTGTTAAAAATATAACCGTTTCACAAGGAACTTTAATTTCTGACATATTAGACGATAATCACGTACATACCGATTACCCTTGCGCAAAAAAAGGTATTTGCAAAAAATGTCTAGTGCATGTAAATGGAGAAATTTCTGAAGTTTCAACAAACGAACTTAGTTTAGGAACTTTACTAGAAGAAGGCTATCGCCTTGCTTGTTGCACTCATATTTTAGGTGATTGCACGTTAACTCTCGAAGAGAAAGAACAAACTTTGCAAACAGCTGATAATAAAATTACTGTAAAAATTGATGAATATAACCCTATGTTTGAAAAATATGGTCTTGCTGTTGATATTGGTACTACGACATTATCAGCTTGTATTTTACACGGCCAAGAAGTTTTAGCAACTGAAAACATCAAAAACCCCCAAATTGCTTATGGCGCTGATGTAATTAGCAGAATAGAGCAACAATTAGACGGTAAAACTGATGAACTTGCAGATAAAGTTATAGGTGGAATAAATTATTTAACCGAAATTTTAACTGCTAAACTTAATATATCTATAAATGATATTGACGCTGCTGTTATCACTGGCAACACTGTAATGCTTTATTTACTAACAAGTAGAAATTGCAAGCCTTTGTCTGCTGCACCTTTTAAAGCTGATTATTTAGGCGATGAATTTGTAAGTGGTAATTTTTCTGGACTTACTTTGTCACAAAAATGTAAAATATACTTACCACCTTGTATAGCTGCATTTGTTGGCGCTGATATTACAACTGCAATTTTAGCAAGTAAAATAACCAAACAAGAAAAAACCAACATCATGGTTGATATTGGTACAAATGGCGAAATGGCTTTATGGCACGAAAACAAACTATATTGTTGTTCTACAGCAGCTGGTCCAGCTTTTGAAGGTGTTGGCATAAAACACGGTATGTATGGAGTAACAGGTGCTATTCAAACTGTATCTGTAAAAAATGGCGACCTAGAAATTTCCACTATAGGTGATGTTAAGGCTAAAGGTATTTGTGGAAGCGGCGTAGTCGACAGCATATCTACAATGCTAGATTTAGAAATAATTGACGACACTGGCAGAATGGAAGAAACAAATGATTTTGCCGAAAACTTCGTTAAAGACGACGGCTTAACTTTCCTTTTGTCAAACGGTGTTGGAATTTGCGAACAAGATGTTCGTGCAATTCAGCTTGCCAAAAGTGCAATTTGTGCCGGTCTAGTTACACTTATAAAGGACAGCAAGTTGTCTTTTGACAAAATTGACACTTTACATATCGCTGGTGGTTTCGGCAGTTATTTAAACTTAATCAATGCTGGCAAAATTGGTTTAATTCCAAACGAATTAGTTCCTAAAGTTAATTTGCTTGGCAACGCAGCACTTACTGGTGCGCAAATGATATTGTTAAACAAAAACAATATTGATGAAGTGAGAAGTTACTCAAAAGGGGTTAACCTTTTGGATTTAGCAACTTCTCAAACATTCATGCAAGAATATATGGATAATATGTTTTTTGATGTTTAGTAATTAATCTAAAATTATTCCAGGACCGTATTGTGCAAGCCCAACCATAATATATGGGCAAGTACAAGCATCTTTTGTATCTTTAGCAAATGTCCATATTTTTTTAAGCATTTCTTTTACCACTTCGTTATAATCTTCGTTTGGTAACAAATTATGGAGTTCATCTGGGTCGTTTTCTAAGTCGTATAATTCATCAAAATCGAATGTATTGTATACAAATTTCCACTTTTTATTCCAGACAGCCCTTTGAATACCGTAAATTTCATTGCCGTTTGTTTGTGTAAAAATTTCTTCTCTAAAATTATCTTCGCAAGTTCCATTTAAAAGTGGCACTAAAGATTTACCTGTCATTTTTGTTTCAGCAGTAACACCAGCAATATCTAAAATTGTCGGAGCAAAATCAGAAATTGAAGTTAATTTGTCGCATGTAACGCCTTGCGCAAAGCCTTTTCCTCTAATGATTGTAGGAATATTGTAAGCCTCTTTAAAACAAGGTAAACCTTTTGCCCACAAGCCGTGATTAGCAAGATAATCGCCGTGGTCAGTGGTGTACATAACAACTGTATTATCTTTGATTGAACTTTTTTCTATACTGTCAATCACTTTACCAAACAAATAATCTTCATAAGAAACGAAAGCTAGGTATCTTCTAATACTTTCTTTATGTTCAGCTTCTGTTAAATCAAACTGCATTTTTGTTCTTCTATAAAGAGCTGGCTTGTCTTCCATTTTGTCATAAAAGCTCTTAGGAAGTTCAATTTCATCAATGTCGTACAAGTCAATAAACTGTTGTGGAACGCAGTAAGGGTCATGAGGCCCTGTTGCACCAATATACATAAATAACGGTTCATCATCTTGGTAATTTTCGATATATTCACAAGATAGATTTACTGTATCTGTATCACCGAATGGGTTTTCATCTGTTCCAAATTGATAATATGTAGGGTATCCCTCACGTAAAATTCTACCAAACTCTTTATTATCTTTATTGATATTTTTATCAATTGCTTTTTCTTTAATATAAACTTTTTCCCAATCGTTACAAAAAGCTTTGTTGCAAGGCTTCATTCGTCCATAATTTGAAATATACTCACGAAGAACTTTATCAAAACCTCTATCTAATGGACCATCATAAGCACTTACATGCCATTTGCCTGAAAAAATTGTGTTATATCCATTTTCTTTTAAAGTTTCAGGGAACATTTTTATTCCGTCAAAAACTGTTCTAGAAAGTGTGTTATCAACCTCTACATTGTTCCATACACCATGTTCAGATGGGTAAAGACCAGTAAAAAATGTAGCTCTACTAGGGCAACAGTGTGGTGATGTTGTATAGCAATGTGTAAAATGTGTAGATTGATCTAAAAATCTGTCTAAATTAGGTGTTTTAGCTCTGTTGTTTTTATAAACAGTTTCTGCATTTTGTTGGTCAGTCATAAAGACTATTATGTTAGTTTTTTCCATATTCTTCACTCTTTCTAATAATTATATATAAATTATATAATAAAAATATAAAATTTACAATAACAAAAAAATATTTTAGGAGAATTTCTATGAAAGCTATTAATTCCATTGAAAACGATTATGAAATATCTGCACATAGTAGATTTTTAAAGAAAAACGGCTTTATTTCTGCTGCTATTTACTATAAAAATTTAAATGAAACTTACCAACGACGTGCATCTCGTTCTTTAAGATACATGTTCGAAAGTGCTAAGCTTCCATGTTATTCTAAAGGTCAAATTGTTTATGCTGATAATAAAAATAATATGAATGGTTTAATGCGTGACAATAATGTTTGTTATGTTAACCCTGACGGTGTTTGCGTTGTTAATAAAGATGAATTTAGCAAAATAGAAACTAATAACGCTTTAGAATTTGAGATAAAAAAAGCTGTTATGGCAAACAGCGAAAACGCTTTACACGATGTTAGTAATGTTCGTTGGCTTCATTATGGTTTGCATCATATATTAGACTTTGAGTATGTACTTGAAAACGGAATTATAGGTTATAAAAAAGACGCTCTAAAAGCTTTGGAAACCGAAACTGACTTCGAAAAAATTCAGTTTTATAACGCTATGTTAGATTTAACCGAGGGTATAACTGAATTTTGCGAAAATTATAATAAATCTTTAACAGAAATAGAAAACCCTGATGAAGACTTGCTTAGACTGATAAGCGCTACAAAAACAGTTCCTCTTTCCCCTGCTACTAATTTTTATGAGGCTTTTATAACTATTGACAGTTTAATGTTTATTTGCAATTGTTTTGAGCCAGGTAGAATTGATAAAATGCTGTACCCTTATTTTGAGAGCGATGAAACAGTTGACGAAGATTTTGCATACAAATGCATACGCTCTATGCTTTCTACTATTGAAAAAAGGCTAGGTCACCCAGGTACAACACATGTAACCGTTGGCGGTAGCAAAGCTGACGGTACTGCTGATTACAACAAAATTACTGAAATTTGCGTTAAAGCAATTGGTGGTATTCGCTCACCAAATATGAGCTTGCGTGTTCGTGAAGACATGCCACAAAAACTTTGGGATTTATATTTAGATAACACATCAAAAGGTTACACTCAGCCAGCTATTGTAAATGAAAGAATGTACATAAACGGACTAGTAAACCAATATAATGTGCCAATGGAAGATGCTGTTAACTATGTTTTTGGTGGCTGTAGTGAAGTTATGATACAAGGAAAAAGCTGTTGCGACTCTATTTGGACTGCTTTTAATGTGCTAGATATTTTTTCTAACACAATTTTTAATGAACTTATGAGTAGCGAAAATTATGATGATTTCTACAGCAAGTTTATTCGTGATTTAGATGTAAGCCTCGAAGATATGAAAACACAAATAAATTTAAGACAACATGCTTATGGGAAACATAACCCTTTTCCTTTAAGAACATTATTTACAGATTGTATGGGCAGTGCAAAAAACTATGCTGACGGTGGAACTAAATATAATTTTGACTCAACTAATATTTATGGTTCAACTAATACTATAAATTCGCTTTATACTATGAAGCAATTTTTTAAGGGTAAGCTTAAAGGTGTAACTAAAAAAGATATTTTAGTAGCTTTAAGTACAAATTATGACGGTTTTGAAAAACTTCAAAAAGATTTTTTAAATATTGAAAAATATGGTAATTTTAATACTGAAATTAATGAAATTACAACCGATTTAATGACTTATATTCCAAATAAAATTAAGACTTTCCGTTGTTACCGTGGTAACGGTTACTTTATGCCTGCGATAATTTTATGGATAGCTGCTGAAACTTTTGGTAATAAAGTTTGTGCTACCCCTGACGGACGTGGCGACAGCGATGTTTTAGCTGACAGCGCTGGCCCTTCACAGGGTAGCGACATGCAAGGTCCTACTTCTACAATGGGAGCAACTTTAGCTATACCACAAGAAAATTTTGTTGGAACTTCTGTTTTAAATTTAAGGCTTGACAGCAAGAATTTCCAAGACGAAATTGGTAGATTTAAAGTGAAGCAACTTTGCTCTACTTATTTTTCTGAAGGTGGAACTCAACTTCAAATTAATGTAGTAGACAGAGAAACTTTGCTTGATGCACTTAAAAACCCTGAAAAACATAAAGATGTTATTGTAAGAGTTGGTGGATTTTCTGATAATTTTATATATTTATCAGATAAATTGAAAGAGCAAATTATTAAACGTACTGAATTTTAACGCAAAATGGGTGAACAAAAAAGTTCACCCATTTTTTTAATCTAAATCACAAATTGTCTTTTTCACTGGTAAAATCATGCTTGGTGAAACCGATAATTCGTCAATATCGTAGTTTATAAAAGTTTCAATTAGGCTTAAATCTGACGCTAATTCTCCACAAATTCCTACCCAAATTTCATTTTTATGAGCAGCTTCAATTGTCATTTTTATCATTTTAAGAATAGCTTTATGGTGAGGGTTGTAAAACATGTCAAGCTTTTGGTTTTGCCTATCTACTGCCAAACAGTACTGGGTTAAATCGTTAGTTCCTATGCTAAAAAAATCGACCTCTTTTGCTAAATCGTCTGCAATGATTACAGCAGCTGGGGTTTCAATCATAATTCCAAATGATATATTTCCATAGTTTATGCCTTGTGTTTTAAAATCTACTTTGATTTTATTCATAATTCCCTTAACTTTCTTAATTTCCCAAACATTTGTTATCATAGGAATCATGATAGAAATTTCACCGTAAGCACTTGCCCTTATCAATGCTTTTAATTGCGTTTTAAAAACTTCTACGTTGCTAAGACAAAACCTGATTGCACGTAGCCCTAAAGCTGGATTTTCTTCTTTATCAAGGTTAAAATAGTCAATTTGCTTGTCGGCACCAATGTCTAAAGTTCTTATAACCAATGTTTTTCCATTTAGTTTTTCAATAGCATTTTTATATATAGTAAATTGTTCTTCTTCGTTTGGAAATTCACTTTTTTCTAAATATATAAATTCACTTCTAAATAAACCAATTCCTTTTGCTCCGTTTGCTAAGGCTTTATCCATGTCGGTCAAACTTCCAACATTGGCATAAAGTTTTATTTTTTTACCAGATTTCGTTTGACATTCTCTATTCACATAAACATCTAATAATTTATTTTTTTCGTTTTGTTGATTTATAATTTTCTTAGCTTTTTCAAGTTCTAAATCTGTTGGCTCAACGATAAATAAATCTTCAAATGAATTAACTATAGAATTTTTCCCTTTTATATCATAGCTTACACTACAAGAAACAATAGCTGGAATATCTAAGGTTCTTGCTAAAATTGCTGTGTGAGAATTAAATGAACCTTGTCTTGTAACAAACGCTAACACTTTAGTTTTATCTAGTTGCACAGTTTCACTTGGTGATAAATCATCTGCTACAACGATACATGGCTTTGTTATTTCTTTTTGTTCATTGCCGTTTCCTAGCAAAATTTTAATAAGCCTTTTTGATATATCATAAACATCAGCACTTCTGTCGTTCATATATTTATCATTCATTTTTAAAAATATATCTGCAAAATTTTCGCTAGATTTTTGTACTGCATATGCTGCGTTAAAATTATCATCTTCAATAAAATTAATTATTTGACCTACAAAATCTTCATCTTCCAACATCATTTGATGGACTTCAAATATTGTCGCATTATTTTCTCCAACTTCTTTAAGAGCGTGTTTATAAAGATTTTGAAGTTCTAAAACAGCTTGTTTTTGTGCGTGTATAAATTTATCAATTTCTGCTTTTTTGTTGCTAATTTTGGTTTCACTAATTTCATAATTCACTTTTTCTAGCTCGAAAATTTCGCCTATAGCTATTCCTTTGTGTGCTGATTTTCCGAAATATTTTTCCATATGCACCTCTTAAAGGTTGTTTTCAAAAAAAGTTTTCATAGCAGTTATCGCTCTGTCTTCGTCGATGCCGTCAACAGAAATTAAAATTTCATCACCTTGTTTTACACCCATTGACATAATTGCCATAAGTTTTGTAGCTTCAATTTTTGCATCGTCTTTTTCTAAAAATATTTTCGAATTAAGTTTTTTTGCCTCTTTTACTAAAAGTCCAGCTGGTCTAACATGAATTCCAAATTCATCTTTAATTATATATTTAAAACTTTTCATAATTTTAACCTTTCTTTACTCTAAAAGTTTTTACAACGTTGATAGGCAAATTGATTTTGTTGGTTTTTACTATTTTATTTTCGTTTAAATTAAGCTCGCATTCAATTATTGCACGATTTACAACTGGTTTTGAATTTTCACAGCTTGTTTGATATGCACGTAGAACATAATTGTCCTCACTTTCAGCTTTTTTAAGCGTACTTAGAACAAAATTTTCTTCTTCGATATTAAATAGTGAATAGTTGTATGGCGCTTCTACTGCTGATTTATTCAACTTCATAGCGTTATGAGGCATTTTATTATAGCTTACAAGTGGTGTCAAATATTCTTTGGCTGTTCTTGCGATTGTTTTACTATTTGTTGTTAATGCTAAACTGAAACTTTGTTTGCCTATAAGCTGAGAATTTGGTGTAGGAAGTTTTATTCCAGATGGTCTATTAGGTCGCCTTAATAAATTCTCTTTGCCTAAAAAACCCACACTTCTGAATAACGTAATAGCAATCGTGTTAAAATTTTGTCCTATTATTTCATATTCACGCACTGAATTTGTTAAAACAGCTAAGCCATTCTCATTATCGGTAGCGACATAAGAAAGCATTGGGTAAATACTGTCTGGTCTTTCGTCCCAATTTTCTTTTTCCCAATAATTTATCGCATCATCTATTACATTCCTTTTTATATTGCCAAACTGATTATCTGCTACAGAAAATGCTGTTTTAAGATTGTTAGGCACTAACATTCTAACACGATGGTCTTTTGA
Source organism: Clostridia bacterium (assembly GCA_044432645.1). Classification (GTDB taxonomy): domain Bacteria; phylum Bacillota; class Clostridia; order Oscillospirales; family Acutalibacteraceae; genus SIG603. Next base: position 119,287 of record JAWXUM010000002.1, on the reverse strand, counting down.
TTTATTTTCAATTTCAGTTTCTATTTTAATTATATTAGAATTATTTTCTAAACTTAGATTAATTTTCACCTTTAATTTACTGTCACTAATTTTAAGTTTACGGCTATCTAAATTTCTTGGAATATCCATAGTAAAATGAATTTTTGCATAAGAAATATTTTTAGTTTTATTTATTTCTATAGTTGCTAATACATTTTTAGAATTTACAATAAAATCATCTTCAAGAGGTGAAAAGTCGTATCCGTCACCGTCATCACTGCCGTCTTCAACAATTAGAACATCGCTATACATTATACCTTTTATTTTATCAAAAATATTCAAACTACCGTTAAAGTTTACTGTAATATTATAAAATTCATTTTCTAATTCATTTGTTTTTTTAATAGATATATTAACAGGTTTGTCTGAACCTTCTTTTATTAAATAAGTTTTAAAACCAATGGACGGAATTATGTCTGGAAATAATATTTTGTATCTAATAAACGGGTCGTAATCGCCATAATGAACTATTTGACGGTCGATAAGTCCAGCGTCAACAATTTCTTTTTCTAATACTTCATATTCGGTTTTGCTTTCATCAGCTGTAATTAAGTCGAATTTTTTCATTTTAGTAATAATTTCAGCAGTTATAACCGAATTTCTATTGTAAGGAAGCAAATTAAAAACTGTTAATTTATCCAAACTTTTATCTGTGCTTATAGCATCTGTTATTTTTCTTTTATAGAATTTTATAAGTTCATCAGTTTTATCTTCGGCAATAAAAAATCTGTCTTTAATAGCTTTGTGAACTTTATCACTACAACAACAACCAATTGAATCATGCGCATGATTTTTAAGCATTTCTTTCCAAATCTTTTCTATTAACCCATGTTCATAATTAAATCCAAGGCTATCAGCAATAACTGCTAATGGCTCTAAAATATTAGTAATTTTATTTTCTATTCTTGTGTTATCAGATTTTATATCGGCTCGTGAGGAATAAATACTTCTATGCACTCTGCTATATTTACCGTCTAAAAACTCACCTTTTAATGTGGCTAAATTTTGATTTTTTTCAGTTTCTTTAAATATATTTTCAAATTTACTTAAAAATATATTTTTCTTAGGATATATTTTTTGTAAAGTTTCGATTACTTCAAAAATATTTCGCTGAATTGGCATTTGGTCATGACCATTTGGCAAAACTATTTCATCGTTAACTGCACCTTTTTCTAACACAGGCATGTATTTGTTCATACGTTTTTCTAGCTCTTTTAAGCCTGTTGGAAGATATTTACCTATAGCATAGCCTAATGGAAGTAGGTGAACTAAGACATTTCCGTCATTATTTCCTTGCCAATAAAAATTATGCTTGTCAGTTCCATGTCGCTCGGAGCTACCACGCCAAAACACCGCACATTTTATGTCAAAACCATTTAGTATTTGAGGTAATTTTTCACTTTGTCCAAAAGAGTCAGGCAAATAGCCAATCATCATAGGTTTTCCAAACTGCCCACAATCTTTTAAGCCATATAATAGATTACGAACGATTGACTCGCCACCAACGACCATTTCATCAGTTTGAGTGTACCATGGACCTATGATTAATTTACCTTGTTTAACTAACTTCTTTATTCTTTCCTTATTTTCTGGTTTTACTTCTAAATAATCTTCTAAAATAGCAGTTTGTCCGTCTAGAATATAATATGGATAGTTATTGTTATTTTCTAGCATTTCAAAAATTTCATCCATATTATTAACAAGTAGTATTCTAGATTCTTCTGCTGTAAAATACCATTCCCTGTCCCAGTGCATATGTGGTATTAAATGTACATTGTTAGCCATATTGTTACCTTCCTTGTTTTTATTCCTAATTTTATTATAACCAAATAATTTGTTACAATTGACTTTTATTAAAATATTTGTTAAAATTATTTTATATTAAAATTATAATAAAGGTGGCTGTTATGGATACAACAATTAAAATCAGCGACAATGATAACGTTATAGTAGCGTTACAAGATTTAAAAAAAGATGAATTTATAAGTAAATTCAACCTAAAACTTTTGTCTAATGTTAGTTTTGGACATAAAATTGCATGTGAAAATATATGCAAAGGTGATTATATTTACAAATATGGTCATGTTATTGGTACAGCAGTTAGGGATATTGGAAAAGGTGAAATTGTTCACACAAATAATATTGTAACAAATTTATCTAACACATTAGAATATACTTACAGTCCAAATTTAAATAACACTACAACAACAAAAAGCTGTACTTTTAATGGATTTAAACGCAAAAATGGCAAAGTTGGTATAAGAAATGAAATTTGGATTATTCCTACTGTAGGTTGTGTAAACAGCGTTGCAGTAGCTATTGCTAACAAGGCTAGCCAAAATATTAAAGGTAGCGTACAAAAAGTCATAGCTTACACTCATCCTTATGGTTGTTCTCAAATGGGCGAAGACCAAGAAAACACACGAAAAATTATAGCAAATTTAGCTGTTCATCCTAACGCTGGAGGCGTTTTACTTCTTGGTTTAGGCTGTGAAAACTGTGGAATTGAAACAATCAAACCTTATTTAGGCGATTATGATAAATCTTCACTTAAGTTTCTTATAGCGCAAGATGTAGAAGACGAAATTGAAACTGCACTTGAAATAGTTGATGAACTTATCGAAAATGCAAGCAAAAACAAGCGCACAGCCTGCGATGTTAGCGATTTAGTTATAGGTTTAAAATGTGGTGGCTCTGACGGACTTTCTGGTATTACTGCAAACCCTACAGTTGGTAAATTTTCAGATATTTTAATAAACCACGGTGGTACAAGCATATTAACTGAAGTCCCTGAAATGTTTGGCGCTGAAACTATTTTGTTTAACAGATGTAAGGACGAGGAAACTTATGCTAAAGCTGTAAATTTAATAAACAGTTTCAAAAATTATTTTATTAGTCACAATCAAGTTGTTTATGAAAATCCTTCACCTGGCAACAAAGCTGGTGGAATTTCAACTTTAGAAGATAAATCTTTAGGCTGTACACAAAAATCTGGCTCATGCAATGTTATTGATATTTTGGACTACGGTCAAAAGGTTAATCAAAAAGGTCTTAATTTATTGTGGGCACCTGGTAATGACTTAGTGGCATCAACAGCACTTTCAGCCAGTGGCGCTCATATTGTTCTTTTCACAACAGGTAGAGGCACTCCGTTTGCAAGTCCTGTGCCTACGCTTAAAATCTCTTCAAACAGTGCTTTAAATGCTAAAAAGTCTAACTGGATAGATTTTAACTGTGGTGAAATGGTAGACGGGACAAGTCTTGAAGTAATGGGCGAAAATCTATTTAACAAAGTTATCTGTGTGGCTAACGGTGAATTAGTTAAATCTGAGCAGAATGGTTATTATGATATGGCAATATTTAAAACAGGAATTACATTATAAGGGAGATTATTATGAAAAGATTAAATTATAAAACATTAGAGGAACAAAACTATAGCGGATATTTAATGAAAACTGGAACTGAACGCATGCTACAGTTTGGCGAAGGAAACTTTTTGCGTTCATTTGTTGACTTTTTTGTAGACGAGATGAACGAAAAATCTGATTTTGATTGTAAAGTAGTTGTTTGTCAACCTATTAACCAAGGTTTAGCTGATTTTGTTAATGAGCAAGACGGGCTTTACACTCTTTACCTTAGAGGAGCAGAAAACGGTGAAAGTGTTGAAAAGAAAAAGATAATTTCTTCTATAAGCCGTTGTATAAATCCTTATAATGATTTTGACGAATTTTTAGCAGTAGCAAAAAATCCTGACCTAAAGTTTATTTCTTCTAATACAACAGAAGCTGGAATTGCATATGATGAAAGCGTGAAATTCGATGACAAACCACAAAACTCATTTCCGGGAAAACTTACAAGATTTATGTACGAAAGATATAAAATTTTCGGTGGTGATAAAACAAAAGGATTTATTATTTTATCATGTGAATTAATTGATAACAACGGTAAAGAGCTTGAAAAATGTGTACTTAAACATGCTACTAAGTGGAATTTAGGACAAGATTTTATCAATTGGCTTACAAATGCAAATGAGTTTTGCTCTACACTTGTTGACAGAATTGCAACAGGTTACCCAAGAAATGAAGCTGACTTAATTAACAAAGGTAATTCTTACGAAGATAAACTTATAGATACTGCAGAAATTTTTGGTTTGTGGGTAATTGAGGGAAATCAAAAGGTTAAAGAGGCTATTCCGTTTGAAAAAGCTAATTTACCTATTATAGTAACAGATGACCACTCACCATATAAACAAAGAAAAGTAGGCATACTCAACGGTGCACACACCACTATGGTTATGGGCGCTTATTTGGCTGGTCAAACAATTGTTAGAGATTGTATGGAAGATGATGTTATTTGTGGTTTTGTTAACAAAGTTATGTTTGATGAAGTTATCCCTATATTATCTCTAGATAAATCAGAATTAAAAGAATTTGCTGGTTCTGTAATTGATAGATTTTTAAATCCATTTATAGACCACGAACTGCTTTCTATAACTTTGAATTCAACATCAAAATGGAAAGCAAGGGTTTTACCAAGTTTACTTGCAAATGTAGAAAAATTTAACACATTACCAAAATGTATAACAGCATCTTTTGCTTTTTACATTGAGTTTTATAGAAAAGCTATGACTTCAAGTGACTACGACATTAATGATGATGATTATATTACTAACTTTTACAAAGAAAATTACAACTTAAAAACAGAAGATTTAGTTCATAAAATTTGCCAGAACACTGATTTTTGGGGCACTGATTTAAGTAAAATTGACAATTTTGCAAATGAAGTTACACGCTACATGAAAATTATAGAAGAAAATGGAACTTATCACCTAATGAGTGAGCTTATCAAATAACTTGTAAACTTTACTTATTTGTGTTATAATTTTAAAACTTTATAAATTTAACGAGGTTTTTTATGATAGAAAAAGAAGTATCCGAAATACGCAGAAGATTTAGATCAGAACAAAATAACATAACACATATTTTAGGTTGTTATGTAAACGAGAGAAAAGAAATCATATCTAAATTCACAAAACCAATGTCCATGATGAAAGAAGTCGAAACAGAAATGTTTTTATCTTTGATTAAAAAGGCTTTATCAGGCACAATTGGAAAAAACTTGATAGATTTAGAATTTACAACAGACCAAGTAGTCAGTAGCCCAGAGCATAAACTGTTAATGGAGCTTAGAAAAACTGAACTTAAAAACGATGAGCAAGTTGACAGGTTATATGAAAAAATTGTAGATAGTTTGATTATGGAAACTAGCTATTTGATTTTACTTGCTTTTGACAAATATGACATTACTTTTAAATCTAAAAATGATGAAAGTTTTTCACAAGCTTCATCAGAAGTTTTTAATTATTTTATATGTTGTATTTGTCCTGTAAAAGAAACAAAAGCAAGTATAAGTTATAACTTTGAAGAAGAACTTTTTAAAAGCACTAAAGGAAACTACTCTGCTTTGTCACCTAGCTATGGATTTATGTTTCCAAGTTTTGAAGACAGAACTACTAATATTTACCATAGTATTTATTACACCAAAAATTTTGATAATGAAGAATTTTCTAACTCTGTTTTTGGTCTTGACTTACCTATGATGGCTTGTGTTCAAAAAGAAACTTTCCAAAATATACTAACTGAAACTTTAGAAGAAGAATGCGATTTAGAACTAGTACAAACTATTCACGATAAATTTAGTGAAATGATTGAAACTCATAAAGTTAACAAGGAAGTTGAGCCTTTGTTTGTTTCTAAAAATCAAGTTAAAAATATCCTTGAAGACTGTGGTGTCACCGATGAAAAAGTTGATAATTTTGATGAAAAGTTTGATGAAGAATTCGGAAGCGACACTGAAATTCGTCCTAGAAATTTAGTTAATACTAAGCAATTTGATATAGCAACTCCTAATATCAGCATAAAAGTTACCCCTGAACAAAACAGCAAGATTAAAACTCAAATAATTGATGGTAAAAAATATTTACTTATCGATGTAAGTGATGGTGTTGAAGTAAATGGAATTAACATACAAATAAAATAAATTTATAATTGTTGAATTTTTTTGTTAAATTTGATATAATAAACTCAAACTATATTAAGGAGTTTGTATATGAAAAAAATCAACAATTACGCGATGTATGCTTTTTATAGCATATATTTCGTATCCTTAGGCATTGGGAGCTTTGCCTCAAAGTACTTAAGCGAAATTGGAATGACAGACAGCCAAATTGGTTTATTTATGTCTGTCCCTGCAGCTATTTGTATTATTGCTCAACCAGTTTTTGGTATTATTTCTGACAGAATTCGTTTGAAACGAAATTTGTTAATTATCACTTGCATTATTTCTGGTTTGCTTTATTGCTTTGCTAATTTTGCAGTCACGTTTATGTCTTTACTCATTCTTCTAACCGTAATCGGTGTTGTTCTTTCCCCTGTTAGCCCTATTTCTGCTACTATTTCTCTTGAAAATGCAAAAATTGGAGGTTCTTCTTTTGGCTCAATTAGAATGTCGGGAACTATTGGTTATCAAATTGGTGCTTTGATTATTGGATTTATACTTGTTAATAGTCTTAACGGAATTTATCTTATTATTGGTATACTTACAATTTTGTGTGGCTTGATTGCTTTTTTCTGTCCACCAATTAAGGGGCATCAATACGGTAAAGAGAAAACTTCATTTTCTGAAGTTTTCAAAAATAAAAAGATTGTTTTCCTACTAATAATTTTATTTGTAGCTTGTTTAGGTTCGGCTTTTTATCGTTCATTTTTTACAAAATATTTAGGCGACCTTGGCATTAGTAACAGTACTATTAGTGTCATTACTGTAATTTCTATTTTTCTTGAAATTCCTTTCTTATTCTTTTCTAAAAAGCTTTACCCTAAACTTTCGATTTGGAATTGGATTTTATTAGGTCTAGCACTTAATGCTTTTAGAATGGTTGGTTTAGGGTTTAGCACAAACGCAGTTTCAGTTATCATTGCTAATATTCCTGCTGTTACATTTATGGCTTGTTTTGAATTTTTCCCAGCTATTTACATAAACAGCATTGTTAAAGATGAACTTAAAGGTTCTTCTCAAACTATTTTAACATTAACAACTTTTAGCATTTCTCAAATTGTAGGTAGTTTCTTTGGTGGAGTTGCTTCCGATGCATTTGGTGTTAACACCGTCTTTATAGCATTCGGTGTTATATTTGCCTTAGCGTTCTTAATTATCATTATACCGTGTAGAAAACTTAGTAAAACAGTTTAATCACGAATTCACTTTATTTTAAAACAAAAAACTCAAATCTGAAAAATCAGATTTGAGTTTTTTTATAATGTGAACCTGCTTTAAAATAAGCAGAATTTTATAAGAACATTACAATTGCTTTAGATGCTAATACAATCAAAACAAGTGATATTGGATAAGTTGCTGCGTAAGCCGCTGCAACTTCATCTGTTTTAGCAACTGAAATTAGTGTACCAAGTGCTGGAGTACTTGTCATACCACCTGTTAAAGACCCTAAATTGTTAAATATGCTTAGTTTAAATACGTATTTGCCAAGTAAGAAACCACCAAACATAGGAACAAGTGTTAAAATTGCACCGTAAATGAAAAGTTGTGGCTCAACATAATTTACAAAGCTTATTCCACCTGGAATACCAGCACCAACTAAGAACAATACCAAACCTAACTCACGGAAGAAGTTAAGTGTGTTTTTATTAATAGAAAGGTCGATATTGCCTATATGTCCAAAATGTCCAACAATTAAACCAACAATTAAAGTACCACCAGCTGAACCTAGTGAGAAGTTAATGCCAGGAATACTAAAAGCACCTACAATATTACCCAGTACTATTGTTAGTACAAATGGGAAAAAGTCAAGTGTATCGATTTTTTTAAGTTTTTTTGCTTTTTCAACTATTTTAATTGAACCAGCAGAAATAAAGCTTTTTCTTTCTTCTTCGATATTAACTTTAAGTACTTTTGGAGCGAGTTGTACAAAGAAAACTACACCTAAAATACCAAAAATATAAGCAATACCGTAGCCAGCTGTTACAGCGTCTGTGTCAAGTGCTGCATCTTTAGCAGCTGAAAGACCAGGTGTACTTGTTAAGCCACCAGTTAAAAGACCAACAGCAAGTGAAGATGAAATGCCAGTAACTTTAATAATTATTATAGTAGCAACAACGCCAAGTCCTATAACCACTGCTCCCATAAATACATATGATAGCATACTTTTGTTTAAGTTACGGAAGAATTTTGGTCCCGCAATAAGTCCAACAGCAGTAACAAACATTGCAGTACCAAGGCTTGAAACCATACTGTAAAGCGATTTAATACTATCACTATAAAGTGTAACTGTGCTACCAGCAACTTCAAAAGAGCTTACTTGGTTTGCTATAACACCAAAAATTAAAGCAACTAAAAGCACACCAGCTGTTCCTAGAGAAATACCTTTAATTTCTATACCACCGATTAAATAACCAACGGTTGAAATTAAAAATATAATAAAAACTGTAGATAACATAGTGGATAAAACTCCACCTAAATATGCGTCCATTTAAATACCCCTTTTTATACTCGATTATTTACTAGCAAGATAATCATTTTTACCGTTGATATAAAGATTGTTACCTTCGCTGTCGATAATTACAACAAGTGGCATTTCTTCTACATAAAGTCTTCTTAAAGCTTCTGCGCCTAAGTCTTCGAAAGCAACAAGTTCTGCTTTTTTGATAGATTTAGCAAGCAGTGCACCAGCACCACCAATAGCACCAAAGTATACACCACTAAATTCTTTCATAGCAGCAATAACTTCTGGAAGTCTAGCGCCTTTACCTATCATACCTCTAGCACCAACAGACATCATTGTAGGAGCATAAGCGTCCATACGTCCACTAGTTGTAGGGCCAGCTGAACCGATAACTTGACCTGGTTTTGCAGGAGTTGGACCAACATAGTAAATTGTTGCGTTTTCTGGATTGAAAGGAAGCTCCTCGCCTCTTTCAAGCATTTCGCATAATCTTTTATGACCAGCATCACGAGAAGTGAAAATTTCGCCTGTTAAATATACAGTTTCACCAGCTTTTAAAGTTTTTGCTAGTTCTGGTGTAAGTGGTAAAGTAATGTGTTTTTCCATTATAAATTCCCCCTTATATAACTTGAGATTTGTGACGAGTAACATGACAGTTAATGTTAACTGCGCATGGCATACCAGCAATATGAGTTGGCATTGTTTCGATATTTAAACCGATAGCAGTAGTTTTACCACCAAAGCCTTGAGGGCCAATACCTAGCATATTAACTCTGTCTAGCATTTCTACTTCTAAATCTGCATAATATGGGTCTGAGTGAGATGAGTCAAGCGGACGCATTAATGCTTTTTTAGCAAGCAAAGCAGCTTTGTCAAATGTTCCACCAATACCAACGCCAACAACCATAGGTGGGCAAGGGTTTGGACCAGCTGTTTCAACAACTTCTAAGATGAAATCTTTGATACCTTGTAAGCCTGCAGATGGTTTGAACATTCTAATCATACTCATGTTTTCGCTGCCGAAACCTTTAGGTCCAACAGTGATTTTAAGTTGCTCGCCGTCTACAATTTCTGTATAAAGCATAGCTGGTGTGTTATCACCTGTGTTTCCACGGCGAATAGGGTCACTAACAACTGATTTTCTTAAATATCCATTTTCATAGCCACGACGAACACCTTCGTCAACAGCGTCTGAAAGTTTACCACCAACGATATGTACATCTTGTCCGATTTCTAAAAATACACAAGCCATACCTGTATCTTGACAAATTGGAACACTTTCGTTGTCAGCAATTTCATAATTTTGAATAATTTTGTCTAGAACACCTTTTGCAATATCCCAGTCTTCTTCACATCTACAGCATTTAATAGCGTTTTTAACATCGCCAGGTAGATGATTGTTTGCATCTATGCAAAGTTTTTCAACTACATCGATGATTTGGTCTACATGAATTTCACGCATATTGTTATCTCTCTTTCGGTTAATTTTGTGGGTTTTTGTATTTACGCAATGCCTATGCACATTACCTACGTACCGTACAATTGGGGTGACAAAATGTCACCCCTATTATTCATTTTAAATTATCTTTCGTGTCTTGCGTATCTTGGTAAAAGTAATGGAGAAATATCACCTGTTGCTACGTCAGCATCAGCTAATTGTTTTGCATATTCTTCAACGTGTGATAAAGTCATTGTACCAATTGTAACATCTTTTGCTTTTGCAGCAGCAGCTTTACCAGCTTGACGGCCGAAAACAATAATGTCAAGAAGTGAGTTACCCATTAGACGGTTTCTACCATGGATACCACCAACAGCTTCACCAGCAACAAGTAGATTGTCAATAGCTTTTGTATAACCTTCACCACCGATTTCTAGACCACCGTTTTGGTAATGTAGAGTTGGGTAGATAAGGATAGGTTCTTTTCTCATATCAATTCCATAGTTGATATACATACGAAGCATAGCAGGAATACGAGCTTCGATAGTACCTTCGCCACCTAGAATTTCAATCATTGGAGTGTCAAGCCAAACACCACTACCAAGTGGAGTTTCAACGCCCATTCCTCTTTCAGAACATTCACGAATAACAGATGCAGCTGCAACGTCACGAGTTTCAAGTGGATGCATAAAAGCTTCGCCGTCTTTGTTAACAAGCATAGCGCCTAGTGAACGTACTTTTTCAGTAACTAAAGCACCGAAAATTTGTGAAGGATAAGCAACACCAGTTGGGTGGTATTGAATTGTATCTTGATATAATAGTGGAGCACCTGCGCGGTAACCCATAACAAGTCCGTCAGCAGTAGCACCATAGTGGTTAGAAGTTGGGAAGTTTTGGTAATGAAGTCTACCAGCACCACCAGTAGCAATAACAACAGTTTTTGCTTTAGCGATCATGTAGTCGTATGTTTCCATATTTAGTAAAACTGCACCAGCAACTTGACCTTTTTCGTCTTTAATAAGTTCAACAGCAGAAGTAAATTCTACAATTGGAATTTGTCTGTTGATAACTTCATCACGAAGAGTACGCATAATTTCAGCACCAGAATAGTCTTTACAAGCGTGCATTCTTTTTCTTGAAGTACCACCACCATGAGTAGTAACCATTCTGCCGTCTTCATCTTTATCGAACATAACGCCTAAATCGTTAAGCCAATTAATAGCATCAGGAGCTTCCATAACTAATCTTTCAAGTAGTTCTGGACGAGCTGCAAAGTGACCACCACCAAAAGCATCAAGATAATGTTGAACAGGTGAGTCGTTTTCTTTGTCAGCAGCTTGAATACCACCTTCAGCCATCATAGTGTTAGCGTCACCGATACGAAGTTTTGTAACTATCATAACATTTGCGCCAGCTTCGTGTGCTTCGATAGCAGCTGATGAACCAGCACCACCACCACCGATTACAAGTACGTCTACATCATAGTCAACTTTGTCTAGGTTGATGTCAACGCCTAAAATACGGCTGTTTGAATGTAATAAATCGCTAAGTTCTGCTGGAGCTTTTTCGCCTTTATTAGCGCCAACTTTAATTTCTTTAAAACCTTCTTTACGGAAGTCAGGGTGAAAATTCTCTAAAAGAGTTGTTTTTTCATCAGCTGTCATACGACGAGGTTCGTTTTTCATTCTTTCTGCTCTTGTAGCTTCAACATTTTTTATAGAAGCTTGCATTTCTGCTGTAATCATATTAGTTACCCTCCTTACTTCTCAATTTCTCTTGTGTTGTATAGTTCTTTCATTTCTGTAATTGGTTTTTGCATAATTTGCTCAATTAGTGCGTCATATGCACCAGCTCTTACTTCTTCTACTCTTGTTTTTAAGTGAGCAGTTTCAGGAGCAAGATATTTACCTGTTAATCTTCTAGCTAAAACACCAACTTGAGGATGAGAAATACCTGCTGGGCATCTTACTGTACAACATCCACAACCTACGCAGTCAAATGACTCTTCTGCACATTTTTCGAACTCGCCTCTTTGTGCGTAAGCAATGTATTGCATTACGTTTAATCCTTGAGTACAAGCTTTTGTACAAGCGTTACAACCAATACAGCTGTAAATTTCAGGATATAATTCCATCATAATTTGCTCTGTTGGTTTGATTTGGTTGATGTCGTATGTTTTTTTATCTGTTGGGAAGAAAGGAATAGATGCAACATACATTCCCTCTACAACTTGAGTTTGACACGCTAGGCATGTTTTAATCTCGTTTTGACCTTTTACTCTATAGATAGTTGCACATGCACCACAGAAGCCATGACGGCATCCGCAACCTCTTTTAATAGTGTAACCAGCATATTCCATAGCTGTCATAATTGTTAATTCAGCAGGAACACTGTACTTTTTACCACTAAAATATACATTTACCATTTCTTGCATTTTAGTAACCAATCCTTTCAATTAATACTCGTTAGGTAGTTCGTCAACTTCGTCACAACGGAAAACTGGACCGTCTTTACAAACAAATTTTGAACCAATATTACATCTACCACATTTACCAACACCGCATTTCATACGAAGTTCAAGTGTTGTCCATGCTTGAGATTTAGTGAATCCCATTTCTTCTAGTCCAGCTAGTACGAATTTAATCATAATAGGAGGTCCACAAACAAGTGCTACTTTGTCAGTTGTTAAACCTAATTCTTTTAAGTATGTAGGAACAAAACCAACATTACCATCCCATCCCTCTTGAGGTCTGTCGATAGTTAAGTGAACGTTAACGCCTGGTGTGTTCATCCATACATTTTGAATTTCTTCAAGCCCTACTAAATCATCAGCAGAACGTGAACCGTAAACGATGTCAACAGTTCCATAATTTTCTCTATTATCTATAACATAGTTAATAACAGAGCGTAAAGGAGCAAGGCCGATACCACCAGCTATAAATAAAAGGTTTTGACCTTTAAGTGCTGGTTCTTCAACTGGGAAGTTATTACCATAAGGGCCACGCACACCGATTTCTGCACCAACTTCTAAAGCGTGAAGATAGTCGGTTAAAACGCCACATTGTTTTATACTGAATTCTTGATATTCCTTGTTTGTTGGTGAAGAAGTAATTGAGAACATTCCTTCGCCAATACCAGGTGCGCATACCATAGCACATTGGCCAGGCATATGCTTAAATAATTTGTTGCCATCTCTGCCAACAACACGGAATGTTTTTACATCTGGAGTTTGTTGTGTAATTTTAGTTATAACACCAACCATAGGAATTAATGTATCGTGCTCAAAACCTGGATGACAGGTACATTCATGATGACTCATTATACATTTCCTCCGTTATTTTGAAAAGATTTAATTACTTTTACTATATTAAGTGATGCTGGGCATTTGTCAACACATCTGCCACAACCAACGCAAGAATACATTCCGTCGTTGTTAGCTGGGAAATAAACAAGTTTATGCATAAATCTTTGTCTAAATCTTTGCATTTGGCTGTTACGGTTGTTACCATGCGCCATCATTGTAAAGTCGGAATACATACAAGAGTCCCAACAACGGTAACGCTCTACTTTTTTGTTGCCTTTGTAGTCTTTAATGTCGTAACATTGACAAGTTGGGCATACAAAAGTACAGGTACCACAAGCTAAGCAAGTTTTGTATAATTCTTCCCAATTTGGAGCATCAAATTTTTCTTCTAAAGCATCGCCATTCCAACCTTCAAGTGAAAGATTAGTATAAGGAAGTTTAGCAGTAATAGCTTTAATTTCAGCTTTTTTAGTTTCAACAACTACTTCATCAGCTTCAACTAAAACAGATTTAACTTGTTCAGTTAAATCAATACCTTTGTCGCTTAAAGCGTTCCAATAAAGCTCACCGTCTACTATCCAAGTTGCAACATCTGCACCTGGATTTGCAGCATCAATACCAAAAACACTACAGAAACAGCTGTCGTCTGGCTCGTTACAAGCTAAGGAAACAACAATACCATTAAAACGTCTTGCAGCATAGAAAGTGTCAATTGGGTCAGCTAAAAATACTCTGTCAAGTACTTCAAATCCTCTTACATCACAAGCTTTTACACCAAACATAACAAATTGTTGGTCTTGAAGTTCTTGTGGAGTGAAAGTGATTTTATTATCTTCAGTTTTACAAGTGTAAAGTGTTTCACTTTGTGGAAAAAATGCATCTTTAGCAGATTTTACAGTTTTAAGTGTTAATAAATCTACTTCACTGTTTTCGTCCCAAGCCGCAAAATTAACTTGCTCACCGATTTTAATTGGAGCATAAAGCTCTTTGTTTTCATTAATTAGGCTGAATAATGCAGCTAAATTTTCAAGTGCTATTTTATACATACATTATCCCCTTTCTGAAACGATACTTGGCTCTACATCAGTAAATGTGAAGTCAGTTAGAGGGCCTTTTGTTTCACTGTCACAGCCAGCTTGGAAATCGCCATAGAACTCGTTAATATCTTTGATGAATTTACGGTTAAATAGGTGAAGTCTAATGCCTTGTGGACATACACGGCTACACTCGCCACAGTCAGTACAACGACCAGCAACGTGGAAAGCACGAATAATGTGGAACATTTTTTCTTCGAATGAATCAACATTTGCTTTTTGAGCAGAGTCAAATTTATCACTGTCAAAAACACATTTTCTACAAGTACATGCAGGGCATACGTTTCTACAAGCGTTACATCTGATACATTTGCTTAGTTCTTTTTGGAAGAAAGCAAATTTTTCTTCTGGATTCATTTTTTCAATTGCAGCAATTTCAGCAAATTTATCTTTTGAAGAAGTATCTTTGCTTTCGCCAATAACTTCGTCAAAAATCATATGGTCTTTGCCTTTGCAAACTGAACATCTTTCAAGCATTGCTGACTCGTAAGTTACAGTTTTATCGCCATAAATTGTTTTTATTTCAATATTATCGCAAGGCTCACTAAGCTCAACACCAGAGATACTTTCGATACCTTTAACGCCTTGTGATTTAATGTTTTCTATATTAAGTTTGCCTTTACAGCCAACACCGATAATATATGTTCTTTCTCTGTCAACACGGTTTTCTTTAATAAGTTGATTAAAGCTATATGTGTCGCATGGTTTTAGGAAAACTAAAGTTGTTCCTTCAAATTTAGTAGCGTTAATCATATAGCCACTTAAATTTGCACCACAAAAACCATTGTAAACAAAATCGTTTAAAGATTCTTCGCTAGTAAAGAAGAATGGTTCTGGGTTGTAAGCTAAGTCACCTTTTCTCCAACCTAAAACTTGTTTAACGGTTCCATCTGCAAGTAGTTCTTTTGCTCTTGTAATTAATTCTTGCATCTTAGATCCCCCAATTTCCTGTTTTCTCCTAGTGAATAAATTGTGCTTACAAAATCATTCATAGTTGTAGAGAATTTTACACCCTCAGCAGCAGAAACCCATTCTACACGGTTTCTACCTTTTTCAACACCGATATAATCAAGCATTGAATATAAAAGTGTCATTCTTCTTCTTGCATAATAGTTACCTGTTGAGTAGTGACAGTCGCCTGGGTGACAACCACAAATAATTACACCGTCAGCACCTCTTTCAAAAGCTCTTAGTATAAACATTGGGTTTACACGGCAAGAACAAGGAACACGGATAATTTTAACATCAGCTGGGTATGCAAGACGGCTACTACCTGCTAAGTCAGCACCAGCGTAACTACACCAGTTACAGCAGAAAGCAACGATTTTAGGTTTAAATTCTTTTTCTATCGACATATTGCATCTACCTCCGCTAAAATTTGTCTGTTTGAGAAACCTTGTAAATCCATACAACCTGATGGACAAGCAACAGTACAAGCACCACAACCTTGACAAAGTGCATTGTTAACAAATGCAACTCTTCTTGTTTCACGAACACCGTGGTCATTAATCTCTTTAGTTTCGTAGCTAATAGCACCATAAGGGCAAACATTAGCACAAACGGAACAGCCGTTACAACGTAGTTCGTCAGATTTTGCAGTACAAGGGTTAGTTGTAAGTTTATTTTTAACTAAAAGTCCAATTGCTTTAACAGCAGCAGCACTTGCTTGCGCAACTGTTTCTGGAATATCTTTAGGTCCTTGGCATACACCTGAAAGGAAGATACCAGCAGTTGGAGATTCTACAGGACGAAGTTTTGGGTGAGCTTCTGTTAAGAAGTTGTTAGTGTCGATACTTGCAGTAAGCATTGTAGCGATGTTTCTAACGCCAGCTTCTGGCTCGATAGCTGTTGCAAGAACAACCATATCGGCTTCCATAAGAATTTGTTTGTTATCAAGAAGGTCAGAAGCTTGAACTAATAGCTGACCATTTGGTTGAGGAATAACCTTACCAACTTGACCTTTAATGTAATCTACGCCGTAATCTTCAACAGCACGTCTGTAAAATTCGTCAAAGTTTTTACCAGGTGTACGAACGTCTATGTAGAAAACATGCACGTTAACATCTGGATATTTATCACGGATAAGCATTGCGTGTTTTGCAGTATACATACAACAAATTTTAGAGCAATAGCTTTTTCCTCTATTATCTGAACAACGTGAGCCAACACATTGGATAAAGACCATATTTTTAGGAGCTTTACCGTCTGACATTCTCTCTAAATGGCCATGTGTAGGACCAGCCGCATTCATAATTCTTTCAAGTTCTAAAGAAGTGATAACGTCTTTACTTTGGTTATAAGCATATTCGTCGTATTTATCTAGTTTAATTGTGTCAAAACCAGTAGCAACAACAATAGCACCGTAAGTTTCTGTTATAATTTCTTCTTTTTGTTTGTAGTCAATAGCACCAGCTTGACAAACTTTTGAACAAATACCACATTTACCTGTTTTAAGCATAATGCAAGCATTAGGGTCTATTACAGGCACATTTGGAATAGCTTGAGCAAAAGGAGTGAAGATAGCAGGTCTATTGTTAAGACCACGGTTAAACTCACTTGGAGTTCTTTTCATTGGGCATTTTTCCATACAAGCACCACAGCCTGTACATTTAGTCATGTCAACAAATCTTGGTTTTTTGCGAATTTTAACTTCAAAATCGCCAACAAAACCTGAAACGCTGTCAACTTCACTATAAGTATGTATAGTGATATTTTCGTGAGAAGCCGCATCAACCATTTTAGGAGTTAAGATACAAGCTGAACAGTCAAGTGTTGGGAAAGTTTTGTCAACTTGTGACATTCTACCACCGATGCTTGGTGTTCTTTCAACGATGTCAACTTTAAAACCAGCCTCGGCTATGTCTAAAGCTGATTGAATACCAGCAATACCACCACCGATAACTAAAGCTCTTTTTGTAACTTTGCTTTCACCAGAAATAAGTGGTGTGTTTAAAGATACTTTAGCAATAGCTGCACGAGCTAGGATAACGGCTTTTTCAGTACCTTCGTCCATATTTTTATGAATCCATGAGCAATGCTCACGAATGTTTGCAATTTCAACCATAAATGGGTTAAGACCAGCTTTTGCAGCTGCTTTACGGAAAGTAGCTTCATGCATACGAGGAGAACATGAACAAATTACTAATCCTGTTAAATCATATTTTTTTGCTGCCTCAAAAATTTTGGCTTGTCCAGCTTCTGAACACATATATTGATATTCTTCAGCATGTACAACACCTGGTTCTAATTTTGCCATTTCGGTAACTTTTGTTACGTCAACTGTACCGGCAATGTTAGTACCACAGTGGCAGACAAATACACCTATTCTTTGCACTATTTTTACCTCCTATATCTTCTAAATGCGCTAACAAGTAGCTGTTGTGGTAAATCTTCATCTAAAAGTGCAGGAATTTGCTCTGGTTTTAGGTAATTTCCTTCGCTTTGACGAACTACAATTTGTCTTGCAGCATCAATAATTTGACCAGGTTTAACACCTCTTGGACAACGTTCTACACAAGCAAAGCATGAAAGACATTTCCATAAACTTTCGCTGTTAACTAGTGCTTCTACATTATCGTTTATAACATAAGAAACAAATTGATGTGGCTTGATATCCATTTCGTTAAATGCTGGACATGTAGCAGAACATTTACCACATTTCATACATTTAGCAGGATTTGCGCCACTGATTTGTGCTATTCTTTGTGCATCGCTATTTTTATGACTCATCAGTTTTGCTCCTCCTCTTTTACACCTAAAGCTTCTGCTAATAGCTCTGTTAAATAATAAACAGGTAAATTAGTTTCGCTTTTATTTAAGTTATAAAGACATAGTGGACATGCTGTAATTAAAGACTCTGCACCAAAACCGATAGCAGATTCTTTGATTTTTTCAGTCATACTTTTAGCCATATCTTTTTCTTTTAAAGAAATATAACCACCACAACATTCGTTTCTATAAGGATAGATAACAGGAGTTGCACCTAAAGCCTTAATAAAATCTTCGATAATTGTTGGGTTTTCTGGGTCGTCAAAAGCCATTACATCGCTTGGTCTTAAAAGAAGACAACCGTAATATGCGCCAATTTTTCTACCTTTTAAAGGATTAACAACCCTTTTTTTAAGCTCGGCAAAACCAACACGGTCACGAAGAACTTCTAAAAAGTGTAGTACTTGAGTTTCACCTACATAAGGTTCATCAAGTTTCATATAATTATTAGCTCTTGTTCTGATGTCCTCTACATTTAACATGTCGTCATTAACACGTTTAATAACATGGTGACAAGCAGAACACAAAGTAACTAAATCTTGTTTTTTCTCTTTTGCTTCGTTCAAAGCTCGAACTGAAGATAGTTTACTTGCTATTTCATCAGTGCCTAGTGGATAAACACCACCACAACATTGCCAGCACTCAATTTCTTCCAGTTCAAATCCTAGGGCCTTAGCAGAAGCTTTAGCATAAAAATCTAATTTTTTAGCTTTAGTTTTAAGGGTACATCCTGGATAATAACTGTACTTCATTTTTTCCTCCGGTAAGTTTTATTCAATTCCTGCGATAATCTCTTTTAAAGCGTTAGCACTTTTGTGAAGTTTATCGATTTCTTCGCTTGTTAATTTAGCTTCTAATTTACCTTCAACACCGTTAGGTCCAACTAAAGTTAGAACACTTAGGCAAACATCATCTAGACCATATTCACCATGAAGCATAGTAGAAACAGTAGCTATAGAACTTGAAGAAGCTGTTAAAATACTACACAAATTAACAACTGAAGCTGATACAGCATAATAAGTTGCGCCTTTGTTTGCAATTATTTTACCACCTGATTTTCTTACATAGTTAATCATTTCTTCTTTATCAATTTGTTCACAATGAATATTTGACTCTTTAGCTATTTCATAGTAATAGTCGATATTTGTTGTAGAAACAATAACGTTTGACCAAGGAATGAAAGATGTATCGCCGTGTTCACCTAAAACGTGAGCATGAATATTTTTTTGTGCAACGTTTAATTTTTCTGACAAACCGTAACGAAGTCTAGCTGTATCAAGAATTGTACCTGAACCGATGATTTGGTTTTCAGGAATACCAGAAATTTTTGTGAACATGTAAGTCATAATATCAACTGGGTTACTTACAATAATATAAAGTGCATCAGGTGCATATTTAACGATTTCAGGAGTAATTTGTTTTAAGATATTAACATTGTTTTGAGTAAGCTCTAGTCTTGTTTGACCTGGTTTTCTAGGAAGACCTGATGTTATGATAACAATGTTAGAATCGATAGCGTCGCAGTAGTCACCCGCTGTAATAGAAATAGGGTCACGGAAGCAAGTACCTTGGATAATATCCATAACTTCGCCTTCAGCCTTTTCTTTATTAATATCGATTAACACGATGTCAGAAGCGATGTCTGTGTTTGAAAGCGTGTACGCGATTGTTGAACCAACGCTACCAGCGCCGATGATTGTAATTTTTCTTTGCATAATTAAATTCCTCTCAATCTTCAATTTATTAATACATTTATTAATTTACATAATTAATAAGTATATAATATCATATATGATATTAATTATCAAGCAAATTACCAAATTTAGACTAACATTTTTTTCGAAAATACACATTTTTTTTATCTCAAAAACACAAATTGAAATCGACGAAATTTTTAAACTAACTTTACTAACAAAAGCAAGCGAGTATTGTATATAATTACTAAAAAATTGCAAATTTGCAATTTGAAAACAATTGATACAATACTCTAATAATTTTAATTATTTATAATCTGCCATATATTCACCATGTGCTTCGATTAATTCGTCACACATAGCAACTATATCCTCAATTGATAGCTCTGCTGCTGTGTGTGGGTCAAGCATAGCTGCCATGTAAATATCTTCACGTTTTTTTGTTACTGCTGCTTCAATAGTCATAAGTTGTGCGTTAATATTTGTCATATTCATAGCTGCAAGTTGAACCGGTAATTTGCCAACATAACAAGGATTAACACCATTTTTGTCGACCATACAAGGAACTTCTACACAAGCATCAGCTGGTAAATTTTCAATTAAACCATTATTGATAACATTGCCACCAATTTTATATGGAACTCCTGTTACGATAGCTTCCATAATATATGATGCGTACTCTAAAGAACGTTCATGTGTGATGTTGCCACCGTTCATAATATTTTCTTTTTCTTCTTTCCAACCAGCAATTTGTTTAATGCAACGACGAGGGTATTCATCTAGTGGAATATTGTATTTTTCGATAAGTTCTGGATATTTATTTTTGATAAAAAACGGATTATATTCAGCATTATGTTCGCTTGATTCTGTACAATAATATCCAAAATATTTGATGTATTCATAACGAACCATATCTTCGTGCTTTTCAGTAGCATTCTTTTCAGCTGATTTTTCTTTAATTTTAGGATACAAGTCATTGCCGTCTTTATCCTTAATTTTAAGTAACCAGGCCATGTGATTGATACCAGCGATTAGCTCATCTCTACTCTCTAGCTTATCTTCCATGTCTAAATCTTTTAAAAGTCGGCTAGAGCAAGTTTGAACGCTGTGGCAAAGACCAACTGTTTTAATTTTAGTGTATCTTTGCATATATCCAGCTAAAATTGACATAGGATTTGTATAATTTAAGAACCAAGCATCTGGGCAAACCTCTTCCATATCATCTGCAAAGGCTTTGAGAACAGGAATCGTTCTAAGACCTCTCATTATGCCACCAATTCCTAAAGTATCAGCAATAGTTTGTTTAAGTCCGTATTTTTTAGGGATTTCAAAGTCGATAATTGTGCAAGGGTCGTAAAGACCAACTTGAATAGCGTCTACAACAAATTTTGCACCACGCAAAGCATCTTTTCTGTTTTTCACTCCACAATATTTTTCAATTTTAGAGCGTCCCTCATTAATGTTTTCGTTAATCGCAGATAAAATAACAAAGGACTCTTCTAATCTTTCTTCATCAATATCATAAAGTGCAATTGTTGCATCTTGAAGTACAGGAGTGCACATGCAGTCGCCTAAAACATTTCTAGCAAAAACTGTACTGCCAGCACCCATAAACGTAATTTTAGTCATAATAAACCTCCAAATAATATAATTTATTATCTATATTGTATAATAAAAAAGTAATAAAATATATAGTTTTTTGTTTCAAAAAATTGTTGATTTGTTGAATTTTATATGATAAACTTAAACTATTAGGAGTGATATTATGGAAAATAACGTATTTGGTAAATCTTTAGAGATATATTATTGTGGCAGTGAAATTTGCGAAAAAGCTCACAGTTTTGGTCCTGCTGTTAGAACACATTATCTTTTGCATTTCGTAGTGAACGGAAAAGGTGTTTACCATGTAAACGACAAACATTATATGATAAATAGTGGCGAGGGATTTTTGATAAAACCTGGCGAATTAACCACTTATACAGCTGACTTCAGTGAGCCTTGGGAATACATGTGGGTGGCTTTTGACGGATATGAAGTTAGAGAAATTTTAAATAAATGCAATATAAATTACACAATGAAAGCCGAAGATAAAATAAGTTTCACTAATGAATTTCAAAGACTTTTGGATATTTTTGATGACCCGAATTTTAATAATTATAACCATAGAGCAGTGTTTTACAATATGATTTCTCAACTTGTTAAACAAGAAAAAAACCTACACGGCTCATATGATAAAATATATTTTTCAAAAGCTAGTGATTACATACACAATAATTTCATGTATGGAATTTCGGTAAATGATGTAGCTAAATTTGTTGGAATAGACAGAACGTATTTATACAAAGTTTTTATAGCTAATGCACAGCAATCGCCAAAAATATTTTTGAATAGCATAAAAATAAACGCTGCCAAAAATATGATTATGGAAAATAAATTCACTTTAAATCAAATTGCACTGTCATGTGGATTTATAGACGCTCCAGCACTTTGCAAGCATTTTAAAAAAGAAACAGGCAAAACACCAAAACAATTTATAAAAGAAATTAACAATAGTTTCTTTTTTGGAAGATAACAAAGAAAACAAAACAGCAGTTAACCGCTTTTTACAGTTACCTGCTGTGTATATTTATCCTTATTTCAAATTCATCCAATCGACTTCTTCTTTTGTTAGATTTATATCAAATGCTTTAATATTTTCTTCCATTCGTTTTTTATTACTCACCGAAATTATTGGAAATGTATTTATCTCTTGATTCAATACCCATGCTAGAGAAACAACTGGAACTGTAGTATTTTTCTTTTTTGCTATTTCTTCGGCTCGTCTTAATCTTTCAAAATTCTCTTCGCAAAAATATCCCACTTGTGTCCCTTGCTTTAAAACTGTTTTAGCTGTTTGTATATCGTTCGACTTAAATTTACCTGATAAAAACCCACCACCTAGTGATGAATATGAAAAAACTGGAATATTATTTTTCAATATATACTTCCTGTAAGTTTCAGCATTATCAGTTCCTAAGGAAACACTGTCGCCTGACCAAGGCTCGCCAACTTGCACAGCCAATCCAAATTGGGGGCTAACTGCACTAAACGGCATAAGCCCATGTTTATATGCGTATTCATTAGCTTCTATAACTCGATTTTCACGCCAATTTGACACACCAAAAACTTTAACTTTACCACTTTCATAAAGTCTATTCATCGTATCAATAATGCTACTAACTTGAACACTAGGGTCGTCACGGTGCATTAAATATATATCTATGTAGTCTGCACCTGGTTTTGCTAGTGCGTCAGAAATATCTGACATTATATCAAAAGAATTCGCTCTTTTTCGAAATCTGTTATGATGTGCGCATTTCGAAATTATGATAACATCGTCATGAATAGCTCTATCAGCTACCCAATTTATTAATACAGTTTCGTTTACACCACCACCATAAACAGCTGCAGTGTCAAAAACATTAATGCCTAAACTGTACATGTCATCAAGCTGTTTAAAGCATTCTTTTGGATTATCGTTTGGCAAGTGCGCAGCACCAAAAACTATTCTTGAAACCTTTTTATCTAATCCTTCAATTTTCCCATATTCCATAGTATTACACCTCAAATTTACTTTTATATAATTTATAATATAATACTACTGCTAAACTGTCAAGGAATTTATATTTCATTTTGAATT
Source organism: Clostridia bacterium (assembly GCA_044432645.1). Classification (GTDB taxonomy): domain Bacteria; phylum Bacillota; class Clostridia; order Oscillospirales; family Acutalibacteraceae; genus SIG603. The sequence goes on along the minus strand of JAWXUM010000002.1, from coordinate 95,753 downwards.
TTTTTGACTCCGAAAGCTTTTCTTAAAATAAATCCAATTATACCTTTGCTATGTACTACAACTACTTTCATAAAAACACCTCTATCTTTTTATTACTGCAATACCTAATGCTGTGATAATAATAGCAGACAAAAACATTATAAAAGTAAAAGGACAACAACAAGAAGCTGTCATGCCAATGCCAAAAGCTACAAGATAGCCACCAAAAGAACTGCAATTTCTTCTATAAGAATTTACGCATTTATTAAAAATAAAAATCACCACCACACCATGTAATAATACATAGTATGCAGTGGTGATTATTTTGTTAACTATTAAAAAGGTTTATCGTAAACAACTATCATAGCAAAGCCAGCGTTGATTTCGATTTGAGCAAAATCTGAATTAATTTCATTACTAACACCCATTACGGTATCGCCCATCATTAAGTCAGCTTTATAAAGTGGATATTTTAATCCCTCGTAGCTTACATTACACATGTTTGTACCAAAAGGAAAAACTGAAACAGTGCAACCAATTTGGTCAATTATGCGAAGTCTGCTGTCGCCTAACAAAAATGTTTTGCTTGTATTGTCAACCATAACACAGCTTCCACCTTTGCGTACAATGTAAAGCATTGTGTTGTAATTTGCCATTGTGTGGTCGCCTCTTTCGCCACCAGTACAACCGATTAAAACAAATTGTCTGTATCCCTCGTGCATAGCCATAAGTACACAGTACATAGTATCAGTAACGTCTTTTTTAGCAGGTAAAACTTTAACATTGTACTTTTTAGAACTAGGTACAACGCCTAAAGAGTCAAAATCTCCAACTACTAAATCTGGTTTAATGCCATATTTTTCTGCTGTTAGAAGTCCAGCATCTGCACAAATAATAAAGTAATCTTCTAAAAAAAATTCATCAAAGATTTCTTTTTTTACATCTGAAACAGCGCCAATTATTATACATTTTTTTGCCATTTTTTCACGTCCTTTACTTCGTTATACATTGATATATAATTTTCTAATCTTGATTTACTTATTTTTTCGTCTGCTACAGCTTTTAAAACTCCACAACCTTTTTCACAAGTATGTGTGCAAGATGAAAATTTGCAGTCATATAAATATTCTTTAAACTCCCTAAAACCATATTGAATTTGGTCTGCTTCAATAAGTTCGAACCTTTCAAAATCTAAGGTTGAAAAACCTGGTGTATCTGCTACATAGCCACCGTAACTGGTCGGGAAAAGTTCTACATGTCTAGTTGTATGTTTTCCTCGTCCTAATTTTTTACTTGTTTCGCCTGTTTCAAGTGCTAATTCTGGCATAATTCTATTTAAAAGAGTCGACTTTCCTACTCCGCTGTTTCCTGTGAAAGCTGAAATGCCTGTTTGCAAAAGTTTTTTTATTTCTTCTAAACTATTTTCATCGTTGAGAGAAACTGTGAAAACTTTAAGTCCTACAGATTTATAAAGCTTTTCCAGTTCATTATTTCCTATAATATCTGTCTTGGTAAAAACTATTACAGGCTCAATGTCTTTAACTTCTGCTAAAGCTATTGATTTATCAATAAGCAGTGTGTTAGGCGTTGGAGCTGTTGTTGAACAGATTATAAAAAGTCTATCAATATTGGAAACAGCTGGGCGAACAAGTTGGTTTTTTCTAGGGAAAATTTCTAGAATATAACCCTCTTCATCATCTACTATAGAAATATCGACCTCGTCACCAACACATGGAGTAATTTTATCTTTTCTAAAAGAACCTCTCGCCTTGCAACTTACTATTTTTTCGGCAGTTTTTACATAGTAAAATCCACCGATGCCTTTAAGGATTTTTCCGTTCATCTATCATTCCTCTGTCGTTGTATCTGGCGATGGAGTTGGGGTTGGTGTTGGTGTCGGTGTTGGGGTAGGGGTCGCAGTTGGTGTAGGGGTAGGCGTTGGGGTTGGTGTTACAAAAGGAAATGTAGTATCTATAGTAAATGTTTGTGTGTCATAATCGACTTGCCCATAAATATATTCTTCGCCGTCAATTTTAACATAAACACCAACTATACCGTTCTTACCAGTAACAGTAGTACTGTAAGTTGAAAGATAGCCAGGGTTAACAGTTGCGTCATCAACAAGAATACCATTTACATATATTTGAATTTTAACATCATAATTAACATTAGTTGGCATTGGTACACTAATAGTAACATCTTTATCTATTTGAGAACCTGAACTTACTACTAAATCTACTTCGGAGCCTTCTTCAACAATACTTCCTACACCTGGACTACAACTGACAACTACATCTTTTTCTAATAAGCTTTCGTCATCATATTCTATATCTCCAACTTTTAAGCCTGAAAGTGTTAATAACGATTTAGCATCTGACAAACTTTCACCTGTTAAGTTTGGAATTTCAATTGGAACTTCAGCAGGGCCATTACTTACATAAATGGTAACCTCACTGTCAGCTACAGCAGTTTCTCCAGCTTCTGGTGAAGTTGAAACTACATATCCAGATGCTGTATCATCATCTGCAACAGTTTTAATTATTGGTGTAAACCCTGCCGATAGAATTGTATTATAGGCATTGGTTTGGTTTTCCCCAACTACTGACGGAACTGCAATCTCTTCTTCTACATCGTCTAAGTCATTAACATAAAGTGTAATTTCTTTACCTATTTTAACGTTTATGCCACCACTTGGGCTTTGTCTTGTAACTATATCGTCATCGCTATCAAGGTCTGTTATATAAACAACTTCAAAATCAAAGTTTTCTGTGTATTCCTCATTTGTCAAAATTTCATCCATATAATACATGCCAACAAAATCTGGAAGTAAAACTTCGTCGCTAACTACATCACCCTCATTATTTGAAAAGAAATCAACAGCAAAAATTACAACAACAGCAATTATTGCAACAATAATTGCCGCAATAATACCAGTAATTACCATAGAACTTTTAGCCTGTCTTTTAGATTTTACAAGTTCTTCTTCATATTCATAATTATCGTGATATTCTGGTTTTTTTGCTGTGTAAAGGTCAACTTCCATAGTTGAGCTTAAATCTTGCTTAAAGTTATAATTGAATTTTATATTAGGATTTTGTCTAAATTTTTCAATATCGGCAAGCATTTCTGTAGCAGAATTAAAACGAAGTGCTGTGCGTTTTTGCATAGCTTTCATTGTAATTTCTTCTAAAGCTATTGGAATTTGAGGGTTGATACTTCTAGGCATTTGTGCCTCAGACTGAAGCTGCATAAGTGCAACAGAAACAGCGCTGTCAGCTTCAAAAGGAAGTTGCCCTGTAAACATTTCGTACATCATAACACCTAATGAATAGATGTCAGCTTTATCGTTTGTAAACTCTCCCCTTGCTTGTTCTGGTGCAATATAATGCACTGAACCTAAAGCTTTACCCTCCATTGTTTGTGTTTCACTTTGTGAAAATCTTGCAATACCAAAATCGGTTACTTTAATAGTGCCGTCTTGTAAAAGCAAAATATTTTGAGGTTTTACATCTCTGTGTACAATTCCTTTTTCGTGCGCATGCTCTAACGCTTTTAATATTTGAACTATAAAATATACAGCTTCTCTTAAAGGAACTATTCCTTTTCTTGTAATGTAATCTTTTAAAGTTATACCGTCTATATACTCCATTACAATATATTGTATTTGGTCGCCAAAGCTTACATCAACAACCTTAACTATGTTCTGATGAGATAGCACTGCAATTGCTCTTGACTCGTTTCTAAATCTTCTTAAAAACTCACTGTTAGTTGAAAGTTCTTCTTTCAAAATTTTAACAGCTACCCATCTTTGAGATAAATTGTCAAAGGCTTTATAAACATAAGCCATGCCACCCATGCCAATTAACTCGTGTATTTCATATCTACCGTCTAATCTTTTTCCAATAAATTTATCACTCATTGATATATTTCCTTTCCTACTTACTTATATGCTAATAACTGAAACTGTAATATTGTCTGCTCCACCTTTTTTTAGAGCGAATTCAATTAGCACATCACACAAATTTTCTATTTCATTATCTTTTATTATTCTTTCAAAATCCTCTTCAGTTAAATAACTGCTTAAACCGTCAGAACATAAAATAATTAAATCTTTTGCATTTGCTTTTATTAAAGCACTGTCAATTTCAACTGTTGAATGAATTCCAACACTTCTTGTAATTATATTACGATGTGGGTGAACTCTTGCCGTTTCTTTTGTTATTTCGCCTCTGTTTACAAGCTCTTGAACATACGAATGGTCTTGTGTAATTTGAACAACCTTGTCGTCACTAAAGCGATAAACTCTACTATCGCCTACATGAGATATACAAATATCATCACCGTTTACTAAGGTTACAATCATTGTAGTTCCCATGCCTTTTAGGCTTGGTTCATCAAAAGCTTTTGCGAACACGTTTGTATTAGCCTTACTTATACAAACGCTGCTAAGTTCTATAAGCTCATCTTCGGTTAAACTTTCTTGCATTTTTTCTTTTAATATAGTTTGCGCAGTATTTACAGCAATTTCGCTTGCAACATTTCCACCGTTTGCTCCACCCATTCCGTCGCAAACAACAGACCAACAACAATTGTCAGACACTATTCCAAAAGCGTACGCATCTTGATTGCTATTTCTTACTAATCCTATATTTGTGTTAGAGAAAATCTTCATTTTACTTCTCCTTGTATCATTTTACCCTTTAGTTGTCCACACGATGCCTCTATATCTGGGCCTAAAGTGCGTCTAACTGTGGCTGTGAAACCCTTATTTTCTAATATATTTATAAAGTTTTGCAAAGTTTTATCCTTGCTTTTTTTATAATTAGTACCAGCAACACTGTTTACCGGTATCAAATTAACATGACATAAAATTCCTCTTAGCTTTTGCGCCAGTTCGTATGCGTTTTCACTGCTGTCGTTTACACCATTTATCATCGCATATTCAAAAGAAATTCGTCTACCTGTTTGCTTGCTGTAATATCTACAAGCTTTTAAAAGTTCATCGACACCCCAACGTTTATTTACGGGCATTGATTTGCCTCTAATTTCATCATTTGGAGCGTGCAGTGACACCGAAAGTGTCAGTTGCAGTTTTTTGTCTGCCATGTCATATATTTTATCAACTATTCCACAAGTTGACAAGGATATATGTCGCATTCCTATATTTAAATTATCATCACTAGATACTAATTTCAAGAATTTCATTACATTTTCATAATTATCAAGTGGTTCGCCCATTCCCATTAAAACCAAATTTGATATTCGCTGTCCTAAATCGTTTTGAGCTGCTGTAACTTGTGCCAAAATTTCACTTGGTAAAAGATTTCTTGTGAAACCCTGCATACCTGTTGCACAAAAAGTACAACCCATTTTACAACCTACTTGAGATGAAATGCAAAGAGTATAGCCGTGTTTATACTTCATCAAAACTGACTCAATATATTGTCCGTCGTAAAGTTCAAACAAGTATTTCACAGTTTCGTCAACTTGTGATTGCCGTTTAAGCTTAATTTTACAGCATGAGATAAAATATATTTCATCAAGCTTTGCCTGTAAATCTTTTGGGATATTTTTCATATCGTAAAAACTTTCCACACCTTTTACAAGCCACTGATGTACCTGTTTGCTTCGAAACTTTTGTATTGAATTTTCATTAAAAGCTGTTTGAAGCTCTTCTAAAGTCATGGATTTTAAATCGATTTTTGTCAATGAATTTCTCCTTTATGGGTGAGTTAAGATATATATTATTTTCAAATAAAATAGTAAAGACAGTTTCCTACAGCTTTTTGAACATTGCAACGAAAAACCCATCTGTATCGCCAGCAAATGGCATCATTGTAAGTTGGTTGTCTGGTTCTAATATCGTCTTTTTAAGTCCATTTGGAATGGTTATTTCAAGTGCTTCAAAATCTTTATGTTCCCTTAAAAATCTATCTGCTACTTTTCCATTTTCAAAAGGATTAAGTGTACAAGTTGAGTACATAAGCACGCCACCTTGTTTTAAATGCTTAGCCGATTTACAAAGTATATCGTACTGAATATTTGGTAAATCGTCAAAAGTTTCTGGGTCTTTATATCTAATTTCGGGCTTTCTTCTAATTGTTCCAAAGCCTGAACATGGAACGTCACACAAAATTCTGTCTGCATTTTCAATTTCACATTTTGGGGAGGTTGCATCACGCACACTTGCTAAAACATTAGTTAAACCTAATCTGTAAGCACCAGCTCTAATAAGTTTTACCCTGCCTTTATATAAATCATATGAATAAACTTTGCCTGTGTTGTTCATAAGCTGTGAAAGTGTGAAAGTTTTACCACCTGGAGCAGCACATACGTCTATAATGTTTTCATTTTCTTGTGGATTTAATATTTTACAAAGATACTGTGAAGCTAAATCTTGCACATGAAATGCACCTTCGTCAAAACCTTCTATTTTAGTAATACTACCACCTAAAGAATATTGGTAAGCGTTTTCTAAATAAGGGTAATTATTGACTTCTTGTAAATCAATATTTTTCACCGTATTTTTACGGATATATATTTTAGCTTTTTCGTTAAAGCTTTCTAATATTTTAATTGTATTGTCCTGACCATATGACATTTGCCATAGGTCGATTAAATCTGTAGGAACTGAATATTTGACACTAAGTCCATACAAAGTATTCTCTTTAGGTAAAATAACATAATCTTCATTTCTGAAAAATTCACGAAGAACTGCATTTACAAATCCAGACAATTTAGGTTTTTTGTATTCTTTAGTTAATTCAACAGCTTCGTTTACAATTGCAGAATTTGGAATTTTATCTAAAAATAAAGCTTGATAAAACGATAGCCTTAAAATTTCTTTAACAACTGGGTCAAGCTTGTTAAATGGATTGTTAAGATATTTGCCTATATAAAAATCAAGTGTAATTCTTTTTTCTAAAACACCATAAAATATTTGGCTTGCAAGTGCTGTATCCCTTTTATCCATGTCAAGACTTCTTATAACTTTGTCGATAACAATGTTAGAGTAGCCTTCGTTTTCGCTTACTTGTAGTAAAGCTTGCAGTGCAGCACTGCGTGGGTTTTTGTTCATATATCCCTCGTTAATCTGTTATTGGGTGACCGAGCAAATAGCTTTTGCCGTCCATTCTCTTCTTGCCTTGTGCTTGAACTTCGGTAAGTTCTAAAGCATTTTCTTTACAATAAACACAAAGTTTACCTTTGTTATTAAAGAATTTACCAGCTGTTCCACAAAGCTCTAAAACATCAGCTTTGTGAATTTTTAAAATATTACCATTGATTTCACAAACTGCGCTAGGCCATGGGTTAAGCCCGTTAATTTGGCTTTTTAGTTCATCTGCTGTTTTATTAAAGTCTAAACTAGCCATGTCTTTTGAAATCATAGGTGCATGGCTTGCAAGGCTTTCGTCTTGTTTTTCAGAAATAATATTATCTAAATCTCCAAGTGTTTTAATGAGTAAATCAGCACCGATGTCTTTTAATCTATCAAAAAGTTCACCCGAAGTTTCGTTTATACCAATATTGGTTTCAGTTTTTAGAAGCATATCACCTGTGTCCATACCCTGTGCCATGAACATTGTTGTTACCCCTGTTGTCTTGTCGCCGTTAAGAACTGCCCACTGAATAGGAGCTGCGCCACGGTATTTAGGAAGTAATGAGCCATGCACATTTATGCAACCTTTTTTAGGAATATCTAAAACTGCTTTTGGGAGCAACTTTCCATAAGCCACAACTACAATACAATCTGGATTTAAATTTCTAATATCATTTTGGACATCTTCATCTTTTAAAGTAATTGGCTGAACAACTTCTAATCCTTGTGACAAAGCGTACTCTTTTACAGGGGTATACTGCATTTTGTGACCTCTGCCCTTTGGCTTATCAGGCTGTGAATACACTGCCAAAATATTATGTTTAGCTTCTACCAAAGCTTTAAGGCTAGGTACGGCAAAATCTGGTGTCCCCATAAAAATAATATTCATTTATTTTTCGTCCTCTTCATTCAGTGCTTGAAGTTCATCTGCTGTTAGCATTTTTGAAACTTTGCTTGTGAATACTACACCTTCAAGATGATCAGTTTCGTGAAAAACAGCTCTTGCAAAAAGTTCTTCGCCTTCCATTTCATACCAATTTCCATCTCTATCTTGTGCTTTAAACTTCACATAGTTTGGTCTTTCAACCATACCATATTCGCCTGGAAAAGAAAGACAACCCTCAGCATCGTCTTGAGTGCCAGAGCTTTCTAAAATTTCAGGGTTTATAAGTTCCACAATTCCGTCGCCGACATCTATTATACAAACTTGTCTTAGTATTCCTACCTGTGGACCTGCAAGGCCTACACCATTTGCAAGCTCCATTGTTTCTTTCATATCATCTAAAAGTGTATGAAGTTTTTTATCGAATTTTTCTACTTTTCTTGTTTTTTTATAAAGAACATCATAATCACTTGTTACTATATTTCTAGTAGCCATAAAATTTTCCTCCTAAATTATACTATAAGGGTTTGGGTCTGCAAATGCTGTTACATTTGCATAATCTTTATTTTTAGCAAATTTTACAAGCAAATCTGCCACCATATCTCTTAAATTTTTAGTGTTTTTACATTTAATAATTAATTTATATCTGTATTTGCCACCTACTTTAGCCACCACTGCTGGTGACGGACGTAAAATTCTTAGTGGCATGTTTTTTTCGTGTTCTCTAGCGTAACTGCTTATTTCATATAAAAAATATTCCGAAGCAAGCCTAACCATTTTTTCTTCTTCGCCAACAAAACCTATTACTAAAATATCTACAAACGGTGGATAAAGCATTACTTTTCTGAATTCTTTTTCCATTTCATAAAACGATACATAGTCTTGTGCAGCACCTAACCTTAAATATGAATTTTCAGGCATATAACTTTGAATTATAGCTTGCCCCTCATATTTGCCTCTGCCAGAACGGCCAACCACTTGAGTCAGCAGGTCAAAAGTTCTTTCATTACTTCTAAAATCGTCACTATAAAGGCTTTGGTCGGCAGATAAAACTCCAACTAGTGTTACGTTTTCAAAATTTAGTCCTTTAGCTACCATTTGAGTGCCAACCATAATGTCATAATCGCCTTTTGCAAAAGCATCAAGCTTTTTTTCAAGCGAATATTTTGCACTTGTGCTGTCGGCATCAATTCTTAAAATTCTAGCGCCTTCTACTGCGTTTTGCAAACTTTCTTCTGCCCTTTGAGTTCCATAACCAAAATAAGTCATAGAATTATTATTACACTCTGGGCATTTAGTGCTAAACTGAGTGCTATACCCACAATAATGACACATAAGCCTATTGTTTGCACTGTGCATTGTGAGCGATATACTACAATGTGGGCATTGCAAAACCGTGTGGCACTCTGTACACCTTGCCATAGTATGATAACCTCGTCTATTCAATAACACAATAGACTGTTTACCATCTCTGAAATTGTCGTTTAATCCTTTTTTCAGTGCGAAACTTATATCGGTTTTATTTCCGAAAAGTTCCTCCTGATTCATATCTATAATTCTTACAGCAGGCAAAATTGCTCCACCATATCTAATTTCTAATTTATGAAAACCAAATATCCCCTGTTTAGCCATATAGTATGACTCTAAAGATGGTGTTGCTGATGACAAAAGACAATAAGCTTTGCTATAAGCACACCTAAACCTTGCGATTTCTTTAGCGTTGTAACGTGGGGTTATCTCTGATTTATACGTGTGTTCTTGTTCCTCGTCGATTACAATTAACCCAATATTTTTAAAAGGTGCAAATACTGCTGAACGTGTGCCAATTGCAAGTTTACAAAGTCCACGTTCTACCATTTTCCACTGGTCCATACGCTCGCCTATAGAAAGACCACTGTGGAAAACTGCGATGTCGTTACCAAATTTACTTTTAAAAATCTGAATAGTTTGTGGGGTAAGTGCAATTTCTGGAACCATTAAAATAACGTCTTGACCTTTGCCAATAACATAGTCAATAAGTTTTAAGAATATTGAAGTTTTACCACTGCCTGTTATGCCATAAAGCAAGGCTGTTCGTTTCTCTTTTTCTTCAAATTCATCTACTATATCATCCAAAATCTCAGCTTGTTCAAATGATAAATCAAATGATAATTTTTCATCTTCCAAGCTTTGTTTTAAATACTTTGGTTTTCTGTATACCTCTTGGTCGTAAAACTTTGCGGCTCCCTTGTCTACTAAAGCTTTTATTACGGATATTGAAGCTCCTGTAAAATACGAAAGTTCTTTTACAGAAACGTCAGCTACTACTTGCAACATTTCATAAACTTCTTGTTGTTTTGAGCTTAATTTAGCAGTAAAATCACCTGCTAAACATACCATTTTTTCTGTTGCGTCTAAAGCTTTTCTTTTAGTTAAATCTTGACTTTTAACAACTCCTAAAGATAAAAGTTTTGCAAAATCAGTAGATTTTTCGTTTATTTCAAGCTCGTTTAAAACATTTTCTGTTATATTTTTCTTATAAGCTTTTAGCTTATTTACTATAATGGTTTGATTGTGTGTTAAGTTAATGTCGGTTTTGCCAGAAAGTTTATAAACTAAATTAACTTTATAGCTTATACCAGCTGGTAGCATTAGCTTTACAGCTTCGAACAAAGTACAAAAATACCTTTGTTTTATCCAAAAAACTAGCTTTATCATTTCATCGGTTAACACGGGTTCGTCTTCCAAAACCGAAATTATAGCTTTCATTTTGCTATCTACTTTAGAATTATCATAAGCTAAAACTACAGCTACCCTTGTTTTGTTACCAGCACCAAAAGGAACTGTGACACGCATACCCGGTTTTACATTATTTTCTAAATTTTTTGGTACTTTATAGCTAAAAGCTTTATCAAAACTATAGGCAGTATTTTCAACTGCAACACTAACTAACAAATTAATCTCTCCTACAATTAATAATCGTATGGGTTTGGCTCTACAATAGTAAATTTACCTTTTACAAATTCTTTTACAGCTAAATCTACTGGTTTATCTATTAACATTTCGCCATTTGCTTCGCATTCATCTGTTATAATTCTTGCACGTTTTGCAACTGCAACAACTAGTGAATAGTGGCTGTTATGAGGTGTTTTGATAATATTTTCTGATGGTTTTAACATAAATTTTCTCCTTAATATGTTACAGGCGGTTTGTTTTTAATTTTTCAGCTTTTACTATCGCTTTTATCTCTTCTACTGCATCTTTTACAGTGTTATTGATAACTAGATAGTCGTAATCTTTTACGGTTTCCATTTCTTGTTTAGCTGTGTTTAAACGTTTTTGTATTGTATCTTCGTTTTCAGTACCACGTCCTCTAAGCCTTTGTTCTAAAACCTCTAAAGACGGTGGCGCTATAAAAACACTTACGCAATTTGGAGCAAGTGTTTTAACTTGTGCCCCTCCTTGCACTTCAATTTCAAGCACAATATCTATTCCGTTTTCAAGTGACTCGTCTACTACATCTTTTAAAGTGCCGTAATAATTATCGCAATAAGTTGCGTATTCAAGCATTTTTTCACTTTGAATTAACTTTTCAAACTCTTGTTTTGTTTTAAAATGATAATGAACTTTGTCAATTTCACCCGGACGTGGGTTTCTAGTAGTTACAGAAACTGACAATTTAGCGTTTGGACATTCTTTAAAAAACTCTGCTAAAATTGTTCCTTTTCCACCACCTGATGGTGAAGAAATAACTATTAATAAACCTTTATTCATTGTCTTCCTCTTTTTCTTCGTCTTCATTTTCCATTCTAAGCACTATTTTTTCAGGTGTTAAAGCTGATAAAATAACATGGTCGCTATCGGTAATTATTACTGCTTTTGTTTTTCTGCCTTGGCTTGCGTCTATAATACAAGCTTTGTCCTTTGCCTCTTGAATTATTCTTTTTATCGGAGCTGACTCAGGACTTACGATAGACACAATTTTATCGGCTGAAACCATATTTCCAAATCCTATACTAATAAGTTTCATATTACTGCGTCATGTTTGCCGTTAACCAACTTAAACAATTAGTTTATAGCACGGCTTCATGCCTTTCAATTACTTTTTTAATTTGCTCTTACTCTATATTTTGAATTTGTTCTCTAATTTTTTCAACTTCTGACTTCATATCTACTACTAAATACGCAATTTTTGCATCGCTTGCTTTTGAGCCAATTGTATTTACCTCACGGTTTACCTCTTGAACTAAGAAATCCATTTTTCTGCCTATAGCATTTTTAGCACTAGCAAATTTTTTAAACTGATCGATATGACTTCTAAGTCTTACAGTTTCTTCTGCTACAGCAACTTTATCGGCAAAAATCGCACATTCAGTTAAAAGTCTTTGTTCTTCGATATTTCTGTCTTCTAAAAGTTCTTTGATTTTTGTTTCAAGTTTAAGTCTATAATCGCTTACTGTTAGTGGCGATAAAGTTTCAACTTGTTCAACCATATTTATGATGTTGTCTGCCCTTTGCATGATGTCGTCAAATAGTTTTTGCCCCTCAACTTCACGCATTTTTATAAATGACTCTATCGCTGGTTCTAGTACAGATTTTACAGCTTCAAAAACTACATCTTCATCCTCTGGTTTTCTGTGAATAGAAAAAGCGTCGTTATTTCTACCGATTAAATCAAGTGTTATAGGTGAATTAATGCCATATCTATCAGCAATTTCTTTATATGCGTTAACATAACCAGCAACTACTGAATGATTTACCATAACTTCAACATTTTCGTCTTCAAGATTTTCAATATGAACGTACATATCAACCTTGCCACGAGAAATTTTTGTTTGTACATAAGTTTTAAGTTTATCTTCTAAAAAGTTAAACCCTCTTGAAATTCTACTAGAAAATTCAAAATATTTATGATTAACGGATTTTATCTCGACAATTATATGTCTACCGTTTACGTTAGCTTCACTACGGCCAAAGCCTGTCATGCTTTTTAGCAAGTTATCATCTCATTTCTATTAAATGTAATATTTATCTCAATTATATTATAACACATAACCAAAAACAAAAGCAAGAAAAGGTAACTGTTTTGTAACTTTTTCTTGCTTTTTTTATTATTTGTTCATGTTTATATTGTTTTTCAGGCGCAAACAGCAGTTGCTACAAACAAAAAGTTAGTTTGTAGCGTAGAATTTTTATTCGTAATGTACTATTGTAGACATTGGAGTAAAAGCTACACCGTCTACTATTTGAAAACCTTTTTTTATTAAAAAGCTATTGTAAAGGCTGTCCACTGTATAGATTTTTCTTGCACCGTGAACTTCGCCATAAGAAGCAGCAGAACGCATTAACGTGTCGACGTAAAAACTTTGTTCCATATCTAAATTTTCAAAATCACATTTAGTATTTAACTCTATTTTGATAATGTATAAATTTTCATCCTCAACCTTTAAAGAAACCCAACCGATTTCTTTACTGCCGTCTTCCATTAAAAGAACTCTATCTCCTTTTATTTCGTGGCTTTGCAGTAGCTCTAACTCTTTGGTTTTTTCTTGAAGTGGTAATATTTGTATCATCTTTCAGTTTACCCCCTTTGGTTTTTTCAGATGCAACTCTTATTCTTCTAATTTCGTCAGGAGTTAAATCTCTATAATCTCCTGGTTGCACCATTCCTAGCTTAACAGGTCCAATTGCTACTCTTTTAAGTCTTGCAACTTCTAAGCCAACAGATTCGCACATTTTTCTGATTTGTCTATTTCTTCCCTCGTTTAACACAATTTCCATAACAGTTCTTTCTTTTTCTTCTGTTACAACTCTTATGTTGCAAGGCTCTGTTTTTTTGCCATCAATCTCAACACCAACAGCCATTTTTGTGATTTGCTCCTCTTTAGCAGCTGGTCTTACTGTAACTCTATAAAGTTTAGAAACATGACCTGACGGATGTGAAACAGTATTTGCAAACGCTCCGTCATTTGTCATAAATAAAAGTCCCTCTGAGTCTTTGTCAAGTCTGCCAATTGGATACAGTCTTGCTGGAATGTCGCTTACAAGCTGTGCCACGCATTTACGCTCGAACTCGTCGCTCATAGTTGTAACATAGCCCCTTGGTTTGTTAACCATAACATAATATTTTTTATTAGAAACAGAAATTTCTTTTCCATCTACTGTTACTAAATCTTTTTTAACGTCAACTTTATCGCCAATTTGCGCTACTCTTCCGTTAACTTTAACTTTACCTTTTTTAATATATTCCTCTGACTTACGCCTTGAGGCTATGCCAGCGTCTGCCATGAATTTTTGAAGTCTAGTATCTCTTGCCATTTTATCTCCTTATTTTCAATATATAATTGGATACTGCCCTAAAAGCTCTCCATCTATATAATATTTTACTGTTCCTATTTCATCACCATAGTTTAAATTTTCTGCATAAATAAACCTTGGCAAACACACCACTCTTTGAATATCACTAGCAGTGATGTATTTTATTGTTTTATCAAATATCAAAATTCTCATTTCGCCACCTTCGGCTTTAGGAATTTCAAGTTCATATGACATAAAAACAAATTCTTTTATTAAGCTAAAACCATATTCCATTAAAGTCACATGGTCTTCCCAATCGTTTGGGTCATTTAATGTAACGGCTACCAAAGAACAACCATCTTTTTCTGCTGTAGTTACTAAACATCTGCCAGATTTTGAAGTATAGCCAGTTTTTCCACCAGTGCAGAATTCATAACTTTCTAAAAGCTGATTATGATTTGTATAAGTTACTGCTATATTACTTTGACTTTCAGCAGAAAAATAGCTGACAGTCATTTGATATGAAGAAAATACAAGACTAAAATCTTCGTTATTTACCGAGTACGCAGTCAAAACAGCCATATCATATGCAGTAGTGTAATGGTTGTCGTCATCAAGCCCTGACGGCGTTACAAAATTTGTGTTTGTCATGCCAATTTCTGTGGCTTTTTCATTCATGATAACAGCAAAATTTTCTAAACTTCCACCAATATAAATCGCCGCAGAGGTTGCAGCATCGTTACCAGACGGCAAAAGCATTCCAACTACTAAAACTGACAAACTTATTTTATCGCCTTGTTTTAAGCCCATCGAAGAACCTTCAACAAGCACCATTTCTTCAGTTATTTCTACAGTTTGGTCGCCATTTGTTTGTATATATTCAGTTGTTAAAAGCGCAGTCATTATCTTTGTTGTGCTTGCCATAGAAAGTTGTTCATAGGCATTGCTTTCATACAAAATTTCGCCAGAATTAGCATCCAGCAATATAGCCGAACTAGCACTTACACTTAATGCACTTGCATTAACACATAAATTGACAGCAAAAGCTGCCACGCAAAAAATTACAATAAATCTTTTAAACATAACATCACCTACCACGGTATTATTATGCTAATTTAAGGTGTTTTATTCCTTGTCTTGTTTTTTGCTATCTAAGCCACTTTTAAAATTTTCAGCAATACTTGAAATTTTATCAACTACATCTGGTGCAGTTTGAATAGCTCTATCTAAAGGACTAGTGAAAGGCTCAATTTGTGTTACTTTTACAGTGCCGTCTTTTACGATTAAAAAAGCAACAGGAGTTATTGTAACAGCGCCACCACTGCCACCACCGAAAAGAGCTGATGCGTTTTTAGATGGTAAATCTGAACCACCAGCACCAAAGCCATAACTTACTTTGTTTACAGGAATAATTACTGTGCCGTCAGCTGTTGTAATAGGGTCACCCATAGTAGTATTGACATCTACCATAGTTTTTAACTTATCAAAAGTAGTACCCATAAATCCATTTACTTTGTTATCACTCATTTTTATTCTCCTTTCGTCTTTAGGGACGATTTATTTTCTTCTTTTTTAAATTTCAATAATTCTTTAACCAAAATTATAACATCTAAGGTTATCTTAATTAGCGCTTCAAGTGGAATTAAATTTATTTTACATGTTGCAATAGCTACAGACTCTACAGCGTTATAATCTAAGTCAACTGTAACCCTTGGTTTATTTATATGCGCTAAGCTTGAAAAACCGTTTATAAACGGATAAATAATACTACAAGCTTTGCCGTAATTAGTAGCAGTTTGCGCAGCGTCGTCACCACTTACTTTAAAGTAAATGTCTAAATCTTTTACACGCATACATTTTACAAAGTTATAAACAAGTTTTGACATAGGTTTCATTAAAATTTTAATTATATTTAAAAGTCCACCGGCGCCTTCTTCTTTATATAACTCTTTTAATTTAGTTATCCATGTATTTTCTTGTTTTTTTTCTTTTTTAGTTTTCTTTGAACTTGTTACAGCTTTTTGCTTTTTATCTTTGGTTAAATCAAAAGTTAAAAACAAATATTTTATACTAAGCTGTAATTTTTTATTATAGTCAACTATAACTGTGATTGGAATTAATGTAATTAAAATAATAAAAGCTAGTATTATAAGAAAAATCATTATTCATCGTCCTTTTTAGCTTCTTCATTTTCACTTTGACCAAATTCAGGCAACTGCGAAATATCTGAAATACCAAAACATCTTAAAAAATTGGTAGTTGTTTTATATAAAAGTGGTCTACCTGGAAGTTCTAATCTGCCAGCTTCCTCAATTAGTTCTTTTTGACTTAAACTAGATAAAACACCTGAACAGTCAACTCCTCTTACTTGCTCAACAAAAGCTTTTGTAACAGGTTGATTGTAAGCAACAAGAGCTAAAACTTCCATCGCTGCTGAAGAAAGTGGTGTATTTCGTTTTAAATCCATAACTTCTCTTACAGGCTCTATGTAATTTGGGTTTGATGCAAATTGCAAACACTCACCCAATACTAAAAACTTTATTCCACTGTTCTCGCTATATTTTTCCAGTAAACTTTGTTTGCAAGCTTCAAATTCTTTTTCATTAAGTTTTAAAACTTGTTTAATTTTAGAAATTTCTACACTTTCGCCACTAGCAAATAAAATCGCCTCTATTTTAGCTAAGTTTTCATTTATTGGCATTTTTTCTACCACCTTTTACTAGAATAAGTTTATCATCATCGGTTATTTTAACTCTTTTAGACTTCACCAATGATAACAAGGCTAAAAACGTGGCAACTTTTTCGGATTTTTCTTTATTATCCTTAAATAAATCCTTATAACTGCTTTCGCCTTTTTTCCAAAGCTTTCTTAAAACATAAACCACGCCAGTGGCAACGGACACTATTTTCGTGGCTACAATGCCAGAAAATTTTTCTTCTGACACAGGTAACATTCTTTTACCCCTGCCAACTGCTGAAAAATATGCTGGTATAAGTTCTGATTTATTGTGTAATCTTTTGTACTTGCGATCTACACTTATATTTTCGCTAGGTTTAACAAGTGAATTTAAATTGACCATTAAAGCAAGTTTTGCTGCCACTAATTTGCATTGTTGATATTCGATCAATTGACCCTCTAGTTCTTTTTTAAGGTCAGGTTCATCTTCATGTTTTGGCAAAAGCGCAGCTGACTTAATTTGTACAAGTCTTGTAGCCATCTGTAAAAATTCGCTTGAAATTTCCATATCCAAATTTTGCATTTTTTCTATTTGAATTAAATATTGTTCGAGCAAAACAGAAATTTGTATGTCGTAAATATCAAGCTGATTTTTGGATATTAATGTTAAAAGCAAGTCCATAGGACCTTCGAAACTTTCAGTTTTATAAAGTAAAATATCTGACATAATTTGCGTTAAATAAACATGAACGGAATTTCGGCTACAAATGAAACTGCATTATATAGTATATTCCATACAAAACTAAGCGGAACTGACAAAACCCCAGAAAACATAAGAACTATAAATATAATAGTAAAGTAACGTTGATAGCTATAATATTTATACAAAGCATTATCGCTTAAAAACGCACCAATTATTCTAGAGCCGTCAAGTGGCGGCATTGGAATTAAATTAAAAGCTGCAAGTGATAAATTGATACTTACATATGAACTAAGAATAATAGCAATAAAATAAGCTACGCTATTATAACTTGTTATCACATTAAAAGCAAACATTCCAGATAAAATGATTTGACCTACTAAAGCTGCCAAAACATTTGATAAAGGTCCAGCTACTGCAACTATAGCCATATCTCTTTTAGGATTTTTGAAATTTCTTGGATTAACTTGTACTGGTTTAGCCCAGCCGTAACCAAAAATAAGCAAAGCCATACTACCCACTGGGTCGATACTAGCAAGTGGATTTAAAGTTAACCGTCTGTCATATTTAGGTGTAGGGTCGCCCAATTTATAAGCGACAATTCCATGGGCGTATTCGTGAAGTGGTAAAATAAATATAACTACAAATAATATTGACAAAATTTGAGCAACTATACTCATTATATCTATATTTCCACCTGTTAACAATGAACTTAAAGCATTAAAAAGCATATCTTGACACTCCTTTACTAATAAAGTATAATACAAATTGAAGAAAAATACAATTACTTTTAAAAAAAACTTGCAATTTATTTAAATATCTGTTACAATTAGTAACGTTGCAAATATATAATTCAACCTTTAAGGAGGCGCAAATAATGGCTAAATGTGAAATTTGTGGAAAAGGCGTAACTTTTGGTATTAAAGTTTCTCACTCACACAGACGTTCCAACAGAACTTGGAAACCAAACATCAGACGTGTTAAAGCAGTTGTTGACGGCACACCTAAACGTGTATACGCTTGCACCCGTTGCTTACGTTCTGGCAAAGTTACTCGTGCTAACTAATTTGCACGACTTTGCTAAAGTATACTGGAAGAAAAATTGGAGCCTTTAAAGGCTCCTTTTTCTTTTGCCTAAATTTATTTTTTATTAATTAATGCTTCGCCAGCTGAAAAAGCTTCTACTTCTCCATTTTCAAGTTTTACCAACAATCTTGCATTGTTGTCTATTCCAACTACTATGCCAGATTTTTGAATTTGCCCTATATTTAAGGTTACCTCTTTGCCATCTAAATATGACCTTGATTTATATTCACTTATATATGAATTATCTGGTAACTTATTATATATTGCCATAAACTCATCTAAAATACAAGCTGTAAACTGACTTCTTATATCAGAATTAATTTTATTATCAAAAACAGCGCCAGCTATATTTTTAATTTCTTCATCAAAGCCATTTTCCGGTGTGAAGAGATTTATTCCTATCCCAACAACAGCATAGTCTAAACCAGATGTTTCAAAATTAATTGCTGCCTCAGTTAAAATTCCACAAACTTTTTTATTATCAACAAAAATATCATTTACCCATTTGATTTTTGCCTTTTTATCGCTTAATTTTTCTATAGATTTAGCAACAGCGACGGCAGCAGCAGTTGTAATAGATAACGCTTTTTCTGCTGAAAAATTAGGTCTTAACAAAACGCTCATATAAATTCCTGTACCGTTTGGCGAGCTAAATTTTCTGCCAAGCCTTCCCTTGCCAGATGTTTGTTCTTTCGAAATTATAACCGTACCCTCTTTGTAACCCTTACTTCCCCACTCTTTTAGACTTGTATTTGTGGAAGCTATTGTTTCGTATACGTGAAGGTCTAAATTTTGGATATTTAAATATTTTTGAACCGATTGTTTTGTAAGCGTATCCCCTGTATTAACTAAAATATAACCCAAATTTGTTTTAGCCTCTATTATATAACCGTCTTTTCTAAGACTGTTTATACTTTTCCAAATAGCTGTTCGGCTTACTCCTATAGTTTCGGCAAGTGAAGCACCAGAAATTCTTTCTTCTTTTAAAAGTTCTTGTAATACTTTATATTTTACAGTCATTTTTATTCCTTTTTTCGTGATTAGTAGAATGTCAACCTAATTTTAAAATATAGTTGACAATATATGTAAACGTAAAGGCGAACAATGTTCGCCTTAGACTATCAAAAAACCTATATTGTAAAAAAGTTGCACAAACATTGTAGGGGCGAGCTGTGCTCGTCCGTGGATAAAACAAAAAGTTTTGTCTTGTTTTGTGTAAAATAGAAAAATATTTTTATTAATTTTATAAAAGCACTAAATTAACATCTTGATTTCGGACGAGCACAGCTCGCCCCTACCATTTTTAAAATATATTTTCGGTAATTTGCACAAACACAAAACCTTTTTCGACACTCTGAGGCGAACAATGTTCGCCTTATTTTTATGCTAATTTTTCTAAGCCTACGTTTAATCTTCTTAGTGCTTCTTCTTTTCCAAGAACTGCTAGAATTTCCATGGCTCCACCTGGTGTAACTGTTACGCCAGCAGCAGCAATTCTAACAGGCCATAACAAAGTTCCATTTTTAACTTCTAATTCTTTTGCTAAGTCCATTAAAACGTCGTGAATAACTGTAACTGACCAATCATTAATAGCTTCTAATTTTTCGATTGAAGCTTTTAGCATTACTGGTGAATTTTCAAAGTTAGTTTTGCTTTTTTTATTTACAAATAAATCTTTTTCATACTCTGGTAATTCTTTAAAAAAGTGTAAAAGTGCTGGAATGTCTTTAAATTTGCTAATTCTTGGTTTTAAAATATCGTCCAAAACATCTGTAGCAACTTTCTTGTCACCAAAAATTTCTTTATAAAATTCTGTAGCATAACTTTCAAAAGTTTCTTTATCCATAGCTTTGATATACTCGCCGTTCATCCAAAGAAGTTTATCATAATCGAAAACTGCTGGAGATTTGCTGATACCAGCTATGTCAAAGTTTTCTTCAAGTTCTTTTAAAGTGAAAATCTCTTTATTTTCTTTTGAGCACCAACCTAAAAGCGAAATGTAGTTGATGATAGCTTCTGACAAATACCCCTCGTCCATTAAGCCTGAAAAGCTAGTTGAACCGTGTCTTTTAGAAAGTTTAGAAGTAGAGCCGTCTTCGTTTTTACCCATAATTAAAGGCAAGTGAACATAAATAGGGTTATCCCAACCAAAAGCGTTGTATAAAAGGCTGTATTTAGGTGTTGAAGTTAAATATTCGCAACCCCTAACTACGTGTGTGATATTCATTAAATGGTCATCCACAACATTAGCAAAATTATATGTTGGGTAACCGTCAGATTTAAGTAAAACTTGGTCTTCAATCTCTTTGTTATCAATAGAAATTTCGCCGTAAACAGCGTCCACAAAAGATGTTGAACCCTCTGTTGGAATTTTTTGACGTATTACATAAGGTGTTCCTTTTGCAAGTTCAGCTTCAATTTCCTCTTTAGTTAAACCTCTACAATGTCTGTCGTAACCACCAAAACTGTTTTCAGCATGTAGTGCGTCTAACCTTTCTTTTGTGCAGAAACAGTAGTAAGCTTCACCTTTTTCGACAAGGTCTAAAGCGTATGGCTTGTACATTTCCATTCTTTCGCTTTGAATATAAGGGCCGTACTCACCACCAATGTCAGGACCTTCGTCGTGTACTAAGCCTACATTTTTAAGTGTACTATATATAACGTCTGTCGCACCCTCGACTAGTCTTTCACGGTCGGTATCTTCTATTCTAAGTACAAAAGTTCCTCCTTGGGATTTTGCAACTAAATATTCATATAACGCAGTTCTTAAATTGCCAACATGCATCATGCCTGTTGGACTTGGGGCAAATCTTGTTCTAATTTTGCTCATATTGTTTTCCTTTCAAATATCTTTAGTATTGTTATAACTTTTTTTATTTTTGGTAATGTGAATTTGCTTTGGGAAGTAATTTACAAGCGAATATTAACCACCCAAATATTCAATATATTCTTCAAGACAAAAACCAAGTTCGTTCATTTCTATCGCAGCTTCTACACCTACATAGCGATAATGCCAAGGTTCGTAGCTTATTTGAGTTATATCCTCTTTATCTTCTGGATACCTTAAAATAAAGCCGTAATACATTGCGTTTTCTGAAAGCCACTCATAAGCTACAGTGTCTTCAAACGCTGAATTAACGTAGTTAAAGTCAACAGCTAAAGCTGTATGATGTTCGCTGTAACCAGGCTGTGCAATTGTTAAAAGCGCATTTTCAGTAGCTTCTTCTTCTGTCATTCCATAGTCTGACATCCTATTAGCAACAGCTTTTGATAAAACTGATTCTTGTGTTTCTACACTTCTATAGGCTGAAGCAACCCACAAAGTTCCGCCAGCTTTACCACAATCAGAAATCATATCGCTTAGAGCGTCATAAATTCTTTCATCTACATATTTTTCTCCATAAGATACTAGTTCAACTTCGAAATCATCTGGTAATGGATTTTCATAATTTACCAAAATTAAATTCCATGTTGATTCGAATGGTTCTGATGTAGCAGTTGGTTCTACTGTAACAGTTGGCTCTACTGTTTCAAGTACATCTAATTCAGAGTCTACAGACGGATCATTTGTAGGTTCTGGCGTAGATGTACTTTCTACCTCATAACCGTCATCTTCATCTAAAATCAATTTGTTTTCTAGCTGTATTATCAATATAAGCAGTGCTACAATTAACACCACTGGTATTAATAATAAATATATTTTTGGTTTTCTTTTCTTTTTGTATCGTCTTGTCATAAAATATCCTTAACATAAATTTAACTTGAAATTTATTATTTACAATTTATTATCATATTTTAATATTTTTCATGCTATAATATATCATACACTTTTATACTATTTTTGTAAAGGATATTTTATTATGAAAAAAATTTTCATTTTAGGCAAACAATCAAATTTCATAAATTATTCAAAAGCAATAGAAAATTGTGGAGCTACACCTGTGTTTAGTTGTAGTACTGAAAATTCATTTGGTTGCGATGCTTTACTTATGCCAGGCGGTGGTGATATTGCCCCTTGTAACTATAAAGAAGAAAATCTACATTGCCAAGATGTTGATACACTTTTAGACGAAAAAGAGTTTGACCTTATCAAGCTTTTTCACGATGCTAATAAACCTATTATGGGAATTTGCCGTGGACTACAAAGTATTAACGTAGCTCTTGGTGGTTCTTTAATTCAAGATATTCTAAATGTCCAAACTCATTCAAAATGTGGTGGACAATTTGACAAAATACATAGCATTAGAACTAATGGTGATAATTTTTTAAGTGAAATTTATGGTGAAGATTTTATTGTTAATAGCGCTCACCATCAAGCTATTAAAATTCCAGCACCATGTCTTGATATTATAGCTTACTCAAATGACGGTTTAGTTGAGGCTGTAAAACATAAAACAAAGCCAATTTTTGCTGTTCAGTGGCACCCAGAACGTATTGCTTACGAACATAAAAACCCAGAAACTGTTGACGGTTCATTATTATTTGACTATTTTATGTCCTTGATTAAATAATTTTTAAAAAATCCTCAAATTTGAGGATTTTTTTCATTATGTTAACTAATTGTTAAATTCTGTTTTTGTGCAATTTTAACTTGCATATTACTAATTAAAATTGTATAATTACTTAGTTGATATTAAAAATTCGACAAATTAAGACAAACTATATTTTTTATAGATAATTAAAACGGGGTGTATCTATGAGCCTATCTATCGGTATCGATATTGGGTCGACCACTGCTAAAGTTGTGGTCATGGAAAAAGGAGAAATACTTTTTAAAAGTTATCAAAGACATTTCTCTCAAGTTAGACAAAAAACAATTGAAATATTACACGAAATTGAGGACATTGTAAAAGAGAAAGCTTTTACAGTGTCTATTGCTGGTTCTGCTGGTTTAGGCATGGCTAAAGCTGCCGGAGTTTCTTTTGTACAAGAAGTTTTTGCTACAAGCGAACTTGTACGTAAAAAAATTCCTGACACTGATGCTGTTATCGAACTAGGTGGTGAAGATGCTAAAATTTTATTTTTTGATAAATCTGGTACTTTTGAAGAAAGAATGAACGGTTCTTGTGCTGGTGGTACTGGTGCTTTTATTGACCAAATGGCAACACTTTTAGACCTTGACCCTTTAGAACTTGACAAACTAAGCCTTGAACATAAGTTCATTTACACAATCGCTTCACGTTGTGGAGTTTTTGCAAAAACTGATATTCAGCCACTTTTAAATCAAGGTGCTAACAAATCTGACATTGCTGCTAGTATTTTCCAAGCTGTTGTAGACCAAACGATTACAGGACTTGCACAAGGCAGAAAAATCAAGGGCAAAGTTTTATTTTTAGGTGGTCCACTTTATTTCTTTAAAGGTTTGCAAGAGCGTTTTGTTGAAACTCTAAACCTTACAAAGCAAAGTGCTATATTCCCAGATTATGGACTTTATGCTGTAGCTATGGGAGCTGCTCTTTATTCAAGTGAAGAGGGCAGTCATTTTACATATAGCGAACTTATGAAAGAACTTGAAAACGCCAAAGCAGAAACTGTTTCTTCTGCTAGACTTTCCCCTTTATTTGAAAATAAAGACGAGTATAACAAATTTGCTACAAGACATGAAAAAGCAAAAGCACATTATGGTGACATTGAAACTTATACAGGCAATGCTTATTTAGGTGTTGACTGTGGTAGTACTACTACAAAACTTACTTTAATAGCTGATAACAACGATATTTTATATACTTTTTATAGCTCTAACAAAGGCAATCCGGTACAAATTGTGCATGAGCAATTAGAACTTATTCACCAAAAATGTGGCGATAAAATCAACATTGCTTCAAGTGCTGTTACAGGTTACGGCGAAGAACTTATAAAAAATGCTTTTAATTTTGACTTAGGTTTAGTTGAAACTATGGCTCATTTAAGGGCTGCTAGTTACTTTAACCCTAAAGTTGACTTTGTTCTTGACATAGGTGGACAAGACATTAAATGCTTTAAAATTTCAAACGGTATGATTGACGACATTATATTAAACGAAGCTTGTTCTTCTGGGTGTGGCTCTTTCATAGAAACTTTTGCTAAATCTATGGGGCATACTGCTCCTACTTTTGCTAAAGCAGGTCTTTTTGCTAAAAATCCTGTTGATTTAGGTTCTCGTTGTACTGTTTTCATGAATTCATCTGTTAAACAAGCTCAAAAAGAGGGTGCTACTTTAGAGGATATTTCTGCTGGACTTTCTATGAGTGTTACAAAAAACGCTATTTACAAAGTTATTAGGGCAGTTTCTAAAGACGATTTAGGTGATAACATTGTTGTTCAAGGTGGCACTTTCTTAAATGATGCAATTTTACGTAGTTTTGAAATGGAAATTGAACGTGATGTAATTAGACCTGACATTTCTGGACTTATGGGTGCATACGGTTGTGCTTTGTTTGCTAAAGATTTAAAAATAGAAGAGTCTAGCATTATTTCTTATGAAAATTTGCAAAATTTTGTGCATACATCAAAGTCTACTATTTGTAAACTTTGTACCAACCACTGCAACTTAACTATAAACACTTTTGAGGGTGGTAGGCGTTATATTTCTGGCAACAGGTGTGAACGTCCACTTGGTAACGGTACTAAAACAGCTGCACCTAATATGTTTGAATATAAATTAAACAAAATAAAATCACTTAAAAGCAACGAGGGTAAACGTGGCAAAATTGGTATTCCTTTTGGGCTTAACATGTATGAAAATCTACCGTTTTGGTTTGAATTTTTAACATCTTTAGGTTTTGAAGTTGTACTTAGCGATGTTTCAAGCCGTGCTTTATATCGTAAAGGTCAAGACACTATACCATCTGACACTGTTTGTTACCCAGCCAAGCTTATGCATGGTCATATTGTAAACTTACTTGAAAAAGGAATAGATAAAATTTTCTACCCTTGCATGCCTTATAATTTGGATGAAAAATCTGGTGATAATCATTACAACTGTCCTGTTGTTGCTTATTATCCAGAACTTTTAGCTGCTAACATGGATGACATAAAAAATATTACTTATTACAACGGATATTTCGACTTAGGAAAAACAAAAACTTTCCCTAAAAAAATTCATGAGTATTTTAAAGATGAATATAATTTCACATTAAAAGAAATTAAACTTGCTGCTAAATCTGCCTATAAAGCTTATGACGAATGGATGCAAGACATAAAAAAACAAGGCGAAATTGCTATGAATTATGCTAAAGAAAACGGATGTAAAGCTGTAGTTTTAGCAGGTAGACCTTACCACATTGACCCTGAAATCAATCACGGGCTTGATAAACTGTTAAGCTCCTTTAACCTTGTAATTTTAACTGAAGATGCTGTGGCACATTTGGGAAATGTTGGCAAAGTTAATGTTTTAAATCAATGGACTTACCACTCTAGACTGTACAATGCAGCTGATTTTGTAACTAAAAATCCTAACATGGAACTTATTCAAATAGTTTCTTTTGGTTGTGGTATCGATGCTATTACAACCGATGAAGTAAGACGTATTTTAGAAAGCGGTAATAAACTTTACACACAACTTAAAATAGATGAAATTAATAATTTAAGTGCTATAAAAATAAGAATTCGCAGTCTTTTAGCTGCACTTGAAGCACGAGGATAAACTTTTTAAAGAAAAGGTGTTTTAATATGATACAAATGCAAGATGAACGCATACTTTTTACTAAAGAAATGAAAAAAGACTATACTTTACTAATGCCTAATATGCTACCTGTTCATTTTAAACTTTTTAAAAAAGTTTTTGAACAAGAGGGATATAAAATGGAGCTGCTTGAAACAACTGGCAGAAACATTGTTAATGAGGGTCTTAAAAATGTGCATAACGACACTTGTTACCCTGCTCTTTTAGTAATTGGACAAATGATTGACGCACTTAAAAGTGGTAAATATGATATTAATAAAGTTGCACTTATAATCACCCAAACTGGTGGTGGTTGTCGTGCTTCGAACTACATTCATTTGCTTAGAAAAGCACTAATCAAAAGTGGCTATGCGCATATTCCTGTTGTTTCTCTTAACCTTTCGGGTATGGAGAAAAACCCTGGATTTAAACTTACTGTACCCATGCTTAAACAGCTTATTTACGGTGCTGTTTACGCTGATTTATTAATGCTTTTAGCAAACCAAACTAGACCTTATGAAATTCACAAAGGGCAAAGTGATGAGCTTATAAATAAATGGGCTCACAATATCGGAAAAGAATTTCAAGACCCTAAAAATGCTACTCACAAACGAATTAAAGAGAATTTAAGTGTTGTTATTAAATCATTTTCAGAAATTCCAATTATAAAAACTGATAAAATTAAAGTAGGTGTTGTTGGCGAAATATACGTTAAATATGCCCCTCTTGGTAATAATAATTTAGAACAGTTTTTACGTAACGAAGAAGTAGAAGTTGTAGTTCCTGGGCTTTTGGACTTTGTTATTTTTAAAACTGACAATAGAACAAGTGATGCTGACATTTATGGTGGTGCATTTGCCAAAAAATTTATTGCAACCAAGTTCAAAAACTTTATGTTAACTTTACAAAATGAACTTATAGAAGCTTTGGAAAAATTTCCACAATTCAGTCCACCAGCTCATTTTGAAGAAACTAAAAAGCTAGTTAAAAACTACATGGGTTATGGCAACAAAATGGGTGAAGGTTGGCTTTTAACTGGTGAAATGCTTGAACTTATCCACTCTGGCACAAACAATATTGTTTGCACCCAACCTTTTGGTTGTCTTCCTAATCACATTGCTGGTAAAGGCATGCTTAAAAAAATTAAGGAAGAAAATCCTACTGCTAACATTGTAGCTATAGACTACGACCCAGGCGCTACTGCTATTAATCAAGAAAATAGAATTAAACTTATGATAGCAAACGGAAGACGAATTCATAAATTAAATAAAAGCAAATAAAAACCAGTGGCTGTCGTAATGATAGCCACTGATTTTATTTACCTTGTTAAAATATCTTACAAGCTTTTTTTCCATTCTTTGTAATCTTCAATGTCGCTTTCTACCATGGACAACGCAAATGCAATTAACGCTGCATCATCAGCATAACCAACTCCAGGGATTGTATCTGGAATTAAATCAATAGGTGACACAAAATAGATAAGACAAGCAACTATAGCAATTATACTTCCAGTTGGTATTTCTGTGTATTCTTTTTTGATGTAAGATTTAATTAAAGAAACAAATACAGGAATATATGATAAATGAGTACCAGCTAGTGGAACTTTTTTCAATTTTTGCTCTAATTTTTCTAAAAAATGCTCCAATTTATCAGTATCTTCTAAAAGAATTTTAGCATTATCAGATTCTTTATCCATAATTTCTTTTAGCTTTTTCTCAGTTAATGGTTTTTCTAAAAACATTTCATTTGGGTTAGATATAATCTTTTTTAAATCTGCAATTAGCATGTCCACATTTTCGTCAGTAGTTGCCCAACTTGTGCAAATTCTTATTGCAGCGCTAGTATCGTCATATTTTTCCCAAAAAGCAAAAACATATTTTTCACTTAATTTTTTATAAACATCATTGCTTAAAATAGGGAAAATTTGGTTGGACTCTGGCTGTGCTAAAAACTGTACACCTAAAGCTTTTAACTCATCAGCTATTTTAAATGCTTTATCTACTGCTGATTTTGAAATATCAAAGTATAAATTATCACTAAATAAACACAAAAACTGAATGCCTAAAAGTCTACCTTTTGCAAGCATAGCACCCTTTTGTTTTATCATGTATCTAAAATCTTCTTTTAAACTAGCATTTGTTATAACTAAAGCTTCACCAAATAAGGCTCCAACTTTTGTTCCACCTATATAAAAAGCATCACAAAGTTTGCAAAGGTCTTTTAGTGTTAAATCGTTTTTAGGACTTGCCATAGCATAGCCGAGTCTAGCTCCATCTAAGAATAAAAATAAATTATGCTTTTTGCAAACTTTACTAATTGCAGTGAGTTCTTCTTTTGTGTAAACACAGCCATTTTCAGTTGAATTTGAAATATAAACCATTTTAGGCATTACAATATGTTCATGCGTATCGTCGTTTATGTGAGTTAAATAAGTTTCTTCAACCATATCTGCTGTAAGTTTACCGTCACCACCACAGCTAAGTGCCAAAACTTTGTGACCAGTAGCCTCGACTGCTCCTGTTTCATGCACATTGATATGACCAGTGGCTGGGGAAATAACACCCTGATATGGCCTTAAAGCAGAAGAAATAAAGGTGAAGTTTGTTTGGGTTCCACCGACTAAAAAGTGAATATCAATGTCGTTACGCTTACAAGCTTTTTTTATTTTTTCTTTAGCTTTAGTACAAAACTCATCTTCCCCATAGCCTACCGTTTGAGTCATATTAGTTTCCATAAGCATTTTTAAAATACTAGGGTGTGCACCCTCTAAATAATCGCAGTTAAAATGTACCATAATTTTATTTCCTTTTCAATTTTAATAAAATCATTTTACATCAATAAAAAGTCTTTGTAAACCCTTGACAAGTAAAAAAGTTTATAGTATAATCAATAACGGTGTAAAGTTAATTGCTTTACAGGTATCTTTTGGAGGTGGCGTATGGCAAAAGATTTGCAAATTTCATTGCTTTTAGATTTTTATGGCGAAATGCTTACTTTAAAGCAAAAAGAAATAATGGAAGATTATTATTATGCCGATTTATCATTGGCTGAAATTTCAGAGGATAAAGACATCACAAGGCAAGGTGTTAGGGATTCTATTAAGCGTGCAGAGCTTCAACTTATAGACATGGAAGAAAAACTAAAACTTGTCGAAAAATTTAAAACAGTTAACGAAAATTTGACTCGAATTTGTGATTGCGCTTTGAAAATAGCTGAAATTACCAGTGAAAACCCTAAGGTGATGATAAATGTTAATACAATTCTTGACTCTGCTAAAGAATTAGTAGAATAAACCAAAGAAAGGTGGATTTTTATGGCATTTGAAGGACTAGCCGACAAACTTACCAATTCCTTTAAAAGGCTCAAAAACAAGGGTAAACTTAGCGAAGCTGACGTAAAAGAAGCTATGAGAGAAGTTAGACTTGCACTTTTAGAAGCCGATGTTAATTATAAAGTAGCTAAAGATTTTACTAAAACTGTAACTGAAAGGTCTATTGGATCTGAAGTTATGGAAAGCTTAACACCTGCTCAAATGGTTATCAAAATTGTTAACGAAGAACTTAGTTCACTTATGGGTGGTACTACAGAAAAGCTTAACAGCTCAAGCAAACCTCCGTCAATAATTATGATGTGTGGTTTACAAGGTGCTGGTAAAACAACACACGCTGCGAAACTTGCAAATATGCTTAAAACACAGGGACACCGTCCACTTTTAGTAGCAGGCGATATATACAGACCAGCTGCTATCAAGCAATTACAAGTTATTGGTAAACAAGCTAATACAGAAGTTTTTGAAGCTGGCACACAAAACCCAGTTGAAACAGCAAAACAAGCTATCAAACATGCAAAAGACTATGGTAACGATTATGTTATTATCGATACTGCTGGTCGTTTACAAATAGATACAGTGTTGATGGACGAACTTAAAAACATCAAAGAAGCTGTAAACCCAACCGATATTTTGTTGGTTGTTGACTCTATGACAGGTCAAGAAGCAGTTAATGTTGCAAAAACATTTGACGAAACCTTGGACATTACTGGCGTTATTTTGACAAAACTTGACGGTGATACAAGAGGTGGTGCGGCTTTATCTATCAAAGCTGTTACTGGTAAACCTATCAAATTTAGTGGTACTGGTGAAAAAATAGGCGATTTAGAAGTTTTCCACCCTGACAGAATGGCAAGTAGAATTCTAGGTATGGGCGATGTTTTAACTTTGATTGAAGACGCTCAATTAAAGCTTGACGACAAAATATCTGAACAAACAGCCAAAAGAATGATGGAAAACAAAATGGACTTAAATGATATGCTTGCACAGTTTGAGCAAGTAAAAAAGATGGGTCCAATTAAAGGTATACTTTCTAAAATGCCAGGCATGACAAACCTTGATGATGTTGACATAGACGATAGAATAATGGATAGAAATGCTGCTATTATACTTTCTATGACAAAACAGGAAAGGTCAAAACCAGAGATAATAGATGCAAAAAGAAAAAGAAGAATTGCAGCTGGTTCTGGTATGAAAGTAGAAGATGTCAACAGGCTTTTAAATCAATTTAAGCAAGTTCAAAAGATGATGAAGCAAATGGGTGGCAAAAAAGGTAAAGGTAAAATGGGCAGAATGCCTAAAAATTTCCTAGGTGGATTTTAAAGAATATTACCAAAACAATTTGGTTAATATATAAATTATTTATTATAAATTTTTGGAGGAACAAAAAATGGTTAAAATTAGACTAAGAAGAATGGGCGCAAAAAGAAACCCATTTTACAGAATTGTTGTAGCAGACTCAAGATTTCCAAGAGATGGTCGTTTCATTGAAGAAATCGGTTACTATAACCCAATGGAAGAACCAAGCGTAGTTAAAGTTGACGCTGACAAAGCAAAAGAGTGGATGGCTAAAGGTGCACAACCTACAGACACAGTAAAATCATTATTCAAAAAACATGGTGTTATCGACTAATAACCCATGTTGAAAGGGAAAAACAATGGAAGAATTACTTAAATCTATGGCTCAAGGCTTGGTTGAAAAACCAGAAGAAGTTACAGTAACTTCAGAGCAAAATGGTGACAGCACTGTTTTTCATTTACATGTCGCTGAAACTGATATGGGAAGAGTAATCGGAAAACAGGGCAGAATAGCAAAAGCTGTTCGTACCGTTATGAGAGCAGCAGCTACAAGAAATAACGAAAAAGTTTCTGTTGAAATCGAATAATTTCTCTAAAAAAACCTTTTTGACTTTTTGTCAATTAGGTTTTTTATTTTTTTAATTGAAATTCTACAAAAATTATGATATAATTAAATAATATACGATAATTTGAAAGGGATATTATATGAGTTTATATGTACTTGAAGGACTAGACGGAAGTGGAAAAGGGACACAATTTAAACTTTTAATGCAAAGACTGATAAATGACGGCGAAAACTGCATAAAAATCGATTTTCCTAATTATGAGTCCAATTCATCTGCACTTGTTAAAATGTACCTAAACGGTGAATTTAGTCAAAACCCAAAAGATGTAAACGCTTATGCTGTTTCGACTTTTTATGCCGTGGAC
Organism: Clostridia bacterium; assembly: GCA_044432645.1. GTDB lineage: Bacteria > Bacillota > Clostridia > Oscillospirales > Acutalibacteraceae > SIG603. The sequence continues at coordinate 63,854 of JAWXUM010000002.1, read as the reverse complement.
AGATTTGCAAGCTTTCAAAAAGATTGGAAACAAGATTATTTAGACGGCAAAACAATAATCGCTAACCGTTATGTAAGCTCTAATATAGTTTTTCAAATGACTAAACTGCCTAAAGATAAGTGGGACAAATTTATTTCGTGGCTAGATAATTTAGAACATGAAAAGTTTGGACTTCCAAGGGCAGACAAAGTTATTTACCTTGATATGCCTATTCATATTTCGCAAAAATTAATGTCCAATCGTTATGACGGCGACGAGAGTAAAAAAGATATTCACGAAAGTAATTTGAACTTTTTACAAGAATGCCGTGAGTGTGCGTTATATGCAGCAAAAAAGTTAGACTGGACAGTAATAAACTGTGGTTTAGGTGACAAACCTAGAACTATAGATGATATAAGCGATGAACTTTATAATTTAATAAAAAATTTATAACTATTTAAAACGGAGGCAATAATTATGATATATGTTTTTTTAGCAGACGGTTTCGAGGAAATTGAAGCATTAGCAACTGTTGATATTTTAAGGCGTGCTGAACTTTCAGTAAAAGTTGTAGGAGTAGGCGCAAAAGTTATTGAGGGCGCACACCAAATACCAGTAACTTGCGACATTACTACAAGCGAAATAACAACTGATGACATTGAAATGGTAGTTTTGCCAGGTGGAATCCCTGGAACACTAAACTTAGAAAAAGACCCTATTGTAAAAGCTTGTATTACTTATGCTTTTCATAACGATTTATTTGTTGGTGCTATTTGTGCAGCTCCATCAATTTTAGGACATATGAATTTAATCTCAGGTAAAAATGTTACTTGCTACCCAGGTTTTGACACTCAATTAAACGGTGCAAATTACACATGTGAAAATGTTACTGTAGACGGAAAACTAATCACTGGAAAAGGTGCTGGTGTTGCTGATGATTTTGCGTTAACTTTAGTTGAACATTTCCACAGTAAAGCAAGAGCAGACAAAATTAAAGCTTCAATGTTTTGTAAATAAATGAATAAAGATGTTTTGCGAAATCAGCTTAAAGCAATTCGAAAAAATATTGAAAACAAAGCTGATAAAGATGTGTTAATAAATTCTAGAATTTTAGAATTTATTAAAAATGAAAGAGATGTTTTAGTTTATTTAAGTGCATATACTGAAGTTGAAACTTTAAATTTATGCAAAATACTTTTAAAAAACAAGGTAAATGTCTATGCTCCTAAATGTATAGACGACCGAACTATGATTTTTTGTAAAGTTGAAAGCTTAAATCAGCTTAAAAAGTCAAAATATGGTATTTTTGAACCAATAGATAATATGAAAGTTTTGCAAAAACTTGAAAATCCTATTTGTTTAGTTCCTGGTTTAGGCTTTGATTTAAATGGATATAGAATAGGCTATGGCAAGGCTTATTATGATACATTTTTAAGAAAAAATAAAGTTAAAAGCGTTGGTGTTTGTTATAGCGAGCAAATTGTAAATGAAATTCCAAAAGAAAAACATGACAAGCAACTTGAATTTTTAATTACTGATAAATTTACAAAGGAGATTTTTAATGGATAAAGATAAAATCGATACGTTTGAGCTTAATATTGACGAAGAAATTTTAAATAAAACTGCACCTATTGACGATATAAGAATTATGGACAGCAAAAATCAAGTAAGAAGACAAGCTAACGAAAGCAAAGTTCAAGATTATTATAAAGACAAAGATAAAAAACAATATAAAAAAGAACATAAAAAACGCAACAAAGTTAAAGCTGTTAAAAATAGACGTGTATTTAGGCTTGTTTGGGCTGCAATGGTTATAATTGTTGGACTTTCTTTAGCTAGTTACCTTATAACTGGCTCTAACGATTTGTTTGCTGTAAACAGAACCAGTGGTACAACCGATGTTGAAGTTCCAGAAGAAATTGATGTTTCTACAATGGCTCAACTACTTTATGAAGCTGGCGCAATTGACGCCCCTGAATTTTTCACTATTTATTGTACTTTAACAACAAGTGCAAGTACTTTTGTATCAGGAGTTCATGAACTTTCAACTGATATGGACTATGAATACATCATAAGCGAACTTCAGTCTTATCCAGATAAAGAAGTTGTAGAAGACGTGCTGTTCCGTGAAGGGCTTACAGCAATTGAAATTGCTGCTGTTTTAGAAGAAAATTCTGTTTGCTCAGCCGAAGAGTTCTTAGAAGCTTTGAATGATGAATATTTCGACGCTTACGACATGATTTCTGAAATTGATAACGAAGAAGATAAATACTATACAGTAGAGGGTTATTTGTTCCCTGATAAATATGACTTCTACGTGGGGGAATCTGTAAATTCTGTTATAGGTAAAATGCTTTATAATTTCCAAACTAAATTCACTTCACAAATGTTAGAACAAGTTGAAGAATCTGGATACACATTGGACGAAATTATAATTATTGCATCAATTATACAAGCTGAAGCTGCTGACGAAGCTGATATGTATAAAGTTTCAGCAGTAATTCACAACCGTTTAGAAAGTGGTGCAAGCGTTAGTATTTATTCACTTGGACTTGACTCTACAATATATTACCCTTATTCATCTCTTGAGGAAGTTCCTGACGGCTTTACTAGTGATTACAACACATATAACATTAGTGGTTTACCAGCTGGCGCAATTTGCAACCCTGGTACAGATGCTATAAATGCTGCTTTAAACCCTGACGAGGATTACTCGGAAATGTACTATTTCTGCCATGATGAAGACGGTAACGGTTATTACGCAGAAACAGCTGCTGGTCATGCTGAAAACCTAAAAAAATATATTACAGGATAAAATTATATGAAAAACTTTAAACCAGAACTTTTGTCGCCTGTTGGCGATATAGAAAGACTACAATCTGCTCTTGATTACGGAGCAGATGCAGTCTATTTAGCAGGTAAAATTTTCGGTATGCGTGCAGCACCGGGAAATTTTTCTAACGAAGAACTTGAAAAAGCTGTAAACTTATGTCATGACAAAAATGTAAAAGTTTATGTAACTTGTAACACAATTCCACATAACGATGAAATAATTCATTTACCAGAATTTTTGCAATTTTTAAATAAAATTAAAGTAGACGGCGTAATAATCGCTGATATTGGTGTGCTTATGCTTGTAAAAGAGCATGCACCTGATGTTGAAATTCACATTTCAACACAAGCTGGTATAGCAAATTACCAAACTGCAATGGCTTTTTATGCTTTAGGTGCAAAAAGAGTTGTACTTGCAAGGGAACTGTCACTTGCTGAAATAATTGAAATTAAATCAAAAATTCCAGAAGATTTAGAAATCGAAGTGTTTGTTCATGGTGCTATGTGTGTTTCTTTTTCAGGCAGATGTTTGCTTTCAAGCTATATGACAGGCAGAGATGCAAACCGTGGCGACTGCGCACAGCCTTGTCGTTGGGAATATGAACTAGTTGAAACGCTGAAAAGACCTGACGAAAAATTCACTATAGAAGAGCAAAAAGATGAAAGTGGACGAAGTAAAACTTTCATCATGAACTCAAAAGATATGTGCATGATAGAAGATGTTCCAAAGCTTATTCAAGCTGGAGTTCACAGCCTTAAAGTTGAGGGACGAGCAAAATCTGCCTACTATGTAGCAAGCACAACAAGCGCTTACAGAAATGCTATTGACTTTACTTTACAAAACCCAGATAAAAAAATTCCAAATTGGATAATTGACGAAACAGAAAAAACAAGTCACAGACAATACAGCAAAGGATTTTTTACAGGCGAAGAACCTGGTCAAAATACTGAAAACGGTGGATATATTCGCACTTGGGACGTTGTAGCTATTAGTCAAGGCAGAAATGGTGATTACATAGAACTTTCTCAGCGTAATAAGTTTTTAAAAGGTGACATAGCTGATGTTTTGGTTGCCAATCAAAAGCCTTTTACTGTTAAATTAGATGAGATATTTGATAAATACGAAAAAGAAATAGCCACAGCTCCACACGCAACTATGACAGTACTTTTAAAAACTGATATAGATATACCAAAAGGTGCGTATTTACGAGTAAAAAGATAATTAAAAGAACAAGTATGAAAATTCATACTTGTTCTCAGCTTGTCGAAAAATGTTTTGTATTTGTGTAAAATACCGAAAATATATTTTAAAAATGGTAGGGGCGAGCTGTGCTCGTCCGAAATCAAGATGTTAATTTAGTGCTTTTATAAAATTAATAAAAATATTTCTCTATTTTACACAAAACAAGACAAAACTTTTTGTTTTATTCACGGACGAGCACAGCTCGCCCCTACAATGTTTGTGCAACTTTTTTTACAACATAGGTTTTTTGACAGTATTAGGGACTGTTCTTTACCAGAACAGTCCCTAAAATTTTGTTAAAAGTATTTTTCTATTTCATCACGAACAATATCTGTCCAAATTTTAATAGCATTAGGATTGCCGCTTTGAGTTTCAACATCTTTTAAAGTAATATCAAAAACGCAGTTATTAGCAGTAAAAATGTCGAAATGCTTTCTCATATCTTTTCTGATGAAATCTTCATTAATGCCTTGCGCTATAGCACTTGATGGATTAGGTCGCCACGAAGCAACATAATCTTTACCAATTTGTTCGGCACATTTTTTAGCATCAGAAAAAGGAGTAACAGCAATTCTTCTTAAGTTTGATAAGCTTTTGATAATTTCAATTTTTTGAGTCATATCCTCGCAACAGCCGTAAGAAACTAAACCGTATTTTTCTAAAATAGGTTTTTGATAATCAAACATGAATTCTTTGAAGAAGTCAGGGCCGACAACTGCGAACTCTTGCGCTGCCAAAAATCCCCAAATATCTTTAAGTGAGTTGATTTTACTGTTTTTTTCTGGTGTAATAATTCCAGTTGCATACTGCATAGATTGGTTTTCATTATTAATAGAAGTAAATCCACCTGCTTTTTCGCATAAATCCATCTGTCTTAAAATGTTGTCACGCATAAAAGTTAAAATTTCGTGTAGCCACTCAGGCTCATCATACATATCCCACATTAGTTGTTCCAAACCGCGCATTTTAGCAAGCAATGTAGCAATATCGTTATTCCATTTATTTGCAAATGGAGTTTGTCTGTTTATTTCAATAGGAATTGAATTTCCAAACACATTATAAAGAAATTCATAGTTATCAGCAGTTTGTTTTTCGTCGACAGCATAATCTGTAACAACCATATTTTTCCAATCTTCAGTTTCAATAATTGACGGTTTAAACGCACTGCAATCGCCATTTTTTTCACGTTTAGTCAATGCACATTCAATTCCCCAAATACTATGTTCAGAAACAGCAACACTTGCATTCATTGTTATATAAGGCTCAATTACATAGTCGTCAGCAAGGGTCATGCGATACCTATTTAATAAGAGGTTTTTTTCGTAATTTCTTAAAGCAGGTGTATTACATTTTAAATTGTTCAAATCAATAATTTCACCAAAAGGAATTGATCTTATGTAAATAAGTGGTTTTGTAAACTGCAAATCGTTTTGTTTGCTCCAAGCTTTTCGTCTTTCGTTCATAATGTCACTTGTGGCATAGTCGTAAGTTTCTTTTGCTAAATCTCTTAAATATATTTTCTCGTCAAACATATTAAATCCACCTTTTATTTATTTATTATTATTATATTACTTGACCATACTTAAGTAAATGGTATATAATTACAAAAAGATGATATTAAATTAAAAGTGGAGGCTTTTATGGACGAGTTTTGGAATGCAATACAAACGGATAAGATTATTTTAAATGGATTTTTTTGGAATAACCCAACAAAAAATTGGTACATACGAAAAAGAGAAATCAAAGACAATTTGGTGACATTTTGTTTTTCTGGAAAGGGAACATATTTTGCTGACGGAAAAAGCATAGAGGTAAAACCCGGTCGCATTATTGTAATTTCTCACGATGCTAAGCATTACGCTACACAAGATGAAACAGACCCAATTTATGTTGTAGCGTTTAGATTTTCTTTGTTTAAAAACATAATTCCTGTAGGTGCTTTTTATGTTGATACAAATAATATAAATGTTATTCATTCTATATTATCTCAAATGCACCGTTTTATTGTAAGTAATACTTTGTCTAAAAGTGATAAAAATGTTTTAGACGCTTATGCTAAATCACTTTTTTCTTTAATGTTTATAAATTCTCAAATTCTTCTAGGTGGTAAATCAGACCAATTCATGGAGTATGTAAATTATACTATCGAAGAAAATACAAGAAAATCTTTGGAAATACCATTTGAAAAATTTGTTGAAGAATGTGGTAGCAGATACATTTTTTTAAAAAGATTTAAAGAGTATAACAACACTACCTATAAAAATTATGTCTACTGTGTAAAAATGGATTACGCGAAATTTTTGCTAACAGGAACAAAAAGTTCAGTAAAAGAAATTTCGCAAATACTAAAATATAGTGATTTATATATTTTTTCTAATCAATTTAAACGCTTGGTTGGTATATCGCCAAAACATTATAGGAGCAAAATGTTAACGATTGATGATAACAGATATATATTAAAAATATAAATTCAATTAAAATCTATTGACATTAGTAAAATAAAAAAGTAATATAAAACTATTAAATTAAAGGGGTGTTTTTTTTGAAAAAATTTTTAGACAAAGATTTTCTTTTAGAAACTGAAACAGCAAAAATTTTATATCATGATTACGCAAGCAAAATGCCTATCATTGACTATCACTGTCATATCAATCCACAAGAGATAGCAGAAAACAGAAAATATGATAATATTACTCAAGTTTGGCTTGGTGGCGACCATTACAAATGGCGTGTTATGCGTAATAATGGTGTTCCAGAAAACGTTATTACATACGAAAGAGAAACTAATCCGTTTGGAACATTTAAGGCTTTTTGTGAAAGTTTACCACGTGCTATTGGAAACCCAATGTATCATTGGACTTATTTAGAACTTCGTGAGTATTTTGGAGTTGAAACTCAAATCACAAAAGATAATGTAGAAGAAATTTACAATGAACTTAATGAAAAAATAAGCAAACTCGACGTAAGAAGTATTATAGAGCAGTCTAACGTTAAAATTATTTGTACCACTGATGACCCAATCGACGATTTAAAATGGCATAAATTTATTAAAGAAGATGAAACTTGCAAAGTAACAGTTTTACCGTCTTTCAGGCCAGACAAAGCTATGGCAGTTGATAAAGACGGATATGCTGATTATATTGCTAAACTAGCAGAAGTAAGCAAAACAGAAATTAATTCATTTGCTGATGTTTGCACAGCTTTAGGCAAAAGAGTTGAGTTCTTTAACGAAGTTGGCTGTAGTGTTTCAGACCACGGACTTGATTATCCAATATATTCACTAGCGACTAGCGAAGAATTAGATGCTATTTTCACTCAAGCTTTAACAGCTAAAGTGGATAGCGAAAAAGGCGATAAATTCAAAACTGCGGTAATGCTTTATCTAGCAGAACAATATAGCAAATATAACTGGGTTATGCAACTTCACTATGGTTGTCAGCGTAACGTTGCTCAAAAAATGTTTAATAAAATAGGACCAGATACTGGTTATGACATAATTGCTGCGTCACGTGGCTCTAAAGAACTTTGTTTTCTTTTAAATGCTATGGACGAAAAAGATAATTTGCCTAAAACTATTATTTATAGCCTAAACGCAGCCGATAACGAAACAATAGCCACCATAGCTGGAAGTTTCCAAACTGATAGTGGCGTAAAATCAAAAGTTCAATTGGGTTCAGCTTGGTGGTTTAATGATACAAAAACAGGTATGGTTAAACAATTAACTGATTATGCTAATATTGGAGTTTTAGGTAATTTTATCGGTATGCTTACTGATAGTAGAAGCTTTTTAAGCTACACAAGACATGAATATTTTAGAAGAATTTTGTGTAACCTTATTGGTACTTGGGTTGAAAATGGTGAATATCACGGCGATATTGAACTTTTAGGTTCAATGGTTCAAGATATTTCTTATAATAATACAGTTAATTATTTTGGTTTTGATAAATATTTAGACTAAGTTAATTGACAGGCAGAGCCTCCAATTTGTAAATCGGTAGATAATTTTATAGTGACTGGCGGTAATTCGTTACCGTCAGTTAGTCTTTTTAATAGAAGTTCTGAAACTTTTGTGCCAATTTCCTCAAGTGGCTGAGAAACTATTGTAAGTTTTGGGTGGACTACTTGTGATAATTGCAAGTTATCAAAACCAATTATAGAAATATCTTTAGGAATTTTAACATCCATTTCATTTATTGCTATAATAGCACCTAATGTCATTTCATAGTTTGTTACAAAAACAGATGTAGCAGTTTTGTCTTTAAGAATTTTACGCATGTTTTCATAACCACCTTGAACTGTATAGTCACTGTGGCATATGTTACTTTGCAAAGGGCTAATTTGGTATTCAGACATCGCTTGATTATAACCAGCAAGACGTTCACCGGTAGTATAAATATTTTTTGAGCCTAATAAAATTCCAATATTTTTATGACCTTTTTCTAAAAGGTATTTAGTTGCCATATATGAAGCTTTTTGGTTGTCGATAAGTACAAAGTCAAGTTTATCGCCAAGGCTTTCTATGTATCTGTCTATAATAATAACAGGCACGGATTTCACGATAGCGTGTGTTAAATGGGTACCACTTGATGTGTAAGGCATGTTAATAATTCCGTCAACATTTTTACTAAGCAAAAAGTCAATTGCTTCTTTTTCAAGCTCAGAGTTAGAATGACAATCGCAGATTATTACACTGTAACCTTTTTTTCTAAGTATATCTTCTATAGTTACTATAATAGTTGTAATAAATGTATTGCTAAGTTCAGGTATAACAACGCCAATTGTCATGGATTTTTTAGACTTTAAACTTCTTGCAAAATGGTTAACAGTATAGTCTAAATCTTTAATAGCTTGTTCAATTAAAATTTTATTTTCTTCACGAACATTTCCGCCATTTAAATACTTAGAAATAGTCGCTAGACCTAAACCAGTTTGTTTTGCTATATCTTTAATTGTAGTTGCCAAATCTACACCACCTAATTTTTTTACTTTACATAATGCTACCATTTTAAAGCGAAAAAGTCAATAAAATTAATGTTGACTTTTTACATATTTAGTGTTATTATTAACAAAAGAAAAAGTTTTGAATTTAAGTTTTGAATTTTAAACCATATTTTTTTGCCGATTGAGCGAAACGTTTCGCTTTTTTATACACAATAATTTATTTTGAAAGAGGTATTAATTATGCCATTAGTTACAAGTACGGAAATTCTAAAAAAAGCACAAGCTGGCGGCTATGCTGTTGGCGCATTCAATGTTGAAAATATGGAGATGGCAATTGCTATTATTTCAGCAGCAGAAGAACTAAAATCACCAGTAATTCTTCAAACTACTCCATCAACTGTAAGATATGCAGGTCTTGACCTATATGTAGCAAATGTTACAGCTTTAGCTAAAAAAGCAAGTGTACCTGTTGTAATGCATCTTGACCATGGTTCAAGCTTCGAACTAGCAGCTCAAGCTTTACGTGCTGGTTATACAAGCATTATGATTGACGGAAGTAAACTACCTTTAGACGAAAACATTGCTGTTACAAAAAAAGTTGTTGATATGTGTAAAGCAGCTGGTGTTCCTGTTGAAGGCGAACTAGGCCAAGTAGGTGGCAAAGAAGACGATACAGAATGTGAAAACGCTGGTTACACAATTCCAAGTGAAGCAATTGTTTTTGAAAAAGAAACAAGCGTTACTAGCCTTGCAGTTGGCGTTGGTACAGCTCATGGTTTCTATGCTGAAGAACCAGTTCTTAACAAAGAATTAATTACACAACTTAAAGGCATGTTGGATGTTCCTATGGTTTTACATGGTGCTTCTGGTGTTCCTGAAGAAGATGTAAAAGATTGTATCAGCCGTGGTATTTGCAAAGTTAACTATGCTACTGAGCTTCGTGTAGCTTACAGCACAGGTGTAAAAGCAGCTATAGCTGAAAACCCATCAGTTTTCGACCCTAAAGTATACGGCAAAGCTGGTATCGAAAAAGTTAAAGAATTAGTTAAAAATCGCATTATGATATGTGGTTGTAACGGAAAAATGTAATTAAAAAGGGAATTTTATATGAAAGATATTCTATTAGGCATAGATATTGGAACATCTGCTTGTAAAATTGTAGCTTTTGAAACCGACGGTACTGTTGTGACACAAGTTACAATGGATTACCCTGTTTACTATCCAAAACAAGGTTGGGCAGAACAAGACCCAAACCAGTGGTGGGAAGCTATTTGCAAAGGACTTAAAGAAGTAACAAAAATTGTTGATAGCAAAGCTATTAAAGGTATAGGTATCGACGGTCAAAGTTGGAGTGCTATTGCTATTGATAAGGACGGAAAAGTTTTATGCAATACTCCAATTTGGATGGATACAAGGTCAAGCGAGATTTGTCAAGAACTTAAAGAAACCATTGGTGAAGATGTATTATTTGCCAAAAGTGGAAATCCACTTCAACCAATGTATACACAACCAAAAGTTCACTGGTATAAAAAACATATGCCAGAAGTTTATAATAATACATACAAAATTTTACAATCAAACAGCTTTATAGCTTATCGTTTAACAGATGCAGTTAGTCAAGACCCAAGCCAAGGTTATGGTTGGAACTGTTACGACATGGAAAAAGGAGTTTGGGATACTGAACTTTGCGAAAAAATGGGAATTAATTCATCTTTACTTCCTAATATCGTACCTTGTCACCAAGTTGTTGGAACAGTTACAGAAACTTCTGCTAAAGAAACTGGTCTTGAAGTTGGAACTCCTGTTGTTGCAGGAGGACTTGATGCAGCTTGTGGAACACTTGGCGCTGGAGTTATACACAGTGGTGAAACTCAAGAGCAAGGTGGTCAAGCTGGTGGTATGAGCATTTGTATGCAAGAATGCAAAGCTGACAAAGCGCTTATTTTAGGTGCTCACGTTGTACCAGACCTTTGGTTATTACAAGGTGGTACGGTTGGCGGTGGCGGTGTAATCAATTGGTTTGAACGTGAATTCGGTCATGCTGAAAGAGAAACTGCAAAAGCTACAGGTCGATCTTCGTTTGCAGAGATGGACATGATAGCCAAAGAAATTCCAGCAGGTAGTCAGGGACTTGTTTTCTTACCCTACATGGCTGGTGAGCGTTCTCCAATTTGGGATGCTAACGCTAAAGGTGTGTTTTACGGAATAGATTTTTCCAAAGGCAGAGCGCATTTTATGCGTGCTGCTATGGAGGGTGTTGCTTTTTCATTAAGGCACAACCTCGAAGTTGCAAACGATGCTGGAGCCCCTGTTGGAGTGTTAAGCTCAATGGGGGGCGCTGCAAACAGTAAGTTGTGGACACAAATTAAAGCCGATATTACAGGCAAAAAAATTATTGTTCCATCTTCTGACACAGCTACTGCGCTAGGTGCTGCTATTTTAGCAGGTGTTGGCACAGGGATTTATAATAATTTTGAAGAAGCAGTTGAAAAAACTGTTGTCATCAAAAAATCTTATACTCCAAACCCAGATAATGCAGAAATATACAACCAAGCTTATGAAACTTATATTTCTCTTTATAAAAATTTAAAACCAATTATGAACAAATAATTATTAGTTTGAAAGGATTTACATTATGAAAGCTGCTGTACTTTATGGTAACGAAGATATTCGTTATGATGATTTTCCTACACCAGAAGTTAAACCTGGCACTGTTAAAGTAAAAATCAAAGCTACTGGTATTTGTGGTAGTGACGTACCTCGTGTATTACATAACGGTGCTCATTTCTACCCTGTTGTTTTAGGCCACGAATTTAGTGGTGATATTGTTGAAATCGGTGAAGATGTAACTGGTTTTGAAATTGGTGACACAGTTTCAGGTGCTCCACTTGTTCCTTGTATGAAATGTGACGACTGTCAAAATGGTAACTTCGCTCTTTGTAAACACTATAGTTTTATAGGTAGCCGTGAGCAAGGAAGTTTCGCTGAATATGTAGTTATGCCAGCGATTAATGCTGTTAAATACGACCCATCAATCCCTTATGCACAAGCTGCTATGTTTGAGCCATCAACTGTTGCTTTACATGCTATTTTCTGTAACGACTATGAAGGTGGAGAATATGTTGCTGTTCTAGGTTGTGGCACTATTGGTATTTTCACAATTCAATGGGCTAAAATTTTTGGTAGCAAAAAAATCGTTGCTTTTGATATTGACGAAGGCAGACTAGCTCTTGCAAAAAGAATGGGTGCAGACGTTGTAATCAATACAAAAGATGCTGACTTTATGAAACAAGCTATGGAAGTTACAGGTGGTAAAGGTTTCGGACAAGTATTCGAAGCTGTTGGCAACCCAATAACAATGCATATAGCTTATGAAGTAGCTGGTAACAAAGCTAAAGTTTGCTTTATCGGTACTCCACATGTGCCTATTACTTTTACTCAAAAAGAATGGGAAAACATGAACCGTAAAGAATTTAAATTAACTGGTAGCTGGATGAGTTATTCTGCTCCATACCCAGGTAAAGAGTGGGAACTTACTGCTCATTATTTTGCAACAGGTCAACTTAAATTTGACCCAGAATTCATTTATAAAACTTTCGATATGAAAGAAGTGGATAAAGCTTTCGATTTATTCCACAATCCACAAGATGTACATGGCAAAATTATGCTTGTAAATAACTAAATTATAAGAAAAGAGGACTATTTTATGTCAAACGCAATTAATCCTTCTATCGTTCCACAAAGAACTCTTTCAACTGGTGAGAAAATTCCTTGCATCGGTATGGGTACTTTTGGTTCAGACAGATTCACACCTGAGCAAATCTCAGCAGCAGTAGCAGGAGCTATTGATGTTGGTTACAGAATGTTCGACTGTGCTGCTGTTTATGGCAACGAAGACCAAATCGGTAAAGTTTTTGCTGAGGCTATCGCTTCTGGCAAAGTAACCCGTGAAGAACTTCATATTACATCAAAAGTATGGAACGACCAACATGGCAAAGGTGATGTTTTATTATCACTTGCTAAAACTCTAAAAGATTTACAATTCGATTTTATCGACTGTTATTTCATTCACTGGCCTTTCCCAAATTATCATGCACCAGGTTGTGATGGCGATGCAAGAAATCCAGATTCTATACCATTTAGTGTTGACAAATTTATGGCAACATATAGACAAATGGAAAAATTACAAGAAATGGGTCTTATTAAATCAATCGGTCTTTCAAGCATGACAATTCCTAAACTAGAGGCTATTTTACCACTTGTAAAAATTATGCCAACAGCTATCGAAATGGAAATGCACCCTTCATTCCAACAACAAGAACTATATGATTATATCGTATCAAAAGGCATTCAACCAATCGGTTTCTGCCCAATTGGTAGCCCAACAAGACCTGACAGAGATAAAACTGAAGATGATGTTGTTGATATTCAAATGCCAGAAGTTGTTGAAGTTGCTAAAGCTCATGGTGTTCATCCAGCAGTTATCTGCTTAAAATGGCAAGTTCAAAGAGGTTCTATCCCAATACCTTTCTCAGTTTATGAAGCTGAATATTTAAGCAACCTAAAATGCACAACAGAAGACCCTCTAACTGACGAAGAAATGGCTTTATTAGCTTCTGCTGATAAAAACTGTCGTTTAATTAAAGGTCAAGTTTTCCTATGGGAAGGTGCTAAAGGCTGGGAAGATTTATGGGATCTAGATGGTACAATAACTAAATAATAGGAGGCAATTTATGCTAAAAGGTATACCTAATATTCTAACACCTGAATTACTTAAAATTCTTATGGAGATGGGTCATGGTGACGAATTAGTAATTGCTGACGGCAATTTCCCTAAATTTGCGCACCCTGAAAACGTAGTGCGTTTAGACGGACACAACATTCCAGAGATAATGGACGCTATTTTACAATTTATGCCTCTTGATCCATATGTTGAAAATCCATCAATTCTTATGGAAGTTTTACCAGACGACCCATTTGTTCCTACAATTTGGGATACATACCGTGAAATCGGTGCAAAATATGAAAAAGATGGTCTTCGTGAAGTTGCAATTAGCAAATATGACTTTTACCCAAGAGCTAAAAGTGCATATGCTTTAGTAACAACTAGCGAAAAAGAATTATATGCTAATATTATTCTAAAAAAAGGCGTAATTTAATTTAACTTTAAATCCTCAGTTTCGGCTGAGGATTTTTTGTGTTTTTTAATAGTAAACTCTGCTTATTCTTCATAATTCTGTAACAAATATATGTTATTATATCGTAAGAAATTTATTATAAAGGAAAAAGAAAATATGAAACAATTTAAAACAGAATCAAAAAGAATTTTAGATTTAATGATTAACTCAATTTATACACATAAAGAGATTTTTTTAAGAGAACTTATATCGAACGGTAGTGATGCAATTGATAAACTTTATTATAAAGCTTTAAACGAAGGTGTTACTGGACTTGTTCGTGAAGATTTTGCTATTAATTTAAGCTTGGATAAAGAAAATAGAAACATTATTATTAAAGATAATGGTATTGGCATGACAAAAGAAGAGCTTGAAAACAACTTAGGTGTAATTGCAAAAAGTGGTTCACTAGATTTTAAGAAAAATCAAGATTCGAACGAAGAAATTGATATAATAGGCCAGTTTGGTGTTGGGTTTTATTCTGCTTTTATGGTTGCTGATAAACTAACAGTTAATACAAAATCTTTTGCTAGTGATGAAGCATACTCATGGGTGTCACAAGGGGCAGAAGGTTACTCTATTACATCGTTTGAAAAAGGTGAACACGGTACAGAAATTATAATTCATGTTAAAGAAAACACAGAAGATGAAAATTATGATGAATTTTTGGAGCAATATAGAATTCAAAGTCTAGTAAAAAAATATTCAGATTATATAAGATACCCAATCAAAATGGATATGGACCGTGTAGAGCCTAAAGAAGATGGCGAATACGACCACTTTACAGAAGAGGTTGTTCTAAATAGCATGGTTCCAATTTGGAAAAAATCTAAATCAGAAGTAACCGACGAAGAAATCAACGATTTTTATAAAGAAAAATTCATGGATTGGCAAGACCCAGCAAGGGTTATAAAAATGGCAACAGAGGGAACCTCAACATACAATGCACTAATGTTTATTCCAGCCAAAACACCTATGGATTATTACACAAAAGAGTATGAAAAAGGGCTTCAACTATACGCAAGTGGCGTTTTAATTATGGATAAATGCAAAGATTTATTACCAGATTACTTTAGTTTTGTTAAAGGCTTGGTCGACTCTCAAGATTTATCTCTAAATATTTCTCGTGAAATGCTTCAGCACGACAGACAACTTAAATTAATTGCTTCAAGACTAGAAAAGAAAATCGTTTCAGAGCTTAAATCTATGCTTAATAATGATAGAGAAAAGTATGAAGAATTTTATAAAAATTTTGGTATGCAAATTAAGTTTGGTGTGTATGATAATTTTGGTGCAAGCAAAGAAAGTTTAAAAGATTTACTTCTGTTTATTTCTTCAAAAAAAAAAACTTATGTTTCATTAAAAGAATATGTTGAAAATATGCCAGCTGACCAACAAGATATTTACTATGCTTGTGGTGAAAGTGTAGACAGAGTTCACATGTTACCTCAAGTTGAAACAGTAAGAGAAAAAGGCTTTGAAGTGCTTTATTTAACAGATAATGTAGATGAATTTGCACTTAAAATGTTACAAGAATACAGTGAAAAAACTTTTAAAAATGTTTCTTCTGAAAAACTTGACCTTCAAACTGAAGAAGAAAAGGAAGAAATTGTTAAACAATCAGAAGATAATAAAGATTTATTAGAGTTGATTAAATCATCTTTAGGTGGAAAAGTGGCAGATGTAATTATTTCAGCAAGACTAAAATCACACCCTGTTTGTCTGTCTTCACAAGGTGAAATAAGCCTTGAAATGGAAAAAGTTTTGAATGCAGTGCCAAATAGTCAAGAAGTTAAAGCTGAGCGTGTTTTAGAAATTAATTCCAATCATCAAGTTTTCCAATCACTTAAAAATTTAATGAACAGCGATGAAGAAAAACTTAAAGTTTATGCAGATATTTTATATACTCAAGCATTAATTATTGAAGGGTTCCCAGTAGAAGATCCAGTAGATTTCTCAGCTAAAATTTGCAGTTTAATGTAAGGGGGAAGTTTTATCAAAAAAGAAAATTACAACCAATATGCAAATGAATATGTGTTAAATGAGTATTATCAACCTGTAACAAGGAAAAAATTGATAAAAAGACTTATCAGAAAAGATTGCAACCAATTAAGCATAGCTTTGTTAGGTTTTTATGCGGCAAGTTGGCTTGGAACTCTTCTAATAGGAATACTATATAGCTTAGCCTGGTCAAATTCATTTATTTTTGAGCTAGATGTGGACAGTTATTATCTTTTAAGTGGTGCGTTGTCGTTCTTATCACTAGCAGTACCATTTATGTTTTATTTATTTTTAAAAAAAGAAAATCCTAGCAAAATTTTACAATTCCAACCAGTTAAATTTACTACAGGATTTATGTACGTTATAATTGGTTGGGGATTATGTTTGGCTAGTAATTTGCCAGTCAATTTCATTTATCAATATATAGATGAAACTGGAATAAATTCCGGTGTAACAGTCCAACCTAGTGCAGATTCAACACTTTCTTTTATTCTTAAAATAATTGCAGTGAGTATCGCTCCAGCAGTTTTTGAAGAGTTTGTGTTTAGAGGTGTAGTTTTATCTAAACTTAAAAAATATGGCGCTAGTTTTGCAATAGTTGTTTCTTCAATTTTGTTTGCAATTTTACATTCAAATTTAATTAGCATGCCGTTTGCTTTTTTAGCTGGACTTGTAATGGGGTTTATATATGTTAAAACGAATAATTTGTGGATTACAATTTTTATACATTTTTTAAACAACGCTTTTTCAATAGTTCAAGAAGAAATTTTGAATTATTTTACAGGTGAAAATGCAATAATTGTTTTTAATGTTATATTTTATGCTGTAATTGTTTTTGCTTTTTGTTTCTTGGCTTATTTGGAATATCGTGATAAAATTTCTTCAAATTTGAAAAACGAAATTGAATTTATAGGCTTTAAAACAAAAATGTTCGCTGCATTTACAAATCCAAGTACAATAGCTTTTGTAGTTCTTTGTATCTCTACTTTAATTTCAAATATCGTTTATTATGGATAAACTAGAATTTATACCTACAAAAGAATTTATGATAGAAGCTTTTAAGCTTGCAAAAATTGCAAAGGATAACGGTGAGGTTCCAGTTGGCGCAGTGATTGAACTAAATGGAGAAATTATCGGAGTTGGATATAATTCATGTGAAAAAGATAATTCACAGTTGAAACACGCTGAAATTAAAGCTATTGAAATGGCTACTGAAAAAACAGGAAATTGGCGACTTAAAAATTGTAATATTTATGTAACTCTTGAGCCTTGTCCCATGTGCACTGGCGCAATAATAAATAGTAGAATTAATCACATAGTTTTTGCAGCACATGATTTTAAATCAGGTTGTTGTGGAAGCGTAACCGACTTAACAAAGCTAGATTTTTTACATAAACCTAAAATATATAGAGGTTTTATGGAAGAAGAGAGTGTAGTAATGCTAAAAGATTTTTTTAAAAATATAAGATGATTAATTAACGACTATAACGCAAACCTGTGGTTATAGTCGTTTTATAACAATATATGATAGGAGTAATTATAATGTTAGAAGTAAACACAAAAGCACCAAATTTCACATTAAGTGATAAAGACGGTAATATGATAAGCCTAGAAAATTTTTTAGGAAAAAAAGTGGTAGTGTATTTTTACCCAAGAGATAATACACCTGGTTGCACAAGACAAGCTGTAGCTTATGCTGAAAATTTTCAAACTTTTTCAGATAATGATATTGTAGTAATAGGAATTAGTAAAGATAGCGTGACTTCTCACCAAAAATTTGCTACAAAATATGATTTACCATTTATTTTGCTTTCAGATCCAGAACTTATAGCAATAAAAGGTTTTGATGTATGGCAAGAGAAGAAAATGTACGGAAAAGTAAGTATGGGAGTGGTTAGAAGTACCTTTGTTATAAATGAAAACGGCATAATAGAAAAAGTTATGCCAAAAGTTAAACCAGACAGCAACGCAAAGGATATTTTAGAATATTTATCAAAATAGCTTCTATATGCTATAAAGGAAAAATAAACCCTGAAAATTTGTTATAATTTAGTAAAACGAATTAAAAGGTGTGTTGCTTGTGAATTTTGGTATGCCTACTTTGATAGATGTTCCTAAAATTGAAGATGAAGTTAAATTATGTAAAAGTTTAGGGCTTAATTTTATTGAGCTTAATTTAAATTTACCTAATTATTTAAGTGAAAATATAAATATAGATAATTTGATTAAAATTGCAAACGAGAACGATATTTATTATACTTTTCATTTAGCAAGTGACTTTAATCCTTTCGATTTTAATTCATCTGTTGCTAACGCTTTTAAAGATGAAATGGTTAACACAATTAGGTTTGCAAAACAACTTAAAGTTCCTGTTATAAACATGCATTTACCAAAAGGAAAATATTTAAACGTTGGCAATAGAAAAACATATCTTTTTGAAGAGTATTCTGATATTTATTATATTAGATTAAAAGATTTTATAAATGCATGCGAAAAAGCAGTGGGAAATTCTCCTTTGAAAATCGTTATAGAAAATACTGACGGATTTGAAAAATTCCAAAAAGATTCATTAGAGATGTTTTTAAATAGCGAAGTATTTGCATTAGCATTTGACATAGGAAACAGTTTTATTAATAAAGAAATAGACGAAGAATTTATTTTTGAAAATTTAGATAAAGTGGTTCATTTGCATTTAAGCGACGCTATTTCAGACAAAGCGAATTTAAGTCTTGGCACTGGGGAAGTTGACTTGATGAGGTATTTGCTTATAGCGACAGAACTTAATTCAAGTGTTGTTTTAGAAGTTAAAACAGTGCAAGCCTTAGAACGCTCTATTGTTTGGATTAAAAAAAGACTTAGGGATGAGTATTTTAACAACTAACTAAAGACTATAAACGTTACTTTTAAGCGTTTATAGTCTTTTATTTTTTGTGTAAAAGAATATGCTAAATTCAATTGAAAAAGTATAAATAATATGTTATTATTCAGTTATATAAATATGTGAAAGACGGTGTCTATATGAATTACGATATAATTGTTATAGGTGCAGGTGTAATAGGTAGTGCAGTTGCACGAGAACTTAGTAAATATAATGCGAAAATTGCATTGATAGAAAAGTCAGAAGATATATGCACTGGTACATCTAAAGCCAATAGTGCTATTATTCATGCAGGGTTTGACGCAAAACCTGGAACTTTAATGGCTGATATGAATGTCAAAGGCAATCACATGATGACACAGTTGTCGCAAAAACTTGATATTCCACTTAAAAGATGTGGTGCAATGGTTTTGTGTTTTGATAAAGAAAGTTTACCAAAATTAGATGAACTTTATCAAAGAGGATTAAAAAATCAAGTTCCAAATTTAAAAATTTTAACAAGAAGCAAAGCTTTAGAATTAGAACCCAATTTAACTGACGAAGTCTGTGGCGCTTTGTATGCGCCTACTTCTGCTATTGTATGTCCTTTTGAGATGACTTTAGCTTTTGCAGAAAACGCAAATGTAAATGGAGTTGAGTTCTATTTTGATAACGAAGTTTTAAACATAGAAAAAAATTCAGATATTTACCAAGTCACAACAAGTAAAGATTTATTTACTTCTAAGGTAATTGTAAATTGCGCTGGAGTTTATGGTGATGTTCTTCACAATATGGTTTGTGATAATAGAATAGAAATTATTCCAAGAAAAGGCGAATATGTTTTATGCGATAAAAGCGTTGCATCTATAGTAAACACTACTTTGTTTCAACTGCCAACATCCTTAGGAAAAGGGATTTTAGTAAGTCCAACTGTTCATGGAAACCTTATTTTAGGGCCAACTGCTTTAGATGTAGAGGATAAAGAAGATATTTCAACTTCTAGCAACGGAATAAAGACTGTTTTGCAAAAAGCGGCTCTTTCAATTAAAAACTTACCTACTAGACAGGCTATAACATCTTTTACAGGTTTAAGGGCGCATACAAAAAAAGAAGATTTTACTTTAAGTGCAAATGGACAAGGTTTTTTTGATGCTATAGGTATTGAATCTCCTGGACTATCAAGTGCTCCAGCAATTGCTCAATACATGGGTGATATGGTTGTACAATATTTGGATTTAAGCAAAAAAGACAATTTTATTGATAAAAGAAAAGGAATTATAAAATCTGCTGAACTTGATTTTGAGCAAAGAGCAGAACTTATAAAAAGCAATCCGTCTTATGGACAAATCATTTGTAGATGTGAAATGGTAAGCGAGGGCGAAATTATCGACTCAATAACTAGACCACTTGGAGCAAAAACTTTAGACGGTGTTAAAAGAAGAACAAGAGCTGGTATGGGTAGATGTCAAAGTGGATTTTGTGCTCCTAAAGTTATGGAAATTTTATCTAAAACTTTAGACATACCTTATGAGAAATTAAGAAAGAACAGCGAAAATTCATATCTTGTTGTTGGAAAAACCGATAAAGGAGGTGTCCCTCGTGAGTGATTACGAAATTATTATAATCGGTGGTGGGCCTGCTGGTTTAGCTGCGGCAATTTCAGCTTATGAAAATGGTGTAACAAATATTTTAGTTTTAGAACGTGACAACCGACTTGGTGGAATTTTAAATCAATGTATTCATAATGGTTTTGGACTTCACACATTTAAAGAAGAACTTACAGGGCCTGAATACAGTGCAAGATATGAAGAAAGATTACTTGAATTAAATATATCTTATAAGCTAAATATTATGGTAGTCGATATTTCAGAAAATGTCGATAATAAAATAGTAACAGCAATAAGCAAAGAAGATGGACTTGTAAGGTTTAAGACGAAAGCTGTTGTTCTGGCTATGGGTTGCCGTGAAAGAAGTCGTGGAGCTTTGAATATTCCAGGATACAGACCATCTGGTGTTTACAGCGCAGGAACTGCTCAAAGACTTGTAAACATTGACGGATACATGCCTGGTAAAGAGGTTGTAATTTTAGGCTCGGGCGATATAGGCTTAATTATGGCTAGGAGAATGACACTTGAGGGTGCAAAAGTTAAAATAGTAGCAGAAATCATGCCATATTCTGGTGGACTTAAACGTAATATCGTTCAGTGTTTAGATGACTATAATATTCCTTTAAAACTTAGTCATACAGTTACAAAAATTCATGGCAAAGATAGGGTAGAGGGTGTCACAATTTCTGAAGTTGACCAGAACCTAAAACCAATTACTGGAACTGATGAGTTTTACAGTTGTGACACACTTTTGCTGTCGGTTGGACTTATTCCTGAAAACGAACTTTCAAAAGATTTAGGAGTTATTTTAAATCCTATTACAGCAGGGGCGCAGGTTAACGAAAGCTTTGAAACTTCTGTAAAAGGTGTATTTGCATGTGGAAATGTATTACATGTACACGACTTAGTAGATTTTGTATCAGCCGAGGCAAGCTCTGCCGGCATAAACGCTGCTAATTACGCTAAAGGTATAATTAATAGCGAAGGTGAAATTATTGATGTGGAGCCTAAAAATGGTGTTAGATATGTAGTTCCTCATAAAATTAATCTAAGCACTATGCCAGAAACTGTTACTTTAAGGTTTAGGGTAAACACAACTTATCATAATAAATATTTAAGTCTATATATAGGTGAAAACAGAAATATTCACCGTAAAAAGCAAATTTTATTGCCTGGAGAAATGGAAAGTTTAACTATTAAAAAGACAGATTTAATTAATCAAGATATAAATAAAATAACTGTTATGTTGGAGGATAATTAAATGGAAACAAGAAATTTAGTTTGTATTCAGTGTCCAATCGGTTGCAATTTAACTGTAAATCTTGATAAAGGCGAAGTTGTAAATGTAGAGGGTAACACTTGCAAGCGTGGGGAAATTTACGCAAAAAAAGAGGTTATTGCTCCTACAAGAACAGTAACTAGTACCATAAAAGTTTTGGGTGGTAAATTACCTGTTGTTTCAGTGAAAACATCTATTGATATTCCTAAAGACAAAATTTTTGAATGTATGAAAGAAATCAACAAATTAAGTGTAAAAGCACCAGTGAAAATTGGTGATATTATTATTCAAAATGTTTGTCAGACTACTGCTAATATAATTGCTACATCAAATTGTTAATTTTCATCTTTATGTATTTACAGCTTTGTCATTTTATGTTATATTTAATACATTAAATTTAAGATAAAGGTTAATACAATGAAGAAATTAAAAAGCATATGGTTTTTTTCTGTTATAATTGTAATTGGTGTGGTTATGGTCGGCATAGGTGGATTGAATGATGGAGTTTCATATGAAACCTGTGTTGTTCATTTAGATAAAACAGCAAACGAATTAGTATATAATGAAGTTGTAATTGAAACATCTACAAATGTTCAAACTGACAATGACGAAACTCAAGAAAATGATGTTATAACTGAATATATTATTGAAAATATGGATTATATCAATCAAGTAGAAGATTACCCAACAGGTTGTGAATCTGTCGCATCGGTTATGGCTTTAAATTATATGGGTATTGATATTTCAGTCGATACGTTTATTGACGATTATTTAGACTGTGGCAACTCGCCGTATTATTCAGGTAATGTTTTGTATGCAGCTGACCCGTGGGAAGCTTTTATAGGAAATCCTAGAAGTTCTTCGGGTTATGGTTGTTATAGCACTGTAATTGAAAACGCAATAAATAAATTTATAGATACCGATACATATAAAGTTTTTACTTATAACGAATTTACAACTCAGCTTAGTTTAGAAGAAATATGTGGTGAGTTTATAAGTAACGATATTCCTGTTTTAATTTGGGCAACAGCATCAATGAAGACAGTTTATAATTCTACTTTATGGACTATTGAGGGTACAAGTGATAAGTTTCAATGGTTATCACCTATGCACTGTTTAGTACTTGTAGGTTTTGATGAAGATTATTATTATTTTCACGATTCTTTAGAAGATGCCTATACAAAATACAGCAAATCAAAAGTAGAAACAGCATATGAAGCAATGGGGTCACAAGCTTTAGCGATTGTGAAATATTAAAACTAAGGGAGGGCGATTGCCCTCCCTTTAATCATTATAAAGTGTTGTTAAACAATTTTTTAGATGTAACCATAAATGTAATTCCTGTAATAGTAGCAGCCAATATATCAGCTATTGGTTCTGATAAAAATACTGCGAAAGTATTATTTTCAAAGAAAACAGGAAGTAGAAAAATAAGTGGAATTAGTAAAATAATCTTTCGTAAACAAGCAAGTAGTAAAGAAATTTTCGCTTGACCTAAGGCTACAAATGTTTGCTGACAAGCAAGTTGCACACCTAAAGCGAAAAGTCCGAAACCGTAAATTCTTAATGCCCATGTTGTCATAGAAAGAAGTTCAGCATCGCTGTTGAAAATAGAAATAATCATTTCTGGTATAAGCATTATAACAAGCCAAAAAGTGCAAGAGTAAAAAACACAAATTAGTAGCTGTATTTTAAACGCCGATTTAACTCTGTCCATGTTTTTAGCTCCATAATTAAAGCTTATAATAGGCTGACAACCTTGAGAAATACCTGTTAGAGGCATTAAGCATAGCATCATTATACTGCTTAAAATTGTCATAGCACCTACAGCTATGTCACCACCGTATTTTTGTAAAGATACATTAAAGCAAATATTCAAAAGGCTTTCAGTTGCCGACATGATAAATGGTGACAACCCTAAAGCGACAACAGGAAGAATAATTGATTTTTTCAAAACCAAGTTTTCTTTTTTGATTTTTAAAATTGTCTTTTTACCTGTTAAGAATTTAAATACCCAAATTGCAGATAAACATTGAGAGATAGTTGTTGCAAGTGCAGCACCTTGAACGCCCATGTTTAAAACATAAATAAATATAGGGTCTAAAATTATGTTGGTAATAGCACCTATCATAATTGTAAACATGCTATATTTAGCAAAACCTTGTGTAGTGATAAATGTGTTAAGTCCTAATGTTAATTGAACAAAAATAGTACCAAATGAATATATTTTCAGATAATCATAAGCATATGTTATTGTAACATCACTAGCACCAAATAGATAAAGTAAATCTTTACCAAACACTACCAATACAAGCATTAAAAATATAGATGACAAAATCAAAGCAAAAGTACAGTTTCCAAGAATTTTTTCAGCCTGTTTAGTATTTCCTTTACCCATTTCAATTGCTGCTTTTGGAGCGCCACCTGTACCAAACAAATAACTAAAAGCTGAAACTATCATTATAATAGGGGCGCAAAGGCCAATTCCTGTTAATGAGTCAATGCCAACATCTGCTATATGACCTATGTACATTCTATCAATAATACTGTAAAGCATATTAACAACTTGCGATACAACAGCAGGCAAAGCTAAATTGAACATAAGCTTAGGTATACTCTGTGTTCCTAAATGTGAGTTATTGTTCATTATACTTCCTTTGAATGCCAATTTTTATAAATTTCGTTCATTGATCTTACCATTTCACGGCTAAAGTCAGATTTGTATTTTCTTTCACAAAATCTAACAGCTTTGTCGTCATCCATGTATTCTTGAAGTTTTTCTTCACTTAAATCTTGATATTGATTTTCAAATACAATCATTTCTTTTGGAAATCTTGAAGGCTGTACACGGTTTTTTTGTTGTTCAGTTGGATAACCGAAAACTAACATAGAAACAGGAGCAACATAGTTTGGAATATTCATAATTTTTTGGTGAGTTTCCCATTGCTCAATAATATCACCAATGTAACAAGAGCCAATACCAAAGCTTTCAGCAGCAACACAAGAAGCGTGAGCAGCAATAACTGTGTCATTTGTAGCTAAAATCAAATCGCTTAATTCAGGTGATGGAATATTTTCACAACCAGCTTGCTCATATTTAAGCATAAGTCTTCTTAAATCAGCACAAAAAACTAAAACTAGTGGAGCTTTAGCAATAAATGGTTGATTATCACAGCTTACAGCAAGTTTATCTTTCAGTTCTTGACTTGTAACATCAATAATAGAATACATCATAGAGTTACCAGCAGTTGGAGCTCGCATAGCTGCATCTAAAATAGCATCTTTAATTTCTTTTTCAATTAATTTAGGTTCAAATGCTCTTACAGATTTTCTTTCCATAAGAACTTTTATTGTTTCATTCATATTCATTCTCCTTAAAATTTTGATAGTTAAATTTTAACATAATATATTAGATAAGTAAAGCATACTTTTGCTTGACTTTTTATATATTTCTTGATAATATAAATATATATAAAAAACGCTTTTAGAAAGCGATAAAATTTAGGAAAAATGAGAGGTTTGTTATGAAAATTGCTATTATTGGTTGCGGTACTATCGCAAATGCTGCACATATCCCATCTTATCTTGAAAACGCAGAGGCAGAAATTAAATATTTTTGTGATATAATTATTGAAAAGGCACAAGACTGTGTAGAGAAATATGGTTGTGGTATTGCTGTTAAAGATTACCACGAAGTGTTAGCTGATCCTGAAATTATTGCAGTTTCTGTGTGTACTCCTAACAAAGCACATACAACTATTACAATTGATGCTTTAAAAGCTGGTAAAGATGTTCTATGCGAAAAACCAGCTGCTAGAACTTTTGCAGAGGCTAAAACAATGCAAGACGCTCAACACGAATCAGGTAAAATTTTAAACATTGGTGTTGTTAATCGCTTTAACGACAGCGTAACAAGAATTAAAGAGTATATTGACGCTGGCAAACTTGGTAATGTTCATCACGTTTATGTAAGCTTTAGAGCTCATCGTTCTATTCCAGGTCTTGGTGGAGCATTCACAACAAAAGACATAGCTGGTGGTGGTGCATTAATAGACTGGGGAGTCCATTACCTTGACATCGTTATGTATTGCTGTAACGACCCTAAAGCTTTAACTGTTACAGGTGAAGCTTTCTGCAAACTTGGTAAAGATATTGAAAATTATGTTTATACAGACATGTGGGCAGGTCCTCCAGTTAAAGATGGTATTTATGACGTTGACGACTCTGTTACTGGCATGATTAGAACAGAAGGTCCTGTTATTACATTTAATGGTGCATGGGCACAAAATATAGGCGAAAGAGAAGCATATATCGACTTCATGGGCGATAAAGGTGGTATTCGTTTAAATTATGGTGGCAACTTTACTTATTATACTACAGAAAATGGCGCATTAATTAAATATACTCCTGAATTTAATATGAGAAATCACTTCCAAAACGAAATTGATGCTTTTGTTAATTGTGTAAAAACAAGAGAAAAATTGCCATCACACATCGACACTGTAATTATAACAGCAGAGATGATGCAAGCAATTTATGACTCATCTGAATGCCATAGAGAGATTGTTTTAGATAAATAATGAGGTGAAATATGTATAATTTTCCAATAGGTGTTTTGACTGAATCTTTCAAAACAGATATGCCTAATGTTTTAAAAAAAGCAAAAGAATTAGGGTTACAAGGTGTACAACTCCACGCAACTCAAGGCGACCATACACCTGAACATATGACAGATGAAAAGATTAAAGAGTTTTTGAAAATGGTAGAAGATAACGGACTTGTTATCTCTGCAATTTGTGGTGATTTAGGACATGGATTTAATGACCCAAGTATGAACCCAGAACTTATAGAAAAATCTAAAATTTTGGTAGACTATGCTAAAAAATTAGGAACTGACATTATCACTACTCATATCGGTGTTGTTCCAGAAGATGTTAATCATCCAAGATATGAAATAATGCAAAAAGCTTGTCAACAATTAGCTGATTATGCTGACAGCATGGACGCACATTTTGCTGTTGAAACTGGTCCTGAAAAAGCAATTACTTTGAAAAACTTCCTAGACAGTTTAAATTCAAAAGGTGTTGCAGTTAATCTAGACCCAGCTAATTTTGTTATGGTAACAGGCGACAACCCTGTAGAGGCTGTTTACACACTTAAAGATTATATAGTTCATACTCATGCTAAAGACGGCAATAAACTTTACGATTTATCACCAGAGATTATTTATGGTATGGCTGAGTCTGACATGTTACAGTTACCAGCTTTTGAAGAAGTACCACTTGGCAAAGGTACTGTGGATTTCAAAGCTTATTTAACAGCTTTGGAAGATATTGGTTACAAAGGTTTCTTAACAATTGAAAGAGAAGTTGGTGCAAACCCAGAAGCTGATATTACTTTAGCTGCAGACTATTTAAGAAGTATAATGAAATAAAAAATTGGGACTGTTTTAAAAACAGTCCCAATTTAAAAAGGTGAAAATATGAGCGAATTAATGGAAAATAAAGAAAGATTTATAAAAATTTTTCAAGAAAATGTAAAGCGTGAGGGTGCGGATAAATTATTAGCATGGCTTGAAAAGACGGATTTTTTCACAGCTCCAGCCAGTACAAAATATCACTGTGCTTGCGAAGGTGGACTTTTAATGCATAGCCTTAATGTTTATGACACTTTCAAAGAAATTTACTTTGAAGAGGGAGAAAGCGAAGAGAGTGTTGCTATATGTACGCTTTTACACGATATTTGCAAGGCACAATTTTATAAAGTTTCTACAAGAAATGTCAAAAATGATGATACAGGAAAATGGGAAAAAGTTCCTTTTTATGCTGTAGAAGACATGTTCCCTTACGGCCATGGTGAAAAATCAGTTTTTTTAATAGAAAGATTTTTAAGGCTAAAAATCGATGAGGCGCTTGCAATTAGGTGGCATATGGGTGGTTTTGATGATAGCGTTAAAGGTGGTTCTTTTGCAATAAGTCAAGCTTACGATAAATCTACTTTTGCAGTTAAACTTCATTTATCAGATTTACACGCAACATATTTAACAGAAAAAGGCACTTCTGCTGTTAGGTAATAAACAAAATGTTTTAAAAAAAATTGGGTCTTGCTACTTTAATTAGCAAGACCCTTTTTTCACTTTATGTCAGTAAAGATTTAAAATTAGCAACAACCGTTATTGCAACCGCCGCAACCGTTGTCACAGCCACAACCGCCGAAACCGTTACCACAGCAAAGTAAAATAAGAATGATTATGATAATCCAAGAACATCCGCCACCGAAACCGTTACACATAAAAATTACCTCCAAATATTTTTTATCGCCATCAAGCGTTTGCTTTATTAATGGCTGATAATTTATTATATGTCAAAGTCAAATTTTGGTTCTACATTCTTATAATTTCTTTTGTAAAGCTAAGTCCACAAGGCTGAATTTTAGGCTGACAAAGAGCGTATATATCATCACACTTAGTTTCAAGTGTATATTCGTCTAATGCTGTTTTGTCAAGTTTTTTTACATCTGCAAATTTACCCACAATTGGCAATGTGTTTTTCTTTAAAGATAAAAGTTTACTCCCATCTTTTGAAATGCCCAATATTTTAATGAAACTAGGTAAATTATCATTTTTTTCTATACCTAAAAATGCTGATAAGACCAAACGTCTTATTCTTGCATGGGTAAACCTTTTTGATTTAATTAAGTCATAAAGTTCATCTAAATTTTTTGCAGTTTTAATAGATTTTAAAAGCTTGTTATCTATACCCTCGCTTACATCAGGTAAGTTTTTAAAATTATCGCTAGTTCTTAGTTTAGCCAAAATTGCCGTTTCTAACTTGTTAAAGTCAGTAGGGCAAAGGTTGTTGGTTTTTGCGTTATTATAAATTTCAAGGCAAGTTTTAGGTAAAAATTCTGATAAATCTTCATTATTATAAATTGAATTTCTCACAGCCATTGCACTTGGAAATGTATCAATTTCTAAATTATCATGCGAAGTTCCAATTCTTTTAATTGTATTAATTTTCAAATCGCATTGTAAAGTATTAATCGCTTTTATATATTCTATAGCTAAATTATTGTTCGAGCCTTGTAAAACGTTTGAATAATCTTCACCTAATATCTCTAAAACGCAAAGCTCTCTAGCTTTAGCAAATGTAATGCCAGTGTTTATATATTTTTTAATAAGTAGGTTAAATTCATTAGTTTGAATACATTCAGTAATCAGCTGTAGTTTTTCACTATCCCCACATTCGCTACCAAAGCATATATTTTCGACAAATCCAAGTGAATTTAGCAAATGTATAGAACCTAAAGCAAATTTTTCAGCACCAGCCAAAGAAAATGAAACTGGAAGTTCTATTACTAAATCTGCACCACAGCTAAGTGCCATTTTTGTGCGTTCCCATTTGTCAATAATTGCAGGTTCTCCACGCTGAACAAAATTTCCACTCATAATACAAACGACAGGTTTATTTTTTTTCATTTCACTTAAAATATATTCATGCCCTAAATGCAGTGGATTAAATTCGCAGACTATTCCAGAAGCTTTGTTGTTCATATATATAAATATTTCCTTTTTTTAGTATTTTTTTTGTTAAATTCGACATTTAAACTTGTAATTTCTTTCCATATGTATTATTATAATATGTAGTATAAATATAAATCAAGAGTAAATTTAATTTAAGGAGAAATATTTATGAAAATTCTTGTAATTAACGCAGGTAGCTCATCATTAAAGTATCAATTAATCGATATGGACACAGAAGAAATGCTAGCAAAAGGTAACTGCGAAAAAATCGGACTTGAAATGGGAATTTTTGGTCACAAAACAGCAGACGGCAGAAGCAAAGGCTATGAAGTTGTAATGCATGACCATACAGAGGCTTTCCAACAAGTTAAAATGGCCTTGCTTGACGAAGAAGTTGGTGTTATTAAAGACTTAAGTGAAGTTACTGCAATTGGACACAGAATAGTTCAAGGTGGCGCTTTATTTAGCGAATCAGTATTAGTTGACGAGTCAGTAGTTGAGGGTATCGAAAGCCTAATTCCACTTGCTCCACTACATAACAGTGCTCATGTTCAAGGTATCAGAGCTTGTTTAAATGTTTTTGGCACAGAAGTTCCAGAGGTTGTTGTTTTTGACACAGCTTTCCACTCAACAATGCCAGAGAAAGCATACATGTTTGCTGTTCCTTATGAATATTATGAAAAATATCAAATCAGAAGATATGGCTTTCATGGTACATCACACAGATACGTAAGTGCTAAATGTGCTGAACTTATGGGTAAAGATATAAAAGATTTAAAAATCGTAACATGTCATATTGGTAACGGTTCATCAGTTACAGCTGTTGACGGTGGTAAAGTTATAGACACTAGTATGGGATTAACACCACTTGACGGTTTTATGATGGGTACTAGAACTGGTACACTTGACCCTTCAGTTGTAACATTTATCGCTGAAAAAGAAAACCTAACACCAACAGAACTTTCTGATTTATTCAACAAAAAATCAGGTCTTTTAGGTATTTCAGGTATTTCTAGCGACGATAGAGATGTCAGAAAAGCTGAACTTGAGGGCAATAAAAGAGCAAAACTTGCTCATGATATGTTAATGTATCAAATCAAAAAATTCGTTGGTTCTTATATTGCTGCTATGGGTGGTGTAGATGCTATCGTATTTACAGCTGGTCTTGGCGAAAACCAAGCTTTCCTACGTGAAGGTGTGCTTGAAAATATGGAATGTTTCGGCGTTGAAATATGTAAAGAAGCTAATGATGCAGCTAGAGGCGTTCAAGGCGAAATTACAACTTCAAACAGCAGAGTAAAAGCTTTTGTAATTCCAACAAACGAAGAATTAGTTATAGCAAGAGATACTAAAGAAATTGTTGAAAAATTATAATATATAATTTTTATTATTAAATTAAATTGTAAAGACTTAGGGGTTAAAAGCTTAAAAACTTTTGTCTCAAAGTCTTTCTATTTTAGTTAAAGAGAATGAGAAAGGGATTAAAATGACAAAAGATTTAACAACTGGCTCGCCAATTAAATCTATTATCAGATTTTCACTACCAATTTTGATTGGTAATTTATTTCAACAAATATATAATATAGTTGATTCAGCTATTGTTGGGAAATTTGTAGGAGTAGAAGCACTTGCTGGAGTAGGTTCTACAGGCGCAATTAACTTTTTAATTATAGGCTTTGTTACAGGGACTTGTGCAGGATTTTGTATACCAATTTCTCAATCATATGGAGCTGGTGATTATAATAAACTTAGAAAATATTACGCTCATGCTATTATGATTGCTGCTGTAATGGCAGTAACTGCTACCACTTTAACCCTAATTTTTATAAAGCAGATTTTAATTTTAATGCAAACTCCCGATGAAATTTTTACTTACGCTCAAGTATATATCAGTACAATTTTCGCAGGCATTCCTGGTATTCTTTTATATAATCTATTAGCTAGTACTTTAAGAAGTATAGGCGACAGCAAAACTCCAGTTTTGTTTTTAACAGGTGCAGCATTTTTAAATGTTGCTTTGGATTTAATCTTTATTATATATTTCGATTGGGGAGTTTTAGGTGCTGGGTTAGCTACTGTTATTTCTCAAACTACTGCTGGTGTTTTGTGTTTACTTTTAATTATAAAGAAATTTTATATTTTAAAAGTAGAAAAAGAAGATTTTAAATTTGACTATTCATGTGCAAAACATTTGTGCAAAATTGGTTTTCCTATGGGATTGCAATTTTCAATTACAGCGCTAGGTTCAACTATTTTACAAGCTTCAATTAATGGATTGGGTGCTATTTATGTAGCTTCTATCACAGCAGCTTCAAAAATAAATTTATTTGCAATTCAGGGCTTAGAGGCTATGGGTCTTACTATGGCAACCTTTGCTGGACAAAACTTAGGAGCAAAAAAACCAGAAAGAGTTTCAATAGCTGTAAAACAAGTTTTAGTAGTAGGCGCAATTTATTCTGTATTAGCTTTTGTTGTTCTTCAAATTACAGCTCCTTATTTATCACTTATTTTTGTTTCAGCAGATGAAACTGAAATTATCACTTGTATTTGTCAATTTTTAACTGTTAATAGTGTTGCTTATATTTTCTTAGCTACACTTTTGGTTTTAAGAAATACAATACAAGGTTTAGGATACTCAACTTTTGCAATGATTGCCGGTGGAACAGAACTATTAGGTAGAGGTTTTGTAGCTTTAGTATTAGTTCCAAATTTCGCTTATGCTGGTGCAATTTTTGGTAATGCAACATCATGGTTCTTCGCAGTTCTTTTCCTAGTTCCAGCCTATATAGTAATTTATAAAAAAGTTAAGTTAAAACATATATCATGAAAAAAGCACCTCGTTATTAAAATGAGGTGCTTTTTTTTACATAAATTTATATTTTTCTGGTTTTACTGCAACGTAATCGTTAAATTCTTTTAACTTGAAATCATATGCTGCTTGAACATCTTCTTCAAACGCTAATACGGGGTTTTGAATTCCTAAGCTTTTAAGAAAATACTTAGTAAAATCAGGGTTCATAATTAAAAGAGGTCCTAAGTAGTACGTTCCAAAAAAATTGTTAATTCTTATTCCTTCAAAATTGCACTCCGTATTCATTCCTTGACCTTTTACAACCCCAAATAAAGCATTGTTGTCATTTGCAGGGTAGCAATCAGTGAATTGTGTTTTAAACCCTAAAATAGGGGATAAGTTATCGAGTTTACCCTCGCATTTACTGTTGTGACGTTCTTTGAAATTTTGTTCAGCGTACATGTCAATTAATCCAAGACATTTAATTCTGTCGCCATCAGGAGTTTCAATATAATTCCCTAAAATTTCAAGTGTATTTCCAACGAATAAAAAGTGAACTCCGCTGTCAATTTTTTCTTTTAGAGCATCTTTATAAGGCATAAAAATATCAATAATTTTTTCTTGATAATTTTCTGTTGTTGGCCCCATATAAACCAAATCTATATTTTCATCAAAAAATTTTGGCTTTTGGTTTAGCGAAGTGTGGATAAACTCTGCCTGTGGTAAACATAATTTTAAATATCTCATGTTGGCTAAATCACCGAATAAATTACAAACTTCAGGGTATAAAATTTCAATTTTCATATTATTTCATCTCCTTAATTTTTTCGATAATGTCAACTCTAACTGGTTCAGATGTGTAATACCTGTGTGTGTGATGATACACAATAAAAGTGTCAGATATTTCGTAGTCAATAGTATCCTTGATTTTTTCGGTTCCTCTAACACATTTAATAATATCTCTGTCCATTCCAGCCATTAAAAGTCTAACTAAAACATCTAAATTACGAGTTCCTTCAACAATAACTTGATTAACAGAAGGGTCGTTTAAAAATTCAAAATCAGTATCAAAATACCAAGAAATATTTTCAACAGATTTACCAGCATCTTCGTGGTCATCTAAGATTAAAACCAAACATTTTTTTCCGTTAAAGGTTTTAACACTTTCAAAAGAACGAGAAGAAGCAACAGGGTTTTGACCTTTTGCAATTATACGTGCTACAGTTTTTCCATTAACTTCGGTG
This sequence comes from Clostridia bacterium, assembly GCA_044432645.1. Taxonomy (GTDB): domain Bacteria; phylum Bacillota; class Clostridia; order Oscillospirales; family Acutalibacteraceae; genus SIG603. The sequence continues at coordinate 30,381 of JAWXUM010000002.1, read as the reverse complement.
GAAATAAGCCTACTTTCAGCAACTTTAAGGTTGTTAATAGCTTTATCAATTTCATCAAGACTATAACCCATTTCATGAACATAAGAAATAGCAGAAAGCTCATTATAAATGTTGTGTGGATTTTCATCAACTAATCTAAATGTATAAGGTGAGCCTTTTATAACAGTATCAAGTGTTCTATTTTTAAGGTCAGCTTTAACTGCAACAAAGTCTTGTTTAGCAGGAAAGTATCCACAATTATCACAATGATAAATACCAACGTGATTATACCTTGTAAAGTCATAAGTTAGTGGAGCAGAGCAATTTGGGCAAACTGCACCGTCACGAACTATATTGATAAATTCACCAGATTCAAACTCCTGTGGAAGCATTCCGTAATACAGTTTTTCTTGAGTACCAAGCTTAACGCACATTGGGTCATCGCCATTAACAATTAACTTAATATCTGGTGAAATCGTACTGTTTAAAATATTATAAATATATTCAACATGAGCATTTCTTTTAAAAGAATCCCTAAAAAGATTAATAACAAGTAAAGTATCAATCTTTAAATATGGAAACATTCTCGCTGCACTTCTTTCGTCAAGTTCGAATACAGCCATGTTTTTCTTCATTTTACCAGTTAAGGTGCTGTTTTTAATAAGAACAGTAGCAATACCAGTTGGAACATTTGAACCTTCTCTGTTGCAAACAAAATCTGCACCAAGATTTTCTAAAATATCAATTATCATATTCGTAACAGTAGTCTTACCGTTTGTTCCTGTTATACCATAAATCTTTTCTGGTTTATCTATACGGTCTAAAAAATCAGGACAAATAATCAAAGCCCAAGAACCAGGCATTGATGTTGCTTTTTTGCCTAATAACTTCATAAATCTAGCTGTAGATTTAGAAAAATATAAAGCTAAATAAAAACGTAAATTCTTTTTCATAATAAGAGCTAAGCTCAAACCACCTCTTTTGTATACTTATAGAGTTAATAATAACAGTTTTGTAGTGAAGTGTCAAGATTTTAAGGTACACTTAAGTTTAAATTCGTATATTAGTGTAACCAAAAACTTTGGATAACATATAATAAAAAGAGAAATCAATAAATATTTAATTAGGGGAAATTTATTATGAGTATGCCTTCAATTCCAAATCTAAATCCGCAAATAGCAGTGACAAGAGATGACGCTGTAAATATTATTTTATCTTCAATTGGTATGGAAGAATTGAGCCTTGCACACATAGTGAATGCAGAGGCAGAAAAAATCCAATATGCACTTGGTACTTTAGAAACAGCAGACGGAGCTGCTTCCTTAGAACAAATTATGGAAGTAAACAGTTCAGCTAAAAAAATGCTTAGAGATGTTATCAAAAATCAAATGTTAATTTCTATGAAAATGGAAGATACAGTGGATTTAGCTGCAACTTGTAAAGTAGCAGAAGAAACAGTAGAAGCAGAAGATACTAAAGAGGTAGAAGAAACAAAAGCACAAGAAGAACCAGAACCTGAAATAGCACAAGAAGTTTAAGCTTTTAAGTAGGGAACGCATTTTATGTGTTTCCTACTATTGTGTTAATACTAAAGCTTTATAAAACATTAAACTCTGTAGTGTAGGACTTCATGCCCTACAAAGTGTTATATGTAACTTTAAGGAGGGGTGGAACCCCCTCCAATACCATAGCAATATGTAAAGTTTAAATATTAAATAGCAATTCGAGTTCATTGATTTTATTTTCTAGTAATTTAAAATCTTCTCTGGCTAAAGGTTTATTATTGATATTTCTAAGTATAGCAGCAGGGTGTAGTACTGGCATGTAAAGTCGACCGTCTTTTTCAAAAAATTGACCATGTTCTTTCATGATTTTTATATCTTTTTTAATAAATCGCATAGCTGAAATTCTTCCAACACAAACAATAATTTTAGGGTCTATTATTTCAATTTGTTTTTCTAGCCAGTGTAAACAAGTTTTTTGTTCAGAAGTGGAAGGGTCACGATTTTTTGGAGGTCTACATTTAACAGAATTTGCAATATATATATTTTTGTCACGATATAAGCCAATTTCAGCTATCAGTTCATCAAGAAGAATTCCCCCTCGTCCAACAAAAGGCAAAGCAGTTAAATCTTCTTTTTCGCCAGGTGCTTCGCCTATAAACATAATTTTGGAATAAGGATTACCTGTTCCAAAAACAATGTTATGTCTTGTTTCACAAAGAGGACAATCTGTGCAGTTTTCGCAATGAGATTTAAGAATATCTAAAGTATGCATTTTACACTCCTTTTGTAAAGTTTAATTTATTTGTATAAATTTCTTGAATTTTAATAAATTTAGATGTATAATATATTAAAATTCAATTAATTTGGAGGAATACATAATGAAAGTAATGGTAGAAACTTCTGCACGTCATTTACACGTTTCAGATGCAGATTTAAAAATTCTTTTCGGAGAAGACGCAGTTTTAGACAATAGAAAAGAATTGTCACAACCTGGACAATATGCAACTAGCTTTAAAGTTGAAGTTGTAGGCCCTAAAGGCTCACTTATGATGACAATTTTAGGCCCAACACGTCCAGTAACTCAAGTAGAAATCGCAATGACAGATGCTAGAAAAATTGGTGTTAGTGCTCCAATTAGAGAATCAGGCGATTTAGAAGGCTCAGCACCATGTACATTAAAAGGTTCTAAAGGAACAGTAGAACTAGCACAGGGCGTTATTGTAGCTAAAAGACATGTTCACTTAAACGAAGCACAAGCTGCCGAAGCAGGTGTTGTAGATAAACAAATTATTTCTGTTAAAGTTGATTACAACGGCAGGTCTTTAGTTTATGGTGATGTTGTAGCTAGAGTTAACCCAGCTTATTTTTCTGCTATGCATGTAGATACAGACGAATCTAACGCTGCTGCTTTACCAGGTACAGTTGAGGGCGAAATTATAGTTTAGTTAAAAATAATAATTCTAAAAAATCCTCCTTTTTAAGGGAGGATTTTTTGCTATTTACAATTAAGGTATTTTATACAAGAAATGAGTAAATTTTTATAGCTCGTATAACTAATTCTATTAAAAGCATCTAATTTATTCAGCCATACAATTTTATCGACTTCGCTTATTTGAGCAACTGGTACTGTGTCATCAGCTGTAGCACTAAAGAATACTACATCTTTTACACAGCCTTTATACGGAGAATAGGAAATAATTTTCCTAAAACCTGTATCGAGTTCAGCGTTCAAACCAGTTTCTTCAAAAATTTCTCTGATTGCAGTTTGTTCTTCGCTTTCGTTGTTTTCCACATGACCTTTTGGAAAAGACCAATGCCCACCATTACTATGTTTAATTATCAAAAATTGCATTTCGCCATTATAAATTCTATGTATAATAGCTCCACAAGATTTTTCGTGCAACATATTATAGCCTCTTAATTTGAAAATTTATATACAGTTTTAGAGTAGAATGGAGCACTTGGAGTAACAGGTGAGTAAGGGAAACTTGGTTTGTTTACTGAATCTGGATAGAATTGAGTTTCTAAGCAGAAAGCTGTATGGTCGCCCATAATAGCACCTTTTTTACCTGTGTTGCCATTTCCACCGTTAAAAGTGTAAAGTTGAATACCAGGCATGTCAGATAAAACTTCCATACTAATTCCAGTTGTTTGGTCAAAAGCTTTAGCCATAGTTCTAAAACTCTCACCATCTACGCAATAGTTGTGGTCAAAACCTTGACACATTGCAACGACTTTTTCGGTAGAATGAATATCTTGTCCAATTTTTTTACCTTTGCTAAAATCTAAAACAGTGCCAGCGATAGAAACAATATTTCCGTTTGGAATTAAGTTTTCTGCAACCTCAGTTGATTTAGTAGAATTAATAGTTAAAAATACTTCATCAACTTCTTTGTTATGGTCACCAGATAGATTAAAGAAAGAGTGATTAGTTGGGTTGAACGGAGTAGCTTTATCAGTTTTAGCGCTGTACTCAAAAACAACTTCGTTAGTTTTTGTCAAAGTATATGTAATTTCAAGCTCTAAATTTCCAGGGAAGCCTTCGTGACCGTCAGGGCTTGTGTGCATAAAAGTCATTTTAGGTTCGTCACCGTCATTAATACTTTGTACGTTCCATAAATGTTGATGATAACCAGTAGGTCCGCCATGTAGGCTGTTTTCATTGTCATTTTTGTCTAAAACATATGTTTCATTACCAATACTAAAAGTAGCATCGCCGATACGATTTGCATATCTACCAACAAATGCACCTTGGTAATCTGCACCTAAATAATTGTCGATGCTATCATAGCCTAAAACAACGTCAGTAAGTTTTCCGTTTTTATCAGGTACTAATAAAGTTTGAACTCTTAAACCATAGTTTAAAACATGAAGTTCAGCGCCACTAGCATTTTTCATTATATAGCAGTCTACTTCTTTTCCACATGGTAATTTACCAAAACTAGTTTTTTTTATGCTCATATAAATTCTCCGTTCTACCGTAATCTCGGTATAAAAATAATATATTAAAAGGAATTATAATCCTAATAAGGCAGCACCAATTATACCTGCATCGTTACCAAGTGCAGCTTTGCAGATAGTAGTTCTGTGTGAAGCAATATAAGTTTCGTTGTTGCAAATTTCTCTAATAGGAGCAAGCAAAGTTTCGCCCTCGTTGCAAATACCACCACCGATACAAAGTGTTTCTGGCTGGAATGTATTAATAATGTTAGATAAACCAATAGCCAAATACTTGATAAATTCGTCAACAACTTTTTTAGCAGATTTGTCCCCAGCTCTCATAGCATCGAAAGAAGTACGTCCGTTAACTTTATTAATGTCGCCACCTACAATTTCCCACATTTTAGAATATTGGTCTTTAATCATATATTCTTTAGTAGTTAAAATCAAGCCAGAAGCTGAAGCATAAGCTTCGAAACATCCAAGTCTGCCACAGGTACAAGGTCTTCCGTCTACAACCATAACAGTATGTCCAAGTTCTCCAGCTGAGAAGTTAAAACCTGTGTAAACTTTACCGTCAACAATAATTCCACCACCAACACCAGTACCTAAAGTTACAGCTACACCGTTTTTAGCACCTGTTAAAGCACCAGCTTTATATTCGCCATAAGCAGCGGCGTTAGCATCATTTTCAAGAATAATTGGAGTGTTAGGAAGTCTTTCGCCCATCATTTTACTGATTTCAAAATCTTTAAAACCAAGGTTATTTGCATATTCAATTACACCTAAATCTTTGTTTGCAGTTCCCGGACAACCAATACCAATTTGCTTAATTTGTGAAAGATTTAATCCAGCGTTAACTAAAGCCTCGTTTGCAGTGGCTGCAACAGCGTCGCAAAAGATTTCTTCAGTGCAAGGGACAGGGGTTTTATTGCTAGCTTTAGCAATAATTTTCATTTCATCATCAACGATACCAACCGCAATGTTAGTACCTCCAATATCAATACCTAAACAATACATATATACTCTCCTTAAAATTAAAAGTTTATAAACATTATACAATATCAATGTCATAAAGTAAAGATTTATAATCAATTTTGTTAAAACTTTCTATTATAATATTATTCTTTTAGTAGAAATATTTTCGCTAAAAGCGCTGTCATGTTCTACAAATAATAGAGTTGGTTTATAATTTTCAATTAATTCTTCAATTTGAATTCTTGAAATTACATCTATAAAGTTCAGTGGTTCATCCCAAACATATAGGTGAGCTTGTTCGCATAAGGTTTTTGCTATTAGAACTTTTTTCTTTTGTCCACCACTAAAATCTTCCATATCTTTTTCAAATTGAACTCTATCAAAGCCTAATTGTCTTAAGTTAGTTTTAAAAATAGTTTCATCTATTTTATTTTCATAAGCATATTCGCTTAAATTTCCTTTTAAAAATGATGTATCTTGAGAAATATACGAAACGATTAAATTACTAGCTTTTATAAAACTACCAGTATAGGAAATACCATCACCAATAATAAGCTTTAATATACTTGATTTACCACATCCGTTTTTACCATGCAAAGCCACACGTTCGTGTTTTTGTACATCAAAATTTACATTAGTACAAACAATTTTTTCGCCGTAGTTAATTGAAACATTATTAAATGAAATAAGATTATTTTTAAAATGGTCTAGTGGTCTAACAATTAAGTCAGCCTTGTCTTCAATATTTTTAAGCAAACCAGATTTTTCTTCCAAATTTTTGTTATACCTTTTTTCAATAGCTTTAGAACGTGCCATCATTTTTTTAGATTTTGCAGCTTGAGTTGGCATGTATCCGTGTTTATTGTCAACTTTTCTAGGGTCAATTCCAATTTTACTGCTTTCAGCTTTATTTGACCAATCAGATTTTTCTTTTATAGTTTTAGAAAGTCTGCTAATCTCTTTTTTTATCTTGTAATTTTCAGCCAACTCAAAGTTATCTTGCAATTCTTTGTTGTAGTACCACGAAGAAAAATTACCTTTTTGAATTTCAATATTAGATTTGTTAACGGAAAGAATATGGTCGACGCAACCGTCTAAGAAAGTTCTATCATGCGAAACTAAAATATAGCCTTTTTTGGTTTTAAGATATTTGCTTAAATTTTTTCTAGCTACAGTGTCTAAATGGTTGGTAGGTTCGTCGATTAATAAAAAACTATTTTCTTTTATAAAAAGTGCTGCAATTAAAACTTTTGTTTGTTCTCCGTTTGACAGAGTATTAAATGGTCGCCATAAAACTTCGTCATCGACATCAAGTAAAGATAGTTCTTTCATAAACTCCCAAAGTTCATATTCACCAGATAAATTATTAACAATATCAATTGTATCTAAAGTTTTATCTTTAATTTCAAAAGGAAAATATTCAAAATTAACAGATTTAGAAATTTTTCCTTTATAAGTATATTTTTCTAGTAGCAAATTTAAAAAAGTTGTTTTTCCTCTACCATTTCTACCGGTAAAACCTAGTTTCCAGTCAGTATCAATTTGAAAAGAAACATTTTCAAATATATTATCATAGCTGCCGTCATAGGCAAATGTTAAATTAGTAATATTTATAAGCGACATTAGTTTTCTCCTTAATATACAAAAATTGGTTGCAAGAAAATAAATTCTTACAACCAAAATATAAAATTTAATAATTATATTAAGGTGAAAAAATAACATAAATCTTGCAATAAACACAACAAATCAAGCGATTAAATCGCAAAAAAGTTTTGATGCTTTAAAATTAGCAAGAAATAATGTACATTCTTTCAGCTCCATTCTTTTTATACTAAATAAATTATAGCACTATTACGAAAAAAGTCAAATAAAATTACACTTCATTTTTTTGTGCAACTTGTAACATAATAGCACATTCTATACGTTTTTTGAAAAGTTCACAACCTTGTTTGTAAACACCTTTAATATTGCCCGTAGCGTTATAAGAGTTTGCAGCACAACCACCAGCACAGTAAAGTCTGGCCCAACATTCCTTGCATTCTTCTCTAGCATAAATATTGCAAGTCCTAAACTCATCTTGTTTTTCTGGGTGCTTAATTCCGTCAAAAACATTTCCTATTAAAAAGTCTGGTTTTCCTACAAATTGGTGACAAGGATAAAGCTCACCTGTAGGAGTTACAGCAAAATATTCAGTACCAGAGCCACAACCTGTTACTCTTTTATAAATACAAGGGCCATTGCTTAAATCAAGCATATAGTGGTAAAAAGTAAAAGGATTACCAGCTTTTTCACGTTTTAGCATTTCGTCAGCTAATAATTCATATTGGTTCATTACTACTTCAATATCATCATTTGTTAGTGCATAAGGGTCGCTGTCAGGACATACAACTGGCTCCATGCTCAGTTCTGTAAAGCCTAAATCTGCCATATGCAAAATATCATTAACAAAGTCTGGGTTGTTGTGGGTAAAAGTACCCCTCATATAATAGTCTTTATTGTCACGAGCTTCAACTAATTTTTTGAATTTTGGTACAACTTTTTCATAGCTACCCTTACCAGCATAGTCAACTCTAAAATGGTCATGAATGTTTTTTCTGCCGTCTAAACTTAAAACAACATTATCCATTTCTTTATTTGCGAAATCTATAACATCATCATCAATAAGTACACCATTAGTTGTCAATGTAAAGCGAAAGTGCTTGTCGTGGATTTTTTCAAGTTCCCTGCCATAGTAAACAAGACTTTTGACAACATTCCAGTTCATAAGTGGTTCGCCACCAAAAAAGTCAACTTCCAAATTGTGCCTTTTGCCAGAATTCTCTATCAAAAAGTCAAAAGCTTTTTTGCCAACTTCAAGGCTCATGAGTGCTTCACTGCCTTTGTATTTACCTTGGCTTGCAAAACAGTAACTACAATTAAGGTTGCAAGTGTGGGCAATGTGCATACATAGCGCCTTAACTTCTTTGTTGTTATTTTTAAAGTCAACGGCTTGTATAGCGTAACTTTCGTCAGCGAAAAGCTTGTTGTCTTTTTTTAAAGTTTCTATATCTTCAAAACATAGCTTTATTTCTGTTTCATTAACATCGTCTAAATGACCATATTTTTCAAGTATTATATCTATAATTTCATTATGAGTTTTTGTTTCGTAAAGCTTTATTATATCATAAACAACTTCATCTACCATGTGAACAGAGCCACTAGCAACATCGATTACTATATTGTAACCGTTCAATTTATATTGATGTATCATAAATACATTTCCTTTCTACGCATAAAAAATCCGCTGATTTCACTTAGCGAAACAGCGGATTTTAATTACAAGAGATTATTTGTTCTTGTTTTCGCATTTTTGATTAGCAACGCCGCAAGATGTTTTGCAAGCAGATTGACAAGAAGTTTGACACTCACCACAACCGCCTTTTTTGCAGCTTTCTACAAGATTTCTAGTTTCAACTGTTTGAATACGTTTCATAGTACTTTACCTCCTTGATATATCAATTACTATATTTTAGCATAAAAACTAAATTCAGTCAATAGCATAAAATTCATTTTTTATCTATATTTATTATAAAACAAAAAGACGAATATTGCAATAGAAATTTGTAGAAAATATGTTGTAGAAAATATATATTGACAGTTTAATGTTTTTGATTTAAAATATCTAAGGCAAATATTTTATAAAATGTTAAAGGTAGTCGTGATATTTTGCGACAAGAAAGAAAAAATGAAAAAAATATTTACAAAAGAAAACATAAAATGGTTTTTACTTCTCAATGCAGGTCTAATTTTAATAGCTGTTGGTATTCACTTTTTTAAGTCACCAAATAATTTTGCGTTAGGTGGAACATCGGGTTTATCAATTATTGCAAAAGGTTTTTTTCCTTCCAGAAACATTGGTGTATTCATGTACATCATTAACGGAAGTTTGCTACTATTAGGATTGTTTTTTTTAGGCAAACAAATAATGGGTGCGACTTTGTATTCTTCTATAATGCTTTCCACATATGTATCGCTTTTAGAATTAATTTATCCCATGAACGAAGCTTTTACAAGCGATACTTTACTAGAGCTTTGTTATGCAGTAGCTCTACCAGCTGTTGGAAGTGCAATTTTATTCAATATCAATGCGTCTTCTGGTGGAACTGATATAGTAGCTATGATATTGTCTAAAAAAACTAGTCTAGAAATTGGCAAAGCTTTATTAGTGTCGGACTTTTCAATTGCATTTACTGCTGGTTTTATGTTTGGTGTTAACACTGGGCTTTATTGCATTTTAGGTCTTATTGCAAAAGCTTTTGTTGTTGACGGTGTTATTGATAATATTAAAATCAGAAAACAAGTAACTATTATTTCTAAAAAATCTGATGATATAAGAGATTTTATAATTAAAACTTTGAAAAGAAGTTCTACAATGTATGAGGCAGTAGGTGCGTACACAAACGAAAAAGAAACCGTTGTCATCACTGTGCTAAGCAGACGACAAACGGTTCTATTAAGAAGGTATATTAAGAGTATTGACCCTAAAGCTTTTATTACAATAGTAAATTCAAGCGAAACTATTGGCAAAGGATTTAGAACTATTTAATTTAGAATTCGCTCACAATTATTTTTTCACTTTCAGTTGGTGAATACACAAATTTATCCATATGATGTTGTATAAAAAAATATTTTGGTGGTGTAGGGTTGTAAACATAATCAAAAGTTTCAATTATAATCAGCTTTATTTTCATACGTGACGGAACAATGCATTTTATGTAAACGCTTGCTTGTTGTCCAGGAAAAACACCGTCTTTAAGCTCGGCAAGTCCTGCTAAATTAGGAGTTAATTCTACAAAAACACCATAATTTTCAACACTTCTTATAATTCCAGCAACAGTTTCTCCTGATTTGAATATACTTGAGTTTTCTTCCCAAGTACCTAAAAGTTCTTTTTGAGATAAAGTAATTCTTCCATTTTCTTTTGATTTAATTACGGTTTTAATCTCCATCCCTACAGAAAATCTTTCACTTGGATGTTCAATTCTAGAAACCGAAATAAAATCTATAGGCATTAATGCTATAATTCCACAACCAATATCAGCAAAAACACCGAAAGCTTCTATGTGTGTAATTTTTGCAGTTATAACATCACCTGGTATTAAATTGTCTATATAATTTTTTCGGCACTGTTCTTGTGCTAGTCTTCGTGACAAAACAGCATAAATTGTACCTTTTTCATCACGTCTAAAGTCTGTTACAATAAAACTTACAGGCTTATTCACTCTTGAAATAATAGCAATATCTCTAACACTGCCGTCTTTTATACCTATAGCACCTTCTTCTCTAGGTATTATACCTTTCATAGCGCCTAAATCAACTACAATATTGTGACCACTATCACAAACAATCGCCCGAGCCTCTACGATTTTTTTCTCTTTACAAGCTTCGGATAAGTTAATAGCAGAATTTAAATAAAAGTTATTTTCTTTACTTCCAATCAAATATCCCTCTGGGTAGTATTTCATATTAATAATCGTCCTTTCATATTATCTTCTGTAATATATATGTACAAAAAGTTAATTTAATACAAATTATTAATATTTCACTTGAAATTCACAAATTATTGTTATAAAATTATTTAAAAGCATTTTGAAAGGATTATTTAAATGAAAAAATATACATCTATTTTATTAGTTATTGCGATTTGTTTGTCATTTACAGCTTGCAAAAGTAATGACGAAAAAACTCAAGCAAACGTCTTAGGAACAACCAATATAGTAAGCATGGACGAATTAACTGCTGTAGGAACGGTTGAAGAAGTAGGTTTTCAGCTTGACATGCCAGATGAGGGAGAGGAAATAGTTGTTATTACAACTAATTATGGAGAAATTAAGATAAGATTTTTCCCAGAAATAGCACCTTTAGCTGTTTACAATTTCAAACAATTAGCAATATCAGGTTATTACTACGGTTTGACTTTCCATAGAGTAATAGATGATTTTATTATTCAAAGTGGTGACCCTGAAGGAGATGGCACTGGTGGTACAAGCATTTGGGACACAACTTTTGAAGATGAATTTTCTGATAAATTACTTAATTTAAATGGTGCACTTTCAATGGCTAATTCTGGTGATGATACAAACGGTTCTCAATTTTTCATAAACGCCAATTCAACTTCTGTTGACTGGACTACTTTTGAGTCAATGTATGATTATTTCGTAGAAGACCCAACAACTGCTTATGCGTTCTATTCATCATCAATTATTGATATGACTAAAGTTACTGATGCTATATCATCTATTTATACAAATTATGGAGGAAATCCAACTTTAGATGCGACTTATGATGTACTCAATACAGGACATACTGTTTTTGGACAAGTATTTGAAGGCTACGATATTATAGAGCTTATTTCAGAAGTCGAAGTTGACAGTACTACATATATGCCAGTCGAAGACGTTATAATTGAGTCTATTGAAGTATTAGTTTATCAAGGTTAATAAAACAATGACATCACCAGTTTTTTGGTGATGTCATTTTATTTATAACAAATATTTTTCTATTATAGGAACTAAGCCGTCGCTGTCGTTATCAAGTGTAACGACATCTGCTTGCTCTTTAACAATTTGTTGAGCATTAGCCATAGCTACACCTAATCCAGCAAATTTAATCATTGAAAGGTCGTTAAATCCATCACCACAGCAAATTAAATTATCTTTAGTTAAGTTAAGCTTATTAAGTAAAAAATTAAGGGAAAAAGCTTTGTCAATATTTTGAGGCACTATTTCCAAAAAATAAGGCTCACTTCGGTAAACATTTAGTTTATCGCCAAAAATTTTAATAGCTTTTTGTTCTGTTTTTGCCAAAGATTTAGCGTCGTCTAATAAAAGACATTTAGGAAGTTGAAAATTAACATAATTGGCAAAATCATCAACTTCTCTAATAGGCATTTTATTAATAAAGGCTTCTTTTGCAACATAAGGACAATTTTTGTCATGTGTAATTATATACTCATTTTCGTAACTTAAAATATTAACTTTTTCATCTTTAGCAAATTTAGAAATACTTTCAATCATGTTTTCTGGCAATGTTTGAGCAAATAAAACGCTATTATCTTCACAGCTAATAATATTTCCACCATTGTAAGAAAGAATATAACCACCATATTTTTCAAGTTCAAGCTCTTTAGCTAAAGCTGTAATTCCATAAGTAGGTCTGCCAGAAGCAAGAACTACAATAGTACCATTTTTTTGTGCTTTAAATAAATATTCTTTTGTTTTTGGAGTAATGATTTTTTTAGAATTAGTTAAAGTTCCATCTAAATCAAGTGCTATAATTTTATAATTCATAATACCTCTTTACACATAAAATCTACCGGCGTAAGACGGTAGATTTTTAAAGTTATTCTTCGCAAGTAATAATTGTTACATCTGGGTGTAATTGTAAGATAGAAGCAGGAACACTAGGAGTAACTTTTCCGTTTATAGCGTTCATAACTGCTTGAGTTTTGTCTTTACCAGCAATTAAAAGAATTTTTTTTGCTCTCATAATTGTACCAATACCCATTGATAATGCTACAGTAGGAACATCCTCGATTTTTTCAAACATACGTGAATTAGCTTCAATAGTGCCTGAAGCTAGGTTTGCACTGTGAACAATGTTAGGAAAGTGGTCGTCAGGTTCATTAAACCCAATATGCCCATTATGACCAATACCTAAAAGTTGTAAATCAATACCACCTAAGCTGTCAATAAATGCTTCGTATCTCAAACATTCTTCGTCTATATTTTCAGCTAAACCGTTAGGAACATTAGTGTTTTCTTTTTTTATGTTAACAAGGTCAAATAAGTGTTTGTCCATAAAATAACGGTAGCTCTGTTCATTGTCGCCACCAAGACCGTGATATTCGTCTAAATTTACTGTTTTAATTTCAGAAAAATCTAAACACCCCGCTTTGTATTCATTGATGATATTCTCATAAGTACCAATTGGGGAAGAGCCAGTTGCTAAACCTAGTACGCTTTTTGGATTGATTACAACTTGTGAGCAAATAATTTTAGCTGCTATTTTACTCATTTCGTCATAGTTTTTCACTTTAATAATTTTCATTTTTAGGAATCCTTTCAATACAATAATCTATACTATTATCATAAAATAAAACTTGCAATATGTCAATCAATTTTTCTGCTTTTTTTTACCAATTGGCACTTGTGCCAAGATAACAGCAATAAATACAAGTACACAGCCTAAAATTTCTTTTGAGTTTAAAACTTCGTTTAGTATAACCATTCCAGCAAGAACAGCAAAAACAGACTCTAAACACATTATAAGCGAAGCTACAGTAGGAGGAGTTTCACTTTGAGCTATAATTTGAAGAGTAAAGGCAATACCACTAGACATTATACCAGCGTATAAAATAGGACCTATTACAGCTAAAATTTGAGCTAAACTTGGCTTTTCAATAATAGCTGAAAGTACAATGCAAATAACAGAGCAAACTAAAAACTGCATTGCAGAAAGCTTTATAGCATCAGTTTTAGGTGAATAATGGTCAATTATTAAAATGTGAATAGAGAAAACTACAGCACATAAAATAATATAAATATCACCAAGTCCAATGGTGAAATTTTCAGTTACACTTAAAAAATAAGTACCAACAGTTGCTATAAGAACACTGACCCAAATTTTCAGATCAACCTTTTTCTTCAAAGCAATTCCCATTATAGGAACAATTACTATGTATAAAGCTGTTAAAAATCCAGCTTTTCCTGCACTTGTATGTTCTAAGCCTAATTGTTGAAGTACCATGGCTACAAAAAGAGCTAATCCTCCAATAAATCCACCTTTTATGTATATTTTATTTTCATATATAGGGTTTTTAGTGTTTGACTTTTTTCGTATTTTATCAACTATTAGCACTACGATAAGTAAAAATAAAAAACCTACCATATTTCTAGCTGCAACGAAAGTAAAAGCACCAAGTTCATTACCCATGCTTTGGGCAACAAAAGCAGTACCCCATATAAAAGAGGCGATTAATAGCAAAAACGAGCCTCTAAATTTTTTCAAATCCATTTATGTGTTATTCTCCCTAGTTAAATTTTTAATCCAATTATATTTATTAATTTTAACAACAGCTACAAAGCATTTTAAAATTTGGTCACACTTTAAACATGCAAAAACTACCCAAACTGGGGCAGATAGATAACAAGCTACTAAAGCTGACGGTATTACAACTAAAAATACAAATATACTGTCGTTTTTGAAAACAAAAGAAATATCGCCTCCAGCTTTTACAAGGCCTGCAAGGCAAGGTGCTTGGTAACATGTACCTACAATTGTTATTGAAATAATGGCCATAAATTGTAGAGCATAAGCTGCTGCTTCGTCGCTAACATCATACAAGCCAATGAAAGGTATATGAAGTGACCATACAAGTAAACCAGACAATATGCCGACACATACAAACATAATTTGAACTGTTTTTGAATATTCTTTAATTTTATCAATTTTTCCAGCACCAACTGTTTTACCAGTTATAATACCAACAGCACTTGAAAGACCAGTCATCCAAACATAAACAAGGCTATGAAGCATACCGGTCATACTAGTAGCTGCTATAACCTCTGCGTTAAATCTTCCTAAAATCATGCTGTTTGCTATCGTATTACAACCCCAAACAATTTGTCCACCTAAAACAGGAAGACCATATTTTACGAAATCTTTTATCATTAATGTGTCAGTAGGTACAAGTTCTTTAAATTTAATTTTGAGCTTTTTATCTTTAAATTTTACGTAATAAACAATAGCTACAGCTTCGCAAATTCTTGCAATTAAAGTAGCAATAGCAGCGCCTTGTATACCTAAAGCCGGAATTAAACCATCTACACCAAAAATAAGTAAATAGTTAAGTCCAACATCTACGGCTAAAGTCATAAAAGAAATATAAAGACCAATTTTAGCAGTTTCAACACTTCGCATAGAACCTATGAATATTTGTGAAATTGCAAAGAATATGTAAGAAAAAGCAACCGTAGAAAGGTAAACTGTACCAGACTGGATTACAGCTGTATCATTTGTAAATAAATTTATTATCTGACTTGGAAAAAGTAAAGCTAAAGTAGTGAAAACAATACCAAAAGCTAATGCTAGTTTAATAGCTATAGCAAGTATTTTCTTTATGCTATTAGTGTCACGTTTGCCCCAATACTGGGCTGCTAAAATAAGTAAAGCACCCTCAATACCCATGATAAACATTTGAAACACTGTTTGAAGTTGGTTTCCCATGTAAACTCCAGAAATTGCAGTATCGCCAAGTGACCCTATCATAAGGTTGTCGGCAAAACCGACTGAAAAGGTAACCATATTTTGAAGTGAAATAGGCACAGCTAGTGCCACTAAATTCTTGTAAAAAGACTTATCCTTTGTAATTAACATTTCAATACACCTTTATCCTATATAATTTAACATAGCAACTTCTATGTTGTTTTTTATATATACTCTTGGAACTCTAGCTCCAATATCACAAATAACTTCATAATTAATAGTATTTCTTAAATTTGCAATTTCTTCTGCAGTTATAGTTTCGTTTAAATCACTACCAATTAAAGTAACAATGTCACCAATTTTCACGCTGTTATCACCGTTTAAGTCAATCATTAGTTGGTCCATACAAATTCTGCCAACTACTTTACATCTTTTACCACCAACTAAAACTTCTGCACCTTTTTCTGACAGAATTCTTGTATAACCATCAGCATAGCCAATAGCAATAGTAGCAATAATCATATCTTTATCAGCTATAAATGTTCTACCATAACTTATACTTGTACCAACTTTTACCTTTTTCACATGAGAAACTACAGATTTTAATGAAAGTGCAGGTTTTAAATCAAGTTTATTTTTAACTTCGTCAGAAGGAGATAAACCGTAAAGAATTATACCTGCCCTTACCATATCAAATCTTGAGTTTTCATAGTCTAAAGTTCCACCACTATTAGCACAGTGAATAAGTGTAAAGTTAATATCCTTTACACTGTTCAATACCAAATTGAAATTGCAAAGTTGTTTTAGTGTAAAGGTATTATCCTTTAAATCGGAAGATGCAAAGTGAGTGAATATACCTTCAGGAAACAATCCGTAAAGCTTGGAAGCTTTACGGATTTCGTCAATAGTTTCAAAATCTTCCTTAGGATTTTGATAATAAAATCCTAGTCGACTCATTCCAGTGTCAACTTTAATATGAATTTTAACTATAACATTTTGCTTGACACATTCTTCTGAAAGCTGGTTAGCATATTCAAGTGAATAAACACATTGTGAAATATTATTGTCTGCTAAAACAGGCGCATCAGTAACAGGCGTATATCCAAAAATCAAAATTGGCAATCTAATATCAGCTTTTCGTAGTTGCAATGCTTCATCAATATTAGAAACTCCGAAAAAACTAGCACCTAATTTTTCATATTCTTTTGCAAGTTCTACAGCACCATGTCCATAAGCGTCGGCTTTTATAACGCAACAAATATTCGTTTTGCAGTGATTTTTAATTTCATCAAAATTGTGTTCTACGCAATTCAAATCAATTTCAGCCCAAGTTCTTCGTTTTAAATTTTGCATAAGTTTACCTTTACAAACATAGTGAATGACCATTGGCCATTCCACTAGTTTTACATGAGTTTAATTATTTAAAGTATTTTACGCCACTTTCAAACAACATTTGGTCTTTAAGTCCAGGAACATTTTTGTAAAGGTCTGTGCCTTTACGTTCTGAGTGCCCCATTTTACCTAAGACACGTCCGTCTGGGCTTGTAATACCCTCAATAGCACAAACAGAACCGTTAGGGTTCCATACAATATCACCACTAATTTCACCAGTATGTGAGCAGTATTGTGTGGCAATTTGTCCGTTTTCTATAAGTGATTCAAGTGATGCATCATCAGCAACAAATCTACCCTCGCCGTGTGACACTGGAACAGCAAAAACATCACCAGTGTTTAAAGCAGAGAACCAAGGTGATTTGTTATTTGTAATTTTTGTGTAAGCCATACGTGAAACATGTCGGCCAATATTGTTAAATGTAAGTGTTGGGTCTGTGTCTTTTGGAGTTGTAACTTTGCCATACGGTACTAAACCAAGCTTAATAAGTGCTTGGAACCCGTTACAAATACCCATAGCAAGACCGTCACGGTTTTCTAGTAAATCTGTTAAAGCAGCTGAAAGTTTAGGGTTTCTAAATGTCGTTGCAATAAATTTACCAGAACCCTCAGGCTCGTCACCACCAGAGAAACCACCTGGAAGCATAAGAATTTGTGAAGATTTAATAGCTTTTTCCATAGCTTCAATTGTTTCTTCAATTCCTTTTTGACTTAAGTTGTTAACAACTAAAATTTCAACTTCTGCACCAGCTTTTTCAAATGAACGCATAGTGTCAATCTCGCAGTTAGTTCCTGGGAAAGTTGGTATGAACACTTTAGGTTTAGGCACTTTAATCATAGGTGAAAGGCTAGATTTACCTGACACTACTGGAATTTCTTTAGGCATTGGAGAAGCTTCAGCACCGTTAGGGAAGATTTTTTCAAGTGTTCCCATAAATGAACTAAGAGCCACTTTATTATCTATTTTATTACCATTTACAGTAAAGTATTCGTTATTAGTAATAGTACCAACTAAAACAGCATTTTCTGGAAGTTCTGAAACTTCTGCAACGATATAACCAGATTTTGGAGCATACATTGTTTTATCACATAAGTTTTCAAAGTCAAAGCCAAAATCATTACCAAATGTCATTTTAGCTACAGCAGCTGCTAAGCCACCTTCTTTAATGGTAGAAGCAGATTTAATAGTTCCGTTTTCGATTAAAGCTAAAATATTTTTATAGTAATCTTTTAAATCGTCCCATACAGGCATGCAGTCGATTTCGTTAATAGGGAATAAAGCTACTTTTTTTCCAGCATTTTGGAAAGTAGCAGAAATAGTTTTAGAAGCTTTTGTCATAGCAACAGCAAAACTTACAAGTGTTGGTGGAACGTCAAGTTCGTCAAAAGAACCAGACATGCTGTCTTTACCACCGATTGATGGAATACCAAGCTTCATTTGAGCAGTTAAAGCACCAAGTAAAGCAGCGGTTGGTTTGCCCCAACGCTCTGGTTTATTATAAAGTCTTTCAAAGTATTCTTGGAAAGTTAGTCTTGATTTAAGTGGGTCTGCGCCTACTACAGCAAGTTTAGAAAGAGATTCTACAACTGCCCAAACAGAACCATGGAAAGGGCTAAATTTAGAAATTCCAGGGATAAATCCGTAACTCATAGCAGTAGCATCATCTGTTTCACCTTTTAAAACTGGTATTTTGGCAACCATAGCATCTTCAGGAGAAAGTTGGTATTTACCACCGAAAGGCATGTTAACAGTACCAGCACCGATAGAAGCGTCAAATCTTTCAGATAAGCCTTTTTGGCTACAAACTTCAAGTCTTGATAAGTTTGTAACAAAAGCATTTTCATTATTTTCTAAAACAGTAGGGATTTTTTCTCTGTAATTATCCTCTGCTTTTGGAGCAGAAATATAAGCAGTAGAATTTTGTGTAACACCGTTAGTATCCAAAAAGTCACGGCTTAGGCTAACAACTGTGTCACCACGCCAATCCATAGTGAGGCGGTTGTTATCTGTTACAACAGCTACTATTTGAGCGTCTAGGTTTTCTTTATCAGCTTCTTTTAGGAAAACTTCAACATCTTTAGGCTCTAGTACAACAGCCATTCTTTCTTGAGATTCAGAAATTGCAAGTTCTGTACCATCAAGACCTTCGTATTTTTTAGGAACTTTGTTAAGGTCAATTGTAAGACCAGGGGCAAGCTCACCAATAGCAACACAAACACCACCAGCACCAAAGTCATTACATCTTTTAATAAGTGTAGAAACTTCTGGTTTTCTAAATAGTCTTTGAATTTTTCTTTCTGTAGGTGGGTTACCTTTTTGAACTTCTGCTCCACAAGTTTCGATAGATTCTAGTGTGTGTGCTTTAGAAGAACCAGTAGCACCGCCACAGCCGTCACGGCCAGTAGCCCCACCGAGTAAAACGATAATATCACCTTTAACTGGCTCGTCACGTCTTACGTTAGATTTAGGAGAAGCGCCGATAACAGCACCAATTTCCATTCTTTTTGCAACATAACCAGCGTCGTAAAGCTCTGTAACTTGTCCTGTAGCAAGGCCAATTTGGTTACCGTATGATGAATAACCAGCAGCTGCACCAGTAGTTATTTTTTTAGACGGAAGTTTACCAGGAAGTGTTTTGCTAAATGAAACAGTAGGGTCGCCACTACCAGTAACACGCATAGCTTGGTAAACATAAGCTCTACCTGAAAGTGGGTCACGTATAGCACCACCAAGGCAAGTTGCAGCACCACCAAAAGGCTCAATCTCAGTTGGGTGGTTATGGGTTTCGTTTTTAAATTGTACAAGCCATTGTTCAGTTAAACCGTCGATTGTAACAGGTACTTCTATAGAACAAGCGTTAATTTCGTCACTAACATCAAGGTCAGGTACTAAGCCTTCACTTCTTAAATATTTAGCACCGATACAAGCCATGTCCATAAGGCAAACTTCTTTGTTTTTGCCTACATACAATTTTTCACGAACGGCAAAATATTCAGCTAAAGACTCTTCAATAGCTACTGTTAAAGCAGATTTTTCAATCTCAATTTCATTTAAACTAGTAAGGAAAGTGGTGTGACGGCAATGGTCACTCCAATATGTGTCGATAACTCTTAACTCCGTAACAGTTGGGTCACGTTTTTCTTCATCTCTAAAATAGTCACGACAAAATTCAAGGTCGGAAAGTGTCATAGCAAATCCCATACCAGAATAATAATCTTTAATTTCATTCTCAGTCCAAGTAATCATGCCAACAACACGTTTAACATCTTCAGGAACTTCAATTTGCATGTCAAGTGTTAAAGGCTTGTCCATAGATGAGGTTCTTGACTCAACAGGGTTTACAAGGTAAGATTTAACTTTGTCCAACTCGTCAGCAGTTATATCGCCTTTGAGAGCGATAACTCTAGCAGTTGTAACTTTTGGTCTTTCGCCTTGAGTTAAAAGCTGAACACATTGCGCAGCAGAGTCAGCACGTTGGTCATATTGACCAGGTAAATACTCCATAGCAAAAACTTGATAATCGTTAGAGAATACATAATCTTCGCTATAAACATTGTCTACGTTTGGTTCTGAAAAAATTGTGGTAGAAGCTATTTTAAATTCTTCATCACTAAGTCCAGTTGCATCATAACGGTTAATAATTCTTAATTCATTAATTGATTTAATTCCTAGGTTTTTAACTAGGTCAGATTTCATATGAGAAGCCTCAATATCAAATCCTTTTTTCTTTTCTACAAAAACTCTTGTTACCATAATACCATCCTTTTGAAATTACTTTTACAAATAGTTATAAACTCTCTACATTGTACCACAAAAACTTCAACTTATAAACATATTTTTTAATATTTTTTAAAAGTAGTAAAATTAAACAAAAAATCTTAAAAAATTACATAATTTTTTAAGATTGACATTAAAAACAAAATATAGTATAATGACTAGGAAATAAAAGGACGCTTAGCTCAGCTGGCTAGAGCACCTGCTTGACGTGCAGGGGGTCAGCGGTTCAAGTCCGTTAGCGTCCACCAAAATCCTGAGTATTATTACTTGGGATTTTTCCTTATAAATATCAAATTTGAATTGAGGTGTTTTATTTGAAAATTTATACTGTTATTGCTGGTGTAAACGGTTGTGGCAAATCTAGTTTAACAGGTGCTTTGAAATCCGAACGTAGCGATTTGGGTATGCTTGTTGATGTAGATAAACTTGCTGTGAAATTTAGTAGTCCTTTACTGGGTGCTAAAGAAGGTATAAAAACTATAGAAAACTGTTTAAATAATGGCTATTCTATAACTCAAGAAACTACTCTTTCAGGTGTTAAAACTGAAAAAACTATAAAAAGAGCTAAAAACTTAGGTTATAATATTCGTCTTTATTATATAGGTTTAGATACAGCAGAAGATAGTATTTTGCGTATCAAAAACAGAGTTTCTAAAGGTGGACACAATATTCCAACTGCTGATGTACTAAACAGATTTGAAAATAGATTTATAGATTTACTTAAAATTTTACCATATTGCGATACAGCGATTTTTTTTGATAATGATAATGGCTTTATAGAAGTAGCTGAGTATAAAAATGGAGAGTTTATATTAAATTCAAATGGCGATAAAAAGTGGGTTAAAACTTTAAATGAACTTTTAAAATAATTTTCAAGTTATGTCCCTTATAATTATTCGCACTATACTGAATAATCATAAGGAGCTTGAACTCTTATGATTATTCTTTTTTTATAAACTTCTTTTTAGACTAGGTTGCTTTATGCAATCTGGTCTTTTTTTCTTCTAAACATTTAATTAGTTGTTCGTTCTCTTTTTTACTGATTAAAGGCAATTCAATGTATCCTAGAGGGATAAGAGCAACAATTTAAACGAGAGAGTCCAAAAGGTGGTACAAGTATTATACTAACCTTTATTTTGTTTCTTCTTTATAATTCGTACAGAGGTATATGGTAAATGCTCAAATCTACAATCTTCATCAATTACTCTTGGGTCATTTTGTTCGTGCAGAATTTTGAAAAGTCTTTCGTTTAATTCTTTTTTTACATTTGCATATTTTTCATTTTGAGCTACATTTAGAACTGTATCTTTGTCGTTATTTAAAATATACAACTCTTCTTTTGGTCTTTTATCAAATGCTAGGCTGTAGTAATTTTTATATGCTTCTTCATTTCTATGCCAAATAAGCCATGCTTTTGTTGGACTTGCATCCATGTCGTTGAAAGCAGCTGAACTTTGCAAACGAAGTTCATCAAAGTCAATTTGATAACTAGGGTCTTGAAGTCCTTTTGGGTCACCCACTGGCCAACGGTCAGGCTCAAAATTATATATATATAAATAATCTTTTGTACGTATTGCACGTTGAGGATATGGCAAATTCCCATCTCTGGCGATATCAGCATGACGTTCCCTGCCTGTCACGATAAAATCACGCTTTTTATCTATAATTCCATTTTTATCAGATTTAAGAAGCGGTAAAATGCTTTTTGCTGTCATTTGTTCTGGAATATTAACACCAGCTACATCAAGGAAAGTTGGCGCTAAATCCATTATATTTACAAAGTCCTCAACAATTCTATTTTCTTTTATAAGTTTTGGGAATCTTGCGAAAAGCGCAACTTCACAACCCAAATTATAAAGATTACATTTTCCTCTTGGCATGCCAGGAATTCCGTGGTCACCACTTATAACAAATAATGTGTTATCGAGTTCACTGAGTTTTTCGAGTTCATCAATTAAAACACCAATACCTGCATCAAAGGCTTGAACCTCTCCTAAATAATCTGCAAAATCCTCACGGACTTCATGAACATCTGGCAAACATTTTGGTAGTTTTCCTTTTAAATCATCTGGTTCAATTCCCCACAATTCTTTTCCAGAACCACGAAGCCAATCACGGTGAGTATTCGTTGGACCCCACCAATAGCAAAATGGCTTGTTGTCTGTGTTCGCCTTGATGAAATCGTTGAAATTATCACGAACATCAACAAGCATTGCAGATTTAGCAGTTTCTACATCAAAACCAAGTTCTTCAATTTTTTCCATTGCTCTAAATGAAAAACGGTTAAATTCGCCCAAACGTGTGAATTTTTCTGTGTTTCTTGTGTAGCAATTTCTTATGCCACCATAAGGCGCATCAGCGTTATCGCCAGGCGACCAAACTTTGTATGTGTAGCCTATATGGTAACCATTTTTTTCAAGTTCAAGTGGATAAGTGGGAATATCTGTGTCCCAATGAGCGCCAACTAAAATTGCACCGAGTCCTGTTTGCCAAAAATATTGACCTGAACAAACTGAACTTCTGCAAGGAGTACAACTTGGTGCAGGAACAAAAGCATTTGTAAAGCTTACACCTTCATGAGCTATTCTGTTTATATTTGGTGTTTTTAAAAGGCTGTTTATATCGTCAAGATTGTCAATTTCGTTATAAATATTTGCATATTTACCCCAGTCATCGGCAAAAGCAAATACTATATTCATTATATTACCTCATTTCATTTATAATCCTAAAAAAAGAACGGAAAACCGTTCTTTTGATTTTAGTTAAAAGCTTTGTTTATCTCGTCTAAAACGGTATCGTAATCAGCTTCGCTTACTAGTAGGCTTATTTCGACCTCAGAAGTAGTTATAAGTCTTATGTCGGCATCGGTATGTTTTAATGCTGTGAATAATTTGCTAGCCATTCCAGGGGTGTTTTTCATAGCAGTGTCAGAAACAGAAACTTTATGGTTGACAGAGCTTACAATTGCATTTATTCCTAAATCTTTTTTAAGTTCAGAAGTTAAAGCGAGAACTTCTATTAAATCATCATCGGAAATAGTGAAAGACAAAGTCGTTATAGCTGCGTGGGTAGGCGCAGTTGAAATCATATCTATATTAATATTTCTTTTTGATATTCTGTCAAATACTTCTGCTATAAAGTCAACTGTTGCTGGCGAACCCTGTAATGTTACCAATGTAATATTGTCAAGTGTGTAAATTTTTGTTGCCATTTTTAAACTCCTTTTTTTAAGAAAGCATATCACTCATGTCGTAAAGTCCTTGAGTTTTACCGTTCATATAAATTCCTGCGTTTATAGCACCTGTTGCAAATAATTCTTTTGACTGTGCGCTGTGACTTATGCTTATAATCTCATGATTTCCAGCAAAAACAACTTCATGCTCGCCTACTATAGTTCCACCACGTATAGCGTGAATGCCAATTTCACGAGTTTCTCTTGCTTTTCTTTGAGAATGTCTGTCGTACATGTAAGTGTCTAAATCATCTCTAACATTTTTAATGCCGTCAGCTATCATTAAAGCAGTTCCACTTGGTGCATCAATTTTTTTGTTATGATGTTTTTCGATAATTTCAACATCAAAAGTATTTCCTAAAACTTTAGCAGCTTTTTTGCTAAGTTCAATCAATAGATTAATACCTAGTGACATGTTTCTTGAATAAAAAATAGCAGTATTTAAAGATGCCATAGTGATTTTTTCTACTTGTTCGCTTGTATAACCAGTAGTACATAAAATAACTGGCAATTTGCCATTTGCAAATTCTAAAATGCTATCTAACAAAGATGGGTGAGAGAAGTCAATTATAACATCAGCTTCATCTGTAACATCTAAGATGTTTTTGTATATAGGAAATTTTTCGTCGCTTGCTGTCAAAATATCAACACCAGCTACTATTTCGCAGTCAGGGTTTGCGTTTGCCAAAGATGAGATAACTTTGCCCATATGACCTAAACAGCCACATAAAATTATTCTTGTCATTTTAATTTTCCTTTTAATTTATCAAATCAAAGAATACTCTTTTAAAACTTCTGCAAGTTTTAAAGCATCCTTTTCTTCCATAGTTGTAAGTGGAAGTCTACATGTATTGTTACAATATCCCATTAGGCTTAAAGCTTCTTTTACAGGAATAGGATTAACATCAGAGAATAAAGCACTCATTAATTTGATATTTTTAAACACTAAGTTTCTAGCCTTGGCATAATCATTATTAAGCATTGCATCACACAAAGCCTTCATCTCACTTGGCATAATGTTAGAGAAAACAGATATTACACCTTTGCCACCTAAAGCCATCATAGGCATAACTTGGTCATCTTCTCCAGAGTAAAAAGCTAGGTCATCACCACAAAGTGACATTGATTTTGCAACTGAAGAAATATCGTGGTTAGCCTCTTTAGTAGCAACAATATTTTTGTGTTTTGACAAAACTGCATAAGTTTCAGGCAATATATTAACACCTGTTCTAGACGGTACATTGTACAAAACAGCAGGTACATTTGTGCTATCAGCAATTTTAGTAAAGCTTTCAATTAAGCCTTTTTGTGATGTTTTGTTATAATAAGGCGTGATTAAAAGCAATCCGTCAGCACCAATTTTTTCGCTTTCTTTTGCAAGTTCAATAGCAAAAGCTGTGTCGTTACTGCCAGCACTTGCTATTAGTGGAATTCTACCATCTATAGTTTTAGCTGTGAATTCTAACACTTCAATATGCTCTTTTTCGCTAAGTGTTGAAGCCTCGCCAGTAGTGCCACAAGAGATAATTGCATCAGTACCAGAGTTTATTTGGAATTCTATAAGATTTTTAAGTTGGTCGAAATTAACAGATAAATCTTTGTTAAAAGGTGTAACGATAGCTACGCCAGCACCTTGGAATATAGTCTTTTTCATATGGAAACCCTCCGTTATTACTTAGGACGACCACAGGTCGCCACTACAGTGTGTTTTGTAGGGAACGCATCGTATTCGTTCCTATTATATCATTTTTTAATTATTCAAAATAACCTTTTTTAGCAAGTAATTCTGCCATTAAAACAGCACCGCCTGCAGCGCCTCTTAATGTATTGTGTGAAAGACAAGCGAACTTATAAGTGAACATATTGTCTTCTCTAAGTCTACCAATAGAAACAGACATCCCATTTTCAATATTTCTATCAAGTTTTGGTTGAGGTCTATTATCTTCAGTAAAATAATGTAAAAATTGTTTCGGAGCACTTGGAAGCTCTAACTCTTGTGCAGGTCCTTTATAGTTTTCCCATCTTTCAATAATTTCTTCCTTAGAAATAGGTTTTTCAAGTTTTACAAAAACAGCTGCAGTATGACCGTCGGTAACAGGTACTCTAAAACATTGGCTTGTAATTCTTGGACTTGTTGCATTAATAATTTTCCCATCTACAACTTTACCCCAAATTTTAAGTGGCTCTTTTTCAGATTTCTCTTCTTCTCCACCGATAAAAGGAATAACATTGTCTAAAATTTCAGGCATTGTTTCAAAAGTTTTACCAGCACCACTAATTGCTTGATAAGTGCAAGCTAAAATGTCAGTTACTCCTAAGTCCATAAGAGGCTCAATAGCTGGTACATAGCTTTGTAGTGAGCAGTTAGACTTAACACTGATAAAGCCACGTTTTGTGCCTAAACGTTTTCTTTGTGCATCAATTACTTCAACATGATTTGCATTGATTTCAGGAACTATCATAGGTACATCTTCTGTTCCTCTATGAGCGCTGTTATTAGAAACAACAGGGCATTCAGCTTTAGCATAGGCATATTCTAAAGCTTTAATTTCATCTTTTTTCATGTCAACTGCACAAAATACAAAGTCTACTATTGAAGTGATTTTTTCAATATCAGCAGTTGCGTCCATTATAACCATTTCGGCCATATTAGAAGGAATATCACTAGGCATAGCCCAACGACTTTTTACTACATCTTCATATTTTTTACCGGCAGAACGTGGACTTGCAGCAAGTGCTGTTACGTTAAACCAAGGGTGATTTTCAAGTAGGACTGCAAATCTTTGCCCTACCATTCCAGTACAACCTATAATACCTACATTATACTTTTTCATTAATTTCATTCCTTTTTAAACATTTTATAATATGGAAATGACCGGTATAATAACCGGTCATCATCAGTGTGCAAAGTTAGATTATAAAAATAATCTGATAGCACTCCATCACTGTATGATGACAGTTGCAAGGCTTTTAACCACTACAACCAAAAGCATAACTACCGCCGTTAGCTTTTTCGGCAGTTGCTCCTTTTACACATGTTCAATGGCATACGGTTGCCTTGCATATGTTACTAATAAAAACTGCACCTCTATCTATTAGTATATAATACAATAATATGTTAATAATGTCAAATAAATTCTTAAAAAATATTGCATATTTACAGATAATAAGATATCATATACTATATTAGATTAAATAATACCCTGAAAGGAAAGTTTAATGGATTTTATTCATACAAAAGATTACAGCTTTGATTTACCAGAAACTTTAATAGCTCAAACACCAATAGAGCCAAGAGATGCCTCAAGGCTTTTGTGTCTAAATAAAACAACTGGCGAAATTGACCACAAAATATTTAAAGATATTGTCGACATGTTTAAAAAAGGCGACAGTCTTATTCTCAACAATTCTAGAGTTCTTCCTGCAAGAATTTACGGAGTGAAAGAGGAAACTGGTGCTAAAGCCGAATTTTTACTTCTTGAAAATAAAGAGAAAACTATTTGGGAATGTCTAGCAAAGCCGGGAAAAAGGGCAAAAGTAGGCACAAAATTTGTGTTTGGAGAAGGAATTCTAAAAGCAACTGTAATAGATGTAAAAGATGATGGTAACAGAGTTTTAGAGTTTAGCAGTGATGATAATTTTTATGTAGCACTTGAAAAAATAGGTCAAATGCCACTTCCTCCTTATATTCACGAAAAACTTGAAAATAAGGAAAGATACCAAACAGTGTATTCAAAAGAATTAGGTTCTTCTGCCGCACCTACAGCTGGACTTCATTTTACACCAGAGCTTTTAGATAAAATAAAAGAAAAAGGTGTTGATATAGGTTTTGTGACTTTACACGTTGGACTTGGAACATTTAGACCAGTAAGTGCAGACATTATAACAGACCATAAAATGCATTCTGAGCATTATTTTATGTCTAAAGAAACAGCGGATTTAATAAATAAAACAAAAGAACGTGGTGGCAGAGTTATAGCTGTTGGAACAACTTCATGTAGAACCATAGAATCTGTTGGAAGTTTTCACGGCGAATTTAAAGAGTGCGAGGGTGATACTAGTATTTTCATCTACCCTGGTTATAAGTTTAAAGGTATTGATGCTCTTATAACTAATTTTCATTTACCAGAAAGTACTTTAATGATGTTAGTTTCAGCTTTAGCTGGCAGAGAAAACATAATGGACGCATATAAAATTGCAGTACAAGAAAAATACAGATTTTTCTCATTTGGTGATGCAATGTTCATATCGTAATATTTTTACCAAACTGTAACAATGAAATAACAACGAAAGGCTTTTAAAATTAATGTATAAACTAATCAAAAACGAAGGAACAGCTCGTCGTGGTGAGTTCCAAACTGCTCACGGAACTGTTCAAACACCTGCTTTTATGAATGTAGCTACAGCTGGAGCTATAAAAGGTGGAATATCTGCAGATGACTTAGTAGATTTAAAATGTCAAGTTCAGCTTTGTAATACGTATCATCTTCATTTAAGACCAACAGATGATGTTGTAAAAAAATTAGGTGGACTTCATACATTTACAAATTGGAGAGGACCAATTTTAACAGATAGCGGAGGTTTTCAAGTGTTTTCACTTTCAAAACTTCGTAATATTAAAGAAGAGGGCGTAACTTTTTCCTCTCATATCGATGGTCATAAAATTTTTATGGGACCTGAAGAAAGCATGCAAATTCAGTCCAACTTAGGCTCTACTATCGCAATGGCTTTTGATGAGTGCGTAGAAAATCCAGCTACTTATGAATATGCAAAAGCTTCATGTCAAAGAACTTTACGGTGGCTTGTTAGATGTAAAACGGAAATGGACAGACTAAATGCGTTGCCTGAAACACTAAACAAAGCCCAATTGCTTTTTGGTATTAATCAAGGTAGTACTTATGATGATTTAAGAATAGAGCATATGAAAGAAATAGCAAAACTAGACCTTGACGGTTATGCGATTGGTGGATTAGCAGTAGGGGAAACAGCGCAGGAAATGTATCGTATAATTGAAGCTGTAGAACCACATATGCCAAAAGATAAAATAAGGTATTTAATGGGCGTTGGAACGCCAGCTAATATTTTAGAGGCAGTGAAACGTGGCGTAGACATCTTCGACTGTGTTATGCCAACAAGAAATGCACGTCATGGGCATATTTTTACTATGGACGGTTGTAGAAATATCCAAAATGCAAAATACAAGTTAGACGAATTTCCACTTGATGAAACATGTGACTGTCCAGTTTGTCAAAAGTACACAAGAGCGTACATTCATCACCTTTTTAAAGCTGGTGAAATTTTAGGTATGAGGTTAGCCGTAATGCATAATCTATATTTTTATAACAGTTTAATGGAAAAAATAAGACTATCACTAGATGAAAATAGCTTTGAGGATTTCTTTAATCAAAATATTGATAAGATTGGAAAAAGAATTTAATTTTTTTTAAAAAAACACTTGCTTTTTTTAAAAAGATGTGTTATTATAAACAAGTTCCAATCGCTGGTGTGGCGGAATCGGCAGACGCAAGGGACTTAAAATCCCTCGGTGGAAACATCGTATCGGTTCAAGTCCGATCACCAGCACCATAACGAATAATCATAAGGGGCTTGAACTCTTGTGATTATTCTTTTTTTATAAACTTCTTTTTAGACTAGGTTGCTTTATGCAATCTGGTCTTTTTTTAGTCCGAACATTTTAATCAATTGTTCGTTCTCTTTTTTACTAATTAAAGGTAATTCAATGTATCCTATCATTTTATAATAGATTTCAACTTTTTGTGTTTTAATTCCATCTATTTCTTCTCGATGATGAACAACAATTTTATCAATAAATTCTTGCAAAATTTTTGGAGTTACTTTTTCTATATCTGTGTATTTACGAACT
Source organism: Clostridia bacterium (assembly GCA_044432645.1). GTDB lineage: Bacteria > Bacillota > Clostridia > Oscillospirales > Acutalibacteraceae > SIG603. The sequence goes on along the minus strand of JAWXUM010000002.1, from coordinate 448 downwards.
AGACTTAAAAAGCCTTCTGCGTTCATTTCGTGATTTAGTTCATCAGCAACTATCTTTTTTAAATTGTCAATTTTCATTTTAAGTTGACTTTGTTCATCTTCAAATTTTTCAGATAATTTCTTAAATCTATCCTCTGTTAAATTACCTAATATTTTTTCTTCAAATAATTTTTCATAAAGTATATCTACTTCATTATTTCTTGAAAGAGCAACTTGTAAAGCTTCTTGATTTTTCTTTTGTCTTAGTTGTATTTCTTTATATTTTTCATCGACTACTATCTTTACAAATTCATTTTCAAACACAGAAGCAAAACGGACTATATTACCTAGATTTTTCTTAACAAGTTCTGTTATAGTGTCAACTCGTATATGGTGAGTTGTTCCACATAAACCATTATTTGCCCTTTTATTCCTACAAGAAAAATATTGGTTATTTGGATTATCGTGCG
>JAWXUM010000001.1:0-139362 GCA_044432645.1 Clostridia bacterium | reverse complement strand
AAATGGCAGCAAGATGTATGCAAACACAGCCGTATATAAAATTGTTCCAGAAAATTCTATGTATTAAAGCAAAGTTTGTCACTGTAAATAGCAATTTAACTTATAGTATAAGAACAAAAAAATACATAAGCAAAATCACACAAAGTGAGTTGCTTATGTATTTTAATTTTAAGTGTTGGTATTTCTTAGCCAAAACTCAAAAAGAAGCGATAAAGGCTGCTTGAACATATAATCAAACCCACTTGTTTAACGAGTGGGTTTGATGCTTTATAATTTTCAACTTAAACTATATTCCAAGTAGCACTTTTGGTTTGTAAGTCTACCATTTTTTTGTAAAGACCGTCTTTTTGGATTAGTTCGTTGTAGGTTCCTTCTTCGGCTACTTTTCCGTCTTTGATTAGTACGATTTTATTTGTGCCAGCTACTATTCTCATCCTCTTGAAATTTATCAATACTAGAACTACGGTCACGCCTGTGATTTCTGCTTTGTATCAACTTTCCACTTCCTGTTTCTAGTAAGTCTTTACAAATTAGTTCTCCAAAAACAGTCATAATAGACAATATATTATCTGATATTTCCAATTTCACCTCTTTTTGAGTGTTGTATGTACCCAAAGGTACAGAGTAGCGATTACTACCATAAAGGATTGTGTTATCCTTGCGAACTATTCTACAAACTGTGGGTTCGGGAATATCTTTTGTTGCTATTAAAGGCTTTAAATACTCGCGTTCTTCTAGGAAAACTTCTGCTGGGATTTTTGAACTTTGGCATTGCTTGTGCGCTCTAGCCACTCCAGACAACTTAGGTTTAATGTTTCGTCATCGACAAATAGACGATTGCTTAAAAAATTGCCTTTGATGTATTTTACTGTGTTCTCAATTTTACCTTTGCTTTCAGGGTCAGCACCTCTGCATAGATAAATTTTCATTTTACTTTCTTGCCTAAACTTTTCAAATTCATAAGTGTAAACAATATCTCCAGCATTTTCACTGCTACAAACTATGCTGTCTTGGTCGAAGACCATTTCTTGTGGCATACCTCCAAAATACTGAAAACATCTGTGGCATATTTTTACAAGGTTGGCACTTGTAAACGGACGGCTTTGCACTTCGGCATATTTATAGCGTGATGCCGATAAGAGAAATGCAGCAACATAAACTTTCTGCCAAGCTCCGTCGACTTTTTTGAGTGTTATTTGTCCGAAGTCAACTTGCACCTGCTGACCCATCGGAAGTTCTGGCACTACTTCATATGAACGTTGATTGGGCTTTTAATTAAGTGATATTCTTCTCGTAATTTCTTGACGTATCGGGAAACAGTTCTTTCGTTAAAGGTGGCTTCGTAATGTTCTTTCAGCCAGTCGCACACCTGTGACGAACTTAGGCTTGGATATTCCCTTAGCCACTGCACTATGCGATTTCGATATTCGTTTAAAAACTCTTCCCGGCGATTTTTCTCAGAATATTCTCGATAATCTTCTTACATTCGTTGTCCAATATCTCTTGACAGTTTTTCGGTGCACTTTCAATTCACTCGCCACTGCTCGTTGTGAAAATCCTGCTGTTTTTAGTTGTTGTATCTTGCTATACATGTCGTACCCTTTCATTTCTACAGCCTTCCATTTGGTTTTCTTCTATTTTACCAAATTTTTTGCTGCTTTTTTAGTGGTACACTTTTCCTGTCCGTTTTTGGTACACTTTATTTTACCATTTACACATTTTACCTCTTTGGTCGAAATTAATCGCTTTCATTTAAACAATACCAGCTTTTTCGAAGTGTTTTTTAAATAGTTTACTTGCAATAACTACACCAATTCCAGCACCAATAACTGCTAAAATTAAGATTGCACCGAATTTTTTAACTTTTGTAACATACATCATGTAAATTGTTGCAGCTATCATTCCAACGAAAAATGGTGACATAATGTACAAAACTGGAATCATACCAAATGCCATTACGATTATCATTAAAGCGATAACGTAAATTGCTGCGAATGCCCCTGCATAGATTAGATCTTTTGTTTTTAGTTTGTTTTTTTCATAAGTTCCTCCAAAATTTTTATTTGCGTTAGCCAAGGCTAACTTAATATTATAAAATAAATGGTTTTTACAAACCAAATATTTTATTCCAACCACAGGAAAAGAAGTCGTTCAGTTCCTTAATTTGCTTATATGCATCTTCTTTTGGTAAATCGTGCCTTATAACTTCAAAAAGGGCATAAGTATGTGAACTAATAAGCATATGTAGAATTTGATTAGAAATATCAACACAGGCAAAGCCTTGTTTTTTTAATGTTTCAATTGTAGTTCTAACTTTTTCTTCTTCGTGCTCTACTATTGTATCTGCAAAATTTTCATAGCTACTGCCATTTGAACAGTTTATAAGTAAAGTAAAAGCAGTTTTATTTGAATATATCAAATCTATAATGATGGTACTTGAATTTTCGGTATCAAAGTAATTGTTTTCATCATCAAGTTTATCAACATTTTCTTTATAACCGGTGTCGCTTGTTTTTAGAAAATTCTCAATAACAGGGTCAACCAATGCACCGAAAAGGGAATTTTTATTAGGAAATCTAGCATATAACGAACCAGTTGTAACACCAGCGTTTTTGGCAATGGTACGCATACTAGCCTTTTCAAAACCGTGCTTATTAAATTCTAAGCTAGCACTTTGTAATATTTTTTCAGTCATTTCAATTAAATTAGTAATCCTTAGCCCTCCAGTCATTAAAAAAGAATAACAGTGTTATATAACACTGTTATTCTTTCACATTGAATTTATTTTGTCAATATTAATTTGGCAATTTCACGTGTAGTATCACGCATCTTTTTTTATCTTCGACAACTTTCATCGATATTCTTGTGTATAATTTGAGACCTTTTAATTGTTTTCTAGCCTCTGCAAAAAAGCCACGCTCCAGAATTAAATCTACATCCTCTTTTTGGCAAAAATCTTTTGCACTGTTAATGTAAAAATACATCATGGCACTTTGGTTACCGGTTTTCTTTACATATTTTTGTGCGTATTTAATTCCAACTTCATCGGTTGCATCGAAAAGTATTTGTGCATTTTCAAAAGTACTTTTTGCATTTTTAATAAATGTACTAACTTTTTCAGGCTTAAAGTACTGAAAAACTCCAGAGGCTACCAATAACACTGGACTGCTTTTATCAATTTGATTTGCCCAAGCGAAATCTTTAATATCACCTGGTATTAAAGTTTCATTCTCTGCTTTACCAAGTAATTGCTCTCGTGTTTTTATTACTGGTGGAAAATCAACTTGATAAAAATGCGCATTACTTGAATTTATACGATAATTCATTGTTTCAAGACCAGCACCCAAATTTACAATAATTGGATTTTTATTTTGATTAATGAAAGATTTTACAATGTTATCCATAGCAAAATAGCGTGACACAGAAGCAAGCATTGTGTATTCTGAACTTTTTTCGTTGATTGTTTTCACTTGCTCTAATTCTTCAAATTGCAAAGACTTTTCATCATAAAAAAACTTTGGAAACTTTCTTGAAGCCAAAACCCTAGCAGCTAAAGGGATAAATAAAGTATCTTCTACTCCACTTAAATTTGTTGTACTCACAAAAACACTCCTATTCTACAGAAAGGACTTTAAATCCTCTTTTTTCTATAATTTTAATAATTTCATCATCTTCTATTTGATGGTTAAAGGAAACTTTAGCTGTTTTTTTAGCTAAATTAACTTTTGCAGAAACACCATCAAGAGAATTTAATGCCTTTGTAACTGAATTTTTGCAGCTGTCACAATGCATGCCTTCTATATGTACTGTTTTTGTTCCGAGAATATTAGTAAGTTTTTTCGTTTTGATTTTCTCTTTTGTTCCACCACAACAAGTTTTCGTGCCACTGAGTTGAAGCCACATTCGATAAGCGCCAAAACCTATTAAAACAACTAAAATAACAATAATAATAACATCTTGCATTCCCATAAAATTCACCTCATATAAAATATTAGTTTATGCTAACTTAATGTTATCACATAAATTTTACAGTGTCAATCCAATTGCCAAATTTAATATAGTAATTCAATTTATTGTGGTACTATATTAAATTTTGTTGTTTTGGGACTTTACTTTTGTATTTTAAAGTAGTATAATCTCAATTGCAAAGTTAGCTTTAGCTAACTAAATTATTTTAATAAAGGGAGAATAACATGAAAAAGAAATTAGCACTTTTACTTGCATCTTTAATGCTTGTATCAAGCTTTGCGGCTTGTTCCACTGAATCTGATGTTGATACCGACACAGATAGCGATACTTCAGTCACAGATACAGATTCAGATACTGAGGATGAAACTGAAGCTGAAACCGAAGAAGAAGTTACATATGTATATGCAACAATGAACATTCCATATGCAGATTTCTACTCTGCAGAACTTGACGACAACGATTTTGAAGTTGACGCAGTTACATCAGCTACAACATCAAAATGGATGAATTACGATTACACTTATTTTGCTGAACTTGAAGACGGCAGTGGTGGTGGTACAATTTATGGACCTAAATACCCTGTTCTTATTTCACAAGAATTATTCGAAGAGCTTTCAGTTCTAGGCGAAACAGAAGATTATTATGTAACTGCTCTAGATACTGACCCAGCTGCTTACAAAGAGGTAACAGGCGAAGTTGGTAGTTTAGTATTCGGCGAAATGATTGGCGAGGATACAATTTCAGATGCAAGTTACGAAATTGAAGCTGGTTCAAACTGGGGTGACTTTGAAATTGCTCTATCAAACTTACCAGAAGATATGTCAACAATTTATGGCGTTGAAGTTGTAACAGACAGTGGTAAAACTTATGGTCTTCGTACTCTTGAAAATATTTGGTCAAATGGCTCAGAGATTTCATGGAGCTTTGGATATAAAGTTCTAGTTAAAAGTGTAAATACACTTTCAAGCGAACAATATGTTGACATGCAAGGTCAAACAATTACTTCTGTTATTTACTACGTTCCAGAAGGTACTGTAACTGTTGAAATGGATTTATATGTTCCATATCTATATGCTGAAACTCTATTCACTGTTGGTGAAGTTAGTGGTAAATCAAGTTACCTTGATATTGTTGATTTAACTGCAACAGTTGATTATGTTGAAGGCGTAGAAATTCCAGAAGATTTAGTAATGCAATTAAATGTTACTAACTCAACTGGTGAAGCAGTTGATAGTGTTACACTTTCTGATGATTTATCTACTATTTCATGGACAGAAGATTTAGAAGCTGGTTCTTACACAGTTGAATTTGCAGATGCTAACGGAGTTTATATGCCATATTCAGCAACTGTTGTTTTCCAAACAGATGTAATCCCTGTAACATTTGATGCTGATACTTTAACATTCTCAGCAGATAACGATGCAAGTGATGAAACAGCTGCTGCTTACACAGCTGGTATTTCAAGTTACACAGTTACAGCAGAAGGTGAAGAAGAAGGCACAAGCTACAGCGTTAGTGGTGGTCATGGCTCAACAGGCGTTCTTTTCTTAACAGAAGACGGTGCTGTTGATTTAGAAGCTGTTACTACTGATGATGATGACAACGAAGTAGCTGTTTACGAAGCTGGTGTTACATACACAGTTGAATTTACAGTAACAGGTTACACAGCTTACACAATTACTTTTACAGCTTAAGAGTAACCCTCCTATAAATAAAAACCTCGTCCTTTTGAGGACGGGGCTTTTATGCTTAAAAAAACAAAAAGGAAAACACAATGAAATTTATATTATCTATTATATTAACCATTGCTTTTGCATACTTTTTAAGAAAATCAATAAAAAAACACGCTGTATACTATTATATAGGTGCTTTAGTAATAGCGTTATTTACAGTTTTTACAAATTCTAGCATGTTGCCAACTCCAGTTGCAACTGTTATGTCAACATTTTTTGAATATGGAACAGTTTCCACTGCAATGTTATCTATTGTAATGTGGATGAATGCATTTAAAAATGGTTCTAAAATTCAAAAAACTTTTATGCCAATTCGTGCAGAACTTTCTATTATTGCCTGTATTTTAACCTATGGCCATAATTTTTACACTGGCAAATCATATTTTAAATTGCTTTTTACAGCTCCAGAAAAAATGTCACCACTTGTAATTTACGCATGCATAATGACAATTATTTTAGTTTCACTTATGACACCTCTTTTTGTAACTTCATTTAAATGCGTTAGAAAGAAAATGAAAGCAAAAAACTGGAAAAAGCTTCAAAGATTAGCTTATGGATTTTATATGTTAATTTATGTACATATAATGTTCTTAATGTTACCTATGGCTTTAACAGGTAATATTACATATTTAATAGATGTAATTGTTTATTCAATAGTGTTTATCGGTTATGGTACTTTAAAGCTAAAAAAATACTACAAAAAATCTAAAAAACCTATAGCTATTGTTTTGATTGTAGCTATGTATTTAGCTTTAGGAACAGCAGTTACTTTGAATTTAGTCGATTTTTCTGCTGAAGTTGAAGACGATAGCTATACATTAGAAACTGATGATGTCACAGATGCCGATACACAAGCAGAAACAGAAGTAGATACTGGTGTGGACGAAGACGTAGAAATCGAAGCAGAACCAACTTCACCATATGACATTGATTTAACTGCTATTGCTGACGGCGAATACACTGGTTCTGGTATCGGATTTAACGGTGAATTAACTGTTACAGTAACAATCGCTGAAGGTGCTATTACAAAAATTACAATAGATGAACATATTGATGATGACGAATATATGAGCAATGCAACTAATATTCGAAAAAAAATTATCGAAGCACAGGATATTGATGTTGATGTAATTACTGGTGCGACTTATAGCTCAAACGGAATTAAAGACGCTGTTTTAGATGCACTTTCATAAGAGGTGTAAATTGAAAAAGATTATACCTTTTTTGCTAGTTTTATTTTCACTAACTGCTTGTAGTACCACGGCTGAAACAACTGAAAGTTCATTGGATTTTTTTGCAATGGATACTTACATGAGTTTAAGTGTAGTTGCTGTAAATTCAGATGAAGTTATATCAGAAGCGTTTGATATTGTAACTGAGATTGAAAATGCTATTTCAAGAACAAACACCGAAAGCGATATGTATAAGCTTAATAATAGTGATGGAGAAATAGTTGAAGTAAGCGATATTACATATGAAATTTTGATTATTGCCCTTGAATGTGCAGAAAAAACTGACGGCATATTTGACCCAACTATTTGTGCTGTTACTGACCTTTGGGACATTGGAACAGCAGATGCACGAGTTCCAAGCGATGAGGAAATTACAACTGCACTACAAACAGTTTCTTATGAAAATATTGTTTTGCTAGATAATAACCAAGTTCAGCTTTTAAACGGTGCTCAAATAGACTTAGGAGCAGTGGGAAAAGGTTATGCAGCTGATAAAATTGTAGAAATTTACGAAGTAAACGATGCTATTCGTGGAGTCATTTCCCTTTCAGGCAACATTTATGTTTATGGTGAAAAAGAAGATGAAAGCCTTTGGAATATTGGAATTACCGACCCTGACGATACCAGTGAGATTAATATTACACTTCAAACAGGTCAAAATTCTGTTGTGACAACTGGAGCTTATGAAAGATTTTTTGAAGAAGATGGCGAGGTTTATCACCATATTTTCAATTCATCCACAGGTTACCCAACAGATGAGGACATTAAAAGTGTAACCGTTGTTTCAGAAAATTCAACTCTTGCCGATATTTACGCAACAGCACTTTTTGCTATGGGATATCAAGAAGCTGTTGCTTTTGCCGAAAGTGAAGAAAGCATTGATGTTGTGATTATTCGTGATGATAACACGGTTTACGTTAGCTATAATCTTAATATAACACTTGGTGAAAAATATGAAAATTAAGGGAATAAAACTTTTAATGGGCGATATAATCATAGTCGCCCTTATCATTATTATGGCTATTTTAATTTTTGTTTTAATGTTGCCAAAAACATATACTAATAACATATTAGAGGTGTATTTAGACGGTGAATTAATAGATAGTATTTCTCTTGAAGAAGATAATTACCAAACAATAGAAATAAACGAAACAGCATCGGTTACAATCGAAATAGATGGGTTAGAGGTGCGAGTTATCAACTCAACTTGCTATGACCACGTTTGCGAAAATACTGGTTATATAAGTGTGGCTGGGGAAGTAATAGTCTGTATGCCAAATAAATTACTACTTAAAATTGTTGGAGATGAAACCGAAATTGAATACGATGTGGTGGTGGGCTAATGTCAGTAAAAAAAATAACAACTTGTGGAATTTTGGCAGCCGCTGCAATGGTAATTTCACTTTTAGAACGATATGTACCGTTAGATATTATCTTGCCAGGTTTAAAACTTGGACTTGCTAATATTGTCACAGTGTATGCAATTATTAGAATAGGAAAAAAAGAAGCATTTATGATTTTTCTAACACGTGTGCTTGCTGTAGCAGTTGTTAGTGGCAGAATGTCTTCACTATTGTTCAGCTTTTTAGGTGGAATTTTTGCGTATGTAATTATGTGCATCTTGGAAAGATTTTTAGATAGAGGAATTTCTGTTATTGGTTTAAGCATTGCTGGTGCTGCTTTTCATAATATAGGGCAAATTGTTGCTGGATTTATCACTATTGGCAGTTTCAGTATACTTTCATATCTTTCATATTTATTAATTTTGTCAATACCTATAGGCTTTATAACAGGTGGACTTTTAACAGTCTTTTTAGCTAAAACAAAAAAATTACCACAATATTAGTTTTCTAATACTGTGGTAATTTTTCTATATTCACATGGTGTTAAACCATAATGCTTTTTAAAAATTATATTAAATTTGCTTGCACTTATGTAATTTAATTTTTCTGCAATTTCTGTAATATGTAAATCAGTAGTTCTAAGTAAAGTTTTCGCCTTGCATAGTTGAATATTTAACATATATTGCTTTGGTGTAATTCCAAAATGTTTTATATACAAATTTCTAAAGGCAGTTTCAGAAATATATAGTCTTTTACAAACTTCTTTTTGACATATATTATGATTTAACATTAAGATTCTTGATTTTCGTATAATAGATAATTCTTCTGCATTACTCAGAATAATCACTCCAGTTAATATTTAGTCGGTTAGCGATATCTAACGCAATAATTATACTATCAAATAGCTGGTATGTCAATGAAATAGAAGATGTATTTTTCTATAATAGAAAAATATATCAGATAATTTGACGAGTATACAAATTCTTGACAAAGTGCTTTGGTAATGATATTATTAAAAAATATCAAGAGATTTTTAAAGGAGATTAAAATGAAGATTGATATCATAACTGGCTTTTTAGGAGCAGGTAAAACTACATTTATAGCAAAATACGCAAAATATTTACAAAATAAAAAAGAAAAAATCCTAGTAATTGAAAATGAACTTAGTATTGCAGGTGTTGATGGCTTTGAATTAAAAGAAGAAAATTTGCAAATTGCAGAAATTTCTGGTGGTTGTGCTTGCTGTACACAAGTTCCAAAGTTGATTGAATGTATTAATTATGCCTATGAAGATGGTTATGACAGAATAATTTTTGAACCAACTGGAATTTATAATGTAGATAGCTTTTTTGGAATTCTAAATTACCCAAGCTTAACAGCTAAATTTGACATAGGTGCAATAATTACAATTGTTAAACCAGATTTTATGATACATGATGAAAGTCTTAACAATATTCTCCTTTCTCAATTTTTATCAACAGGTGCAGTTGTATTTAGTAATACACAATCTTATTCAACAGAAGAAATCAGTCAGAGTATATATGAACTGAATAATTTTACAAGTAGTAAAAATGAGTTTTTTGATATTTCAAAAATTTCCATTTTCACTAAAGTGTGGGATGACTTCACAAGTGAAGATTTTGAAGAATTATCGGCTGTGGGTAGAACTGAATGTGAACACAGACAAGTTTATGAAAATCACGCACTTATTCTTCAAAGTATGTTTTTCCTTGGAAGGCTTAAAGAAGCTTCTGACATAGAAAAATTGACTAAGGAATTATTTGAAATTGAAGATATGGGAATTCTTAGAATTAAAGGATATTTTTCAGATAAAGAGAAAAATATTTATTTTATTAATAATACTAATAACTGTTCTTTAATGAAAGAAAGCACAAATAAACACACACTTGTTGCTGTTATTGGAACAAATATTGATGATGGAAAAATTAAAGCAGTAGTAGATAAGTATAAGCTTTAAAAAAAACACAGAATTGGTTTCATCAAGGCAAGATGGCAAAATGACTTTATATAAACTCAACGACCATAACGTTTTCGAGTTAATAGAAACAGCTTTGATACACTACCACATAAGTAAGGAGAGAAAATGGAAATTGTAATAACTTTTATAGAAAATTTTAATGATAAAAAATAAACTGAAATAAATTTGGAGGAATTATGGAAAAAACACTGATTATTAACAGACGAGAATGTGAAAAACTTTTGACTTATGAAAGATGTATCCCTGCTATGAAAGAAGCATTTTTAGACACAGCAGTAGACGAACCTAAGGTTTTGGGCAGACAATTTTTAGTTCACGAAAACGGAAAAAGATTTGCCTTAATGCCTGGTTCTTCCGAAAGTAACCGTGTTACTGGTGGCAAATTCATTTTCTTTTCAGGTCAAGGAATTGTTCCACTTTTTGATATTGACACTGGAAAATTGATTGCAATTACCGATGCTCATGTTTTGACTTTGGTTAGAACTGCAAGCACAAGTGCTGCTGCAACAGATGTTCTAGCTAATAAAGATGCAAAAACTCTGGCAATTTTAGGTGGGGGAAACCAAGGCAAAGCTCATGCAATTGCAATATCTAAAGTTAGAAATATCGAAAAAATTTACGTGTGGAGCTACAAAGAAAGCACAATTAATTCTTGCATACAGTATATAAAAGAAAACTTGCCAAGTGTAGAAGTCGTGCCTTGCATAAATGCGAAAGACGCTGTAATAAATGCAGATATTATTTGCACAACAACTTCTGCAAGAACTAATATTCCAATTTTAAAAGGTGAGTGGCTTAAAAAAGGAGTGCATATTAACGCAGTTGGTGCGTGTTCAGCGGTGGGTATTGAGTGCGACAGTCAAACCATTAAAAAGTGCAAAGTTTACACCGATTGGACGAAAGCATCTGTTTTAAGCAGTGGTGATTTAGCTATTCCACTTAAAAATGGTGAAATTGAAATGAGCCATATTTTAGGGGAAGTTGGCAAAGTTTTAACTGGTAAAATACAGGGCAGAACTGCACATGACGACATGACTTTTTTTGAGTCAGTTGGAATTTCTATTCAAGACGTTGTAAGTGCATATGTAATATATAAAGCTGCAAAAGACGAAAACATGGGTATTTTTGTAGAAATATAAAAAGCACTTTATAAAACTTGTGACACTAGATAAAAATATAGAATTATATAATCGGAGGTTAATATGGAGTTAAATTTAGTATATTCAATTATCGGTTTATTGGGAGGAATCCTTTGTGCGATTGGGGATGTGTTGCTGGATTTAAAAGGGAAAGACAATATTAAAATGGGTAAATCATTAATAATTGAGTCAAATTGGACTAAAATGGCAGATATACGGTTTACAATTTCTATTGTTTTGGGATTTTTTGGTTCTTTTATGTGCAGTTTTGGAATTTATTCTTTAGCAAGACAAATTTTTACACAAAATGAGAGCTTAGCTGAAGTCTTATTCATAGTTACAATTCTTCTAGCGATGGTAGGCTTTTTTATACATACCTTTTGTTGCATCCCGCCAATTATTTATAAAGCAGTAATAAAAGGAGAAGATTTTGAATTGGCAGATAATACGATTGAAGCACTTTTTGATGCTGTGAAATTACTATTTTTCGTATTGTACGCATTTATACTCCTTGTGCCAACTGGAATTACTACTTATTGCATACTAAGTGGTATGCTCAGTGTACCAAATTGGTTTGTGCTTTTAAATCCTATTGTATTTTTAATCATAGGAGTATTGGCAAGAAAGATATGTCCAAAATATTGTTATGACCTCCCAGGAATTTGTATGCCAAGTTTAGGTATTGGAATGTTTGGCTTGATAGGAATAATCAATTTGATTTAATTTATATATAACGAGGTATAAAACATGTGGTAGCATTATCGTCTACGCTTTTAACTTTCTTTGGCTTTGGCATAATTGGTTTTCGTCCTTTACTCTTTTCTCGAAGTGCCTTAGACCTGCTATGCGATAGTCGTTTACCCATCTTTTGATTTGTTTATGATATTTTCTCCTAGTTCATATTTTTTTGCTAAATATTTATATCCGCCTTTACATCTAAATACTCTTGTATTACTTGTTTCTTAAATTCATAATTATATTTTGACATGAAAATACCGGCCTCCCATTCGTTAAACTTTTCGGTCTAACTTTGGGGGGTCGGTACAAATTAATAGAGATGTTTTTTTGATATTTAAAAACAAATAGTTGCTTTTATATCTTCCCATTTTAAAATGTGTTTTAATAAAGTTTACTCATTTAAATAACTTTGTGCATGAGCTTTAACAATAACAAAATCAAACATTTTGAATGGTTTATTTATTTGTTGGTTGCTTAAGTGCAGCTTGAGCAGCAGCTAGTCTAGCAATTGGCACACGGAAAGGAGAACAAGAAACGTAGTTTAGACCTACGTTATGACAGAACTCAACAGTTGTTGGGTCGCCACCGTGCTCACCACAAATACCAAAGTGCATTGATGGGTTAACTGGTTTAGCTAGGTCAACAGCCATTTTAACTAGTTTGCCAACACCATTTTTGTCTATACGAGCAAATGGGTCGTTCTCATAAATTTTATTTTCATAATATGAATTTAAGAATTTACCAGCATCGTCACGGCTAAAGCCAAATGTCATTTGTGTTAAATCGTTAGTACCGAATGAGAAGAAGTTTGCTTCTTTAGCGATTTCATCAGCTGTTAAAGCAGCTCTTGGAATCTCGATCATTGTACCAACTTCATATTCAAGTTCAATACCAGCAGCAGCAATAACTGCATCAGCAGTAGCAACAACTGTTTTCTTAACGAATACAAGTTCTGCAACTTCGCCAACTAGTGGAATCATGATTTGTGGAACTACATTAAACTCAGGATGAGCTTTGTTTACATTGATTGCAGCTTTAATAACAGCAGCTGTTTGCATTGCAGCAATTTCTGGATATGTTACAGCTAGACGGCAACCACGGTGTCCCATCATTGGGTTGAATTCGTGAAGTGAAGAGATGATGTCTTTAATATCTTGTACAGATTTACCTTGTGTATCAGCAAGTAATTTAATATCATCTTCAGCTGTAGGAACGAACTCATGTAGAGGTGGATCCAAGAAACGAATTGTAACTGGGAAACCTTTCATTGTTGTGTAAAGTTGCTCGAAGTCGCCTTGTTGCATTGGCTCGATTTTAGCAAGAGCAGCTTGTCTTTGCTCAACTGTATCTGAACAAATCATTTCACGGATAGCAGCAATTCTATCAGCTTCGAAGAACATATGCTCTGTACGGCAAAGGCCAATACCCTCAGCACCAAATGACATAGCTTGCGCAGCGTCAGCAGGTGTGTCAGCGTTTGTTCTAACTTTTAGAGTTCTGAATTTATCAGCAAGTTGCATAATTGTGTCGAAATCGCCACCAATTGAAGCAGGAACTGTTGGGATAGCCTCGCCATAGATGTTACCAGTAGTACCATCAAGTGACATATAATCGCCCTCAACATAAGTTTTGCCATCTAAAACGCAAGTTTTAGCTTCTTCGTTAATTTTAAGTTCTGTACAACCAGAAACACAGCAAGTACCCATACCACGAGCAACAACAGCTGCGTGAGAAGTCATACCACCACGAGCGGTTAAGATACCTTGTGCATAGTGCATACCTTCGATGTCTTCTGGAGAAGTTTCTAGTCTAACTAGAATAACATCTTCGCCTTTTTCGCCAGAGCAACAGCATCTTCAGCAGTGAAAACGATTTTACCACAAGCAGCACCTGGAGAAGCAGCAAGAGCTGAACCAATTGGAGCAGCAGCTTTTAAAGCTTTACCGTCAAATTGTGGGTGAAGTAGAGCATCTAATTGTTTAGGGTCTATCATTAGAATTGCTTCTTCTTCAGATTTCATGCCTTCGTCTAGTAGGTCACAAGCAATTTTAAGTGCAGCAGCAGCTGTTCTTTTGCCGTTTCTTGTTTGTAGCATGTAAAGTTTTGTATCTTCTATAGTAAATTCCATGTCTTGCATATCATGGTAGTGATTTTCTAGAATATCGCAGATTTTTACGAACTCGTCGTAAGCTGCAGGCATAACTTCTTTAAGTTGAGCGATAGGTTGTGGAGTTCTAATACCAGCAACAACGTCTTCACCTTGTGCGTTCATTAGGAATTCACCCATAAGTTTTTTCTCACCAGTTGAAGGGTCACGAGTAAATGCAACACCTGTACCAGAAGTTTCGCCCATGTTACCGAAAGCCATAGCTTGAACGTTAACAGCAGTACCCCATGAGTAAGGAATTTCATTTTGCATTCTGTAGAAGTTAGCTCTTGGGTTGTCCCATGATCTAAAAACAGCTTTAACAGCACCCATAAGTTGCTCTTTAGGGTCTGTTGGGAAGTCTGAACCGATTACTTTTTTGTATTCAGCTTTAAATTGTTCTGCAAGAACTTTTAAATCTTCAGCAGTTAAATCAACGTCATTAACAATACCTTTTGCTTCTTTCATTTCGTCGATTAATTCTTCAAAGAATTTTTTACCAACTTCCATAACAACGTCTGAATACATTTGGATAAATCTTCTATAACAGTCATAAGCCCATCTCGGGTTGCCAGATTTTGTAGCAATTGCTTCTACAACTTCTTCGTTAAGACCTAAGTTAAGAATTGTGTCCATCATACCAGGCATAGAAGCTCTAGCACCTGAACGAACTGAAACTAAAAGTGGGTTATTGATGTCGCCGAATTTTTTGCCAACTGTTGCTTCCATTTTAGTAATGTTTTCCATGATTTCAGCATCAATAGAATCATTGATTTTTTTGCCGTCTTCATAATATTGAGTACAAGCCTCAGTTGAAATTGTGAAACCTTGTGGTACTGGTAAGCCTAAGATTGTCATCTCAGCAAGGTTTGCACCTTTACCGCCAAGAAGTTCTCTCATGCTGCCGTTACCTTCGCTAAATTGATATACGAATTTTTGAGCCATTGGAATCTCCTCCTAATTTTTACATCGAATAAATTCGATTGATAACATAATTTCCATACAAAAGCACACAAGTGGCTCTTGTGTTCTTATATTATAACAAATATTTTTCTAAATTTCTATAGTAAATTTGAATAAATTTAAAATTTTTTTATATATTTATAATTTTTTCATAAATTTTCTTGCAATTATAATTTTTTGTGTCATAATTAAATAACACAATTACTAAAACAGGTGGGGTATTTTATATCCCGCCAATTTGGTGTTATATTAAAAGGAGATAGAAATGCTTTTTAAAGAAAAAATAATAAGTAACATAGATTATATAGTAGTAGGGCTTGGCAACCCTGGAAAAAAATATGAAAACACAAGACACAACGCTGGATTTATGATTATAGATGAATTAGCTGAAAAATATTTTATAAAAGTTAACAAACTAAAATTTAAAGGTCTTATAGGCGAATGTACTATTAAAAATAAGCGTATACTTTTATTAAAGCCTGATACCTTCATGAATTTATCTGGGGAATCCGTTGTACAAGTGATGAACTTCTACAAAGTGAAACCTACTAATGTAATACTTGCTTTTGACGATATTTCTCTACCTGTTGGTAAACTTAGGGTTAGAAGAAAAGGAAGTCATGGTGGGCAAAACGGAGTTAAAAATATCATTTATTTAAGTGGCAGTGATGAATTTCCTAGAATTAAAATTGGAATTGGCGCTAAACCACACCCAGATTACGATTTAACAAATTGGGTGCTATCTAAATTTAGCGATAATGATTTGAAATTATTAAACGAAACTAAAGAAAACGCTTGCATAGCTATCGAAAATATCATAGACGGTGATATTGATAAAGCTATGAGTTTGTTTAACTAAGGGGACTATATGAACTTTATTGCAGACGCATTAAAACTTACAAAAGAATATAACGAACTATTAACAGCTGTCAAAAACAAACAATTCCCTTGTGTTTTGACAGGTCTTTCCACTATACACAAAAATATAGTGAGCTATTCGCTTTTCAAGAACACAAATAAATCAATGCTTATTTTGTGTTCTGATGAAGCTGACTGCCACAAAATTTACCGTGACCTTAGCTTGCTTGGTATGACTGCTAAAATATATCCAGCTAAAGATTTTTCTTTAAGAGATAATTACAGTCATTCTCACGAATATGAAATAAGGCGTTTAGATGCACTTATTTCTATTGCTAAAAACCAGTGCGACTGCATTATAGCGCCAATTGATGCAGCTTTACAGTTTACTATTCCCAAAGATGAACTTTTGTCGAAATGTATCAATATAAAAGTTGGCGACGAAATATCACAGCTTCAAATTTTAACTTCCTTAAGTTCTTGTGGCTATGAAAAAGCTGAACAAATCGACGGAACTGGGCAATTCAGTCACCGTGGTGGAATAATCGACTTCTTTTCACCTGACTTTGAAAATCCTATACGTTTAGAATTTTGGGGCGATGAAATTGACAGCATTTCTACATTTTCGGTTGATACACAAAGAAGAATTGAAAATATAGATAGTGTTTCCATATCTTTAGCTTTAGAGGTTGCTCCAAACAGTTATAAAAATCTTGCTAAAAAAATCAAAGAACACGCCTTGACTTTGCGTGGAAAAAACGCAAAGCTTGTAAAAGAAATTTTAGAAAGCGAATGTAATAAGCTTGAAAATGATATTCATATTGGCTCTATGGACAAATTCATTTCGCTTATATATACTAAACCAGCAACTTTATTCGACTACTTTGACAAGGATAATTCTATTTTAGTATTATCTCAAAGTTCTAATTTAAAAGAAAAAATGAGGGCAAGTACTTGGCAGTGGAATGAGGATATTAAACAATTTTTCACTGAGGGTGTTTTGTGCAAGGGTCTTGATAAATTTACAGAAGATTGGGTTTACACTTTAGCAAAAGCTGAAGAGTATCAATCAATATTCATGGACACTTTTGCAAGAGGAACATACGAAGTTCCTACAAAAACTTTAATAAATTTTGATGTTAAACAAATTTCAGCTTGGGGTGGCAGTACTCAACTTTTAATAGAAGATATAACTGCTTTACTTCACAGAAATTTACGTATAAACATTTTTGCTGGCACTGAGCGAACTGCTATAAACGTTGCAGAAGATTTAAAAGAGGCTGGTCTTCCAGCAGCTTATTTCGAAAAACCTTCACTGCCATCTAAAGGCACTATTATAGTAAGCGCTGGGACTTTATCATCTGGTTTTGAATTACCACAAGCTGGTTACGCTCTTATTAGTCACGGTAGAATTTCTGATACTAAACAAAATAAACCTAAACACAAAAAAGACAAAAACCAAAAGGCTATTTACAGTTTGGGCGAACTTTCTCACGGTGATTATGTTGTTCACAGCACACACGGTATTGGCATATTTCAAGGAATTCATAAAATTGACCTCAAGGGAATTGTAAAGGATTATATAAAAATTGGATACGCAAAAAACGACACACTATATGTTCCTGTTACACAACTTGACCTTGTTGCTAAATATATAGGACCTAGAGAAAATAGTGGTGTTAAACTTCACCGTTTGGGTGGAGCTGAATGGCAGAAATCCAAAAACAAGGTTAAATCTGCAGTTAAAGATATTGCAAAAGAACTTATTATTTTATATGCCAAACGAATGGAAGAAAAAGGCTTTGCTTTTCCTGAAGATGACGAGTGGCAACGTGACTTTGAAAGTTATTTTCCTTATGAAGAAACTGACGACCAACTTAATTGTATAAACGAAATAAAAAACGACATGGAATCACAAAACCCAATGGACAGACTTTTGTGTGGTGACGTTGGTTTTGGTAAAACAGAAGTAGCGCTAAGGGCTGCTTTTAAATGTGTAACAGCTGGAAAACAATGTGCAATTCTAGTTCCTACAACTTTACTTGCTTGGCAACACTATCAACTTATTTTAAAAAGGATGGAAAATTTCCCAATTAAAATTGAACTTTTGTCAAGATTTAGAACAAACAAACAACAAGACCAAATTTTAAGAGATTTAAAACATGGCAGAGTAGATATTATTGTTGGAACACACAGACTTGTATCTAAAGATGTAGGTTTTAGAGATTTAGGACTTGTAATTATAGACGAAGAACAACGGTTTGGAGTGGCTCAAAAAGAAAAGCTAAAAGACCTTTGCAAAACTGCCGATATATTAACTTTATCTGCTACACCTATCCCTCGTACTTTAAATATGGCTTTATCTGGCATTCGTGACATGTCTGTTATTGAAGAACCACCACAAGACAGACACCCTGTACAAACTTATGTTTTGGAATATGATTTAGACATTATAAGTGATGCTATAAAAAAAGAGCTTAGACGTGGTGGCCAAGCCTATTATCTTCACAATGATGTCGCATCTATTAATGCTGTAGCCGCTAAAATTCAATCCAAAGTTCCAGATGCTAGAATAGGTGTCGGTCATGGCAAAATGGAACAAGAAGAACTTTCAGAAGTTTGGCGGCAGTTGGTAGAACACGAAATTGACATTTTGGTTTGTACTACCATAATAGAAACTGGTGTAGATGTTCCAAACGCAAACACTTTGATTATCGACAACGCTGACAAAATGGGTCTTTCACAACTTCATCAAATAAGGGGACGTATTGGTAGAAGTAACAGGCGTGCATATGCTTACTTGACTTATTCACAAAATAAAATTTTAACTGAAGTTGCTCAAAAAAGGCTTACAGCTATAAGAGAATTTACAGAATTTGGTAGTGGTTTTAAAATTGCAATGCGTGATTTAGAAATTCGTGGAGCTGGTAATGTTTTAGGGGGTGAACAACATGGACACATGGAAAGCGTTGGCTATGACATGTACTTAAAACTATTAAACGAAGCTGTAGCACTTCTTAAAGGTGAAGATATTCCACAAGAATCTATAAGCTGTACAGTTGATATTCAAATTCAAGCACATATTCCAAACGACTATATTGAAAGTATAAACAACAGGCTTGATATTTACAGAAGAATTGCAGACATTCAAACTGTAGAAGACAGCGAAGATGTTATAGACGAATTAATTGACCGTTTTGGTGAGCCTCCTGTTTCCGTTCAAGGTATTATTGACATTGCACTTTTAAGAAACACGGCTGCTTCTTTTGGAATTAAAGAAATAAAACAGCAAAACGGTTTTGTATTTATGTATTTGGCATGTGTTAACATGGAACATATTTCGAAACTCATAGGGGAACTTAAAGGCAGAGTTCTATTAAGTGCTACCGAAAAACCTTATATAAGCATTAAGTTGTTAAACGAACAACCTTTGGACGTATTAAAACAAACAATGAAAATATTGCAAAATTAAAGGAGTATAAAATGAAAAAAGTATTTGCACTGGTAATTATCCTTGCTATGACTTTAACCGCTTGTTCCTATGGTAGCAATTCTTGGGCTATAAAAGATGGTGACAATGAAATAAACATGGAAGAATATCTGTACTATTGCTTAATGGCTTATGAAAATGCTGTTTATATGGTGGACAGTGAAACAAGAGTGTTAGATGCAACCATCGACTCTATGACCGCTACCGAATATATTTTTAGCGATGTCATGAGATATTGTCAAACTTATTTATGGCTTGAAAGCCAAATTGAAGAATTAGACATCACTTATACCGACCAAGAAATTGATGATGTAGAATATTTAACTGAGGCTCAAATGGAGTATATTGGTGATTATTTAGAATATTATGGAATTTCAGAAGATTCTTTTCACACAGCTTACAGCATATACAGCCTTAATTACCAAAAAGTTTTCGAAGCTCTTTACAGCGAAGGTGGGGAATTCGAAGTTGCCGATGAGGAATTTTTAGAATATTACAGCGAGAATTACTATTCTTATCAATATATTTTTGCACCACTTATGGAAGTAAATGAAGACAATGAAAATATTTCTATAAGTGAGGAAGACAAAGAAGTTTTAACCGAACTTTTTGAAGAATACATGTCACAAATTGAAAATGGTGAAAAAACTTTAGAAGAATGCGGCGAAGATTATATGGAATTAACCGATTTAGAAGTTGCTCCTTACAATGATTTATCCACTAAAACTAGTGAAGATAATTTTCCAACTAACTTTTTAGAAAACCTAGAAATTATGGAAAATGGTGAAATGATGATTTTTGAGTCTGATTCACTTTTAATTCTAATGATGAAAACAGACATAGTAGAAACTGCTGAAAACCTTGACGATAACAGCAGATTATACAGCATAATGGAAGACAAATGGTTTGAATATAATAGTTATGTTATCGAACAAGCTACTACTACAATGTCCGATATTGAAGTCAATGAAGACGCAATTTCTGAAATTAATTTAGAGGATTTTGTTACTGAATACAACGAATACGGATATAGTTATTAAAAACTAAAAGGAACTACATTTGTAGTGGTTCCGAAAAGATAGACTTGATAGTGTGGTGACAAGAGTTACTACACTATTCAGACTATTAAAAAGCTGTTGCAATGAAAATTCATTAGCAACAGCTTTTTAATTATTTATGTTTAATACCAGTGAAAATGCACATTATCATTGCAAAAACTGCAAGATATGACCAAAATTTATGTTGTTTCATCTTCAATCACTTCCTTTTCATTTAAGGTAGGTCTTGTGGAAAAACCAGCAAGTCCTAATGTTGAAAAATTGTGTAGCCAAGCCGACGTATTACCAGAGATAATTCCACCCATTCCAAGTAAAATTAATGACGAATTAAAGCCAACTATAAATTTATAATTGCTAGCAATTTTATTCATCAGTGCAGTGGCAAGCTTTCTTGCATATACAATTTGAAGTAGGCTCTCGCTGTGAATAGCAATGTCAGAAACTTCTTTTGCTATGTCTGAAGAACTTTTAAGTGTCATAGAAACATCTGCCATGCTAAGAGCTGGAGTGTCGTTAATTCCGTCACCAACCATTAAAACGGTTTTGCCATCATCTTTTAAAGCTTTAATCAGTTTAGATTTTCCGTCTGGTAAAACAGAAGCAAAATACCTATCGATATTAAGCTCATTACATATACTTTTAGCAACTTCTTCGCCGTCGCCAGTTATCATTATAACTTCTTTTATGCCCTGTTCACGGAGTTTAGCAATAGTTTCCTTTGCGTCGTCCCTAGGTGGATCATTTACACAAATTGTACCAACAAGTTCGTGGTCAATAGCCAAATAAATAGCACTGTCACTTCCAATTTCTTGTGTTAAACAACCGAATAGTTCTTCGTCAAACTCAACACCTTCGTCCTCGAAAATAAAATGCTTACTTCCAATAATCGCCCTATGACCTTCGTAAGAACTTGCAATACCATGAGCAACGATATACTCAACCTTTTCGTGTTTCTCTGGATGAGCAAACCCTTTTTCTGTGGCATGTGCAACAATAGCAGATGCTACGCTGTGAGGAAAATGTTCTTCCAAACAAGCTGCTATTGTTAGTACAGTGTCTTTGTCATATTTATCACTAACAGAAATTACTTTTGAGATTTGAGGAACAGCCTTTGTAAGTGTTCCTGTTTTATCAAACACAACTGTATCAGCTTTTGATAAAAGTTCTAAATATTTTCCACCTTTTACAAGTATCTGGTTTTTAGCAGCCTGATGCAAAGCTGTTATAATTACTAAAGGAGTTGTAAGCTTAATGGCACATGAAAAATCTACCATTAAAACAGACATGGCTCTAGCCACATTTCTGGTAAAAAGCAAAGTCAAAAGAGAAAGCCCTAAACTTGCTGGAACAATTTTATCGGCAAGTTTTTCAGCATTTCCCTGAATAGAAGCCTTATTATCCTCTCCGTCGTCTATCATTTGTAGTATTTTAGAAACCCTTGAACTGTTTGAAAGCTCACGCACTTCTAAAGTGATGTCGCCCTCTTCAATAACAGTTCCAGCAAAAACAGTACTACCAGCATCTTTGTGAACAGATAAAGGCTCGCCTGTCATCATGGCTTCGTTTATAAGTGCTTCTCCGTTCACAATAGTTCCGTCAACTGGAATCATGCTACCCATTCGTACACGGATGACATCACCAACAGCTAAGTCTTTTGTAGGAACACTAACTTCCACACCGTCTTTAACAAGCCAAACTTTGTCTATATTAATTGATAAACTTCCAGCAAGTGCATTTTTTGCCCTTGCGTTAGAATACTCTAGCAAAAGTTCGGACAATGACAACAAGAACATAATCGACGAAGATGTTTTATGCTGACCTGTACAAAGTGAAGCAGTAATTGAAGTTGCATCTAAAACTTCAACAGTTAACTTTCCGCGTCTAAGTTGCTTTATACCACTTCTTAAGAACGGTAAAGCTCTTAAAGCTGTGTGAGCAACTCTCCAAGGACTTGGCAAGAATAGTGGCAAAACTAACCTATGAAATCCATGCTTAAGAGTCATTTTGACAAGTTTTTGTCTAAAATCAGTTTCAATTTCACTACGTTTTTCCTCGTCAGTCGAAATACCGTTTTCAAGAGTATACACATTTAAGCTTGAGATTAAAGATAAAATTTCTTCTTTACATTCATGTTTTTCATATTCAATTAAAACACTACCATTTACATGGTTTGTATTAACTTTTGTCACACCATTTACGCCAAGTAATAAAGAAGAAATCCCATAACCTTGCTCTTTTGTTATGATATACTTACCAAAACGAAGTCTAAGACGTTTACTATCATCGCATACAATTTTAAAATTCATATGCTACCTCACATTCTTATACTTCTTCTACTGTTTCTACAACTGGCTCACTTGTTTTTTTAGCTTCTATTTTTGCAGCTGAGTAAAGATCTTCTGCATCTTCACGGATATTTGCAACTTTTTCTTCTACGCAGTCTTTAGCTTGTAGACCTTTTGCTATAGTTTTGACAGCAACTTCACGAGTTTTAGGACATTTAGCTATTTTATAACCTAAAATACCAGCAATAGCACCACCGATAACACATAAAGCACATTCTTTTTTTAGAAAATCAAACATAATAGTTCCTCCGTTTATATTATTTTATTTATTTTATAATTATACTACTAAACACGATAACAGTCAAATTTTTAAAGATATATTCTTTGTGAAATTTAAACTCGTCTTGCATTTAATATTGCTATAATTGACACACCTACATCAGCAAAAACTGCTGCCCACATTCCAGTGACACCAAAAGCTGTTAAAAGCAAAACTGCAAATTTAATTCCAAGTGCGAAAACTATATTTTGTTTTACAATAAAAAGTGTACGTTTAGCTATTTGAATTGCTGTTACTATTTTCGGTAAATCATCATTCATCAGAACAATATCAGCAGCTTCAATAGCACAATCTGAGCCCATAGCACCCATTGCAATACCTATATCTACACGAGATAAAACAGGTGCGTCGTTTATTCCGTCACCGACAAAAATAACCTTTTCGTTTAAAGTTTTCTCATTTAAGATTTCTTCAACTTTAGTTACTTTATCCTCTGGTAAAAGCTTTGAATATACTTTATCTATATTAAGTTTATTTGCTACTTTTAAAGCTGTTTTTTCGTTGTCACCTGTTAGCATAACTGTGTTTTTAATTCCAACTTTTTTAAGCAAAGAAATAGTTTCTTTTGCATTTTCTTTAACTTCATCTTCAAGTAAAATATAACCACAGTATGCATTATTGTAAGCTACATGCAAAATAGTGCCATCAATATTTTTAATATAATCTATGCCGTGCTTTATCATTAGTTTTTCGTTGCCAATTATTGTATTTTTGCCATCTACTAAAGCTGTCACACCATGGCCAGAAATTTCCATAATGTTTTCTAGCCTAGTAATGTCAAGGGTTTTACCATATTTATCTACTATAGCCTTAGAAATTGGGTGAGTACTTTGACTTTCCACAAGAGCAGTAATTTCAAGCAAAGTTTCTTCGCTAATATTTATAGCATTTATTTTAGAAACGCTAAATAACGCTTTTGTTAAAGTTCCTGTTTTGTCAAATACAACAGTTGAAGCGCTTGCGAGGGCTTCAAGATAGTTGCTACCTTTAACCAAAATTCCCTGACTAGAAGCCTTACCAATTCCACTGAAAAATGATAGTGGGATTGAAATAACCAAAGCGCATGGGCATGAAACAACCAAAAATGCAAGAGCTTTTTGAATCCATTCGCTCCAGTTTCCAGTTATAATAGACGGAATTATAGCAAGGGCTACAGCCGAATAAACAACAGCAGGGGTATAGTATCTTGCGAATTTTGTAACAAAGTTTTCAGCTTTTGACTTTTTACTACTAGCGTTTTCTACTAAATCTAAAATTTTAGCAACTGTAGAATTTTCGTAAGTTTTGCTAACTTTAATTTTAAGAACACCAGTTTTGTTTATGGAACCACTTAAAACTTGGTCGTTTGTAAATACATCATAAGGCATAGATTCACCAGTTAAAGCAGAAGTGTCAAGCGAACTTGCTCCTTCAATTATAATACCGTCAAGTGGAATTCTTTCACCAGCTTTTACGATTATTACTTCGCCAATCTCAACTTCTTCTGGAAAAACCTCTTGCTGTATGCCATTCCTTAAAACCATGGCAAATTCAGGCATTATATCCATAAGGTTAGCTATTGATTTACGACTTTTTCCAACGGCAATACTTTCAAACAATTCGCCAATTTGGTAAAAAAGCATAACAGCTACAGCTTCGGGGAATTCTTTGCAAGCAAAAGCACCTATTGTTGCTATGCACATTAAAAAGTTTTCATCAAAAACTCGTCCATTAAGAATGTTTTTAAAAGCCTTAATTAATACTTTATATCCAACAATCAAATAGGGGATAAGGTAAAGACATAGTTTTATTATGCCACTTACTGGTACAAAAAATAACACAATATAAAGAACTAGGCTTATGATAATTTTATTTCTATTTCGCTTTTGTTTTTTCGTCATAAAAACCTCTTATAATATAATAGTACAGTCAGGCTCAAATTTTTTACAAATTTTTTGAGCTTTTTTTAGTATATCGTCTAATTTATCTTCATTACAATCCAAACTCATTTTTTGTGAAATAAAGTTAAGGCTTACTTTATTAACACCATCAAGCTTTTTGATTTCTTCTTCCATAAGACCTGCACAGTGGGCGCATTCTAAATCTTCCATTTTATAAACTTTTCTCATAATATCTCCTTTATTCACAAATGTGTGTCATACCTTGGTCTAAAATTTTGAATATATGCTCGTCAGCTAAAGAATAAAAAACAGTTTTGCCTTCTCTTCTAAATTTGACAAGTTTGCTTTGTTTTAAAATCCTAAGCTGATGCGATATTGCTGATTGACTATTGCCTAAAACTTCTGCCAAATCGCATACACAAAGTTCACTCTCGAAAAGTGCATATAAAATTTTAATTCTTGTGCTATCACCAAAAATTTTATAAAATTCAGCTAAATCGTATAAAAGTTCTTCTTTTGGTAACAACTTTCTAACTTTACATATAGCGCTATCGTGAATTTCACAATTTTCGCAACTTACGCAATCTGTACATAAATTTTCCTGTTTCATAGTACGAACCTCCTAATTACTAACATATGAATATATATTCATATGTTAGTAATATATTACTCCGAAATTAATTTTTTGTCAATACATTTTATGCGTTTATAAAAAATATTATTTTTAGTAGTATGAATTTTAAAAATTCAAAAGAATATCAGCAGTTTTTTTACTTGACAAATCAAAATCTTCGTAGTATATTAGTAATAACTAATATACTATGAAAAGTATTAAAATATAACTGGAGGAAAATGTCGTGGAGGAAATGAGAGCTAAAGCTAAGGAAGTTGCTAATTTACTAAAAGTAATGTCAAATGAAAATCGACTTTTAATTTTATGCGAACTTTCAAAAGAACCAAAAAGTGTTTCAGCTTTGCTTGAAAACTTGCAAATCACACAATCTGGACTTTCGCAACATTTAGCAATTTTAAAAGCTAATGGGATTTTAGATTATGATAAAAAAGCACAGACTATAGTCTATAGTATTAAAGATGAACGGATTTATAAATTATTAGAAAATTTAAAAGAACTTTATTGTAATTAATTTTAACACAAAAAACAACAAAAACTAGGAGAGCTATATGGGCTTTGATTTAGATTTAACTATTCCAACTATCACTGTATTTTTACAAGGCATTTTAAGCTTTTTTTCACCTTGTGTACTGCCAATCATTCCGTTATATATGGGTTATTTGTCTGGGGGAACCCACGAGGTAGATCAAGACGGCAATCTACATTTTAATCAAAAGAGAGTTATTGTTAACACACTGTTTTTTATTATCGGTGTAAGTTTTGCATTCTTTTTACTTGGTTTTAGTGTGACTATGCTAGGGCAATTTTTCACTGATAATCAGTTGCTGTTTTCACGTATAGGTGGAATTTTGATAATTCTGCTTGGGCTTATGCAGTTAGGAGTTTTCAACCAACCATTTAAAGGGAGAGAATTTAAACTGCCTATAAAAATCAACGCTTTGCAAATGAACCCTATTACTGCGCTTGTTATGGGTTTTACATTTAGTTTTGCTTGGACACCATGTGTAGGACCTGCTTTATCCACAGTGTTAATTATGGTTTCTAGCAGTAATAGTACAACAATAGGACTAGCTTTAATAGGTGTTTATACTTTTGGGTTTACACTTCCATTTATGTTAGTTGGAGTTTTCACAACAAAGTGCTTATCACTTTTAAAATCACATATGAACGTTGTAAAATATACGGTTAAAATTGGCGCAGTTATTATGATTTTAATGGGTATAATGATGTATACAGGAACCATGAACTCTGTAACAAGTTATCTATCAGCAGTTACAGATAGTTCCGATACTACTGCGCAAGAAAATACTGATATTGATACAGAAGAAGCTTTGCCAGAAGAAAACTCTGAGGATAATTCCAATTCACAAGACACTGTTTTGGCTCCAACTTTCGAGCTAGTAGACCAGTATGGAGAAGTTCATACATTAGAAGATTACCAGGGTAAGGTTATATTCCTTAATTTTTGGGCAACTTGGTGTTCACCTTGCACTTCAGAGCTACCATACATTCAACAAATATATGAAGATTATGGTTATAATGAAGAAGATGTTATTGTACTTGGAGTTGCCTTTCCAACAGATGAAAATCAATATACAAGCGAAGGAACTTCTGGTGAAGTTGCAGATTATCTTTTAGAGAATGGTTATACTTACCCAACATTGATGGATACATCTGCTTCATTGATGAGCAGTTACAGTATTTCTGCTTTTCCTACAACATTTATGATAGATACTAGTGGAAATGTACAAGGTTACGTTACTGGTTCTTTGACATATGACATTATGGTAAGCATTATTGAGCAAACTTTAGAAAGTGAGCAATAAAATAAAATATATATTAATAAATATATAAAAATAAAAGGAGAATAAAACAATGGGAAAATCAAAAACACAATATTCAGGTACAAAAACTGAAGCAAATTTAGCGGCTGCATTTGCAGGTGAAAGTCAAGCAAGAAATAAATATACTTATTTCGCAAGTGTTGCAAAAAAAGAAGGTTATGATCAAATTTCTGGTATTTTCATGCAAACTGCAGACAACGAAAAAGAACATGCAAAAATGTGGTTAAAAGAATTAAGCGGCATTGGAGATACTGCTGAAAATTTAAAAGAAGCAGCCGATGGCGAAAATTATGAGTGGACTGATATGTACGAAACATTCGCAAAAGAAGCCGAAGAAGAAGGTTTTACAAAACTTGCTATGAAATTCCGTATGGTAGCTAAAATTGAAAAATCTCACGAAGAAAGATATAGAGCGCTGCTTAATAATGTACAAATGAAAACAGTATTTGAAAAAGGCGAAATGACTATGTGGGAATGCAGAAATTGCGGCCATTTAGTAATGGGTAAAAAAGCACCAGAATTATGTCCAGTGTGTGCTCATCCAAAAAGTTACTTTGAAGTAAGAGCTGAAAATTATTAAAAAGATAAAAAAGACTACTTGTTGAAAATTAGAACAAGTAGTCTTTTTTTAGTCTTAAATTTTAATAAACTTTCATCGAAATATTTATATCAACTTTTCCGTCTATTCCATTTACCGAACCACTATCAGTGTACTGCCACATTTCAAAATCATAATAGAAATATGATGTTTCTTCATATTCGGCTATCCAAATAGGATAATCACTTACAAGCTCTAAGTCGTACCAGTTATAAGCTAAATCTTTATTCATGTAAATCATAGCATCATAGCCAGCTTTTTCGATTTTTTTACAAAAAGTAACAGCAAATAAAGATGTTTCATCACCTGTAACACTCGCTATTCTAGAATCCTCATAATTAACATGCTCCCAGTCGAAAACTATAGGTAAATCAATATTGTATTGGCTAATTAAACTTAAAACAAAAGTTGCCTCTTCTTCAGCTTCGTCTTCTGTTGTTGCTTGCGAGAAGAAATAAACACCAACTTTTATTCCGTTATCAATTGCACCTTGTATATTTGTTTGGTACATAGAGTCTTCCACCAAAGAACCCCTTACAGCACCACGATAACCACAACGAATTATAGCACAATCAATGCCAGTCTCTTTTACAGTAGCCCAATCAATTTCACCTTGATAAGTAGAAACATCAATAACAATACTGCTAGATCCACCAGTATAATTCATAACACCGTCAGTTAAATAAAACTCATCAGTGCTATATGTACTAATAGGTATATCAAAATTAGGTATAACAGTAGTTCCGTTTGAACCTAAAACTTCAATTGTTCCATCATCATTTATAGTTACATCTTCATCAGGCACTAAAACATCAGTTGTTGTTTTTTTAGTACCGAAACTTACATATAAAGATGTAAAACTAACACAAGCTACTAAAACTATAACAATTATAGTAAAAATATTTTTTTTGCTTATATAACTATTAATTTTATTAAAAATATTATCCATATATTACTCCAAAACTTCAATAATAACAATATTATACACAAAAAGTTAAAAAATTGCAAGCTTTCCTTGCCATGTGTCTTTTTCTAGCATTTTTTTGTCTATATTTCCTAAAACTTTAATTTTGTCTTTGCTCCAAACAGGTGATAAAAGTTTATCTTTTGGAGCATCTCCAGTAATTCTTTCTATTACAATTTCAGCAGGTAATTGCTCAAGTTGAGCTACAACTATTTCAATGTATTCTTCAAAAGTTAGGGGAGTGTATTCTCCTTTCAAATACATATCAGCAAGTTTTGTGCCAGTTAGAACATGAAGAAGATGAATTTTCAATCCTTGTGGTTTCATTTTACCAAGTAGTTTAGCAGTAGTAATCATGTCATTAAAAGTTTCACCAGGCAAACCATTGATTAAATGTACGCAACAACGTATATTTTTTTCTTGCAAAATATTAAAACTTTTTTCAAAAACTTCAAAAGGATATGCTCTGTTTATTAAATTCGCTGTTTTGTCATGTATTGTTTGAAGACCTAGTTCAACTGTTAAGTTTGTAATCTTATTTAATTTTTCTAAATAATCTAGCATTAATTTGCTTAAACAATCAGGTCTTGTTGCTATCGAAATTCCTACAATATTTTCATTTTTTAAAACTTCGTTTATGTATTCTTGTAACTTTTTAGTACTTATATAAGTGTTACTACCAGATTGAAAATAAGCTGTAACGCCAATGTTTCCCCATTTTTTGTTAATTCTTTGAAGTTCTAGTTCTAGTTGTTTTGTAACAGACAATAACTTATCTTGTGAAAAATACGAACTGCTACCGTCGCAATAAATACAACCTCCAACTGCCTTTACACCGTCCACATTAGGGCAAGTACAGCCTATATTAATTATAGCTTTTTGATTTTTTATGTTTTGTGATTTGTTATGATAACTTAAAGTGTGGTATCTTTTGTTATCCAAAGTATACTTAAACATTTGAGTGACTTTCTGTTAAATTATTAGCCCATTTACCTTTTTTAAAGAAGTACAAGGCTACAAGCATTCTTAAAATTTCCATAGCTTCTACACAAGCATAAACAGTAATAAGTGGAAGAGTAGTGAAATTAGATAAAAGAATAGCAGTTAAAACAGTAAAGCCCCACAAACAGCCTGAGTCCATTATCATTGTGTTCAGGGTTTCACCACCAGCTCGCAAAGTAAAGAAACAACAAACATTAACAACGTAAATTGGTAAAAGAATGGCTTTAATTCGTAGTAATCGAATAATTGTCTGATTAATTTCTGCATCAAAATCATATAAATTAGGAACAAAAACAGCACAAATAGCTAAAATACTACTTATAACAATACCGACTATAACACCAAAAACAATCAACTTAACAGCGTTAGATTTTGCTTCTTCAATTTTACCAGCACCTAAAGTTTTTCCAATTAAAATCGCAATTGCAGACGAAAGACCAGCAAAAATGATAAACGCTATATTTACAACAGTGTCAACAACAGAAATAGCTGAAACTAAGTATTCATTTACAGACATATAAGCTGTAAATACAGTAGCTTGACCAACACCAAACATAATTTCGTTAATTGTAAGTGGTATAGTTTTTGTCATTAGCTTTTTGAAAAGGTCAAAATCATATGCAAATAAACCTTTAATATCAAGTTTGAATAAAGAATATTTTTTAATAATTATAGTTAAATAAATTACACATTCTAAAAGTCTAGCAGTTAAAGTAGCAATTGCTGCACCTTCAACGCCTAAAGCAGGTAAGCCAAAATGACCATAAATTAGTATAAAATTTAAAATTGTATTTGTAAAAACTGTAATAATTCCTATTTTAAGCTGAATTTTATTTATACCAACAGCACGAAGTGCTGCAATAATTGCCATTGAAATTGCATAAGGTACATATGAAAAAGCTATGTATTTAATATACAAAAGCGAACTTTCCATAATTTCGGGTGTAGTTGTGAATATAGAAATAATCTTCGTTGGAAAAACTACAACGCTCATCATAAATATTAAGCCAATAATAAGGCAAAGAGATAGAAGAATGTTAAATGATTTTTGACATTTATTTTCTTGTTTAGCTCCAAAAAATTGAGAGATAAAAATGCTAGCTCCACCAGTAACACCAAATAATGCAGATGTAAAAATCATGTAATATTTGTTTGCAACAGTAACAGAAGTAAGAGCAATAGCACTTACAGAGCCGATCATAATATTATCAATTAAATTAACAAACGAAGTTACAAAGCTTTGCGCCATAATAGGTAACGCTATAGCAATTGTCGCCATATAAAATTCTTTTGTACCAAAAAACTTAGTGAATTTAGACATAATTTTAAAAAATCCTCTTGAATATTATCTTTATAAGGTGTATAATTTCCACATAAAGGAGTTGTTTATATTGAAAAAAAATTACATACTCGCCATAGCTGGCGGAACTTGCAGTGGTAAGTCTTATTTATCCGACTATCTTAATTTTAAATTATCAAATGATTTTGATGTTGTGGTTTTTCACATGGATGCGTATTTTAGAAAACCATTTTCAACAACTATTGCGCCAATAACTGGTATTGAATATGTTGAGCATAATCACCCAGACGTTATGGAAATTGATAAATTGATGAAAGATGTTAACAAAGCTTTAGACGAAAAACACGACCTTATTATAATTGAAGGCTTGTTTGCACTTCATTTAGCTGAAATTAGAAACAAATCTAACCTTAAAGTGTTTGTTGACTTAGCCAGTGATGAACGCTTAGTTCGCCGAATTACTCGTCACATGTCACGTGGCGATACTTACGAAGAAGTTACTAGCAGATATATTGATACTGTAAGATTTAGACATGCAGAACTAGTAGAGCCTACAAGGTGGCATGCTGATTTAGTAGTAAACGGTACAATTGAAGCTAATAACGGTAAAGATGTTTTGACAAGTTACCTTGAAAATATTTTAAGTGATTGATGATGCCTTGTCAAGTTTTTTAACTTCGTTAGAATTGAACATTGCAACAAAACATATCACAAATATAAGAATATTTAATATGAAGGGTAAACGTCTATCAATTGTAGATAGCCAACCGATGAATATTCCAAAAGGTGATGTAAATCCAATCATAATCATGTACATTAGGGCGTTCACTCTTGAACGCTCTTTTTTGTCGATAAATGTAGCACTTAAACTGTCTTTTCTAGGTGCGACACAAGCTACTGCTACAGAGTTTAACAGTGTATAACAAATTACGTATAGCACATTTTCAATTGGAGCTAATATTAGTAAAGTATTTGTCACAATAAAAATTATATATCCAGCTAACATAACATGTCTTACTGGTAACTTGCTAAGTTTGCTTTGAAGTGTAAACATAAATATTAAAGTAACCACTGCGCCACACATTTGGAAAATAGAAATAAAACTTTCTTCAAGGCCTAAACGTTGGGTTACATAAAGACCGAAAAAGTTACCGTTAACAGCAGTTATGGCTATGTTGTATGTAAGAAGTAAGAAAAGTGTAAATCTCATAGCAGGTGATTGAATAAGTTTTTTAAACACATCTTTGTAGCCTAAAATCAGTTTTCCTACGGATTCATTTTTGGTTTCTTCCATTCTTTTAACGCCTTGTTCAGTTTCGTGACCTTTGATAAAAAGAATAAGGAATTTTATTGTCATTGAAATAAATGAGAACATATATAAATATCTAACTATAATCACAGTATCAAATTTATTTATAAGTACAAAGGCAATAGGGGAAACGAAAACTGACAAAACAGAAGCAATATTTATCCAAGAATAAGCATAAACAAGGTCGCTTTCTTTGCTGTCTTCAACTAACAAAGCAGACCAAGAAATATTTGATATTTGCCAAATACTGTTAAACATTGCTGCAATTAAAAACCACCAAAAGTTTTGAGCAAATGCCCAAATTAAACATGGTATAGACCATGAAATTAAATCTGCAAGTATAGTGGTCATTCGTCTACCAAGTTTATCCGTTAAAACTCCACCAAAAAAAGCTGCAATAACTTGAATTACCATACCAAAGCTGATAATAAAACCAATTTGAATATCTGTCACACCTAAACTATACATAAAAATAGTTGCATAAGGGGCATAAAGACTGTAAGGAATAAACCAAAGTGGTTCTGTTAAAATACAGTATTTAGGGTTTCCCTGTAAATTTTTCAAGTAATTAATCATTGAATTTTTTTTCATGATTATGACCATGTCATACTATTTATATTGATGACATACCTTTCTTAGTTATTAGACTTTTTTTGCAAATTATTTAACACTTTGCTTTTAATCATATCACACTAAAGCTTATAAAGTCAACTAAAATAAATTGTTTTTTTAGACAAAAAAATCACCAACACTTTTTTGTGCTGATGACTTTAAAGAGTAAGCTCCATAACTCCTTGTACAAAAGGGTGGGCATCATCTTCTTTTGTTCCAATTAATTTAAATCCACTTTCTAAGTAAATATTTAAAAGCCTTTCATTTTCCAAAACCATAATAAGGCTTATTTTTTTTGCACCGTAAATAGTAGCTTTGTTTTTACAAAATGCAATTAAAGCTTTTCCTATTCCAAGTTGTCTATATTCAGGAAGTACAGCGAATTTTTGAAAAGAATAAGTATCCTCACCTTTTCGTTCTAGCTGAACATAACCTGCAATTTCGTTTTCAATCCAAACACCATACATATGAACATTTCTAGCTTTAGCCATTTGTAAATCTTCAAGCGTTATAAAAGCTCCACTGCTAGGGTAATTTTGTTTTGTGAAACCGAATATTTTAGCGTTTACAGCAAAGGCAGAGCGAATAGTGTTAACGCATTCAAGCAAATCTTCATCTTTTATAGTCATTATTCTAAAATTATCCAAATTTTTCACCTCTATATCTTATAAGATTATAGCAGATGATTTGTGTTTTTACAATATTTATTTTTAAAAGATATTCCAAAAGCCTGGGTTTTCGCTTGTATAAATATGATTAGCAGAAGTTTTTATATCTTCGCATAGTATTAATGCTGACACATAGTCGCCTAAAGTTAAATAAGTAACAACTGCATTAATGCTTATTTCTGTACGTTCTAAGTCGTCGTGTGAAATATAAGTGCATAAAATTTTATACCAAGTTTCCCAGTTGTTTGCTAATTCTTCTGCGTTTTCAAGTGCAGATATATTGTCGCTTTCTAAAATATAGTTCTCTATAACGTCAACACTCGTTATAACATTATCACAAGTAACTTTTGTTGTAGCTAAAGAGGCGACAGAAATAGTAGTAGAAATAAATAACAAAACAATTCCTATAATTAATCTTTTTTTCATCTATATATCCTTTCTTTCTACTATATTATACCGACCTAATTCGTTAGCTGTCATAATAAATACATCGCTTATATCAAGACCTTTTTTATCTAAAATCTCGTCTATCCAAGTTTTATCTTTATTGCAAATTCTTAAAGAGCTTTTGCATATTTCTCCGTCACTTATAACAACAAGATGTATAGGTTCGTTTTCTATGTTTATATTTAAATCCATATTTCTAGGATTTTCAAAATTATCTTTTTTTACAATGCTTAAATTCCCGTTAGTCTCAACAATTGCATATCGCACTTCATCAACAGAAAATACGTCGTTAAGCCTTAACTGTTCGAAAACATCTTCAACACTCATTCTAAGGTTTTGAAGTTCTTTTTGTAATATTTCCCCGTCTTTTACAATGAATACAGGTTTGCCACACAATAGACCTCTAAATTTTTGACTTTTAACCATAACAATAGAAACTAATAATTCTAGTGAAATTAAAAGTAAAATAGGAATTAATCCACTAGTAAGTGGTTGACCGCTGTCTTGCATCGGTATTACTGCAAGATCAGAAATTAGTAAAGTTACTACTAATTCGTTTGTTTGTAGTTGGCTAATTTGTCTTTTGCCCATAATTCTAACAGCCAGCATAATAACTACATAAACAATTATTGTTCTAATAAAAGATATAATCATAAAATCACTCCTTATATAAAAAGTTTAACCAAAAAAGCATAAGTATATAATAAAAAGGTCAAAATAATTTTATAAAGCTTAAGGAAGTGAAAATTTGAGAAAAATCAGTAAAAATTTAACAGAAAATTTGAATGCTTTACAATGCGATTATTTAAACGCAGTAGATTTTACGAAAGTTCAAATAAAAGTTGGTGGAATAGACACTTTAATTGTCAGCTTAGACGGTCAAATTGACAAACAGTATTTATCTGTAGGTGTTATAGGAAAGTTAGTACAGGTGAACGAAATTCCACAAAATATAAATATTTTTGATTACGTGAAAAATACAGTTTTAGCAGTAGCAGAGCATATCGAGCTTGTTAATATTGAAGACATCAATGAAAAAATTATGCTTGGATTTGCAGTGGTATTGTTTGATGGTTGCGACAAAGGAATTTCGTTTGGTGTGCAAGGCTATCAATTTAGAGGAGTACAAGAACCTGACAACGAAAGTATGCTAAGAGGCTCAAAAGAAGGTTTTGTTGAGGCAATTATGATAAACATGTCATTAATTAGACGTCGTTTAAGGACAACCGACCTAAAATTTGAACGAATGATTATTGGTAGTCAAAGTCAAACCCCGGCCCTAATATGTTATTTAGAAAATAGAGTATCGAAAGAAATTTTAGATAAAATTAAATTGGCGCTTCATGCGATAGACTTAAAAACAGTTATGGCGGCAGGATATTTGCCAGGCTTTTTAGGTAAAAATGGAGTGTTTAGTGGAGTTGGTATAACAGAAAGACCAGACACTGTATGCGGCAAAATAGAAGAGGGGAGAGTAGCAATTTTAATTGACGGAACACCTACTGCAATAGTAGTTCCTTATCTATTTGCTGAAAATTTTCAGTGTTTAGATGATTACGCAAATAAACCTGTTTATGCAAGTTATATTAGAATTTTGAAATATATTTCTTTTTTAATTGCAGTATTTTTGCCAGCCATTTATGTAGCAATTATAGGCACAAGACCAGAACTTATGCCTGATTCAATACTAATTAAAATTGCTCAAGAAGAAATAAAAACTCCGTTCAATGTGTTATGGGAGATAATTTTTGTTAATATTTTGTATGAAATTATGCGTGAAGCATCTTTAAGAGCTCCAAAAGTTTTAGGACAATCAGTTAGTATAGTTGGCGCATTGGTTATAGGCGACATGGCTGTTTCGTCAAGCCTTATCGGTGCACCGTCTTTAATTGTAATTGCACTTTCAGCAATTGCTGGGTACAGTGTCCCAAAACTTTATGAAAGCTTAGCTCTTTTAAGATTTACACTTATTTTTGTAGCCGGCATTCTTGGAACGTGGGGGCTTATATTCGCCTGTGTTTTTATATTATATAGTTTGTGTTCACAGTCAAGTTTTGGTTTGCCGATAACAACACCCATATCACCATTTAATTTAAAATCCATGCGTGATGTTTTAATAAGAGCACCGTGGAAAGTTCTTACTAACAACCGTAGCAAAGTTCAAGACATGCCAGGTAAGGAGTGTTAATGAAAGATAAAATCAGTTTAAGTCAGTTTTATATTTTGATGTTTATTTCTAATGTTCTGTTTATAAGTTATATTAGCAGTGATGCGCTAAATAATAATTTTGCTGACAGCATTATTTCAGTCATTACAGCTTTTATACTTGGTGGACTTTTGACTATACCAATTTATAAAATTCAAGAAACAAACGACAAAAAGAAAATTACAAATATATTTTATGGTTTTTATTTTATAATGTCAGATATAATTATTTTAACACAAGTAATATCCGTATTTTCAAATACAATTTATTATAATGTTTCACCTATTATTTTACTTGTAGCTTTACTGTTAACTTCTTTTTACGGATACAAAAAGGGAATAGAGGTTATAAGTCGTACAGCTTTTTTTGTGTTTATAATTTATATTTTGGCTATGTTATTTGTTATGTTGGGTCTTGTGAATTTGTTTAAAGCTGACAATAGTGAAATTTTATTTTATGATAATTACACTGACTGCATCAAAAATGCTTGGCTGATTTTTTCAGCCAGTAGTTATTTACCTCAAATGGTTATTTTGAAAAGATATATTGGCAAAAAGTTTAACTATAAAGTATTTATTTGGCAAGGGTTAGCTTGTTTTAGTATAATAATTATATTTTTAGCAATAGTTTTTGCGTTAGGTAGGTTTGCAAGTACTCAAATGTACCCGTTTTATTCATTATTTTCAGTGGCTGTGTTAGAACCAATACAACGTATGGACAATATTTTCAGTCTAATAACATTACTATTTTTGACTATTAGAGTTTCAGTAGACCTTGTTTTAATAGAAAATTGTTTTTCGAAGTTTATTAAAAAAAGATTTTCAATAATAATACCTATTACTTCTTGTGTTGTAATTTTGTTGGTAACTTTTTGTTTATCAGAGCTAAATTTGGTATATTTAACATCAAATTTATCACTTCTAAAACCAATACCAGTTATTCTGTTAGGCTTTGTTTTACCTGTTATAGAAATTTTAAAATCAAGGAGAAAACTTTGAAAAAAATAATATTTATAGTAATCCCTATTACAATTTGTTTTATTTTTACATCTTGCTCAACGCAACTTTCTGATTACATGATTATAAAAGGAATTGGCATTGACTACACCGATGATAATTATGTGTTAACCGTCAGATATGTCGACACAAGTGACGAAACAAGTGAAAAAAATTACACTGTTATAGGAGAAACAGTGTATAGTGCGTTAACGAATCTTTCGCTTACTAGTGGAAAAATCCCACTATATTCATCGGCAGATTATTTGATTTTTAATGAAGAAGTATCTGAAAATGGATTAGATGAAGCGTTGGACTTTTTTGTAAGGTATTTTAAAGCGAAGTCTAATATTTCTATGTATGTTTGTGAAAATTCAGCAAGTGATATTTTGGAGTTTGAAAAAGATGAAAAACTTATAAGTTCAGATTATTTACTAGAAAGCACACAAAATAAAGACAACCTTGGAAAAACTGTAAACACAACAGTTTTAGATTATATTTCATATATGGAAAACGAATCACACTCTTGTGTAGTCCCATATTTATTCATAGAAGATGATGAAATATTTGCTACAAAATCTGCTGTTTTTTCAAACTATAAATTGAAATTAATTTTCACTCAAGAAGAAACTCAAAGTTATTTAATGTCCAAATCTTTGCTATGTGGAACAAGTGAAGTAGTAGCGCTTATGGGTGAAGAAAAAGTAACCCTAGAAATCGCTGAAACCCAAAGTAGCTTTAGTGGTGAATTTACTGACAACGGTTTGAAATTTGATTTATGCGTAAAAATTGAATTAGCCATTGTTTCAATGCCCATTACATTAAATTCGGTTGATTATACTGAACTTGAAGAAATATTAGAAGAAAAATTAACATTACAAATTAAAGAAATGCTAAATATAGATAATTTATTATTAGCAGATTTTTTTGGAATAGGCAATTATCTTTATCGAAATTTTTGGAACGATTGGCAAAACAATGGCGAAAGTTGGTCGCAGTTTGCAAATGATGACATGATAAATGTTGAAGTACAGGTAAGTTTTATTAAAACAGGGGAAGAGGATAATCCTTTTTATAGTTAAAATAAAAGCAAGAACAAAGTTTTAAAGACAATGTTCTTGCTAATTTTATTTTGTGTTTTTTAAATTTTTCAAAGACTTATTTTGCGTTAAAGTAAGTGCTAAAATCATAGCTAAAAACCCAGCGATAATGTATAGAATATTTACTCCGACAACATCAGCAAATAATCCACCAAACAAAAGACCAATAGGCATACCCAAACGCTTACTACTTTGAGCAAGTGCAAACGCTCTGCCCAAATATTCTTCTGGAATTGTAAGCTGAAAAATTGAACGCTGAATTCCGTGGTAAAAAGGAATTGTAAAACCAACAAAAAGTGAAATTATTACAAATACCCAATATAGGTTAGGCGATAAACAGCCTATAATACAAATTCCAAGTCCATAAATAAAAATAGAACCCATTAAGCCCCAAGTTTTTGGAAGTCTTCCACCAATTATTCCTAAAACTAAAGCTCCTAAAAGTGAACCTATTGAGAAAACAATCTCCACAAAGCCAGACTGAGCTGTACTTCCTCCAAAATAGTTCATTGTAATATGTGGATACAAACTTCCAACAGGAGAGTAACAAACAGTATAAAGCATTCCAACTAAAACCAAAGTAAGCATACCAGGGTAAGTTGATAAAACTTTTAGACCCTCTTTTGTTTCTTTTATAATATTAATTTTTTCATGTTTGTGTATTGACGGCTTTTGTTTTGGAAACTTTACAATTAAAATTAAACTAACAGCCACTAAAGCACCTATTACATCTAATAATATAATATAGTGCAAATCCCATATTTCGTAAAGAACAATAGCAATACTAGGACTTAAAATTAAAGAAAGGGATTCGAAAGCTTGTGCAAAACCAGCAAATTTTGTTAGACTTTCATCGGGCACAAACAAAGGTATTAAAGCCTGAGCAGTAGGTTCGTGAAAAGCTGTACCAATAGACCTAAAAGCAAGTAAAATTATAATAAGCCATACTGGCAAATTTCCTGTAAAAGAAAATAAAGCTAAAATTACACATATAAAAGATATAAATAAATCTGATAAAATTACTATAAGTTTTTTGCTGTATCTATCTATAAATACACCAGCAAAAGTACCAATTAAAGCATGTGGCAAAAAACCAGCAATTGTTGCAAGTGTAACCATCATAGCAGAGCCAGTTGTCGCAGTTATATACCATATTAAAGCCATTTGTAAAACAGAACTAGTAAGTATAGATATAGATTGGCCTATCCATATAACCGTAATTTTTTGTTTCCAATTGTTCATACAATCTCCTGTTTAAAAGGTGTACGCAACTAAGCCTACACCTTTTAAAAATTTTAATCCATATATTTTATTTTAATATCATGAAGTTTAACAGTCATTTCGTCGGCAAGTGCTTTATATTCTTCTTTATAATACAAATTATTAAGTTCTTCTGGGTCAGCCTTTAAGTCAAACAATTCCCATTGAGGCCAAACCTTATTTTCTTGACCCTTAATTATGTCACATTCGAAAGTTCTAGCAGCGTCTAAATAACAAATAAGTTTATGGTCTTTGGTTCTAATGCCATAATGAGGAGCAACGCCGTGTTCGCCGTTAGCTGTCCAATATCTATAGTAAACATCATTTACCCAAGCTTCTTCATCTTCTTTGCCCTCAAGCAAGTTTCTAACAGAAACACCTTGCATGTATGCAGGAATTTTAGTGCCACAATAATCTAAGAAAGTAGGAGCAAAGTCAAGGTTGCAAACCATTCCGTCAACTACACTTCCAGCTGGAATATCACCTTTTGAGCATACAACAAATGGCATTTTCATAGATTCTTCAAGCATATAACGTTTGTCAAACCAACCGTGGTCGCCTATGAAAAATCCTTGGTCAGAAGTATAAATAATTAAAGTATTATCCATTAAATCGTTATCTTCTAAGTAGTTAAGCAAATCTCCAACGCTATCATCGATTGATGCTACACATCTTAAGTAATCTTTAAAATATTGTTGATA
This sequence comes from Clostridia bacterium, assembly GCA_044432645.1. Taxonomy (GTDB): domain Bacteria; phylum Bacillota; class Clostridia; order Oscillospirales; family Acutalibacteraceae; genus SIG603. Next base: position 98,549 of record JAWXUM010000001.1, on the reverse strand, counting down.
TTTCCACTCTTTAACTTCTTTGTCACTAAGACCTTCAGGAATTGGTTTTTTAACATCTTTTTCTGTTAAGTCGTGGATACTCATTTCGTTAAATTTAACAGCGTCACTTCTGCCATCGTAAACATCATGAAAAGTATCAGGTAAAGGCAAGTCAATATCGTCATAAAGATGAGCATGTTTTGGACTTGGTTCACAGCTTCTATGTGGTGCTTTATGGTGACACATTACAAAGAAAGGTTTTTCTTTGTCCCTTTTTTCTAAAAAGTCGATAGTGAAGTCTGTAATTAATTCTGTAGAATAACCTTTAAATTGAACATCTTTACCATTTTCACACATTAGTGGGTCAAAGTAAGGACCTTGACCGTAAAAAATATTCCAATAGTCAAAACCTTGTGGGTTATGAATACCACCATTACCCATATGCCATTTGCCAATCATAGCAGTTTGATAACCTTCTTTTTGAAGTTCTTTAGCAACATTAGCCTGACGTGAGTCGATATCAGCCCTAAGTGTAATAACACCATTTAGATGACTATGTCTGCCAGTTAATATAACTGCTCTGCTTGGTGCACAAATTGAGTTAGTGCAAACACAATTGTCAAGCCTTGCACCCATTTGAGCAATTCTATCAATATTAGGTGTGGCGTTTATTTTGCTTCCATAAGCGCTAATTGCTTGGTATCCATGGTCATCAGACATAATAAACAAAATATTTTTTTTCATAATAACCCCTTTTTATATATTATTTAAGCTGTGTACATACGGTACATAGCCTCTAAACAAATTTTAGCATGTAGTTTTAAATCGTCTAAATCGATAACTTCGTTACAGTTATGAGCATTTGAGTTAAATGTTCTAAAACCAGCACCAAAAGCAACACCTTTGTTAAACATTGTTCTAGCGTAAGTGCCACCACCCATAGAAAACACATCACATTCATTACCTGTTACATCTTCATATGAACTAGTAAGCAGTTTAATAAAGTCACTGTCGCTTGGTAAATATAAAGGCGCTTGATAATCGCAATCTTCAAGAGTTAATCCGTTTGCATCAAGACTTGATTTTATTGTAGCAAGAATTTTATTTCCGTCGAAAGTAACTGGATACCTAATATCAACATCAAAGTTACAAGTACTCTCATTTATGTTCATTAAACCTAAATTAAAAGTCAAAGCACCACTTGGTTCGTCTTGGCAGGCTACACCAATAATACTTCCGTTAAGCGAAAAACCAATATTTTTTTGAACATAAGTAGCCAATGTACCAATTTTATCACCAAACACACTATGAAGTAAATTTACTAAATATGTAGCTGCATTTCTACCAGTTTCAGGTCGTGAAGCGTGTCCTGCAATACCTTTTGAAAGGATAGTAGCGCCAGTTTCAGTTGTTGTTATAACATATTCGCCGTCTAGTTTGTAAGCAGACTCTTGTAAAATTTCAAGTTCGCTTTCTGTGCAAATAATTTCACATTCAGCTTTGTAAGGAACAGCATTTACAACAGTGCCAGATTTAAATGTTTTAATAATATTTCCATCGTTTTTAGCAGAAGCTAAAAATCTCATAATACCTTTTTCGCAGTTACAAACACCATAACCAGCATCAGGAGTAAATCCCATTGTTGGGTGTTGTTCTCTTTCAAAATAATAGTCCATGTCTTTCATGCCGATTTCTTCAGCACTACCCATAACTACTCTAAGTTTTCTTTTACCAACTACCCCTGCATCTTTTAAAGCACGTAAGCAGTGAAGTGCAACAATAGCAGGACCTTTATTGTCAGAAACACCTCTGCCATAAGCTAAATTGCCGTCAATAGTAAATGTATAAGGGTCGGTATGCCAGCCTTCACCTTCAGGTACAACGTCTAAATGAGCCATAACAATTGCGTTTTCTTCGCCTTCTCCAATTTCAGCATGGCAAGCGTAGTAATCAACATTTTTAGCAGTTAAGCCATAACCCTGAGCCAAATCCATAGCTACATCTACAGCTTTAGCAGCATTTTTACCAAATGGATAAATACCGTCAGCCTCTGAACAAACAGATGGAACAGCAATAATTTTTTCTAAATCTTTAAGTATATCATCCCAATAATCTAATATTTTTTCACCAAATAACATAATAAAACTCCATTTCAAATATAATATTATAATAATACGCTTTTTATTCAATATAGTCAATAATGAAAGGAATAATATGTTAGATTTTATTTGGATGGCGATGATAGTTTCATCGGTTTTATACTCAATTTTAACTGGAAGTGTAAGCCAAACAAGTCAAGAACTTTTACAAGGAGGAACAACTGCTGTAACCATAACTATAGGTTTAGTTGGAGCTATGGCTTTTTGGCTTGGAATTACAGAACTTGCTGTGAAATGTGGAATAACTAAAAAAATATCAACCTTTTTAAAACCAATCATTGTGTTTTTATTTCCAGAACATAAAAATAACACACTAATTTCAGAAAAAATTACACTAAACATCACAGCTAATTTGTTAGGTTTAGGAAACGCAGCAACGCCACTAGCACTTGATGCAATGAAAGAAATGCAAATTTTAAATAAAAACAAAGACACTCCTACAAAATCCATGATTTTATTTGTACTTATAAATACAGCGTCGCTTCAAATATTGCCAACACAAATTGCTACTTTAAGATTAAATTACGGTAGCGAAGAACCTTTTTCAGTATTAATACCAATTTGGCTAGTATCACTTTGCACGCTTGTTTTCGTTATAATTGTATGTAAATTTATTCAGAGGTATTTATGAGCACATTAGCAGAACTTTTCCCAATGATAATCGTGACTATAATAGTTGTATCAGCTTATGTAAAAAATATTAAAGTGTTTTCAGTTTTTATAGAAGGAGCAAAAAAAGGAATTCAAACTTCAATAAGTATATTGCCAACATTAATTGGACTTATAACAGCTATATCAATGCTTAGTGCATCTGGCTTGCTTGATTTTACATCAGAGTTGTTGTCACCAGTCTGCAATGTTTTAAATATTCCATCACAAATTATACCACTTGCTATTCTAAAACCTATTTCAGGAAGTGGCTCTACAAGCGCTATGATAAATATATTTGAAAATTACGGAGCTGACAGCAAAATAGGGAAGATGGCATCGGTGTTAATGAGTTCAACTGAAACAACTTTTTATGCAGTTGCAGTGTATTTTTCTATAGCTAATTTTAAAAAATCATTATATACTGTTCCTGTAGCACTTGCTGGAGATATGCTTACTGTAATACTTACAATAATTATAGTTAACGCTACTTATTGACTTTAATGCTTAAAAGTTATATTATTAAAAAAATGACAGGTAAGAAAATCGAAAAAGGAAAGGCATGGCAAGGTGAAAATTCATGTTATTAACTATAGATATTGGAAATACAAATATTACTATGGGTGCTTTTGATGGCGATGAGTTAGTTTTTTCTTCAAGAATGACTACAGATTTATCTAAAATGCAAGACCAATACGCAGTGGAAATATTAAACATTTTTAAACTTTATAATGTAAAAAAAGAAGATTTTACAGCTTCTATTATAAGTTGTGTTGTACCTAAATTGACAAGTAGTATTTCAAAAGCTATTAAGCTTGTGTGTGGAATTGACTCGTTAAGTGTTTCATCAAAACTTGTTCCTAATTTGAAAGTAAAAGATGGTTCAGTTTCAAGTTTAGGGGCAGATTTAATTGTTGGTTTTGTAGCTGCACAAAAATTGTACGGTTGCCCTCATATAGTTATAGATATGGGTACAGCTACTACAGTTTTTGTTATGGACAAAGACAAGTTTATAAGAGGCGGAAGTATTCTTCCTGGTATGAGAATTTCTCTTGATGCGCTTACTCATAACGCCTCACAGCTTTCATCTATAAACCTTGAAGCGCCTGACAAAGTAATCAGTGCAGATACAGCAAGTTGTATACAGTCTGGAATGGTTTACGGAACTGCATCTATGATTGACGGTTTATGTGAGCGAATGGAAGAGGAACTAGGTTATAAATGTACAATAATCGCAACAGGAGGGCTAGCAAATACAGTAGTTCCACACTGTAAAAAAGATATCATTTTGTGCGACAATTTACTTTTAGACGGTTTAAAGATTATTTATGAAGAAAATTCACGAAAATAACATAAACAACTAGACAAATTGCGAATAATGTTATATAATGATTTAATACTGTAACACGCTACAGCATAAAAAGAATTTAGAAAGGGTTATGAAAAATGTCACAAGAAAGAGTATTTAATTTTTCTGCAGGGCCTTCTATGTTACCAGTAGAGGTTTTAGAAAAAGCAGCAAAACAAATGTTGAACTATGAAAACAGTGGAATGAGTGTTATGGAGATGAGCCATAGGTCGTCTGCATACTTATCCATTTTTAATGATACAAAAGAGTTACTAAAAAAGGTTATGTCTATTCCAGATGAATACGAAATAGTTTTTGTTCCAGGTGGAGCAACTGGACAATTTTCGATGATTCCACTTAATTTTTTAAAAAATGGAAAAGCAGATTATATAGTTACAGGTGCTTTTTCTAAAAAAGCGATGCAAGAAGCTAAAAAATATGCTCAAATAAATGTTTCATATGACGGCAGTGAAAACAAATTTAAAAAAATCCCAACACAAGACGAGCTTGATATTTGTGAAAATTCAAGCTATGTCCATTATTGTGCTAATAATACAATTTTTGGAACAGAGTGGAAATATATCCCAGAAACTCAATTGCCAATAATCTGCGATATGTCTTCTAATATTTTATCCAAACCAGTTGATGTATCTAAATATGCAATGATTTACGCTGGTGCTCAAAAAAATATGGGTATTGCTGGTCTTGGTGTAGCTATCATAAAAAAAGATTTACTTCAAGATGTAAAAGCAGATACACCAGTTTTGCTAGATTATAAACTTCAAATTGAAAACGATTCTATGTACAACACACCGTCTGCCTATGCTATTTATGTTTTAGGTTTAGTTTTGCAGTGGATTGATAACTTAGGTGGTTTAGAAGTTATGAAAGAACGTAACGAGAAAAAAGCTAGCCTTTTATACGATTATTTAGACCAAACTGGGTTTTACACTGCACATAGCGATAAAGCTAATAGATCAGTTATGAATGTTACTTTTGTAACTCCAAATAATGAGCTAGATGCGTTATTTGTAAAAGAAAGCATAGCATTAGGTATGACTAACTTAAAAGGTCATCGCTCTGTGGGTGGTATTCGTGCGTCAATTTACAACGCAATGCCTTATGAGGGTGTAGAAAAATTGGTTGCATTTATGAAAGATTTTGAAAACAAAAACAGGTGATTATATGTATAAGATTAAATTAATGAACGAAATTTCAGACACAGGTCTTGAAATTTTCGACGATAAATATGAGTATAATAAAGAGATAGAAAACGAAGATGCAATGCTTGTGCGTTCAGCTTCACTTCATGATTATGCTTTCCCAAGTTCTATTAAAGCAGTCGCAAGAGCTGGTGCTGGTGTTAACAATATTCCTATAGAAAAATGTAGCGAAGACGGAATAGTAGTTTTTAACACACCAGGAGCTAATGCAAACGCTGTTAAAGAGCTAGTTTTGTGTGGGCTTTTGCTTTCTTCAAGAAAAGTAGTAGAGGGAATGAACTGGGTTCAAACTCAAAAAGGCAATGCAAATTCAGAAAAACAAGCCGAAAAACAAAAATCTCTTTATGTAGGACCTGAAATAGAGGGCAAAAAACTAGGTATAATAGGTCTTGGTGCAATAGGTGTAAAAGTTGCAAACAGTGCTATTAATTTAGGTATGGAAGTATGGGGTTACGACCCATTTTTATCTATCAGCGCTGCATGGGGTATGTCACGTCATGTTAAAAACGCAACTACACTTGATATGCTTTTAAAAGAATGCGACTACATCACTTTGCACTTGCCATCAAATAAAAACACTGTTGGTTTTATAAACAAAGAAGCTATTGAAAAAATGAAAGACGGAGTTAGAATTTTAAACTTTGCAAGGGGCGACCTTGTGAATAATTCTGATTTAATCGATTATATTGCTTCTGGTAAAATTGCAAAATATATTAGTGACTTTGCTTGTGAAGAGTTAATAGGTCTTGAAAATGTTCTTCTTTTGCCACATTTAGGTGCTTCAACTCCTGAATCTGAGGATAACTGTGCAAAAATGGCAGTACAAGAAATTCGTGAGTATTTAGAAGTGGGAAATATAAGAAATTCTGTTAATTTTCCAGAAGTAATACAAGCAAGAGAAACTAAAGAACGCATGTGTATTATAAATAAAAATATCCCAAATATTTTGGCAAAGATTTCAACATTTTTTGCAGAAAATAATATCAATATAGAAAATATGGTAAATAAAGCTAAAGGCGATTACGCATACACTTTAATTGATACCGATGAAATTATTACAGATGAAATTATTACTAAAGTGGCTGAAATGGATGGCATTGTAAACGTACGAATTATTAAATAATTGGAGTATAAATGGATTTTTTTGAAAAAACATTAAAAAGTGAAACAAAATTTAAAGGTAGAATTATAGAAGTTGTGGTTGAGGATATAGAACTTTCAGACGGTTCAAAGTCAACAAGAGAAATTGTTAAGCATAACGGTGGTGTATGTGTTTTAGTTTTAGACGATGAAAACAATGTTTACTTTGTTAAACAGTTCAGGTCACCTTATAAAGAAGTTTTACTAGAAGTTCCAGCTGGAAAGCTAGAAATAGGCGAAGATCCATTCGAAGCTGTAAAAAGAGAGCAAAGAGAAGAAACAGGTACTGTTGGCAAAAATTATGTGTATTTGGGCGATTTGTACCCAACTCCAGGATATTGTGGCGAAGTAATTAGAATATGGGCTTGTAGAATTGATGGTTTTTGCGATACCGACTTAGATGAAGGCGAATTTGTAGAAGTTGAAAAAATTCCATTTGAGAAAGCTTTAGAAATGGTAATGAACAACGAAATTCCAGATGCTAAAACTCAAATAGCAATATTAAAAACAGCTATCTTGTTACAAAATTCAGATATATAAACATTTATCTTGTGTTTTTTTATATAATATGATAAAATAATGTATATCTATTTGGTTATGGAGATTATTATGAATATTTTAAAAAAATATATGTCTATTTTAGTTGCAGTTTTAATTTGTAGTTCTTTATCTAGTAATGTTTTTGCAACTGTTTCAGCTCATGAAGACAGTAGTGAATCTACCGAAAGTGAAACTGTACAATCTGAAAGTGTTGACACAACCGTTAGTGATGAAGACGTATCAGAAGAAAATTCAGATGATGCGACTGGTGAAAATAGTGAATTAATTCAAGAATCAGCTGACGAAGTTGAAGATGCTCTAGTTGATACTGAAACAGATGAAGTATTAGAAGAAAATTACACTGAAAATTATGAAATAGTTGCTAATGTAACAACTATTGAAAATAACTTTTTGAGTACTTTAGTATTAGTGGGATATTGTGTTATAGCAGTTGGTGTAATAGGCTTGATTGTTTCTTTAATTTTACTTTCTCAGAAAAAGCCTAAGCAATCAAAAAGAAGTCAAAAACCTGTTATAAACGATGCATACGAATTCCCTGTTATGCATATTTCAAAAACCGAAGATGAAAATCTACCAAATGTTTTTGAAAAAAAGGAGATTGTTATACCTGTTGAAACAGACTCAGAATTAAATAAAAAAGTTGATTTTTCTAAATTAGCCCAAGATTTAAAGAAACCTACAGTTAAACAAGCACCAGCAACGAAACCGATTACAGTACCCAAAAATAAAACGCCTTCTAAAGTTAGTATTTACGATACTCAAGATATTTTAAATGAATTTTTAAATTAAAAAGAAACAGGTCACACATTTTCGTGACCTGTTTCTTTTATATGTGATAAAATAATGTTTTTATTATTTTCTAGTTTTTCATTAATAACCAAATCTAAAATTCTATTTAATGTTATACCGATGTTTTTGTTTTTCGAAAATCCAATATTCACTAAATCTTCACCGTTAATTTCTAAAGATTTAAGGGAATAACATTGATTTTCTGAAATAATTTTCTCAAGCAAGCTTAAATTCGCTTTGGCTAAATCTGCACTTAATACATTGTAGGCAGTAGATAGATTTATTAAATCTTTAAAAACAGATTCGCCGACTTTTTTAAGCGTTTGTTTAATTTCTATTTCACTCATTGCGTGTGTAATTTTATTGGTAGTTATCAGCGTAAGAATATATTTAGTGCTATTATTGTCAAATTTTAACCTTTTTAATAAGTAAATGATTTCAGATTTATCCTTGAAACTAATACCGCTTAATAAAGCTGCAAATCTAATATTTTTTTCATTTTTAACACAACTTACACTTTTGGCAATTTCTTTATAAGAGTGAGCATTGATGATTTCAGGTATTAAAAAGCAAAGAATATTTTCGTGTTTTATTAAAGTTTGGTAACAAAAATCTCCACATAGTAACTTGAAAAGTTCTTCACGTTGCCTTTCGGTAGATGTGTAGCGAATATCCTTGAATTTTTGGTTAATAGCTTCCAATGTTTTATCTTCAATAGCAAAACCCAAACTAGAACTAAACCTAATAGCACGCAAAATTCTTAAACTGTCTTCATCAAAACGTTTGTAAGGTTCGCCCACGGCTTTGATAATCTTGTTATATATATCGAAAACACCACCAAAAGGGTCGATTAATCCATTTGTTGGACAATAGGCTAACGAATTCATTGTAAAATCTCTTCTAGCTAAATCTTCAATAATTTTATCAGTGAAACAAACTTTATCGGGGTGTCTGTGATCTTTATAATTATCTTCTGTCCTGAAAGTTGTAATTTCAATTTGGTTATGGTCTATAATTACGGTTACAGTTCCATGAGATAAACCTGTTTCAATAACCTTAAAGGCATTAAAACAAGTTATTATTTCGTCAGGTTTTGCATTTGTGCAAATATCCCAGTCATTAGGAATTTTTTTAATTATGCTATCCCTAATACAACCACCAACAACATATGCAGAAAAACCCTTGACAGTTAAATAGTCAAGAGCTTTTTTTATGTATGCAGGGACTACAATGTCAATACTCATTTAATTAACCTCGTCACTTATGATAAAAGCTGTATTTACGCTATATGCGCCTATCATTTTCAAAAACTTAAGTTTTAAGCTGAGTTTAGTTTCGTTGTCATATCTTGTAGCTAAAATAAAATTATCAATACTCATAGTTTCAGTGCTACCATCACTTAAAGCAACAGTAATCTTGGATTTTGCAGCGTCAAGCTCTGTTACAATAGCATAAGAGATACTATCGTTAACAGATAAACATACAATAACAATATTATTGTTTTGCAAGTGGGTATATATTTGAGTTAAGTACGAATAATTAGATGTGTTAGTTAAAAGAGTAACATCTAAATTACTGAAATTTTTAGATAGTTGAAGTTTTAAGACACGGGGAATAGGGCTTAGAGAAATTTCATCTTCAATATCTATATTATAAAAATCAGAAACTGAAATTACAATGTTGTTTGGCAAGGTGTCATCGTAATTATTGTTGATTTCTATGCCATTTATATTTACAGTACTTTCATACAACGAACTAGAAGATAAATTTTCAATATCATCGTTACCAAGTTTAGAAAATCCAAATTGAACAACTGATAAAATTAATATTAAGCCAATTATAAAGAACAAAACAACAACTATTTCAAATACAACTTTTTTAATAGCAAAGCTTAAAGGCTCTTCGTTGTTAAAAGTTATAATTGTATTTTTAAACAAATTATGTTTAAGTTTTCTGCTAACATATCTAGCAGATATATCATCAGAAACAGTATTATAAACATAACCTTTTTGATTTTCTTCTATAAAATTACTGTCTTTATCGGTTTTACCCGAACTAATATTGTCAAATTCTGTTTGTTTAAAGTCGTTTGGTTTGTTATCTGTAATTTCAATTTTATCCATGTCGATACCACCTTGTACAATATATTAACATTGTATCATAATTTTTACTTTTTAACAAGAAAAAAGTCTTCATATAGAAGACTTCTTTCGTGAATTTTATAAAATTTTCTAATTAAGCTTTATTTGTAGAACCAAATAAATCCATTTTTTCTTTAACCAGAACTTTAATAGCTTCTGTACCAGGAGCTAGAAGTTTTCTAGGGTCAAAGCCTTTACCAGATTTATCTTTACCAGCTTCAACATATTCTCTTGTTGAGGCAGCAAATACAAGTTGACATTCAGTGTTAACGTTGATTTTTGCAACGCCTAAAGAAATTGCTTTAGCAATCATATCGTCAGGAATACCAGTACCACCATGTAAAACTAGAGGCATTTCACCAACTTTATCGCTAATAGCTTCAAGAGTTTCGAATGAAAGACCAGCCCAATTTTCAGGGTATACACCGTGAATATTACCGATACCAGCTGCAAGCATTGTTACGCCTAAATCAGCTACTAGTTTACATTCGTCTGGGTCAGCACATTCGCCAGCACCAACAACGCCGTCTTCTTCGCCACCGATTGAACCAACTTCAGCTTCAATTGAAAGTCCTAGAACATCACAAGCGTTAACTAAAGCAGTTGTTTTAGCAATGTTTTCTTCGATTGGATAATGTGAACCGTCAAACATTACAGATGAGAAACCTGCATTGATACAAGCTTTTGCACCTTCGAATGAACCATGATCTAAGTGAAGTGCTACAGGAACTGTGATATTAAGTTCTTCTAACATACCATTAACCATGCCAACGATTGTTTTGTAACCACACATGTATTTACCAGCACCCTCAGATACACCTAAGATAACTGGTGAGTTGTTTTCTTGAGCAGTTTGTAAAACAGCTTTTGTCCATTCAAGATTGTTAATATTGAATTGACCTACTGCATATTTACCTTCTCTTGCTTTTGTAAGCATTTCTTTTGTAGATACCAACATTTTATAGTCCTCCAAAAATTTTATTTTTCATTTATAGTATTATTATAGTTTAAAACGGTAAAAAAATCAAGTGATTTAGCTGTTCTTTTCAAAAAGTATCATAACTGGGCTGCAATCAAGAGTTTTTTCGTACAAATATTCTAATTTACCATCAGTTACGCTGTAAAAACTAATGTTATTACTGTTTTGATTTGCACAAAGTAGGAATTTCCCATCGTTTGAAAATTCTATATCTCTAGGTCCTTTTCCGTATGATGAAATATTTTGTATTAATTTCATATTATTTTTCACATCAAATAAACTTATACTGTCATGACCTCGGTTACTAACTGCGATATATTTTTTACAAGGAGAAAATCTTATAGCAGCTGGAGCATTATTAGTAATATCGTCTTTTTTTAATGTATAAGTTAAACTTTCAAAAGTCAATATTCCATCATTATAAGCACAAGTAATTAAAGTTGAAGCAAGCTCTGTTACTATATAAGCTTTATTTTCATCAAAAATAATATGTCTAGGACCTTGCCCACTTGGTAGTTGAAAAACACTGTGTATATTCATTTCAAAGTCATAAAAAACAACTTTATCCTGTCCTAAGTCGCAGGCTGCTATGTATTTATTATCCGATGTTAAAACTGTGCTATGTGCGTGGGCAGTTTTTTGTCGTCCTTCAATTTTTGCACACTTTTCTTTGTCTAAATAATCATAAAATTTACTATCAACATCATGAATTTTATTTTCAAAAACAGTGTCATGCTCTATAGTTTTAATAAGTTCCATACCATTTTCTACATTATAGGCGCTAACAGTACCACTCCCATAATTAGCTACAAAACATATGCCGTTAGCAGTTGTTAAATGACAAGGGTATTTTCCAAAACTTAAATTACTACTTTTTTCAGTTAATATGTTATTATTATTTTTGAAAAAGTTGACAGTTCCAGTTTCTTTATTGTCAAAATCAGCAAGTTCAGAAATAGCAACTATATCGTTGTTATAATACGCCAAATATGACGGACTATCGCATTTTCCACATGGATAAATTTCATTTTCGTTAAGATATAAAATATCTTTTGAGTATGTTCCTATAAAAGCTTTCATTGTTCCTCCTGTAAAAAAGGGTAGATGAAAACACCTACCCTTAAAAAAATTATTACCAACCTAAAGTTTTTAGGTATTCACGGCTCAAAGTTACTGCTTCAATTGTTGTTCTTTCGTAAGCTTGGTCTTGCTCAACTACAACCCAAGAAGCTCCAGCTTCTACAGAAGCTTCTAAAATTGGTTTAAAATCTTGACAACCATAACCTACTGGTCTAAATTCAAATTTACCAGTTTCTTCTTTTTTCTCTGACTCAAGACCAATTAGTTCATACATGTTAGCAACTTGACCTTCTTTTATGAAGTCTTTTAAATGAACTACTGGTGCTCTACCACTGTATTTTTTTACGTATTCAGCAGGATTTTCACCTGAAACTTTAACCCAACAAGTGTCAATTTCGGTTTGTAGAATTTCTGGAGAAATTGTGCTGTAAATATAGTCAAGACCATATTCACCATTAGGCATTTTGATAAATTCGAAATCATGGTTATGGTAAAGCATAGTCATACCGTTTGCTTTTATACACTCACCAATTGTAACCATTTTTTTAAGATTTTCTTCAAAGTTTACAGCACCTGGACGGTCGTCATCGCCTAAATAAGGAATTGCCATGTAAGAAACACCGATTTCTTTATAAGCTGCAACTGTGCCTTCTAAATCATCTACTAATTCATTAAATGGAACATGTGCTGAAACTGGGATAAGGTCTAACTCTGTTAAAACCTCTTTAATATAGGATGGTTTTAATCCGTACAAACCTGCAAGTTCTACACCTGTGTAACCTATTGCTTTTAGTTTTTCTAAAGTTCCTTTGAAGTCTTTTTCTGCAATATCTCTTACAGAATAAACTTGGACTGCTACTGGTAACGTTTTCATATTATTTTCCACCTTTCAATACACTAAGAACACAATTATTCTTATTAACTTGTACACATTATACACCCCGAAATAAAAATCGTCAATACAATTGTATAAGATAAATATAATTTTTATATTCTATAATATTTTTAAAAATCATAATTATTAATAGTAAAATTTGGAGGTAACGATATGGGAATGCCTGAAATACCTGACGGAAAAAATAGGCCTAGTTTTGATAACACGATTATTGATTTACTGGAATCAGTTGCACTTGAAGAAATGGCTATCGCCCATATAATGAATGCAGAGGGAGAAAAACTTCAAGAAATTATAAAAAAATATAGTTGTAATTCGATATGTAATTGTCAAATGGAATTAGGCTTTAAAAACAGTTCTTCAATGATTAATAATCTTATAATGAAAGAATGGCTACTTCTAAGCAAAATAAATACTATCATTTCTCTAAAAGATGAGAATAATTCTAAAGAAAAAAACTGCAATAAAAATTATTGCAGTCGTTAATTTAAGGGTCGCAGTTACCACACGGTGAATAGCCCTGCTCAATCAATTCTTCACGTGTGAGTGAGGTTTCTTCATAGTTTTTTTTGCTTATAGTGCTAACACTACTGCAGTTTACTTCATGAAACTTTTTTGAACTTGTATTTAATATATATGTTATTTCAGTACTTTGAGTTTCTTGATTGTCATTTTCAGTAATATAATAACTCGAACCGTCAGAATAATCAATGAATATATTAGGTTGAACGTTATAACAATAAACGTTAAAACAAATCCCCTGACCCTCATCTTCAACTGACATAGCTTCCATTAATACACCACTAGCCACTAAGTTATCCTCTTCGAAAATTGGCGTTACGCTAAAATAAACATGATTTTCAGTTTCGATTACATAATCAGCTATCATATTTTCAAAAGGTAACATACCTTCAACATTCATATATCTAGTGCCAGTTATAAGGTTGTACTCGTTTGCATTTTCGCCTGTTAGCTGAAACCCTATCAAGTGACATCTATTGTATAAGTAACTACTGTCAACATTGTCATATTGCGCTTGATTCCAACCTGTAGGAATTATACTGCTTATTGACTCTCTGTCTTCAGTTGGCATAAGGTCTATCCCTACACAAGCAAGCGCCACAGTGCATCTGCCTAAATTGTCAAGATCGCCATATGCTTCAAAAGAAGTAGTTGGAAGTTCCTCTTGTGCAAAATACGGTACATTTTCATTTATAATGACATAAGCCGAATTTGAATATTCAGGTATGCTGTCTAACGAATACGACGTATCATAGCTTGTGTAGCTAATAGGAAAATCAATAGAACAACCCGACATTGTTAATATCATTAATAAAATTAATAATATTGATTGATATTTAATTTTAAATTTATTCATCTATAACCTCTAAAAATATAGTGTAGTAACTTTGTTTGCAATTTTAGATTGATATAAAAGTTTTATAACTAGGCAAATTTGCTGTACAGCATTATTTAATTAGTAACTATTATAAAGTGTTAATGTTTAATTTAACAGCAAATTCATTCAAATCCTTTATTAAATCATCTTTTAATTCTATATAACCTTGTTCTAAAATTACGCTTTGTGATTTTGCTGAACCTTCGCCTGGTATGTGTAAAGAATTTCCACCAAGTTCTTTTGCTCTATCAGATATATAAGTGGATTTTTCCTTAAATTCTTCGATAGAAAAAAATGCATCTGCTTTTATAGCTATTGCAGTGTGGGAGGTAACACTCTTATGATTATTTTCATTGCAACCTTGGTCCATGATTGTTCCAGAAGACATAACACCAGTTAGCACTTCGCCTAACATTGAAAGTCCAAAACCTTTATGCAAACCAATTGGATAACGTGCACCTTTAATCATGTCAGTAGCACTTGTAGTTGTTTCGCCGTTAACATCGCTACCCCACCAAGGAGAAACCTCTTTGTTATTTGATTTTCTTTCGTGCAATTGTCCCATTGAAGCATACGCTGTACAAAAATCCAACATTACAGGATAATCTTGATTAGTAGGGTAGGCAAATCCCATAGGAAGTGCACTCATGCAACTTTTTTCTGAATTTGGCATTGACATATTAACGGCACTTTTTGCAAGCACTATAGCTATGTAGCCTTTCTCAGCTGCGTAAGAAACGTAAGGTGCAGACGCTAAAAAATGATTAGTATTTTGCAGTGCACAAAAACCAATTCCATGAACATCGGCAAGCTCCATAGCTTTTCTTATACCAAATGAACAAGCAAGTTCACCTAATGTATTATCAGCATCCCAACTTTCCATTGCTCCAAATGCATGCAACTGTTTAAATTCTGGGTTAATATTTATTTTATTAGCTTCAATATTATTTAATCGACCTTTAAAATCATAAATGTCATGATGCCCTACACCTCTAAGTGTAGCACTTGTGTATACCTGTGCCACCATTTCAGCGTAATTTTCTTGCATTCCATAAGCTGTTAATGATTGGCTTACGAAATTATGTAAACTTTCAATATTTATTTTAGTACTCAAAACAATACCTCCTAAAGAAATTAATATTTAAATTTTAACATAATATAAAATATTAATCAATGTTTTCCTATATAACATTAGTCCACGTAGATTTCTTCCATTGTATTAAGGCATAGACAGCCAAGTCTTCCACCGGCGAAAACACAACCACAGTCTATGGCTATATGGTTATTGGCTTTGTAAATAAAGTCAGGGTTAGGGTTATCTTCTATGGTTCTAGTTGGAGTGTGACCTGTTATTATAATTGTATCCTCAAAATATTTCTTTTTGTAGTCAATCCTATTCCATACAATTTCGTCGATTGTGTAGTCATCTATGTCTTTATCTGGTGAAAAATTTTCTAGTCCACCATGTACTAACAAATATTTTTGATTATTAATCACAAATTCTTCGTACAGTGGTAATTCTTCTATATAATCCAAAACAATTTTTTTCTCAAGTTTTGACAGTTTGGAAAAGTCTTCTATTGTTGCTTGCCCTCCTAGGTTATACACCCATTCAACAAGCATTTCAGTTGTGGCTTCGTCGAATTTTTCTATACTTTCTTTTGTAATTACTTGGCTAAGTGTTTTTAAACACGCAAGGGCAATTTGCTCGTGGTTGCCAAGTATCATAAAAATATTTTCTTTATCCATAATATCAAGCAGTATTTTCATGCCACTTGAGCCACGGTCAAGTACATCGCCCAAAATTACAAGGGCGTCTTTGGCACCTAATTTGATTTTTTCTAGGAGTTTTTGATATTTAACAAAATCGCCATGTATGTCAGCTGCAACGTATATCATGTTTTCCTCCATTTCTAATACAAAAGTTATACTTTTATTTTAAATCAAATTGAAATCATTTATAAAAACAATTTTAAGAGTTTCTAATAACTCATTTTGGAATATTTTTGATTCTAAATGTTCCAAATCGTTTTCTTTTATGTCTAAAACTGCATCTTTAAAATATTTTTCTCTCGCATTTATCATTAATGTGCTTGGAAAAAACGAACATTCTACAACGGTTTCACCGGATTTTATTTTTTCGTAAAGTGTTGGGTCTTCTTCTATAATATCAAATACAGCATCAAAAAACAATAATTTAGGGTTTAATTCTATCCACCTAAAAGCTGTTCCTGGCGCTTCGTAACTATTTACGAATTCTTTTAGTTCTTCAAATATCCTATAAAGTATGTCTGAAATTTCTCCATTCACTAACGAAATTTTAAAAATAGCTTTGCTGACATCTTTAAATTTTCCGTTTAAAAATTGTCTTATTGTAACTCCGTCTTCAGGTGATTTTCGATAACAATTTGTTTCATCATAACTTGCAAGAACATCATAAAACTTTGAAAATATGTTTTTTATCGCTTCGTTCATTTCATTTTTATCCATTGATAAAATCCTCCGTCACTCATAAGCTTTACGTATTTGTGTTAGCTTTTTTTCTACTTCTTTGGCTATAAATCTTGTATCACTAATATAAGGTTTTTCAACCAATTCCTCGTTCAGTATAAGCGAAACATCTTCACTATTACTTAACACCCAGTTTATTAGACCAAAAGGACTTCTCGTTACTTTAATAACTTCCCAATTTTCGCCTAGCTTTTCTGCAGTTTTGTCACTGTACTGAAAGTCTTTTCCAAAAGTATTATAAATTTTGGTGTAAACTCTAACATTTTCTGTAGCCGTGTTTGGAATATATTTATGAAATTTTATATATGCTACTTTGGGTTCATCGTAACTCAAATTCATATGCTCATTTAAAAATTTTT
This sequence comes from Clostridia bacterium, assembly GCA_044432645.1. Lineage (GTDB taxonomy): Bacteria > Bacillota > Clostridia > Oscillospirales > Acutalibacteraceae > SIG603. Next base: position 81,338 of record JAWXUM010000001.1, on the reverse strand, counting down.
TCCTATTAAAATTTTGGATATGCTCTGATTCTTCACACTCTAGTTCTTTTAGATCTCCAATTAAATCTAGGGGATAAAAAGAAATATTTTCATAATTTTTGGTTTTAGCTAAAAGCCAAAATCTCCCACCATGAACAGCTAAGTAAAGTGGACTTACTGTATATTTGTAGCCATTGCGTACCGCTGTACGTTCACCTTTTCTGTTATATCCATACAGGACAAAACTTATTTTGTTAGGAATTTTGTTGCATGTTATTGCGTTGTAAAGAAAATCCATTGTCTTAATTACATCTGTAATAGCAAATTTTTGCTTTTCATTTTTTCCCCATTCAGTTAGAATAACATTTTCGAGTCGTCCTTTAGCGAAACCATTTTCGCTTATACCAGCTAAATCAATGATTTTTCCAATCAAATTATCTGCGTTATAATCGTCAAAACAATTGGATTGTAGTAAAGACAAAATAATTACGTTAAGTTCGCTTTCACTTAAATTTTGGTTGTAATATAATTGCCATTTATTTCTTTTAACTGTATAATTTGATTTTTCAGATATAGGGAACAAGCTTTTTAACTCGTAGTTAATTTCAAAAACATCTTTAAGGTCAAGCAATGCCCTTTGCATGCTTTTATCTCGGTCACCTTTATTGTTTTCATAATCTTCTGTACCAAACACATAATTACCTAATTGACATATGCTTATTGGTTCTTCTTTTGTAGACTTATTTTTTAAAGTATATATAATCGCCATTATCAAGCGATTTCCATAGGCTTTTCCATCTGATGTTGTTAATTTTACAATATTAGCTTCTTCGCTCATGTTATCCTTCCTTTTCTCTAAATTACATTATTATGAATATCACAACTTTTCTCTTGGCCAGCTCATATCATCGCTGACTTCCCCAAGAAAGTAATAACTTTCATAACAATTTTCAATTTTCAAGGTCCATGATTTTATTTTACCACTATATGTACTAAAATACAACACCAGCTATGGGCATGATTGCCCATATGTAATTTGCATTTGTATATGTCTTTGTAATTTGTTATAATTGGTATAAAGAACCTGGTAAAGAATCTGGTAAAGCTTTATTTTCTAGTTTTATCGATAAAAATCATCTTGGAATGTATGCTGATAAGGAAAATGAATATACTCCAAAATCTTTATTTGGAAACATAGATTATAAAGCATTTAATGAACATATGAATAAACACATCAATCTAGAAATAGAAACTTATTTAAATAATGTTATAGATAATATCACTGTCAGAAACAATGAATTAAACGGGATTTTAAATAAAAAGGAAACAACAATAGGTTGTGATAAAAACAAATAATTGATTTTATATATATGAATAAATTCAAGTAATCGTTTTATTAGACTGTAAAATAGAAGAACCTACTTAGAAAATTCTTTCAAAGAAAGACAAAATCCGAACCACTCGTCTATAAAGACTATTTGGTTCGGATTATGTGTTATTGGTGCCGGTGGTCGGACTCGAACCGACACGGTATCACTACCAAAGGATTTTGAGTCCTTCACGTCTGCCATTCCATCACACCGGCAATTGGAACTTTTTTATTATAATACATTTTTTTGAAAAAATCAAGTTGAAATTAAATAAAATTTGTGATAAAATTAAAAAATACAAATTATTTAATAAAAAAGGCGGTTTAAGTATGTCTGGACATTCAAAATGGAGCACTATAAAAAATAAAAAAGCTAAAACTGATGGAGCAAGAGCGAAAGTGTTCACAAAAATCGGTCGTGAACTTATGGTTGCTGTTAAAGAGGGTGGCAGTGCTGACCCTAATAACAATTCAAAATTAAAAGATTGTATCGCTAAGGCTAAAGCGAATAATGTGCCTAACGATAATATCGAAAGAATAATCAAAAAAGCAGCTGGTGACGGCGACGCTAATAACTTTGAAAACTGTACTTATGAAGGCTACGGTCCTAATGGTGTTGCTGTTATAGTGGAAACTTTAACGGACAATAGAAATAGAACAGCTGGTGATATGCGTCATTATTTTGATAAATTTGGTGGCAATTTGGGAACTACTGGATGTGTTTCTTTTATGTTTAAAAGAAAAGGTGTTTTAATTATTGAAAGTGAAGGATTAGACGAAGATGTAGTTATGACCGATGCTTTAGAATGTGGCGCTGAAGATTTCATGGCTAGCGAGGATATTTTTCAAGTTTACACTGACCCTGATGATTTTTCAGCTGTAAATAGCGATTTAGAAGAAAAAGGATACGCATTTATTTCTGCTGAAGTTGAAATGGTACCAGATACTTTATCTGCTATTGAAGACCCTGCATTAGTTGTAAAAATGAATAGATTATTAGAAATGTTAGAAGATAATGATGATGTACAAAATGTTTGGCATAACTGGGATATGCCTGACGAAGAATAATCTTATTGTTTGTAATTTCCAATTTGAACAAATCCTACTTTGATTTTTATAAATGAGGATTTGTTTTTTTATAAAAAATCTATTAATACCTAATATTAAATTCAGAGTTAATTATTTTCTTGATAATTTTTAATAATTATGTTAATATAATTATTAAGAAAGTAGAGGGAATGAAATTGACTAATAGATATTCAAAACCAAATAAAAAATCCAGCAATAATAATATTTCTAGTAAATCTAAAAAAAATAAAAATTTAATCTTTGTACCAACGATTATACAACTTATCGCTACTACAGTATTTATTTTTCATATAATAAACGCAAATGTCGTGCCAGATAAATATTTATTACCACTAATAATTATTTTAGTCTTATTTTGTGCTTTAAATATAACACTTAATTTTATTAAAAACAAAGGGTTAAAGGTGCTTAATGTACTTAGTAGCGTTATTTTGTCAATTGCTTTTATTTTAGGAACAGTAGGCATTTCTACTTTTTTAAGCGTTCTTACTAATATTACTGGAATAACTTACGAAACTACAAACATGGTAGTAATCGTAACTAGTGACAATCCAGCAGAAGATATATTTGACGCATCATATTGCGAATTTGCCGTTCAAACTTATGTCGATACTGAAAATAACGATTTGATGGTTGAAGAAATTGAAAGAGTTTTAGATAAAACTATCGAAGTAACATCATATGATAATATGATAGATCAAGCAACAGCTTTATTAAACGGTGAAATTGATGCTATGATTATAAACGATGCATTAACTCCTCTTATTGAAGAAAATTTAGACGGATATTTAGATAATGTTAAAACAATTTATAGCTTTGGAATTATTTTAGAAAATGAAAAAGAAACTTCTGAAACAGAGCTTGATGATGAATATATATCAAACTTATCTATTTCTGAAGAGCCATTTAATATTTATATAAGTGGCATAGATACGTCTGGTTCTATTTCAAACAAAAGCAGAAGCGATACTAATATAATTATGTCTGTAAACCCAGTTACAAAAGAGATTTTGCTTACAACAACCCCAAGAGATTATTATGTTACTTTTCCAACAGTAACAAATGGTGCGTATGATAAGCTTACACATGCAGGTATTTACGGAGTTGATGCATCTATAGCTGCGCTAGAACAACTTTATGACATAAAAATTGACTATTATGTCAAAGTGAATTTTACTTCAGTTGTTAATATAATTGATGCTTTAGGTGGCGTTGAAGTTTATTCTGAATATAGTTTTGAGTGTAGTCACTTAAGTGGATTTTATGTTTCAAAAGGCACTAATACAATGAATGGCACTCAAGCATTAGCTTTTTCAAGAGAACGTTATGCATTTAGTGATGGCGATAATCAGCGTGGAAAAAACCAACAACAAGTTATAATTGGTATTATAAATAAAGCTATGTCACCAAGTATTTTAACTGGACTTCCTTCGATTATAGAAAGCGTGAGTGATAATTTTCAAACTAATTTAACATCAAGCGAAATAACAGAAATACTTAAAATGCAAATTGATGACGGAGCTTCGTGGAATATTGAAACTATTTCGGCGACAGGATATGACAGTAAAGACTCATGCTATTCATTAGGTGGTGCAAACGCTTATGTTATGGAGCCTAACACTGAATCGGTTGAGGCTGTTAAAGAAGCAATAGCACAATTGTTTGGAAATTAAACTTTTAATTAATAAAATTGAGGTGTATATATGATAGCTTTAAAAGCTTTAACTTCTGTAACATTTAGACATTTAAATGTTGATGAAATTATAAATTTGGCAGTCAAAAATGATTTAAATGCTATAGAATGGGGATCAGATGTACATATACCTGTAGGTGATTTCAAAAAGGCAGAAGAAGTAAAGTTGAAATGTCAACAAAATAATATATCGATAACTTCTTACGGTTCTTATTTCCGTGGATTAACAAATGATTTTGATATTGTTTTGAATACTGCAGTCGCTTTAGGCGTTAAAGTTATTAGAGTTTGGGCTGGGGATAAAACTATAGAAAATTATTCTGAAAAAGAATTCATAAATCTTGTAAAAGTGTTTCAAAATTGTGCAGATTTAGCAGAAAAAGAAAATGTTATTATAGCTTTCGAATACCATCGTGGCACGCTTACGCAAACAAAAGAAAGTGCATATAAGCTAATTAATGCAATTAATAAAGAAAATGTGGCATGTTATTGGCAACCCAATCCCGACGTTACTTTTGACGAACAAATAGAAGAAATAAAGCTTTTAGCACCATTTATAATAAACATGCATGTGTTTGCGTGGACAAAAGGTAACGAACGTCATTTGTTAAGTACTGCTATATCAAACTGGAAGCAATATTTAAAAACTATTTATAAAAAAGGAGTAAGCGTAAATTTGATTTTAGAGTTTGTACTAGACGATAAGATAAATAATTTCGAACTAGACTGTAAAGCTTTAGATGAGTTAATAAATTTTACTGAAAAACCGGTTACTAAAACACTTGCTGTTTACATGAGTAATATGGATAGATTATTTGAAATTTATGATGATAAAACTAGAGCTGAAATTGAAAACAATTTTTTGATTTATAATGAAATTATCACAACTAAAACTATAAATAATCATCTCGCAGTTTTAAAAAAAGCTGAAGTTATTTTCTCTACTTGGGGAATGATTAGTTTTTCAGAAGACGAAATTAAAGAGTATTTACCGAATTTAAAATCAGTATTTTATGCAGCTGGTTCAGTTCAAAAATTTGCTAGACCTTTCTTGCATTGTGATGTTAAAGTTTTTAGTGCATGGGCTGCTAACGCAATACCTGTTGTTGAATATACAATTGCGCAAATTGTTTTGGCTAGTAAAGGGTTTTATCAATCTAGTTATTTATATAAAACAAAGGGGAGAGAAACTTCTAAAAATTACGCTTTTTTAGGGTCTGGTAATTATAATATAAAAGTAGGCGTTTTAGGAGTAGGCATGATTGGTAAAATGGTGTGCGAAAGACTGCAAAATTATGATATAGAAGTTTTAGCTTACGATCCTTTTGCTAGTGACGAAGTGTTAGACCAAATAGGTGCAAAACGTGCAAGTTTAGAAGAAATTTTTGAAAGTTGTCAAGTAATTTCAAATCATATAGCTAACTTACCTAGCACCGTAGGTCTTTTAAACTACAAACATTTTACTTTAATGAAAGACAATTCGACTTTTATAAATACTGGTAGAGGTGCACAAGTTGTTGAAGCCGATTTAATTAAAGCGTTAAATGACAATCTTACAAGAACAGCTGTACTTGATGTTATGATTGATGAAAACAATCACCAAAGAAACGCTTTTGAAGATTTAGATAATGTATTTTTAACTCCGCATATCGCCGGTAGTTCTGGTAATGAAGTTGCTAGAATGGGTAAATATATGTTAGTTGAAGCTATTAATTGGTTAGAAAATAAAGAATGTCCGTATCAAGTTTCTTTAAAAATGCTTGAAACAATGGCTTGAAATTCAATGAATGTGATAAAACAACAGACGGAACGAACATTAGTCGTTCCGTCTGTTGTTTTGCTTATAACTAAAGTTTTTTGAATTTATTTAGCGTAATTTTTTACGATATTTAAAATAATTTGAGTAGAAATTTCCATACCCTCTAAAGTTATATGCTCATAAGGGCCGTGGAATGCTTGACCACCAGTTCCAAGGTTTGGACAAGGTAAACCTTTGTAAGATAAAGCAGCTCCGTCTGTTCCACCTCTAATAGCTTTTGTTTCTGGTTCAAGACCAGCCATTGCTATAGCTTTTTTAGCGTTGTCAATTAAATGCATATGTGGCTCAACTTTTTCTTTCATATTTCTATAGCTAGGTATAATTTCAAGAGTAACTGTTCCAACTCCATATTTTTCATTCATAACTTTTTCAATAAGTTTTACGGTTTTAATTTTTCCCTCGTACAAAGTAATATCGTGGTCACGAACTATGTAAAAAAGTTTAGCTTTTTCATTGTCGCCACTCATTTCACAAAGGTGATAAAACCCTTCAAAATCTTCTGTATGGCTTGGTACTTCTAAACTAGGTAACATAGAGTTAAACTCCATAGCAACTAATGAAGCATTAATCATAGTGTCTTTTGCACTACCAGGATGAACGTTAAAGCCTTCAATATTTACTAAAACAGTAGCAGCGTTAAAGTTTTCATATTCAACTTCACCCTCAGTAGAACCGTCACAAGTATAAGCGACAGTTGCGCCAAATTCTTCTACATTAAATACAGATATACCGTCGCCACCCTCTTCGTCAGGTGTAAAGCCTAAGGAAACTTGACCATGTGGAATGTTGTTTGTTACCAAAATTTTAGCAAGCTCTACGATTTCAGCAACACCAGCTTTGTCGTCAGCTCCTAGTAGAGTAGTGCCGTCTGTTGTAATTAAAGTTCTTCCTATGTAATCTTTAAGGTTTGGAAATTTTTCTGCAGATAAAACTCTGTCTGTATCGCCAAGTTTAACATCTTGACCTTGATAATTTTCAATAATTTGAGGTTTAACACATTCGCCACTAAAGTCTGGCGAAGTATCCATATGAGCTATAAATCCAATTGGCATTTTATCCTCATAACCAGGTGTTGCAGGCAGTTTGCCATAAACATGAGCATGCTCGTTAACTGTAACTTCAATTCCTAATTCTTTAAGTTCGTCTGCAATAACATTAGCTATAATAAATTCATTTTGATTAGTAGGTATAGCCTTGCTGTTTCTGTCGCATTGTGTATTAATTGATGTGTACTTTAAAAATCGTTCTAATAATTCCATATAATTAATCCTCCAAAAATAATTTTTTATAATTATAACATAATAAATGCAAAATATCTATAGTAAATTTCAGTGCGTTAAAACATTAACTTTGTGTGATTTTATAAAACAACACATATATTTACTATTCATGCTAGAATTCATACGCTTATATTGTGCTATAGCATATGGTTATCAGCACACTAATTGTTCAAATGCTAATTAATTTTTATATTATTTGTATATTTAGTATAAAAATGCACATTAATTTTTATGACAAAAGAATGATAAAGGTACAAAATGTCAAAAAAATATTTTATTGTTGACCTGTGTGTTGTGCTGTGGTATACTTTGAATATCAAATCAAGAAAAAATATAACAATATAAAAGACAATGAAGTCGATGGTGATTTCATTGTCTTCTTTTATATGTTACGAGTTTATAATTAAATAATATTTAAAACAGACAATGGAGTCAGATGGTTCCATTGTCTGTTTTTTTAAAATTAGGAGATGAAATAGTATGTCAGAAACTAAAGTAAACACAAATGTAGAAATAATGCTAAAAGATATTGGTATGGTTTACAAAACAGAAGATAAAGAAGTAACAGCTTTAACAAATGTAAGCATAGATATACAAAAAGGTGAGTTTGTTTCTTTGCTCGGGCCTTCTGGCTGTGGTAAAACAACTTTACTTCGTATAATGGCAGACTTATTAAAGCCAACATCAGGTGAAATAACAGTCGGTGGAGAAAGTCCAAAAGAAGCAAGGCTAAAACAAAGATATGGTATAGTTTTTCAAAGTGCTGTTTTATATGACTGGCGAACAGTTCTCAAAAATGTAATGCTTCCATTAGAAATAATGAAAATTCCAAAAGCTGAAAGAGAGCAAAAAGCAATGCAAATGCTTGAGCTTGTAGGACTTACAGATTTCAAAGATGCGTATCCAAGGGAGCTTTCAGGTGGTATGCAGCAAAGAGTTGGTATAGCAAGAGCTTTAGCGATTAAACCTGAAATTCTTTTAATGGATGAACCATTCTCAGCTTTGGATGAATTTACAAGAGAGAAATTGCACGAAGATTTACTTAAAATTTGGAGAAAAACAAACAAAACAATTGCTTTTGTAACACATAATATAGCAGAGTCAGTTTTCTTGTCTGATAGAATTTGTGTTCTATCTCCTCATCCTGGCAGACTTTCAGCAATTATAGATGTTACACTTCCAAGACCAAGAACTCAAGAAATGAAAAACACAAAAGAATTTACCGACTTAGTAGCAAAAGTTAGAAATAGCTTTGAGGGTATATAATATAAAAAAAGGAGCAAAGCTTATGGAAAAAATTAAAAAAATAACCACGTCAAAAGGCTTTGTAACATTTATTTGGGTTGCAGCTTTAATAATCATTTGGGAAGTATGTGCTGTTTATGTTGCAGCTACCGAAAGAACACCAGAAAATGTTTTGCCAAGTTTAGTATGTATAATTCAGTCAGTTTTTAGTACAAGTAAAATAAATGGTACTCAAACTGCCATACAAATGGTTTTAGTGAACGCAGGTGCTACGTTATCAAGAGCAGGTATCGGTTTTGCAATAGGTACAATATTAGGTTTTATTTTAGCTTTACTTATGAACTTAAGTAGAATAGTTGAAAAAATTGCGTTCCCTTACTTAATGCTTATACAAATGATTCCAATTTTAGGTATGGCACCTATCATAAACGCTATTACGGGCGACATTACACAAAGCCGTATAGTAATTGCAGCTATTTTGACATTCTACCCAGTAGCAACAAACACACTAGCTGGTTTTCAAGCAGTAGAAAAAGAAAAACATGAACTTATGTTCTCATACGCAGCAACAAAGTTTCAACTTTATACAAAAACATTAATTCCATCATCGCTTCCTTATTTCTTTACTGGTTTAAAGATTTCAGCACCAATGGCTATTACAGCTTCAATACTTGTTGACACACTACAAGGTGACTCTGGTTTAGGTGTTCTGTTATCTCAATCACTAAAAGGAGCTATGACAAGATATGTATTTTGGCAAATCGTTTTCTTAAGTGCCTTTATTGGAGTTATGAGTTTTACATTAATAGGATTAATTCAAAAACAAGTGTGTGGTAGCAAAGTTAGAAAAAAAAGAAAGGTGGAAAATAAATGAATTTTATAAAAAAATTTTCATGGGATAAAATAAGTTCATTTGTATATCCGTTAGCCTTTGGAGTTATTATATTTCTACTTTGGGAAAATGAGATTTTACATATTATATTTAATACAGATTCATTTATTTTACCTATTCCAAGTAAAATTCTTGCTATCATTACAGCAAATGGCGAAAAAATGTTGACAAACGCAATGGCAACAGTGAAAGTTGCAATTCCAGGGCTTATATTGGGTTCTATCTTAGGATATTTGGTAGCACTTGTTGCAACATTTTTCAAAACCTATGGTGTTGGTGGACTTTCAGTAGTTTCAATATTCAATGCAATTCCAATAGTAGCTTTAGCACCAGCAATTGCAAACTGGACAACAGATGTAAGTTCTAGTGCAGAGGTTAGGAGTTATGTAGGTAAAATTTTAGTGGTAATGCTTATGTGTACAGCCTCAATGAGTGTAAATGCATACAGGGGTCTTAACGAACTTAAACCTTTTTCAGAAGATTTAATGAAATCTTACGCTTGTAATAAAATGACAGTTTTATTAAAACTTCGTTTTCCTAACAGCATACCATATATTTTTATAGCACTTCGAGTAAGTGTTCCAATAAGTGTAATTAGTACATTAGTATCAGAATATTTTGCAGAATATATTACAGGAGTTGGCAGACAAATTCGTGAGAATATTCTTATAGCGCAATACGCATCAGCTTGGGCTTACATAGCAGTAGCTTGTGTAATTGGAGTTGTTATGTATGGAATATTAATGTTAGTACAAGGAATATGCTTAAAAAATCGTAAAAATTAATTGAAATCACATACTAAATTAGTATTGATTATATATTTAATAATGAAAGGAAATTATTATGAAAATGAAAAAACTAGCAGCAGTATTAGCAGCGCTAATGCTTGCAACAAGCTTTACAGCTTGCTCATCAGAAGACACAACAAGCACAGACGACACATCAGCTGATACATCTGTATCAACAGATGAACTCACAAACGAAGAGATTATTACAGCAGCTTCAGAAGCTGGCACAGTTGGTAACTGGGGTCTTGGTAATGAATACGAAATTTTAGCACTTCTAGCTAAATACGACCTACCAACAACTTATCTATCTCAAGACTTTGACATGGACGGATTTGACAATGACACAGTCACATTAGCATCAGCTATGACTTACAATGAGTTAGGTCTTGTTATTAACGACTATGACGGTGGTTATGGCTATGGAGATACAGTTAGCTATATCTCTATGAATGAAGAAGGCGTTGCAATGCTTGAAGATAACATCTTCTGTACATCAGAATTTGCAGAAGAAAACCCAAACACTGTTGCAGCTTTTGTACAAGCTTCATTAGAGGGTTGGGCATATGCAGTTGAAAACCCAGAAGAAGCAGCAGAAATCGTATATAACTACGGTTCTTCAGTATCTTCTGACCACCAATTATACATGGCTGAAGAAGTTGCAAAACTTGTAACAACTGATACATCTGGTAACACAGTTACTGATTACGGCTACATTGATGCAGACGCTATGGCTCAAACACTTGAACTTGCACAAAATTACTTAACTTTTGACGACCCAGACGCAGTTACAGCTTTAGCAGATATGACAGCAGAAGAATTATATGATGCTTCATTCTTAACTGCTGAAATTGGAGAAGTAGAACAATCAGAAGTTTCTATCCAATTAAAATGGTTACCACAAGCACAATTCATGGGTTACTATGTAGCACTTGAACTTGGATACTATGACGATTACGGTCTAGATGTAACTATCATTTCTGGTGGTGGTGACATCGGCGAAACAACAGCTGTTTACAATGGCGATGTTGATTTTGGTGTAACATGGGTTTCAAACTTAATTTCAGCTAACTCAGCTGGTATGGATTTACTAGAAGTTGCTCAAGTTTACCAAAGTTCTGGTCTAGTACTTGTTTACAAAAACTAATTAAATCACGCATTATTGTATCGTAGGGAACGTCTACTGGGCGTTCCTAAGGTACAATGTAACTTGTAGAATGTGCACTGCACATTCCCTACGAAATATTTTCATTGCAATTTAATTGTAGGGGCGAAATGCCGCCCCTACTTTAAATAACAAAAAATTAATTTCGTGACAATAAAATTAATGTAAAAACGAAATTTAAACGCGATTAAGGTGCCAAGGGCACAACGGAGGTTTTCTTATGGATATGATTATCAAAAATGGTACTATTTGTACTGCCACAGAAATGTTTAAAGCAGACATCGCTGTCAAAGACGGAAAGATAGCTTCCATAGCACAAAATATTGACAGCGAAAATTGCGAAAATATTATTGATGCAAAAGGTAAACTAGTTTTACCAGGCGCAATCGATGCACATACTCACCTTGCAATGCCTTTTGGTGGAACTATTTCATCAGACGACTATTTTGCAGGTACAAGAGCTGCTGCTTGTGGAGGCACAACAACAGTTTTTGACTTTGTTTTACAAGACTTTGGCGAGAACATGGTAGACTCAGTTAAAAGACGTGACGCAATTTGTGCGCCAGACGCTGCAGTCGACTACTCTTTCCATGTAGCTGTTAAAGATGTAAGCGATGGGCTTATTGACAGCATAGAAGAATGCGTAAAATTTGGTGTACCGTCATTCAAAGTATTTATGGTTTACGATTTTGGTGTAACAGACGGTGTGTTTTATCAAGTTTTACAAAAAGGAAAAGAATGTGGTGCTTTAATAGCAGTACATGCAGAAAATAATGAACTTGTTAACACATTATCCAAAAAATATTTAGACGAGGGAAAAACCTCTGCTTGGTATCACTATATGTCACGTCCTGAATTTGTAGAGGGCGAAGCTGATATAAGAGCAATTTCACTTGCAAAAGCTGTGGGAACTCCACTGTATATAGTTCATTTAGCAAACAAAGAAGGTGTAGAAGCAGTTACAAAAGCTAAAGACGATGGATTTACAGTTTATGCTGAAACTTGTCCACAGTATTTGAACTTTACATCTGATGTATATAAAAGAGAAGACGGAATAAACTTTGTTTGTTCCCCTCCAATTAAAGGTCAAGAAAGCCAAGATGCACTTTGGGCAGCAATTGCTCGTGGTGATATTGACACAGTTGCTACTGACCACTGTCCGTTCCAATCTTTTGAAAAAGAATGGGGCAGAGATAATTTCCAAAAAATTCCTAACGGCTGTGCTGGCATTGAAAATATGTATCCTTACATGCTTTCAGCAGCTAATAGTGGTAAAATAACTTTCCAAAAAGCTATAGAACTTTGTAGCACAAAACCAGCAGAAATTTTTGGTTGTACAAATAAAGGTTCATTGACTATTGGTAAAGATGCCGACATAGTAATTTATGACCCAGAAAAAGATGTAACAATCACAAATGATATAATGCATTCAGACTGTGACCATACAATTTGGGAAGGCGTAAAGGTACATGGCTATCCAGTTATGACATATTCAAGGGGTAAACTAGTATATGACAATGGCGAATTTGTAGGTGAAAAAGGTTACGGTAAATTTGTTAAATGTACATTAAATACTAACAAATAAAAGATTTAATGAACGATTGTTGGTCGTTTGTAAAAAGTTACAAGGAGAAAAACTTAAATGTATAGAGATTTGATAATAGCAAGCGAAACTTCAAGATGTATGCTTTGTCATGAAGCCAGTTGTTCAAAAGCTTGTGTTAAAGGGTTAGACCCAGCTAGCGCAATTTTTTCTCTAAGGTTTAAAAATGAAGTTTCTGCAAGTGAACAAATTAATATAGAAACTTGCAAAGACTGTTACGCTCCATGTGAAAAAGCCTGTGTTCATTTTGACACAAATATAAAAATTAAAAAGATTTCAGGGTTTTTAACTCCCAAAAAAAGCCACAAAAAAGATTTAAGTATAGATTTTTGTGGTGTTAAATGCGAAAATCCATTCTTCCTTTCATCGTCAGTTGTCGCAAGTGGATATGATATGATTGCAAAAGCTTTCGATATGGGTTGGAGTGGAATGGTTTACAAAACAATCGGTTTCTATAAACCAAAAGAAGTTTCTCCAAGGTTTGATGTGACTAGTTCAAATAACAGGAGTTTTGAAAGTTTTAAGAACATGGAGCAGATTTCGGACAAATCGTTAGATGAAAATTTAGAGATACTCAAAAAATTAAAAGCTAATTACCCAAACAAAATTATTGTTTCTTCTATTATGGGGCAAACCGAAGAAGAATGGACAAAGCTCGCTAAGCTTTCTCAAGAAGCTAATTGCGATATTATTGAATGTAATTTTTCGTGTCCACATATGTCAGCGCATGGTTTAGGGTCTGACGTTGGAACAAATCCTGAACTGGTTGAAAAATATACTAAAGCTGCTAGAAAAGGAACAAAACTTCCGATTTTGGCAAAAATGACGCCGAATTTAGCCAATATGGAAACACCAGCTATTGTGGCTATAAAAGCTGGTGCTGACGGCTTAGCTGCTATAAATACTATTAAAAGTTTGAATTCAGCTAATGCAGTGGTTGACGGAAAATCAGCAGTATCTGGACTTTCAGGTCGAAATGTTAAACCAATAGCACTTAGATTTATAAGCGATATGGCAAAATGTAAAGATTTGCAAAATGTTCCAATTAGTGGAATGGGTGGTATTGAAAACTATTTGGATGCAATCGACTTTATTAAACTTGGCTGTAGCAATATACAAATAACAACTTCTGTTATGGAATACGGTTACAGGATTATAGATGATTTAATTCATGGTTTTAGCGAATATATGTATCAAGAAAACATTGACAAAGTAGAAGATATTGTTGGAGTTGCGTTAGAAAATATTATAAATCCAGATACACTTAACAGAGAAAGCATAGTTTATCCAAAGTTTGATAAATCAAAATGTGTGAACTGTAAACGTTGTTATATTTCATGTTTTGATGCAGGACATCAGGCTATTAAGATTAATGAAAAAGGAAAAATAATACTAATTGCAAATAAATGTGTAGGTTGTCATCTTTGTAAATTAGTATGTCCAGTAAATGCAATAGGGCAAAGTAAAAGGTTTGAAATAAAAAACTTATAAACATTAACTGTTTTACGTTTAAAAATACAAAAGAGGTGAACATATGTCTTTAACACTTTCTAAGCTTTGTAAAAATACAGAAAAAATGTATGACTTAAAGCTTATTGCCGGAACAGGTGGTATGGAAAATGTTGTAAGGTGGGTACATATGGTAGAAGATACTGAAGTTCCAGAGTTCCTGCATGGTGACGAGTTGGTTTTTACAACAGGAATTGCCAATTATCAAGAAAACTGGTTGCTAAATTTTGTTAAAAATCTTCAGGCAAATAATGCGTGTGGAGTTGTAATAAATATAGGACCTTACATTCAAACAATTCCTCCTAAAGTAATTGTTTACTGTGAACAAAATAATTTTCCAATTTTTACTATACCGTGGGAAACAAGAATTATTGATATAACCTATGCTTTTTGTAGAATTATTATTGCAGATGAAAAAACAGAACAAAGTTTAACAGAAGCATTTAAAAATTTGATTTTAGACCCTCAAAATACAAATGGTTATCAAGCTACTTTAGAAAAAAATGGTTTTTCTAATTTGTCAAATTATACTGTTATGAGCCTTTGCGTGAAAAGTCAAGAAAAAGATGTAACATCAAAATTTGTTCATAATCATAGTACTGACCTTTCTAAAATACTTAAATTAAATTCACAACCCAAATGTATACTTAGTTGGAATAAAAGTTTAAATATTATTTATCAAAATGTTCATTTGAATGCTTTAGAACAACTTCCACAAAAATTAGAAATGCTTGATAAGTCGTGTGAAATACATATAGGAGTTTCGCAAACTCAAAAAGAATTTTGTTTTATAAAAGAATTATATAAACAAGCAAAATTTGCACAAATGGTATCAGAATTCAAACAAGAAAATTTCTACTATTATAGGGAAATTGGTGTTTATAAAATGCTTTTAAACATCGATAATATTGAAGTTTTAAAAGATTTTTATTTCGAAACACTTGGTAAATTAATCAAATATGATGAAACAAATAACACAGATTTATATAGTTCGCTAAAAAAATATTGCGAGTATAACGGTAGTGTTTTTGAACTAGCTTCACAAACTGGTGTTCACCGAAATACAATAAACAACAAAATGAGAAAAATTAGAGAAGTAATGGAAAAAGAGATTGATTACCAAACGATAATGGAATTAATGCTATGTTTTCATATTTCCCAAATAATAAATTATAAAAAATAAAGAGGAGAAATTATTATGGACAAAATTACAGTTCAAAAAAATCATAATGAGTACAATTTGCAATCATGGTCAAAACAAGGTGGATTTACTCCACTAGTTATTGAAAAAGCAGAAGGTATTTACATGTGGGACACAGAAGGCAATCGCTATACAGATATGTCATCACAACTTGTAAACCTTAACGTAGGTCATGGAAACAAAGAAATTATTGAGGCTATCAAAAAACAAGCAGATACATACTGCTTTATAGGTCCTAGCTATGGTAGTGATGTAAGAGGCGAACTTGCAAAAGCTATTGTAGAGCTAATGCCTGACAACATGGCAAAAGTTTTCTTTACCAATGGTGGTGCAGATGCTAATGAAAATGCAATAAAAATGGCTAGAATGTACACAGGTAGACACAAAATTTTCTCAAGATATAGAAGTTACCACGGCTCAACTTACGGTGCTGGTAATTTAACTGGTGAACCACGTGGATATACACTTCAACCAGCTATGTCTGGTTTTGTAAAATTCTTTGACCCATATGTTTACAGAGAGCAAATTCCTTTTGAAAGCGAAGCTCAAGCAGCTACATACTATGTAACTAAACTTCGTGAGCAAGTTATCTATGAGGGAGCTGATAACGTTGCTGCTATCGTTTTAGAAACAATTACAGGTTCCAATGGTATTATTATCCCACCAGTAGGATATATGCAAGGTGTTCGTGATATTTGTGATGAATTTGGTATTATGTTAATATGTGACGAAGTTATGGCTGGCTTTGGTAGAACAGGTACAATGTTTGGGTTTGAGCATTTTGGAATTAAACCGGATATTGTTTCATTTGCAAAAGGTGTTACTTGTGGTTATGTTCAACTTGGTGGTGTTTGCGTTAGCAAAGACATCGCAGAGTATTTTAATCATAACATGCTTTCTTGTGGTCTTACATATAGTGGTCATCCTCTTGCTTGTGCAGCTGGTCTTGCTTGTTTAAAATATTATCAAGATGCTAAAATTTTAGAAAAAGTTGGAGAGTCTGGTAAAGCACTAGGTGAAGAACTAGAAGCATTAAAAGAAAAACATCCATCAGTTGGTGATGTTAGATATATTGGCCTATTTAGTGCTATAGAACTTGTAAAAGATAGAGATACAAAAGAAGCTTTAGTTCCATATGGCAAAGATTTAGATGGAACAATGGGAAAAATTAACGGCATGTTAAAATCAAAAGGATTTATGACATATACTCACGAAAATATGATATTAATTTGTCCACCACTTATCATTACTCCAGAGCAAGTTAAAGAAGAAATGGTAAAAGTTGACGAGGTTTTATCAGAAGTAGATAAAATGATTTAATAGGGGTGCTTTTATGAAAAAACACTATGACAATATTCTAGAATCTGAATTGTTGGATTTATTTCCATCAGAACATTTTAGACTAGTAATGACTGAAGACAGAAAAGTTCCTTGTGGAGTATCTGAAATTCCAGTTATTATTGATATGAAGAAACAATTTGCAAAGTCTTTGAGTTTTAAAACTCCTTGGGACTGTGAACTTTTTGGCTTTGTAAAATGCAAAAATACTTTATTCAAAAAAACTGGATATGCCAATACAGTAAAAATCACTATGAGCGATTGGGACGATAATTTCACTCTTATTTTTGAAGATGAAGATGGAAATGAAAGTCCAATTTACAACATGGATAAAGAGTATGTTAAAACTTTACTTGAAGAGTGCATAAAACCAAAAAAATTGTCTTAATACAGGAACAAAATATATTTCTGCATATAAAAATTAAAAGAAAGAAGCGTTTAATATGTATTTATGTAGTGAAAAACGAATGGAAGATAAAATCAAAACTTTTAGTCAGTTTGGTGATGCTGGTCACGGTGGAGTTACTAGATATTCACTTTCTAAAGAAGCTATTATGGCTAGAAACGAATTCATCAAACGTATGACAGCAATTGGTGCTATTATAGAAATGGACGATGTTGCTAATGTTTATGCAACAATCGACGGAACAGATAAAGATGCTAAAAGAATAGTTATGGCATCACACTGCGACTCTGTAAAAAACGGTGGCAACTATGATGGAATTTTAGGTGTTATGTCAGCTATGGAGGTTTTAGAAACTGTAGCAGCTGAAAATATACCTCATAAACACCCACTTACTGCTATGATTTGGACTAACGAAGAAGGTTCACTTTATCCACCAGCTATGATGTGTTCTGGTATAGTTTGTTATGACTTTTTACCAGAAGATGTAAAAGGTGGCTTTGTTTATGAAAACATGATGAAGTCAACTTCTATTTTAGATAAAGTTACAACTTTCGGAGAAGCACTTGATAAATCTGGCTTTAAAGGTGAAAAATCAAACAGACTTTCTAAAGATAAATACAAATGCATGTTCGAAACTCATATAGAACAAGGACCAATTTTAGAAGATGCTGAAAACGAAATTGGTGTAGTTGACTGCGTTTTAGGAATGTTTAATTATAGAATTAAATTCTATGGTCAAACTACTCACGCTGGTACTTTTCCAATGCCAAAAAGACGTGATGCTCTTTTTGCTTCATCACAAGCAATTTGCTATTTACACGAAGAAATTGATAAACTAGGTTACACCGATTTAGTTTATACAACAGGTGAAATTATTTGTCATCCTTGTGTACATACTTGTGTTCCAGATTTTGTTGATTTCTCTATAGATTCAAGACACGAAGACCCAAAAGTATTAGAACAAGTTTTAGCTATTGTTAAATCTTTAGCTGATAAAACATGGGCTGGTTGCACATGTGAAGTTACTCGTGCATGGAATAGAGATACAGTTTATTGGGACGAAAAACTTGTTTCTTATGTTAAAGATACAGCTCAGGAAATAGGAGTAAAACATCAATACATTCATTCAGGTGCTGGTCATGATGCTCAATTTGCAGCATATATGATGCCTACAACAATGATTTTTGTACAATCAAAAGATGGACTTTCTCACTGTGAACCAGAGTATTCAAGCGTGAAACATTGCACATCAGGTGCAAGTGTAATGCTTGGCGCAGTGTTAAAAGCTGATTTAGATTAATAAGCAAGGTAATATTATTCTTAACATGATTATCAAGTTAAAGTATAATCGTGTTAATTATAAACCTGTAGTGTACAGGTATTCTTTGACGAAATACAATAATAAACAATATGAAAGGCTAATATATGAGCAGAGAATTTACAATGCCTAAAAAAATTATTACTGGTGAAAATGCAGTTGCAAGTTCAGGTGAAATTTTCAAATCAGCTGGTAAAAAAGCGTTCATCGTAACAGGTAAACACGTTGTTAAAATAGATTTTTTCAAAGTTTTAACAGACACTCTTGAAAGCGTTGGAGTGGACTATGCAATTTTTACAGGCATCACAGGCGAACCAACAGACACAATGATTAACGAGGGAGTAGCAGAATTTAAAAGTTCTGGTGCCGACTTCTTTATAGGTATTGGTGGAGGTAGCCCACTTGATTCTATAAAAGCTATTGGTGTACTTGCTGTTTTAGATGGAAATATATCAGATTATATGGGAAAAAATATACAAGCTAAGCTTCCTACTATGATTGCTATTCCAACAACTGCTGGAACTGGTTCTGAAACAACAAAATTTACTATTATAACAGATTTAAAAAACGATATTAAAATGTTATTAAAAGGCGATAACTTAGTGCCTGACATTGCAATTTTAGATGCAGCCGCTACAATTACTTCACCCAAATCAATTACAGCAGCAACAGGACTAGATGCACTTACTCATGCAGTTGAGAGTTATACATCTAAAATGGCCCAACCACTTACAGACACAGTTGCTATGTCAGCTGTTAAACGTATATTCAAATATTTGCCTATTGCATACGAAGACGGAACTAATCTTCAAGCTAGAGGCGAAATGGCAATTGCAGCTTTCGAGGCTGGTGTTGCCATCAACAATGCCTCAGTTACAGTTGTACACGGAATGAGCAGACCAATCGGAGCTTTGTTCCACGTACCTCACGGCATTTCAAACGCAATGTTACTTCCAAGTTGCATGAGTTTTGCAAAAGATGGAGCAATAGAAAAATTTGCCGATTTAGCTAGAGCTATTGGACTTATAGGTGAAAGTGATAGTGATTTAACAGATATGTTTATTGATAAATTAGCTGAAATTTGTGAAATTTGTGAAATTCCAACTCTATTAGAATATGGTATTTCAAAAGATGATTTCTATGCTAAAATTGACAAAATGTCAACAGATGCATTAGCAAGTGGAAGTCCAAGCAATACTTTAAAACCTGTCAATAAAGAAGATATTGTTAAACTTTATAACGAATTATATTGAGTTGATAAAAAGTAGAGATTTTCGTATGGAATAATCTCTACTTTTTTTCTTTTTAAATACAAAAAATCGAATATTGAACAATAAATAAATTAAATTTAGTATTATTTTTTACTAAGGCTTTACAAGAAATGATTTTTATTGTAAAATAGAACAAACATGAAATATATGAAATGGAGATTTTATATGGATATTAAATATAAAAGAGTTTTACTAAAATTAAGTGGTGAATCTCTAGCAGGTGACCAAGGTCATGGAATTGACTTTGACTTTGTTATCAAAATGTGTGAACCTGTTAAAAAACTGGTCGACTTAGGTGTCGAAGTAGCTATTGTTGTTGGTGGTGGTAATTTTTGGAGAGGACGTAGCAGTGGTAACATGGATAGAACAAGAGCTGACCATATGGGAATGTTAGCTACTGTTATTAACACATTAGGAGTTGCTGACGGACTTGAACAAGTTGGACTTGACGTAAGGGTTCAAACTGCTATTTCAATGCCACAAGTTGCAGAGCCTTATATTAGAAATAAAGCTGTTAGACATTTAGAAAAAGGAAGAGTAGTTGTATTTGGTTGTGGAACTGGAAATCCATTTTTCTCAACAGACACAGGCGCAGCTTTAAGAGCAGCTGAAATTGAAGCAGATGTTATTTTAAAAGCTACAATGGTTGACGGTGTTTATGATAGCGACCCAAAAACTAACCCAGAAGCAGTAAAATATGACCATATAACTTACATGGAAATTTTAAACAATAATCTTCAAGTTATGGATATGACAGCTGCTACTTTTTGTAATGACAGACATATTCCGTTCTATGTGTTTAGCATAGACGACCCAGACAATATAGTAAAAGTTGCATTAGGCGAAAATATCGGTACTTTAATCGATTAATTGAAAGGATATATTTATTATGAAAGAAATTTTAGATAACGCTCAAACCAAAATGGGCAAAACTGTTAGTGTATTAGAAAGCGAATACACATCAATTAGAGCAGGAAGAGCAAACCCTGCTGTTCTTGATAAAATATTAGTAGATTATTATGGTGCACCAACACCAATTAACCAATTAGCAGCAGTTTCTATAGCTGAAGCTAGAGTTTTAAATATTCAACCATGGGACGGTTCTGTTTGTAGTGCTATTGAAAAAGCTATACAAAAATCAGATTTAGGTGTTAACCCTCAAAGCGATGGTAAACTTATTAGACTAGTTTTCCCTCAACTTACAGAAGACAGACGTAAAGAACTTGCTAAAGAAATGGCAAAAATGGCTGAAGATGCAAAAGTTGCTTTAAGATCTATCCGCCGTGATGCTATTGATAAATTAAAAGCTAAGAAAAAATCAAGCGAAATTACAGAAGATGATTTAAAAACAGCTGAAAAGAAAATTCAAGATATTACAGATAAAAAATCTAAAGAAATTGATACTGTTTTAACTAAAAAAGAAAAAGAAATTCTTTCAATCTAATTGGAGAAAAAATGTTATTTAAAAAAGATAATAAGAATATTCCTGTTCCTACTCACATAGCTGTTATTATGGACGGAAACGGTAGATGGGCAAAAAAAAGAGGACTTCCAAGAACTGCTGGGCACACAAAAGGCGCAGCAAATTTTAGAACAATAACAAAATATGCATCTAATATAGGTGTCAAGTATTTTACTGTTTATGCGTTTTCAACTGAGAATTGGAACAGACCAAAAGAAGAAGTTAACGCTTTGCTGAAATTATTCAAAGAATATTTAAACGAAGCTTTAGCTGATTTTATGGACGAAAATATTAAAGTTAATTTTATAGGTGATGTAACAGGTTTTCCAGAAGAGTTGCAAGAGCTTATAAAAAAAGTAGAAAAAGAATCATCATCAAAAAATGGTATGGTTTTAAACCTTGCTATGAATTACGGTGGCAGAGCAGAGATAACAAGAGCTGTTAATATTTTGGCTACTCAGTATAAAAATGGAGAAATTGACAATATTACTGAGGCTGATATTAGTGCTAAGTTATATACAAATAGTCAACCAGACCCCGACTTAATTATAAGACCTAGTGGCGAGCAAAGAATTTCTAATTTTCTTTTGTGGCAATGTGCTTATTCGGAGTTTGTATATTTTGATATTTTATGGCCAGATTTTAAAACTAAGGATTTAGATAAGGCTATAGATATTTATAACGGAAGGAACAGACGTTTTGGAGGAGTTTAACTCTAAAATTGTCTGAGAGTGAATTATTGTGTTAAAAACACGTGTAATTTCAAGCGTAATTATGGGAATACTTTTGGTATCTATTGTGATTTTTGAAAGTTCTTTGCCTGTTTTGCTTAATATTGCAATAGGAGCTATATCGGCGCTGTGCGTTTATGAACTTATTAAAGCTTCGGGTCTTGAAAAACGTTTGGCTTTGATTATTCCTAGTATTACTATCTCGTTTTTTATACCTTTTTCAAATTTGGTAAGCCACGAAGTTGAATTTTCAATTTACTGTTTATATTCATTTACTATGTTTATAATGTTAATCGCTTGCCATAAAAGAGTTTCGTTTAAAGAGTTAGCAATAATTTACAGCATGTCAATTATGATTCCAACTGCTTTGGGCACAATAATTTTGGCAAGAGTAATTGATGTTGACCATGGAATCTTTTACACAGTAATTGCTGTAATAGCTGCATGGATTCCAGATATTGGAGCGTATTTTGCAGGCACTTATTTGGGTAAACATAAACTTTGTCCAGATATTAGCCCTAAAAAAACTGTAGAAGGTTTTATAGGCGGAATTATAGCTAATATAATTGGTATGCTAATAGCAGGTTTGTTTTTCTCGTATGTATACTATGCTGGTCAACCAACAGCTGCGAATTTATATATAATGATGCTCATAGGGGTAGCTGGCGCTATTGCTGGAACTATAGGAGATTTAAGTTTTTCGCTTATCAAACGTAGTTGTGGAATAAAAGATTTCGGACATATAATTCCAGGTCACGGTGGAATATTAGATAGATTTGATAGCGTTGTTTTTACAGCTCCAGTTGTGTATATAATTGTGACTTTTTTACCACCAATACTTAATTAAAGGACTAATTACAATGAAAAAAATATCATTATTAGGCTCAACAGGGTCTATCGGTGTTCAAGCTACTTCTGTAGTTAGAACCCATTTAGATAAATTTGAAATAGTTGGATTAGCTGCATATTCTAATATTGTATTATTAGAAAAGCAAGTCAGAGAGTTTAAACCGCAATTAGTTGCGGTTTTTGACTTAGAAGCAGCAAATTCACTGAAAATTAATATTTCTGACACAGAAACTAAAGTTGTTTCTGGTATAAATGGATTATGCGAAGTTGCATGCATAGAAAGTGCAGATATTGTTTTAAATTCAGTTATAGGTATGATAGGGCTAAGACCAACTTTAGCAGCTATTGAAGCTGGCAAAGATATAGCACTAGCGAATAAAGAAACACTTGTGACAGGTGGGCAACTTGTTATGAGTAAAGCTAAAGAAAAAGGCGTGAAAATTTTACCCGTAGATAGCGAACATTCTGCAATTTTTCAGTGTTTACAGGGATTACATGATAGTAAAGAACTTAACAGAGTAATTGTTACAGCTTCTGGTGGACCTTTTTTTGGAAAAGATATTGATTTTCTAAAAACTGTAACCCCACAAATGGCACTTAAACACCCAAATTGGGAGATGGGTGCTAAAATAACCATCGACAGTGCTACAATGATGAACAAAGGTTTAGAGCTCATGGAAGCAAAATGGCTTTTTGATTTAAACCCTAGCCAAATTGATGTTTTAGTCCATAGAGAAAGTGTAATTCATTCATTAGTAGAGTTTACTGACAATTCTGTTATTGCACAGTTAGGTGTGCCTGATATGAAAATTCCTATTCAATATGCATTAACTTATCCAAATAGATTTGCATGTGATGTAAAAAAACTTGACTTATGGCAGTGGAAAAATCTATCATTTTTTGAAGCTGATGAACATACATTTAAATGTTTAGCATCGTCTAAAGAAGCAATGATTAGAGGTGGTTTAGCACCTACTGCTATAAACGGAGCTGACGAAGAGGCTGTAAGGCTATTTTTAGAAAACAAAATATCTTTTACTGATATTGCAGAGTTAGTAAAAGCTGCTATGGATAACCAAAAAGATGTTGACAGTTTTAATTTAGAGGATATTTTAAATGCTGATATTACAGCAAGAAAATTTGTTTTAAACAATATTTAGGAGGTAGTTTTGGGAGTAATTTTAGCGATAATAGGTGTGTTACTTTTTACACTTATAATTTTTTTACACGAATTCGGACATTTTTTTACAGCAAAACTTTCTGGTATTAGCGTTCATGAATTTGCACTTGGTATGGGACCTAAAATTTTCAGTTTTACTAAAGGCGAAACAGAATATTCTTTAAGGGCATTGCCGATTGGTGGCTTTTGCGATATAGAAGGTGAAAACGGTGACAGCACTGCCGAAGGTTCTTTTACAAGTAAGCCGATTTGGAAAAGAATGATAGTGATAATTACTGGTGCTATTATGAACTTGATACTTGGTGTTATTTTCATGGCTATTGTTCTTTTAAGTCAAGATTTGCTTGCAACGACTACCATTGCAGATTTTACTGAGGGTTCAAAACTTGAAGTAGCTGGTATAATGGTGAATGACGAAATTATAGAAATAGACGGATATAAGATTTATTCTGAAAAAGATTTATCATACGCTTTTGCCACAGCTGATGCAAGTGGTGTTGATTTTGTAGTTAAACGTGACGGCGAAAAAATCACTTTTGATAATGTTGAGTTAGCTTCTTACACTGAAGACGGTGAAACTTATGTTTCTATTGACTTTTATGTTTATGGTGAAGAAGTTAATTTGCAGAATTTAGTCACAAAAACGTTTGCTGACTCTTTTGCAATAGCCAGAATGGTAATTGATAGTTTAAAAGGACTGCTAACAGGTGAATTCAGTATAAACGATGTTTCTGGCCCTGTTGGTGCAACGCAAGCTATCGCACAGGCCACAACAGCAGGTTTGCAAGACAGTTTTAGTACAGCGTTTAGCAACTTGTTATTTATGATGGCTTTAATCAGCGTTAATTTAGGTATATTTAATCTTTTACCTTTCCCAGCACTTGACGGTGGTAGGTTTGTATTTTTACTAATTGAACTTATTTTTAAAAAGCCAGTACCACAAAAAGTTGAAGGATATGTAAATTCAATAGGCTTTATGATTTTAATTGGATTTATGCTTTTAATAACATTTAAAGACGTATGGAACTTATTTATATAGGGTGATAAAATGAACAGGAAAATAACAAAACAAGTTATAGCTGGTGGAGTAGCTATAGGTGCTGGAACCCCGTTAACTATTCAATCAATGCTAAATATTCACGCTAGCGACATAGAAAATAGCGTTAAACAAGCTATAGAACTTGAAAAAGCTGGTTGCCAAATTGTAAGAGCCGCTATTCCTAACATGGAGGCTGTTAAACTTATACCAGCAATTAAAGAAAAAATAAATATTCCACTTGTTGCTGATATTCATTTTGATTATCGTTTAGCACTTGAAGCTGTTGAGGCTGGAATTGATAAAATTAGAATAAACCCAGGCAATATTGGCTCTGATGACAGAGTGAAATCTGTTGCTAATGCATGTAAAAATAAAAATATACCTATTAGAATTGGTGTGAATTCTGGTTCTGTAGAAAAAGAAATTTTAGCAAAATATGGCTCGCCAACACCTGAGGCTCTTTGTGAAAGTGCCTTATATCACGCATCTTTATTAGAAAAATTCGATTTTGATGATATTGTTATTTCAATTAAATCATCAGATGTTGTTTCTACTATAGAAGCTTATGAGCTTATGAGCAGTAAGTGTAATTACCCTTTACATTTAGGTGTAACAGAAGCTGGAACTGCTCACATGGGACTTGTAAAATCTGCTGTCGGAATAGGTGGACTTTTAGCAAAGGGAATAGGTGATACTTTTAGAGTGTCGCTGACTGCTGACCCAGTTAAAGAAATTTATGCTGCCAAAGACATTTTGAAAGCTGTTGGAATAAGTTCTGGTGTGAAGTTTGTTTCTTGTCCAACTTGTGGCAGAACATCAGTCGACTTAATAGGACTTGCCAATAAAGTGGAAATAGCTTTAAAAAACTGTAATAAAAACATTACAGTAGCAATTATGGGCTGTGAAGTTAACGGACCTGGTGAAGCGAAAGAAGCTGACATTGGCGTAGCTGGTGGAAAAGGGTTTGGACTTATATTTAAAAAAGGTGTTATTGTTAAAAAAATTAAAGAAGAATTATTATTAGAAGAATTATTAAAAGAAATAGAAACTTTACCATAAAGATAGGAACGTTAAATGAAATTAATATCGGCTTTTTTTGAACAACAAATTGTAAATGAGAATTTACCTACTGAATTATTAACTGGTGAAATTTCTGACATCGAAATTAATAGAAACAATAATTCATTGTTATTAAATGTTAATTTTGCAAAATTTTGTAAATACACCGATATATTAAGGCTTTCTCACGCTTTAGAAAACTCTTTAAATTTATCTAAAGTTACATTAAATCCAAAATTCAACAAAGATTTGTTTTCTCAAAAAGCTTTTAATTCACTTGTTTTAAAGTTAAAAGAGCAAGATGCTACATTAAATGGTACATTTAATGATGCTTTTATTAATTTGCATGATAACATTTTAACTGTTGAGCTTATGCACGGTGGTATTTCATTATTAAACACAAAAAAAGCTGACAAAAAATTAGAAAATTTAATTAGTAATTGGTTTGATACTGATGTCACTGTAAAATTCACTGGGAAAACTGTTATTGAAAATACTGATGATTCTTCAATTGAAAGACTTCGAAATGAGGCTGTAAAAGAGCAACGAAAAGTTTTAGTTGAGGAAATGGAAAAATACGAAAGTGTTATGAATGAGCAAAAGGCTAAACGTAAAATTAGCACTCGTGACAAAGATAGCTCTATGCCGACTATCATTCCAGAAACTGTTAGACCTAACATGGGCAATTTGACAAAACAAGCCTTAGTTCCTATAAGCGACATAACTATTGAAGATGGTGTTGTCAATGTTTGGGGAGATATATTTGAACTAGAAACAAAACTTACAAGAGATGGAAAATGGAAAATATTCACTATCAATATAACTGATTACACATCTTCTTTATCAATTAAATGTTTATACGACTCTGCTAAAAAAGATTTAGATGACCTAAAAAAAGGACAGTCTGTTGTTGTGCGTGGAAATTTAAAATACGATAAATATGACCGTGAAAATGTTTTAGAACTTAGAGCGATAGGAAAAGTAGAAAAATTAGAAGTAACAGATGACGCACTAGAAAAACGTGTAGAACTTCATCTGCATACTAATATGTCCTCTATGGACGGTATAAATGAAATTGGCGAGTACATAAGCCTAGCAAATAAATGGGGGCATACTGCAATTGCTGTAACTGACCATGGTATAGCCCAAGCTTTTCCAGATGCAATGAATGCCAGTGAAGCTTTGCAAAAAAGTGGAACTGATTTTAAAATGATATATGGCGTAGAGTCTTATTTTGTTAACGACTTAGTTCCTATAGTAAAAGGAACTAAAAGTTCATCGCTCATGGGCGAATTTATATGTTTTGACCTTGAAACTACTGGTTTAAGTCCTAATAAAGACAGAATTACTGAAATTGGCGCTGTGAGAGTTGTTGATAACAAAATAGTTGACACATTTGGTACTTTCGTAAACCCTTTGATGCCAATTAGTGAAAAAATCACTGAAATAACTGGAATTACTGATAACATGGTAAAAGATGCGCCACAGGAGTTAGATGCTGTAACAAGCTTTTTAAAATTTTGTGGAGATAATCCAGTTTTAGTTGCTCATAATGCTGATTTTGATATGTCTTTTATAAAAGCCGTTTTAAAAAGGAACGCAATAGAAAACAGTTTTACATATATTGATACTGTAAGAATGTCAAGGACTTTGCTAAGCGATTTAAAAAATGCTAAGCTTGACACTGTTGCAAAATACTTAAAACTAGGCGATTTTAATCATCACAGAGCAGTTGATGATGCAACTATACTAGCAGAAATTTTTAAAAATTTTTTAACAAGACTTTCTGAAGATTACAAGCTTTCTAATATAAATGAAATTAATTCTTCTTTAGTCGGTGGTGATTATAAAAAACTCCCATCTCATCATCAAATTATTTTGGTAAAAAACAAAGTTGGTCTTAAAAACTTGTATAAAATCATTTCAGCAAGTCATTTAAATTATTTTTATAGAAGACCAAGGGTCACAAAAACATTTTTAGATGCGCATAGAGAAGGCTTAATAATTGGCTCGGCTTGTGAAGCAGGCGAGCTTTTTAAAGCAGTTGTTCGTGGAGATAATTTTAGTGATTTATGCGAAATAGCAAGTTATTATGATTATTTAGAAATTCAGCCGTTAGCAAATAACGCTTTTATGGTGCGAAACGGTTCTTGCTCTGAAAGCGATTTAAGAGATTATAATAAAACTATTGTGAAAATTGGTGACAAACTTGGTATACCTGTAGTTGCAACTGGTGACGTTCATTTCTTAGAACCTAAAGATGCAGCGTATAGAACTGTGTTAATGTCAGCTCAAGGTTTTAGCGACGCCCACGAGCAAGCACCACTTTATTTAAAAACAACTCCTGAAATGTTAGCAGAATTTAGCTATTTAGGCAAAGATAAAGCTTATGAAGTGGTTGTAAAAAATACAAATTTAATAGCTAACATGGTTGAACAAGTTAGACCTATACCTAAAGGAGTTTTCCCACCGTTTATTGACGGAGCCGAAGAGGAACTTAACAGCATTACATGGGATAGAACTAAGGAAATATATGGCGACCCATTGCCTGATATAGTAATAAAAAGACTTGAAAAAGAACTTAATTCTATAAATAAACACGGTTTTTCTGTTTTATATATGACTGCACAGAAACTTGTAGCAGACAGTGAAGCACATGGTTATTTGGTAGGGTCAAGGGGCAGTGTTGGTTCATCTTTTGTAGCAAGTATGTCAGGTATTTCAGAGGTTAATCCTTTAGAACCACACTATATTTGTAAAAAATGCAAATACAGTGAATTTTTCACAAAAGGTGAATATGGCTCTGGTTTTGATTTACCCCCAAAAGTTTGCCCAAATTGTGGCGAAGATTTAACTCGTGATGGACACGATATTCCTTTTGAAACTTTCTTAGGTTTTGATGGAGATAAAACACCAGATATTGACCTTAACTTTTCCGGAGAATACCAAAGTGGTGCTCACAGATATACCGAAGAACTTTTCGGAAGAGATAGCGTTTTCAAAGCTGGTACTATTTCTACGGTTGCTACTAAAACAGCAATTGGATATGTCAAAAAGTATGCAGAAGTTAATAATAAAATTTTACACAAAGCTGAAGAATTACGACTAGCCGAAGGATGCACAGGAATTAAAAGAACAACTGGCCAGCACCCAGGTGGAATGGTTGTTGTGCCAAAAGGTATGGAAATTTATGATTTCTGTCCAGTTCAAAGACCTGCAAATGACCAAAAGTCTGAAAATATAACAACTCATTTCGATTTTCACTCAATCCATGATACAATATGTAAACTTGACGAACTAGGACATGATGTTCCTACTATTTATAGGTATCTAGAAGATTATACTGGAATTCCTGTTATGAATGTTTCTATGAGTGACCCAAAAGTAATGTCATTGTTTACGTCAACTGAAGCTCTAGGTGTTACACCAGAGGAAATTGATTCACAAACTGGTACATTTTCAATGCCTGAACTTGGCACTCCGTTTGTCAGACAAATGTTAGTTGATGCCCAGCCTAAAAATTTTTCCGACTTGCTTCAAATTTCTGGTCTTTCACACGGTACAGATGTTTGGATTGGTAACGCACAAGATTTAATTAAAGATGGAACTTGTACAATTTCTGAAGTTATTGGTACTCGTGACAGTATAATGACATATTTAATGTTAAAAGGTTTAAACCCAACTATGGCATTCTCTATTATGGAAATTACTCGTAAAGGAAAGGCAACTAAACTTTTAACACAGGAACATATAGCAGCAATGAAAGATAATAATGTTCCACAGTGGTACATTGATTCATGCTTTAAAATTAAATATATGTTCCCAAAAGCTCATGCTGCTGCGTACATGATCGCAGCCTTACGATTAGGTTGGTATAAAGTTTATAAACCTACAGAATATTATGCTGCTTATTTTACTGTTAGAAGTGACGATTTCGATGGTAGTATAGCCATAAAAGGCAAATATGCTATAGAAAAACAATTAAAAGAAATAGATATAAAAGTTAAAAATAAAGAAGCAACACCAAAAGAAGAGGGCTCAGTAGGAACACTCCAAATTATCAACGAAATGCTTGCAAGAAAAATTGAACTTTTACCAGTCGATTTATACAAATCTCATGCTAATAAATTCTTAGTAGAAGATAATAAAATAAGACTTCCGTTTTCATCGCTTCCAGGTGTTGGAGAAAATGCTGCTATTAGTTTGATGGATGCAAGGGAATTAGGCAGTGACTATATTTCTATAGACGAAATTCAAGCAAGTGCCAAACTTACATCGTCTGTAGTTGCTGTTTTAAAAGAAGCTGGAGTTTTTGGAGATTTACCAGACAGTAGCCAAGTTTCATTTTTTTAAAAGGAATACGTATGAACAATCAAAAATCTTGGGATTTATTAGATATTGCGTCTGATTTTATAAAGCCTAATACTAAAATTTTGTGCCTTAATTTTGATGATATAATAGGATTAGCTTGCAATTTATCAAATGTTTTTTTGGTAAATGAAGGATTTGATTCAAAACAAATACAAGAGTTTGCAGGTATCAAATTTGATTTAATTATTTCTAATAAAGCCAATTACAATATAAAACAAATTCAAAGTTTATTATCAAGTGGAGGACATTTTTTATCAGAACAATTATGCTCTAATGATAGTTATTTTAAAGGTGAAAGAAAAAATTTCAACCTTGAAAATGAATATTTTAATTTTAAAAAAAATAATTTTAAAATAGTAAGGTATAACCAATACTATCTTAAAACAAGCGAAAAAATTGAACATAGTTTTTATATTTTAGCTAAAAACTTATAATTATAAAACTGCAAGTCTTAAAACTTGCAGTTTTATTTTATATTTGCTTGAATATTTTATTAAAAAGTGATAAAATTAAATAATTAAATGATAAAAGGTGAGAAAATGAAACGTTGGGAAATTGCTAAAACAGATAAAGTCTTAGCTAAAGAAATGGCAGAAAAATATGGTATTTCAAATTTTACTGCATTTATACTTCTATCTAAAGGTGTAACTTCTGATGAAGACCTTGTGAATTTGTTAGGGGATATAGAATTTCAAGAATCTCCTTTTGATATTATAGATATGGATATAGCTGTTGATAGAATACACGAAGCTATTGATAAATTTGAACGTATTGCTATTTACGGTGATTACGATGCTGACGGAGTTACTGCGACTTCAATTTTATATAAATACTTAGAGTCGCTTGAAGCTAATGTTATGTTTTATATTCCTAAACGTATTGGCGAGGGATACGGTATGCATAAACAAGGAATTGATTTTCTGCACGAACAGGAAGTCGATTTAATTATAACTGTAGATAATGGTATTGCTGCTATTGATGTAATTGATTACGCAAATGAGCAAGGAATAGATGTAATTGTAACAGACCATCATCAACCAAAAGAAACTCTACCCAATGCTTTGGCAATAATTGATGCTCATCGTAAGGATTGTACTAGTGAATTCAAAGATCTTTGTGGCGCTGGAGTAGCTTTAAAATTAGTCATGGCTTTAGAATGGGACGACGGAGATCCAGACCAAGCTTTTTTAGATTATGTAGATTTAGCAGCAATTGGAACTGTAGCAGATGTTATGCCGCTTAAAGGCGAAAATAGGGTTATTGTACAAAAAGGTCTTGAAAGTTTAAATCAAAGCAACAGATCAGGAGTTAAAGCACTTTTATCAAAGGTAAATTTAAATAGAGTTACATCTAAAGATATTGGTTATGTTATAGGTCCTAGAATTAATGCTGCTGGTAGAATGGGCTCAGCTGATGGCGCTGTAAAATTATTAATTGAAGATAACTATCAAGATTGTTTGTCATACGCTGAATTAGTATGTTCAGAAAATGATAGAAGAAAAACTGTAGAAAATCAAATAGTAAAAACAGCTACCCAAATGATAGAAAGTGATGACAAATTAAAATATGCAAGAGTTTTAGTAGTAGGTGGGCATGATTGGCACCCAGGTGTTGTAGGGCTTGTAGCAGGTACTCTTGTAAAAATATATCAAAAGCCAGCAATAGTAATTACCTTTGATGATGATGGTAATGGCAGAGGTAGTTGTAGAGGTTTAGGAGATTTTTCAATATTAGACTGCTTAAATGCTAGTTCGCAATGTCTTGACCATTACGGTGGACACCCAATGGCAGCAGGACTTGGAATTCATAAAGATAATCTAGCAAAATTTATAGAAGATGTTGAAATTTATGCTAAAAAGAATTTTAATATTATGCCAAACCCTGTTTTAAATATAACCTGTAAATTGAAACTACAAGGTCTTAGCTTAAATTTACTTAATGAAATTGAAATACTAGAGCCTTTTGGAGCAGGAAACGAAAGTCCAATTTTTGCTCTTTTAGAATTAAAACTCACTAAAATAACACTAAGCAAAGACGGTAAACATTCGAGATTAACTTTTACTAAAGGTAATGAAAGATTAGAAATTATGAAGTTTTCATGTGAAAACTTTGAATACGAAGTTGGTTCTATTTTAGACATAGTTGTTTCTTTAGGAATAAATAACTATATGGGAGTAGATAGTTTAAAATGTTATATTTTAGATATAAAACTTTCTAAATTAAACCAAGAAGAAGAGTTATATTCGTATAGCTTATATGAAAAGCTTAGAAGAAAAGAAGGCCTATCAAAATACGAACAAGCTTTGATAACACCTGTAAGAGATGATATTGCAACTATATATCGAATTATAAGAAATAAAAAAGGCTGGGATAAAAGCATATACCAATTACTAGAAGAAGTTCAATCAAAAAGCAAAATCAATTTAGCTAAATTGTTAATATCGCTTGATGCGTTAGAAGAAACAAAATTAATCAAAGTTGAAAATGCAGATATTTGCAATATTAAAATTTTACCAACAACTTCTAAGGTTGATATTATGGCAACTGATATTTTAACAACATTAGCCGGTTTACTTAAAGAATAACTTAAGAGAGGGTAGCTACATGGACATAAGAACCAGAACATACGAGGAATTATTATCTGCAATAGAAAATTCAGGTAAAACATATGATATTGAACTAATAAATAAAGCATATAAAATTGCAGATGATGCACATAAATCTCAATTAAGGCATTCAGGCGAGCCTTATGTAATTCATCCAATTTCTGTTGCGTGCATTTTGGTTGAAATGGGTATGGATAACCAATCAATTATTTCGGGTCTTTTACATGATGTTGTAGAAGATACAGATATGACTTTAAAAGACATTCAAAATTTATTTGGTGTAGAAGTAGCTAAACTAATTGATGGTCTTACTAAAATTGGTAAAATTGAATATTCTACTAGAGAAGAACTTCAGGCTGAAAACATAAGAAAAATGCTTATGGCTATGGCTGAAGATATTAGAGTTATCATTATTAAATTTGCGGACAGAATGCATAACCTTGCCACTTTGGAGTTTATGTCACCTCAAAAACAAAGAGATAAATCTTTAGAATGTTTAGAAGTGTACGCTCCTATTGCACACCGACTAGGTATGCGTGGTGTAAAGGAATACATGGAAGATGTATCTTTAAAATATTTAGACCAAGTAGCCTATGATGAAATTGTAGATAATCTTAATTCCAAAGGTGAAAAGAGAGATAAATTTATACACGATACCAAAAAAGAAATTTTTGCTAGAATTGATGATATTCTAACAGATGTTAAAATTGAAGGCAGAGTAAAAAGCATTAACGGAATTTACAGAAAAATGTTTGTTCAAGGCAAAAGTTTTGATGAGATTTATGATTTATTTGCACTTAGGGTTATAGTAAATTCTATTACAGACTGCTATAACGTTTTAGGCATAATTCATGATATGTTTAAGCCTTTGCCTAACAGATTTAAGGATTATATTTCAACTCCAAAACCTAATATGTATCAATCACTTCATACAACAGTTATAGGAAAAGGTGGCATTCCATTTGAAGTTCAAATTAGAACTTGGGATATGCACCAAACAGCTGAACTTGGTATCGCAGCACACTGGAAGTACAAACTAGGCATTCAAGACGCTTCTAAAGACGATTCACTTGAAAAACGTCTACAATGGATTAAGCAAATGCTTGATAATCAAGAGGATAGTGGTGACGTTACAGAACTTGTAAGCTCCATTAAAACTGATTTAGTGCCAGAAGAAGTGTTTGTGTTTACCCCTAAAGGTGATGTTATTTCGCTTCCTATGGGCTCAAATGTAATAGATTTTGCCTATGCAATTCACAGTGCTGTCGGCAACAGAATGGTAGGAGCGAAAGTTGATAAACGTATAGTACCTCTTGATTATAGAGTAAAAACAGGCGAAATTATCGAAGTGTTAACCACAAAAGATGAAGCGAGAGGTCCAAATAGAGATTGGCTCACACTTGTCAGAACTAGTGAAGCTAGAAATAAAATTAGAACATGGTTTAAAAAAGAAAAAAGAGAAGAGAATATTACAGAAGGTAAAAACGAATTTGAAAAAGAATGTAGAAGAAATAACATTACCATTTCAAGCGATTTACTTCAATTTATTTTAGACTCAGTTGGAAAAAAACACAGCTGTAGTAGTTTAGATGATATTTATGCTTCAATAGGTTATGGTGGCATTCAACTTTGGAAAGTGCTACCAAGAATAAAAGAAGAAGCATCACGTATTAACAAAACAAAACTTGCAACCCCTGTTATAACAAACACTCCAATACAAACTAAAAAAGCTGTTGGTGGTGTCTTGGTTGATGGAATGGAAGGCTGTTTAATTAAGTTTTCACGTTGTTGTAATCCATTGCCGGGTGATGATATTATAGGTTTTATTACACGTGGATTTGGTGTTTCAATTCATAAAAAATCATGTACTAATGTTCCAAACGACTTCTTAAATTGTCCAGAGCCTGAACGTTGGGTTAAAGCTAATTGGGCAGGTGAGGTGAAAGAGGAATTTAAGTCTACTCTTCATATCTTCACTGTTGATAGAACTGGCATACTTGCTGATATAACTATGCAACTTTCAAGCATGAGGCTATTTATTCACAACTTAAATTCAAGAGGACTTAAAGACAAAACGACTGCACTTATTTCTGCAACTATCACTATTAATAGTATTGAGCATTTAAATATGGTAATAGATAAGCTAAAAAAAGTAGACGGAGTAATTTCAATAGAAAGAAGTTAATTCAATGAGTATAACAATTAATTCACAACTTGCAAATGGCTATTTTGAAGAAAATAGCTTTATTATCACTGATGACGCAACAGGCGAAAGTGCAATAGTTGACCCTTGTTTTTATAATTTTAAATCAATTATTTTGCCAGAAAAAATTAAATATATTCTTTTAACTCATGGACATATCGACCATATTGCACATGTAAATGCAGTAGTTAAAAAATGCGGTGGTTTAATTGTATCGCATAAAGATGAAAAAGATATTTTAAAAAGCTCTGAGCTGAATTTAACCAATAAAACAAAAGAGTTATTATCTATAAAGCCTGATGTTTTTTTAAACGACGGTGATATATTAACCTTAGGAGAAAGCAAAATCACATTAATGCACACACCTGGACATACTACTGGCAGTTCTTGTTATATTATAGATATGCACATGTTCACAGGCGACACAGTGATTTCTGGAACAGTAGGTAGATGCGATTTACCTACTGGGAATTTTGACATAATGAAAAAATCAATAGACAAAATTAAAAAGCTTAAGGGTGACTTTGTTATTTATTGTGGACATGGGCAAAATTCAACCCTTGACTTTGAACGTAACTACAACCCATATTTTAGGTAAATTAAATGATATTTTATATAAATCAGCAATATTTAAATTATGAAATAGGAAATTTATTTCGTATTTTTTACCCATACACAGAACTTACAATCACAAACGAAACAACAGTAAACGCAGATTTGTCTGTTGTTTCTAATGAAGAAAAAGCAGAAATTTTTGTTAAAAGCACAGGTGAAAAATTTGTACTTGATTTAACAAATTGTCAAACTAAAAATGAAAAAGAGTACATAGTTACTTCAAATATTTACAAAATTTTTGAAAAAAATACTTCATATTCACCAAAATGGGGTATGCTCACAGGTATTCACCCAGTAAAACTTTTTAGCGAATACGAAAAGAAAAGCAATCTTCAAAATGCTAAAGAAACTTTTAAAAATAAATTTTTTGTTTCAAACGAAAAAATTAATTTATCTGAAGAAATTTTAGATATACAAAGACCTTACCTTAAAAAAGATGGCGAAAAAGTTTATAGCATTTATATTTCTATACCTTTTTGTCCTTCAAGATGTTCTTACTGTTCTTTTGTTTCACAAAGTGTTGAAAAAAGTAAAAAGTTAATTGAGCCATATTTTAATCTTTTGTTAGAAGAAGTTAAACATACTTCTAGTATTGTTTCGAAGCTTAATTTGACTTTAAAAAGTGTTTACATAGGGGGGGGAACCCCAACAACTTTAAGTGCTAATCAGATTAGAGTTTTAATTGATACGGTAAAAGAAAATTTTGATATGTCAAGTTGCACTGAATTTACAGTTGAGGCTGGCAGACCAGACACAATTGACAAAGAAAAACTTGAATCAATAAAAAATGCTAATATTGACAGGATTAGTATAAACCCACAGTCGCTTCAAGACAATGTACTTGAAATGGTTGGCAGAAAACACAGTTCAAAAGATATTATAGACACTTATTATTTAGCTAGGGAAATTGGTATAAAAAATATTAATATGGATTTAATTGCTGGATTAAAAGGTGATACCTTAGAAAGTTTTAAAGATACTTTAGATAAAATTATATATTTAAACCCAGAAAATATAACCATTCATTCATTAGCGCTTAAAAGGTCAGCTAATATTTTCACGCAAGAAGATACTCAAAGTTACCACAGTAAGTCCGACAGCGTTACTCAAATGGTTGACTATTCTATAGAAAAATTAAAAGAAAATGCATATATACCATATTATTTATACAGGCAAAGCCGAATGGCTGGTAATGCTGAAAATACTGGCTGGGCAAAAAAAGACAGCATTTGTGCATACAATATCTATACAATGGACGAGTCGCACACAGTTATTGCGTGTGGCGCAGGTGGAGTTTCGAAGATTGTTGACCCTTATAGCAACAGGTTAGAACGCATATTTAACTTTAAATATGCTTATGAATATATCAATAGATTTGATGAAATTATCAAAAGAAAAGACGAGGTGATAAGTTTATATGAGCAGTTTTGCAAGCGGCTATATTAAATATGTAAACCACTTAGAACAAATTAATGATGCAGCACTAATAAATCCACAGAAAATGATTTTTGAAATTGAAGAAAGCTATCATTCACATATTAGAAGTATAGCACGAGATATAGTTTCTAAAAAAGAAAATATAAAAATTTGTATGCTTTCAGGACCTAGCAGCAGTGGAAAAACCACAACAGCACATTTGCTTCAAAAAGAGCTTATCAAACTTGGCAAAAATGTATATATAGTTTCTATGGATAATTATTTTTTAAATCAAGAATTAATACCAGTTTTACCAAATGGAAAAAAAGACTTTGAAAATGTTAAATCTCTTAATTTAGAACAAGTTGAAGAAAGTTTAATAAATATTACTCAAAATAAAGCTATTAAAATACCTCATTTTAATTTTACTGTTGGACGTTCTGTTGGAGAACCTAAAACTCTTGCCATAAAAGAAAATGATATTGTAATAGTTGAAGGTATTCATGCTTTAAACCCAATTTTTACTAAACATATTGATTCAAAAAAAGCTATTAAACTTTACGTTAGTGCAAAACAACAAATTAAAGATGCCAACGGAGTTACAATTGAGCCTTTTGATTTAAGGCTTATTAGAAGAATTGTAAGAGATATGCAGTTTAGAGGAACATCACCTGAAAAAACTCTTGATATGTGGCAAGGAGTATTAAACGGCGAAGACAAATATATAAGGCCTTATAGGCTAGAGGCTGATTATACTGTCAACTCTGTACATATATACGAACCTTGTGTTTTAAGAACTATTGCAATTCCAATTTTAAGAAAAATCCCACAAGATAGTTATTATTATAGAAAAGCAAGAGATTTAGAGGCCAGACTGATGAGATTTGAACCTGTAGACAAAAGTTTAGTTCCGTTAAATTCACTTATAAGAGAGTTTATTGGAACATAAATACATAATTTTGTAATATAACACCAATCGTTATGACTATATATTAATATTAAATAATGGTTGGTGTATTATGTATATTTCTAAAAGACAAAGTTTTTTACAAGCAGCAGTTATACTTTCTTTATCTATGATTATGGTAAAAATCATGGGAGCAATGTTTAAAATTCCACTAATTTCTATAATTAATGAAAACGGAATGGGCTATTATAACACGGCTTTTTCACTGTATTCAGTTTTTTACAGTTTGTCAACTGCTGGATTTCCTACAGCAATTTCAAGACTTGTGTCAGAAAATTTAGCAAAGGGTAACTACACAAACATTTTAAAAATCAAGAAAATATCCTTGCCAATTTTTGTACTTCTGGGAATTATTTCTAGCTTAATAATGCTAATAATCGCTAAGCCATATACTAATTTTATAGGAAATAGTCTGGCGTATTTACCTATAATAGCGTTAACGCCATCGATTTTTTTCTGCTCTGTTATTTCAGTCTATAAAGGCTATTATCAAGGCCTTAGCAACATGTACCCAACAGCTTTTTGCGAAATCATAGAAGCTTTAATAAAACTAGTTTTAGGTTTATCGTTTTCATATTTTACTGTCAAATATTTAAATTCTCAGTTTGAACTTAATAATACGGTTTTAGGTATAAGTTATGCCGACAGTCATGCGTATTTGGTTATATATTCTTTGTCAGCAACTTCTGCACTTGTAGCAGTAAGCTTAGGTTCATTTTTTTCTTTAATATATATATTAATTTATAATAAATTTAATAAAGTAAGTTTTGTGGGAAATAAACTATATAGTAAGCCTAATACTACTAAAACTTTGTTTATCAAACTGTTAAGAACAGCACTACCTGTTGGAATAGGTTCATTGTCAATAAGTTTTTGTATGCTTTTAGACTCAGCTATTTTACAAAAAATTCTTTATGACTTAACACAAAAATTTCCTAATGAACTACTTTCGCTTTATGGCAAATATCTGCCAACAGAAAATTTGGATAATATAAATTCACTGCCTAATTATCTTTATGGTTGCTATAGTTTTTCACTGACACTTTTTATGTTAGTACCAACCATTGCTCAAGCTTTTGCTACAAGTGCTGTGCCGAGCCTTGCTTCTGTTTGGTCGTTAAAAAGTAACAAGGCTATAAAGCTTAATATTGAAACAATTTTAAGACTAACCTGTATTGTTAGCATTCCTGCTGGTCTAGGACTAACAGCTGTTGCAAGACCTATAGTATCAGTTTTAAATGGCAGTAATGGCTCAAGCCAGATAATGTCTAAAATTTTAATTATTTTAGGTTTTGCAGCTGTGTTTTCAGCAGTTTCAATTCCTATTAACGCAATGCTTCAAGCTGTAGGAAAAGCTAAAATTGCCACCATAAACTTGAGTATGGGCTTATTTTTAAAAGTTGTGTTAAGTTATTTTCTATGTCAAATAGTGAGTATCAATATTTTTGGTGCATGTATTTCAACTTTGGGCTGTTATTTGTATGTTTCACTGGCTAATTTAATATGTTTAGTCAGATTTTCACCAGTTAAACTTGACTTAATTACAAGTGTATACAAACCTTTAATAGTATCAATTTTTTCAATTATAACAACATTTTTTATATCATATTATATGATGACGGTAAATTTTGATATGAAACTTAATGTTATTATTAGCGTCGGTTTTGCAGTAGTTTTTTACTCGATTTTACTTTTATTAACTAAAACAATAAAAGATAGCGATATAAATATGATTAAAAACAAATTAAATTAAAAGGAAAAAATAATGAAAGAAATTAAATTAAACGAACATAATAAATATGATATGGACGCTTTGTTAGGAATTATGAAGTATTTAAGAAGTGAAAATGGTTGTCCATGGGATAGAGAACAGACCCACAAAAGTATAAGACAAAACCTTTTAGAAGAATGTTATGAGGCTGTCGAGGCAATTGATACCAGTGATACAGCTTTACTTCGTGAAGAACTAGGCGATGTTCTTTTACAAGTTGTTTTTCACAGTGAAATTTCAAACGAAAATGGCGAATTTGTATTTGAAGATGTAGTTCACGACTTGTGCGACAAATTAATTACAAGACATCCACATGTTTTCGGAGATGTTAAAGTTTCTAACAGCGAAGAAGTTTTAGATGTATGGAATGCAGTTAAAAAGGAAACCAAGGGTCAAAAAACTCTGAAAGAAACTTGCGAAAGTATATCAAAAGCATTACCTGCACTTATGAGAAATCAAAAACTTAGAAAAAAATTAAATAAAATTGAATTTAATTTTAATAATACTATTGACATTTCTGTAAAATTCGATACAATAGATAAGTGTTCAATTGGTAATGCCCTTGCAAGCATTGTAAGCATAGCCGAAGCAAACGGAATTAGTGCCGAAGAAGCTTTAAGCGAAGTTACTGAAGAGTGCATAAAAAATTTATAATCAAATAGACTTAGCTCTATTACATTTTGGAGGAAAAATGAACAAAACAGAATTAGTATCTGCTATATC
Source organism: Clostridia bacterium (assembly GCA_044432645.1). Classification (GTDB taxonomy): domain Bacteria; phylum Bacillota; class Clostridia; order Oscillospirales; family Acutalibacteraceae; genus SIG603. The sequence goes on along the minus strand of JAWXUM010000001.1, from coordinate 40,384 downwards.
AGAAAAAACAGGATTATCAAAAAAAGACGCTGAAAATGCTACAGTAGCATTTATAGATGCAATTACAAATGCATTGACAAATGGCGAAAAAATTCAACTTGTAGGTTTTGGTACTTTTGAAGTTCGTCAAAGAGAAGCAAGAACAGGTAAAAACCCTAAAACAGGCGAAGCTTTAGAAATCGCTGCTTGTAAAGTTCCTGCTTTCAAAGCTGGTAAAGCACTTAAAGAAGTTGTTAATAAATAATTTTTTTCAAAAATTTTGGGAGGGCAAATGCCCTCCCTTTTTGTATGTAAATTTATCTTTTTGTCCAAGTTGATTTTGAAAATAAAATCAATATTGGGAACAGTTCAAGTCTACCAGCAAGCATATTAAAACTTAAAACAATTTTACTAAAATTGCTAAATTGCGAATAATTTCCAGTAGGTCCGACGTCACCCAAACCAGGACCAATATTATTAATACAAGCGATAACAGCAGTTACAGTTGTTGTAACATCGAAATTATCAGGTGAGATTAAAATAACCGAACTTAAAATAATAAAAATATAAGTTATTATGTAAAAAGCTACTCCATTTAATACGGTGTCACTAACAGCTTTGCCTTCCATTTTAACAGCTATTACCTTTCGTGGGTTCAAAATACGGTTAACTTCTCTAAAAGACTGTTTTATTAAAATAACAAACCTTGAAACTTTTATACCACCACCAGTCGAACCAGCACAAGCACCAATGAACATTAAAAATACAAGAATGATTTTTGATAGGGTAGGCCAAGTGTTAAAATCAGCGGTACCAAAACCTGTTGTAGTGATAATTGACGAAACTTGAAACAAAGCATAACGAAAAGCATCAGCAAAATTGTCGTACAAATGATAAATATTAATTGTAATGATAGTAATTGCAGATAAAATTATAATTAAATAGGCACGAAGTTCTTCGCTTTTAAAAGCTTGAGAAAATTTCTTAATCAAAATAAAATAGAACAAATTGAAATTAACACCAAACAGTAACATAAAAATACTGATGATATATTCTACACTAGCGCTGTTATAACCGCCAATACTGCTATTTAAAACAGAAAATCCACCTGTGCCAGCAGTTGCAAAAGCATTTACTAAACTGTCATATAAAGGCTGTCCCGCTATAAGTAAGCAAATAACTTCAAGAGCAGTTAAAAACAAATAGATAGCATATAGAAGCCTTGCAGTTGAGCTCATTTTACTTACAAGTTTGCCAACTTTAGGCCCTGGTGCTTCAGCACGCATAAGATGCATATTAGCTCCGTCACGGCTTGGCAAAACAGCAAGAGCAAAAACTAAAACACCCATACCACCTATCCAGTGAGTAAAACTTCTCCAAAACAGTATGCTTTTGGGTAAAGATTCAATTTCTGTCAAAATACTACTACCTGTTGTTGTAAAACCAGAAACAGTTTCGAAAAAAGCATCTACAAAAGAGGGGATACTTCCACTTAAATAAAAAGGCAAACAACCAAATAGTGAAAGGAAAATCCAAGTAAATCCTACAATTACATAACCTTCTTTTGCGTACATATGAGATTGAGGTTTAAACCAAATTTCAAGTGGAACACTAATTGCTAAAATAATTCCTATCGGTATAAGGTAGGCCCAAAACAATGACTCACCATAATAAATAGAAACAAACATCGGTAACATCAGCAACATAGCCACTATTAGCATAATTCGACCTATGGTGCGAACTATAATTCCATAATTCATAAAAATCTCCTAATTAAATATGTCACGAATATCTTGGATATGAGCATTTGTTGTAACAACTAAAACTCCGTCGTTCAGTTTAATAACTTCGTTACCATTTGGTATGATTGTTTTGTTAGCTCTAATTATACCGGCTATAATTGCATCATCTTTAATACTTAATTTTTTTATTGGTACTCCAACCCAATTTTCAGGAACAGTGATAAAAAATTCTAATGCTTCAACTTTACCGTTTGCAAATTTATGTAAAGTTTTAATGTTGTTTCCTTTTGAATTTTGTTTAGCACGAATATATCTTAAAATTGTATTTGCAGTAGTAAGTTTTGTTGAAATGATTGTATCATTGCCAAAGTTTTTAGAAAGTTTAATTAATCCAGGTCTGTTGATTTTTGTAACAACTTTTTTAACACTTTTACTTTGAGCATACATTGAGATAACCATGTTTTCTTCGTCAATGCCAGTTAAAGAAATACAAGCATCTACTGTTTCAATGCCCTCTTCTTCTAATATTTGCTCATCTGTACCGTCGCCATAAATAATAGAAGTTTTAGGTAAGCGTTCTGATAAATCTCTACATCTATTTTCTTGATTTTCTATAATTTTAACTTGAACACCCATTTCTTGAAGTTGAGCAGCTAAAAAGTATGCTATCTTTCCACCCCCAACAATTAAAGTTGATTTAACAGAGTTTTTGAAAATTCCAAGATGTTTACAAAGTTTAATTAAAGTTGCCCGAGAACCTGTTACGTGTATGTTATCATTCTCGTTTATTATAAAATTACCAGAAGGTATAACCGCTTTACCATTACGCTCAACAACACAAACTAAAAACGGTATTTTAATACTACGTTGTATTTGTTCTAAAGAATAACCAATTAATGTGCTACCATTTTTAACAGGTATTTCAATTAAATCTATTCTGTTTCTCGCAAAACTTTCAAGCTTTGTTGCTGATGGAAAACTTAGCATCTTTGTAATTTCAAGTGCAGTTTGAAATTCAGGGTTGACAATCATAGATAAACCTAAATGATTTTTCATAAAAGGAATTTGAGGGTTATACCCTGGGTTTCTTACTCTAGCAATACAATGTCTAGCACCCATTTTTCTAGCTGTCATACAACAAAGAATATTAAGCTCATCAGAATCAGTTGTTGTTATAACCAAATAAGATTTTTCAACTTGAGCTTCACTTAAAATATCGCAAATAGCACCGTCACCACAAACAGCTTGTAAATCAAGCTCGTTTATAAGTGTGTTAAGTACAGATTCTTTTTTGTCAATTACAGTCACTTCGTAATTTTCTTCGCAAAGATATGCTGCAAGGGTTCGTCCAACCTTGCCAGCACCAATAATAATAATTTTCATAACGCTTCCTTATATATTAAAAATTTTAAAATTTTAAACGTAAATATACACGTTAAATATACAACAAAATTCATGAAATGTCAATAAATTACTAACAGTAAATACAATTTTATCAAATTTTGTAATTTATATTTAAATACAAGCATTATTTTTAAAATTTTAGTTAAAATAATATTAAAATGTAAAGGAAAATTTTTATGAAAACTTACACTAATAAGCAATACAATAGAAAAGTTAAAAAGTCCTCACCAAATTCACCAATAATTAAAAATTGTTTTTTATCATTTATTATAGGTGGGACAATTTGTACTATGGCTCAAGTGATTTTTAGGGGTTATATGATTTTAGGACTTGATATAAACAATTCAAGAACTGCAGTTTCAGTTAGCTTGATATTTATATCAGCAGTTTTAACTGCCTTAGGGATATATGAAAAAATAGCAAAATATGCAGGTGCTGGAACATTAGTCCCCATAACTGGATTTGCAAATGCTATGGTTTCGCCAGCTATGGAATTTAAAAGAGAAGGAATTATTACTGGTCTTGGCGTTAAATTGTTTGTAGTTTCTGGACCTGTTCTAGTTTTTGGTATTTCATCATCTGTAATTTACGGAATTATATTGTTTTTTATAGGAGGTTAAATTCTATATGAAAAGAATAGGAAAATTCACATTAGAAACTGAAAATAATCCAAGCATAATTTCTTATGCTTCAATAGCAGGAAAAAAAGAAGCTAAAGGACCTTTAGGCTCGTTATTCGACCAAACTATTAGTGATTCTTATCTAGGTGAAAAAACTTGGGAAAAAGCAGAGTCAATGCTACAAAATCAAGCAATAAACATAGCTTTATGTAAAGCTAATTTGAATAAAGATGATATAAATATGGTTTTTGCCGGCGATTTATTAAATCAGTGCATCTCTTCAACTTTTGGTTTAAGAGATTTAGATATACCTTTTTTAGGTCAATATGGAGCTTGTTCAACTATGGCACAAACGTTGTTAATAGCAGCCATTGTGGTAGATTGTGGAGCTGCTTCAAAAGCAGTAGCGGTAACTTCTTCGCATTTTTGTACTGCGGAAAGGCAATTTAGACTACCACTTGAATACGGAGGGCAAAGGACTCCAACAGCACAGTGGACAGCAACAGCATCTGGTAGTGCTATTGTAGGAAAAGGTGGAAAAGTTAAAATAAAGAGTATGTGTGTTGGTAAAATTATAGATTTAGGTGTCAAGGATGCTGCCAATATGGGTGCAGCAATGGCGCCAGCTGCTGCCTCAACTATATATGAATTTTTTAAGGACACTAATACTAAACCTGAAAATTTCGACTGTATATTTACAGGTGATTTAGGCGAAATAGGTTCGAAACTACTTTATGAAATTTTGTTTAAAAATGGCATAAATTTAAAACCTAATCACAAAGATTGTGGGCTAATGCTATTTGCAGAAAAAGAGCAAGATGTTCACGCAGGCGCCTCTGGTTGTGGTTGTAGTGCAAGTGTTTTGTGTTCATATATTTTAAAGGAATTAGAAAAGGGTAATCTTAAAAAAGTATTGTTTTGCGCAACAGGTGCTTTAATGTCCCCAACTTCATCACAACAAGGAGAAAGTATACCCAGTATTTGTCATTTAGTAGAATTAGTAAGCACATAAAATATAAAAGGAAAGCAAAAAAATAATTGCTTTCCTTTTTAAATTATAGTATACTTGACAAGTATTTGATTAAATAAGGAGATTTTACATAAATGAGTGAAATTACATACAAAGAAAATAAAATGGGAACACATAAAATGTTCCCACTAATCATGTCAATGGCGATACCGTCAATGTTTTCAATGCTAGTTCAAGCACTTTATAACATAGTAGATAGTTATTACGTTGCAAAATATAGCATAGATGCACTTTCAGCAGTTTCTCTAGCTTCGCCAATTCAAAATCTTATTATAGCTTTTTCTGTTGGTACATCAATAGGTGTAGGATCACTAGTTTCAAGAAAATTAGGAGAAAAAAACAGGGAACAGGCAAGCAGTGCTGTAAACCATGGTATAGTGCTTAACGTTATTACTTGGGTTATATTTTTGATTTTCGGATTGTTTTTCACAAGGCAATTTTTTGAAATGTTTGAAAGCAATGAAACAATTATTAGTATGGGTACTGAATATTTAAGTATAGTTTCAGCTTGCTCTATTGGTGTATTTATTTCAATTTGTTTCGAAAAAGTTTTTCAATCAACTGGAAATATGATTTATCCAATGATTATTCAGTTAGTAGGAGCACTTACAAATATTATTCTTGACCCAATTTTAATTTTTGGTGCATTTGGATTACCAGAACTTGGTATAAAAGGTGCGGCTATAGCAACTGTTAGTGGACAATTAGTTTCAACAGTAGTTGCACTTTATTTAGCTTTTAGAAAGAAATCAAAACACGCAGTAGATATAAGTCTAAGAGGATTTAAATTCAATAAGTTAACTGTTAAAAATATTTATGCCGTAGGTTTTCCTACTATTATTATGAATGCTATTGGAACTGTTATGATGCTTTCACTTAATGCAATTCTTTCAGGTTTCTCAGCAGCAGCTTATACTGTTTTTGGGTTGTATTACAAAGTGCAATCTTTTGTATTTATGCCTGTTTTTGGTTTGGTAAATGGACTTATGCCAATATTTGGTTATAATTATGGTGCAAAAAACAAGAAAAGAATTATGTCTTGCATGAAGATTGGTTGCCTTATTGCTATTATAATTAATACTTTAGGAATGTTAATGTTCCTATTTTTCCCAAGACAACTTCTTTCTATTTTCAGTGCCACTGAAGAAATTTATGAAATTGGTATACCAGCTTTTAGAATTATATGCACTTGCTTTATTCCAGCAGCTGTTTCAGTTACACTTTCTACACTTTTCCAAGCAGTTGGAAAAGGTACTTACAGCCTTACGATTTCAGCATTAAGACAACTTATTCTTATTGTTCCTATTGCATATTTTATGTCAAATATAAGTTTAACAGCTGTTTGGTTTGCGTTACCAATTGCTGAAATTGGTGGATTTATTATGACAATTATATTAATTATCAAAGTTTATAATAAGCAAATTAAAAATTTATAATTTAGTATACTCTGTCAAGTTCTACTTTTAATCTGCTTATAATTCTTTTTTCAAGTCTTGAAATATAAGACTGGGATATTCCTAAAACATCAGCAACTTCTTTTTGAGTATGTTCCTTTTTGCTATAAAGACCAAATCTAAGCTCCATAATTTCCTTTTCACGTGGTGCTAATTTGTTTATAGCTTTAAGGAGCATTTCTTTTTCAGCCTCATATTCTACATCTTTACTCACTATATCAGGCTCACTGCCTAAAAGGTCAGAAAGAAGAAGTTCATTTCCGTCCCAATCAACATTTAAAGGGTCATCAATTGAAATTTCATTTTTAAGGTTAGAACTTTTTCTAAGATGCATTAAAATTTCGTTTTCAATACAGCGTGAAGCATAAGTAGCAAGTTTAATGTTGCGCTCAATACTAAACGTGTTAACAGCTTTTATAAGTCCAATTGTTCCAGTAGAAATAAGGTCTTCGGTGTTAGCACCTGGACTTTCAAATTTTTTTGCTATGTACACAACTAGTCTTAAATTATGCGTAATCAAAGGTTCTCTAGCTCCTGTAACATTGTTTTTTATGTTTTCTAACACTTGTCTTTCTTGCTCAGCCGTTAAAGGTGGAGGGAGTGTTTCTGGTCCATTTATATAGTGACAAAATTCATTGTCTAGTAAAATTAATAATTTTCTTTTTAGAATATTTATTAAATATTTAATATAATTCATATAATCTCCTTATAAAATATCTGGATTTAATAGGCAGTTAAAACTACCAGCTGAAAGTTTTCCGTCATACAGTGCTAAAAATGCGTTTAATTCTATTCCATCTTTTTTTGTGTATATTTTGTCGGCTGTGATAGCAGGTAAAAGGCCGTTTCCCCCTAAAGTGTTAAATGGAATTAACCTGTAATTTTCATTCTTGTTCATATTTAAATTAATAAGACTTTCTTTCTCTGCAATTATTACAGGTTTGTTTGAAAAAGGTTCTTTTAATGTATTCCCAGTATCAATTTTTGCCAAGAGTTCAACTTTATTCCCATTTTTTTCTATAATTATTTTGCAAAAATTCACTTTATTATCAAAATTACCTTTTATAATGTTAAGCAACTTAAATATACTAAAGGAAATAACAGTAAATACAAATAAAACTATTGGTGATATTTGAAAATAAACTGTACCTCCAACTAAAAAAGCAAATGTAGTGTATTGGGAAATTAAAAATATAATACCACTAAAAATATAGCTAATTATAAAAAAACACGCAAAAGGTTTTATTAAAAATTTTAATTTTTTTTTATAAAAAGCAATTAAGCAAATAATGAAAGCAACAATAACTGAAATAAATAAGTTAAAATATGTATTTATGTTAAGTAAAGAAATAAGACTAAAACAGGCACCAACTACGGAAGCCAAAATGAGTCTTTTAAGATTGATATTTAAATTTAGCAAGTCTTTTACAGCAAGTAATATAAAATAGTCTACATATAAATTCACAATCCATAAAACATCCGCATATATAATTATGGAAATCTACCTCCTTTCTTTAACTTATGGGTATATTTTAGCAAAAAAAATTCAAATTTTATGTCACAATGTGCTTTTTATATCTTTTATTTATCGGTTTATTGTGTTAAAATATAAAAGTATAAATGGAGGGTTTAGAATGTTTAAAAGAAAAGTAAATTATTACGAAACAGATCAAATGGCAATCGTACACCACTCAAACTATATACGGTGGCTTGAAGAAGCAAGAATAGAATGGATGGATAAAAATGGATGTTCGCTTTTTGAACTTGAGAAAATTGGTATTCAAATCCCTGTTGTGGACGTGTACTGCAAATATCTTAAACCTGTACACTTTGGGCAAACAGTTAATATAAGACTGAAATTCTCAAACTATACAGGCACAAGGTTTGAAATAGAATATATGATGTTTATAGACGAAGAAGACACACCTTGTAATATTGCAAGCTCAAAACACTGCTTTATCAAGACCAACGGTCAAGCTGTTTCATTAAAAAAATACAATAAAGAATTTCACGATAGAATAGCTATCGCTGTTAAAAAGGAGAAGGAAAATGAAGAAAGAACAATTAACTAAATTTCAAACACTATTTACTAAACTTAAAAACTTTGACGGTGGATTTTATCAAAGTAAATTTGCTGATTTTGCAGAAATCAATTCTGTAGAAGATTTTGAAAAGCTACCTTTTACAAATAAAGACGAACTTCGTGACGTATACCCATTAGGTATAGCAGCTGTGGAGCAAAAAGATATAGTTAGAATACATTCATCATCTGGTACAACAGGTACACCAATTATTATTCCTTATACTAAAAAAGATGTAGACGATTGGGCAACTATTTTTGCTAGATGCTATGAACTTGCTGGCATAACAAACGAAGATATTATCCAAATTACACCAGGTTATGGACTGTGGACAGCTGGTATAGGTTTTCAAGCAGGAGCTGAAAAACTAGGTGCAATGGTTGTACCTATGGGTCCTGGAAACACAGATAAACAAATTAAAATGATGATGGATTTAAAATCTACAGTTTTTTGCGCAACTTCATCATATGCTCTTTTACTCGCAGAAGAAATAGAGGAACGTGGTGTTCGTGACAGACTTTATCTTAAAAAAGCTGTAATAGGCTCTGAGCGTTGGGGCGAGAAAATGCGTCGTCGTATTGCTAATGAGCTGGGTGTAGAGCTTTATGACATTTACGGATTAACAGAAATTTATGGTCCAGGTGTAGCTATGAGTTGTAAATATGAATGTGGTATGCACTACTGGGACGACTATGTTTATTTTGAAATTATCGACCCTAAAACTGGCAAAGTTTTACCAGACGGCGAAATAGGAGAACTTGTTATTACAACACTTGTTAAGCAGGGAGCCCCACTTATTAGGTATAGAACACACGATTTAACTAGAATTATAAAAGGTGAATGTGAATGTGGTTGTGCTTACCCTAGAATCGATACATTAATTGGCAGAAGCGACGACATGGTAAAAGTAAAAGGTGTTAATATTTACCCAGGACAAATTGAAGATGTACTTAAAATTGTTGATGGCGTTTCTTCTGAATATCAAGTAATGATTGACCATTTAGATGGTAGAGATATTATGACACTCTATTTTGAAATGAATAAAGGTTACAAAGGAATAGGTGTTGAAAAAGAAGTTCAAAGCACATTTAAAGAAAAAATTGGTCTTACTATTGTTGCAAAAGCAGTGGAAATTGGTGATTTGCCAAGAAGCGAAAGAAAATCAAGAAGAATTTTCGACAACAGATATTAATTTTAAAATTGTAGGTGCGACCTGTGGTCATTTGTACGCAGGGAACGTGCAGTGCGTGTTCCACAAATATAACCAAATTTATTTACAAAAAACTCTTGAAATTTTCATTAAAATAGTATAAAATTAACTTTAGGACTTTTAACTATTAAAGCGAATGGAGAAAAAAGAAAATGTATTTCAATAAAGAAATAGAAACCATGAAAAGAGCTGACATGGACAAGCTACAACTGCAAAGACTGCAAAAAATGGTTGACTATTGTATAAACAACGTAAAATTTTATAATGATAAGCTAACTAAAGTCGGTATTACTTCTGGTAGCCAAATTAAAACTTTGTCAGATATTAAATACATACCATATACAACAAAGGACGATATTAGGGACAACTATCCGTTTAATATGATGGCAAGACCAATGAAAGATATTGTGCGTATACACGCTTCATCTGGAACAACGGGTAAACCAACTGTAGGTGTTTACACTAAAAATGACCTTGACAATTGGGCAGAACAAGTTGCTAGAATTTGTGTTGCAGCTGGACTTAGCGACGAGGATATTATTCAAATTAGCTTTGGTTACGGACTTTTTACAGGTGCATTAGGACTTCACTATGGACTTGAAAAATTAGGTGCAACAGTTATTCCAGCATCGTCTGGCAACACAGAAAAACAACTTATGATGCTTAGAGATTTTGGTGTTACTGGCATTGTTGCTACTCCAAGCTACGCTATATATTTAAGTGAAATGATAAAAGAAGGCAATGTTCCTTTAGAAGAATACAGCAAGCTTAAATTCGGTATTTTAGGTAGCGAAGCATGTACAGACGAAATGAGAAGAACTATCGAACAAAACCTAAATATTAGAGTAAGCGATAACTACGGTATGACAGAGCTTACAGGACCTGGTGTTTCTGGCGACTGTGAGTTTGGCACAGGTCTTCACTTTAACGAGGACGCTTTCTTCCCTGAGATTATCGACCCAGAAACTGGCGAGGTTAAACCTGCTGGTGAAACTGGCGAACTTGTTGTTACAACTCTTATTCGTGAGGGGGCTCCAGTTTTAAGATACAGAACAAGGGACATCACAAAGCTTGACTATAGCGCATGTCCATGTGGCAGAACAGGTGTTAGAATGGCAAAAGTTATGGGCAGAACCGACGACATGCTTATCATCAAAGGTGTTAACGTGTTCCCGTCACAAATTGCAACTGTTTTATCAGAGTTCCCACAAATTAGTCCGCACTATCAATTAGTTTTAACTAAGGTTAAATTCATGGACAGGTTAGAAGTTAAAGTAGAGCTTATTGACGCTTCACTTTTGGAGCATTTTGGTGAACTTGAAAGATTAACTAAAAATATAAAAGATAGACTTAAGAGCGTTTTAGGTCTTGACACAAAAATAACATTGGTAGAACCAAAAAGTTTAGAGCGTTTCCAAGGAAAAGCTAAACGTGTATTAGATTTAAGAAATATGTGAGGTAAGTATGAAAGAATTACTTTTAGGTAACGAAGCCGTAGCCAGAGGCCTGTATGAAGCTGGTGTAAAGGTAGTGTCAAGCTACCCAGGTACACCAAGTACAGAGATAACAGAAAACGTGGCAAAATATAACGAAATTTACAGCGAATGGGCGCCTAATGAAAAAGTAGCAGCCGAGGTTGCATCTGGTGCGGCAATAGGTGGTGCAAGAAGTTTTTGTGCTATGAAACATGTTGGTTTTAACGTAGCAGCTGACCCAATTTTCACAATGAGTTACATAGGTGTAAATGGTGGTATGGTTATAGCTGTAGCTGACGACCCAAGCATGCACTCGTCACAAAACGAGCAAGACACTAGAAACTATGCAATAGCTGCTAAACTTCCAATGCTTGAGCCAGCAGATTCATTTGAGTGTAAAGAGTACACAAAACTTGCATATGAAATTTCCGAAAAATTTGATACTCCTTTAATTTTAAGACTAACAACAAGAATTTCTCACTCAAGAAGTTTAGTAGAACTTGAGCCAAGAGCAGAAATTCCAAATAAACCATATGTAAAAAATGTAGCTAAAAACGTAATGCTACCAAACTTTGCAAAACCTAAACATGTTTTAGTTGAGCAAAGAACTCTAGATTTAAGAGAATACGCAGAAACTTCTGGTATTAATACTATCGAGGATAACGGTGCTAAAATCGGTATTATAACAGCAGGATCAGTATATCAATATTCAAAAGAAGTAATGGGCGACAGCGTAAATTACTTAAAACTAGGAATGATTAATCCACTTCCAGTAGAAATGATTAAAAACTTTGCAAAAGATTTAGACACTGTTTATGTTATTGAAGAACTTGACGATATAATCGAAACTCATTGCAAAAAAATTGGTGTAGATGTTATCGGTAAAGATTTATTCCCTAAAGTTGGTGAATTTAACCAAAAAATTCTTGCTAAACTTCTTAAAAATGAAGAAGTAAAAGGCTTGACATTTGACGGCGATATTCCAATTCGCCCTCCAGTTATGTGCTGTGGTTGCCCTCATAGAGGAGTTTTCTACACACTTAAAAAACTTGGTGTTTATGTAAGTGGTGACATTGGTTGTTACACTTTGGGCGCTTCTGCTCCACTTAGTGCAATGGATGCTTGTATCTGTATGGGTGCTTCAATTTCTGCACTTCATGGTTATAACATTGCAACTGGTAATGACAAAAAATCAGTAGCTGTTATAGGCGACTCAACATTCATGCACACAGGTATCAACAGCCTTGTAGATGTTGCATACAACAGAAGTAATTCAGTAGTTATGATTCTTGATAACTCAATTACAGGTATGACAGGACACCAACAAAACCCAACAACTGGCTTTAATATCAAAGGCGAACCAGCAGCAGCTGTTAACCTTGAAAAACTATGTAAGGCTATCGGTATAAATCGTGTAACAGTGGTTGACCCTTATGACTTAAAAGCTTTAAAAGAAGTAATAAGCACAGAGCTTGAAGCAGATGAACCATCTGTAATTATCAGCCGTAGACCATGTGCACTTTTAAAATATGTTAAAAAAGAAGCTCCACTAGCTATCGACAAAGATAAATGTATAGGTTGTAAAATTTGCTTAGGTATTGGCTGTCCAGCTATTAGCATGAAAGACGGCAAAGCTGAAATCGACTTCACACAATGTGTAGGCTGTAAAGTATGCCAAGGTCTTTGCCCTAAAAAAGCAATCAAGGAGGAAGTGTAATGGAAAAGGTGAAAAGCGTTATTATAGTAGGTGTTGGTGGACAAGGTACACTTCTTGCAAGCAGAATTTTAGGTTCAGTTATGATGAACGAGGGTTTTGACGTAAAAGTAAGCGAAGTTCACGGCATGAGCCAACGTGGTGGCAGTGTTGTAACTTATGTAAGATACGGCAAAAAAGTTTATGCTCCTATTATCGAAGAGGGCGAAGCTGACGTTGTGCTAGCATTCGAGCAATTAGAAGCCGCAAGATATTTGCCATACCTTAAAAAAGGTGGCGATTTAATCGTAAATACTCAGGAAATGGACCCAATGCCTGTTATCACCGGTATGGCAAAATATCCTGAAAATATATTAGGTAAAATCGCTGACGGTGGTGTAAATGTAACAACTGTTGAAGCTGACAAACTATCACTAGAAGCTGGCAATGTTAAGGCTGTTAACGTAGTTTTAATGGCAGCAATGGCATCAAAACTAGAAATTTCAAAAGAATCATGGCTAAAAGCTGTTAAAGAAAACGTTCCACCAAAATTTTTAGAACTTAACCTAAAGGCATTCGATTTAGGTTATCATCAGTAAGAAAAAATTTGTAGTGTCGAGCACAGGTAAAGACTGTTGATTACGCAGAAAACTGTAGGGCATGGTCTTGACCATTCCTCGGTTGGGTCAAGACCCAACCCTACAATCTAAAACTTAGTAAAAATGTATGAGCGAATACTGTTTGACCCTGCAATATAAATCTGCTCTACAAACAAATCATAAAATTCAAAAAATAAATTATAATGAGGTGTTCAAAATGGCTTATTTTCAAAAAGAGATTGAATGTGCGTCAAGGGAAGAACTCAAAAAAATTCAATCTGAAAGACTGGTTAACATTGTAAAAAAATGTTACGATACTGTCCCACTTTACAAACAAAGATTCGATGAAATGGGACTAAAACCCGAGGATATTAAGTCAATCGACGATATTGTAAAACTTCCTTTTACATATAAAACCGATTTGCGTGATACCTACCCTTTTGGCATGCTAGCAGTTGACAGAAAAGAACTTGCAAGAGTTCATGCTTCATCTGGTACAACTGGCAAACAAACTGTTGTTGGCTACACAGCAAACGACGTTGATGTTTGGGCAATTTGTGCTGCTAGAAGTTTAGCAGCTGTTGGTGGAACTAAAGATGACTTTGTTCATGTTTCATATGGTTACGGTTTGTTTACTGGTGGTTTAGGTCTTCATTACGGAGCTGAAAAACTAGGCGCTACAGCTATACCAGTTTCATCTGGCAACACAAACAGACAAATTGATATTTTAAAAGATTACGAGTCCGATATTCTTTGCTGTACACCGTCATACGCTATGTTTATAGGCGAAAGTATTAGAGAAAGAGGTATTGACCCTAAAACTCTAAAACTTAGAGCAGGTGTTTTCGGTGCAGAACCTTGGACAGAAGAAATGAGAAAAGAAATAGAAAAACTTCTTGATATAAAAGCTTATGACATATATGGACTTTCCGAAATTGCAGGTCCTGGTGTTTCATGCGATTGCGAATATCAATGTGGTATGCACGTTAACGAGGACTATTTCTACCCAGAAATTATCGACCCAGACACTGGTGAAGTTTTACCAGACGGTGAGTTTGGCGAACTTGTTTTCACTTGTATTGGTAAAGAAGCTTTACCATTAATTCGCTATAGAACTCGTGATATTTGTGTCTTGAACCGTGAAAAATGTGAGTGTGGCAGAACTTTAGTTAGAATGGGTAAACCAAGGGGCAGAACAGACGATATGCTAATTATTCGTGGAATCAATGTATTCCCATCACAAATTGAGTCTGTTTTATTAGAGCTTGGTATGGATCCAAACTATCAAATTATTGTTGACAGAAAAAATAATCTTGATATAATGGAAGTTCAAGTTGAACTTAATGACAAAATGTTTTCTGACACTGTTAAAAATATCGAAAAAGTTGAACATGATATTGCTTCTGCTTTACAATCAACTTTAAATATAGCAGCAAAAGTAAAACTTGTAGAGCCAAAAAGTATTGCAAGGTCAGAGGGCAAAGCAAAAAGAGTTATAGATAACAGATAAATTAATGAAAGGTTGTGTTTTTATGCAAATAAAACAATTATCAATTTTTATAGAAAATAAACCAGGCAGATTAGCCGACATAACAGAGGTTCTAGCTGAAAACAAAATAGATATGAGGGCAATCTCAGTTGCCGATACTAGCGATTTCGGTATTTTAAGAGTTATCGTTGACAAACCAGACGAAGCTGTGATAGCTTTAAAAAAAGCTGGTATGACAGTTTCACTTTCAAAAGTTTTAGCTGTTCAAATTGGTGACGAACTCGGTGCTTTATCTAAAGTTATTAGAACGCTTTCTGACAATTGCGTTACTATCGAATATGTTTATGCTTTCATGAGCCGTGATAAAGGTAAAGCTTATGTAATTATTAGAGCAGACAACGGCGAAAAAGCTGCTCAAATTTTAGTAGATAGCGGTATAGAGATTGCCACAAATGAGCAAATAGCCAATATGTAAGAGGTGAATAATGAAACGTCAAAATTATCTTTCATGGGATGAGTATTTTATGGGAGTTGCAATGCTTGCTGCTGGCAGAAGTAAAGACCCCAGCACTCAAGTAGGCGCTTGTATAGTAGACCAAAGAAATGTAATAATATCAACTGGTTATAACGGCTTCCCAATGGGTTGTTCAGATGACGAATTCCCATGGGATAGGGAAGGTGAGGACACAAAATATCCTTTTGTAGTTCATGCTGAGCTTAACGCAATTTTAAACGCACACGGAAAAACACTTGAAAATGCAAAAATTTATGTGGCACTTTTCCCTTGTAACGAATGCGCAAAAGCCATTATTCAGTCTGGTATTAAAGAAGTAGTTTATGTTTCTGACAAATACGCAGAAACCGATATAGTAAAAGCTTCTAAAAGAATGTTAAACGCTGCTAGTGTTAAATTAACACAATTAATGCCAGAAAAAGACACAATTACAATAGATTTTACAAAAATATAAGTGATTGACTCATATTGTAGGGGTGGTTAGTAGCCGTCCCTACTTATTTTTATTCAAGAAGGATGCAAATGAAAAAATTCAAAAAAATTATAAAAATAAAACGACTATACTTTTTACTTTTAGTCCCAATTTCATTAATCTTAATACAAATATGTAAGTCAAATTCATATTTTACCGAACAGTATTATTCCCTTACAGTTTACCCAGTAATTGCCAAAATATGGGGTTTTGTATTTTCGCTTGTACCTTTTTCGGTGGGTGAGATTTTACTCGTTGGTACTGTTTTTTTTATGCCATGCTATTTGATTTTTTCTATAGTAAAAACTATTAAAACAAAAAAAATAAAGACTATAAAAAACTTTGCACTAAACATCACAGCTTTTGCAAGTGTGGTTTTCTTTATGTACACAATTTTTTGTGGTCTTAATTATTACAGACTAGGATTTGAATATTATTTTGGTGTTGACGATACCCAATACTCTGTAGAAGAACTACAGGAAATGTGTATCTACCTAATAACAACTGGTGGTGAAATTCGCGAAACTTTAACTGACGAGGACTTTGACTATACCGACTATGAAATGGCTGAAAAAACACAAGATGTATTTAGCAAGTTTTCAACTGATTATAAAGAAATACCATCAAAAATTGATAGTGCACCAAAACCAGTAATTTTGTCTGAGCTTATGTCAAGAATTAAAATAACAGGTGTTTTTTTTCCTTTTACTATCGAGGCAAATGTCAATGTTGACACAGTTGACTATTCGGTTCCATACACAATGCTACATGAGCAAGCACATCAGTGGGGATTTATGTTTGAAAACGAGGCAAATTTTATAGCATGGCTTGCTGGCAAAACTGCCGAAGACGATGTTATTCGCTATAGTGCATACATGTCAGCCACAACCTATGCTATGAATTCACTTTACTCTGCCGATAAAGAACTTTACTATGAGGCGGCTACTTATTATAGTGATTTACAGTGGCAAGATTTATATGAAAAAAGTGCTTATTGGGAGCCTTATAATGACACTACAGCTTCAGATACATGGACAGAAGTTAACGATACTTATTTAAAAGCAAATGGTCAAGAGCAAGGTGTTATAAGTTATGGAGAAGTAACAGAACTAATTTTATCTGATTATTATAAATACAAATAAAAAATTGGGGCGATAAACAAATCGTCCCAATTTTTTTAATTTTTATTTTGTATGAACGTCCATTTGTGGAAATGGAATTTCAATTTTATTTTCATCGAAAACAGCTTTTACTTTTTCTTGCATAAAGAAATATGTAGGCCAATAATCATCAGATTTCACCCAGAATCTAACAATCATTTGGATTGAACTGTCTTCATGAGCACCAACAGCAATCATAGGAGCAGGTTCGTCAATTACGCAGTCTAAACCCTTAACAACAGAGTTCAACACATCTTTAACCATGTTAAGGTCACTACTATAAGCAACACCATAAGTTAAATCAAGACGCCTGACATCTTGTGAGTTAAAGTTTATAATTGCGTCAGAAGTCATTGTAGAATTCGGAATAATAATTTCTTTGTTGTCTATTGTTAATAATGTTGTGTTTAAAACTGTAATAGAAGCAACAGTACCAGAATAAGAGCCAACTTGCAAGAAGTCACCAATTTTAAATGGTTTTGAGAATATAACTTGCATACCGCTTACAAAGTTACTTAGACTTCCTTGTAATGCAAAACTAGCAGTTAAACCAGCAGCACCTAAAGCTGCTATTAAAGAAGTAATTTCAACTAAATTACCCAGTGCCATAACAATAGCCAAAATGTAAACAATAACTTTCACTACAGAACAAATAAATCCAGTCGCTGCATCATCAATACCACTTTTTGAAAGAACCCCACGCAAAGGCTTTTCACCAAGTTTAGCCACGAAATAACCAATAGCAAGTGTAATTACTGTTGCTAATATTTTCAAAATGATTGGTAACAATAAATTCATAAACACCGAAGAAATAACGCCTACAATACTCATTATAAATGCCATAATATAAATCCCCTTTAATATTTTTCTTTATTATAACTCTTTTATTGTCAAAAGAAAAGAGTTTATTTAAAATTTCATTGCGATTTTAATAAATTTATGTTAAAATTAATATTAATTTAAGATTGTGAGGGAAAAATATGGATTTATCAGAAAGTTCTACTAGTCTTTTAAATAAAAATATCAGCTATATTTGTAATACTGATTATGAAGATGTTAAAAATTTACATGGGGATATTAGTATTACAAGAGAAAAATTTTTCCGTAATAACAAGAAAACCGTACGTATTAAATCGAACAACAATGAGTTTGGATACCCAGAAAAGTTAACAGGTTACATAAAAAAACATAGTATGTATTGGAAAAAAACAACTGGAAAAATTATATTAGAAGAAATATTTTATTATAATAAACATTATGTTCTTTTACAACGAGATTTAAATAATAATATAAAAAGTAAAGTTTATTATGACAAATCTTTATATTGGGTTAAAACCGAATATTATGATTTGATTGATAAAATAGCTGTTTGTATTATAAAACCAGTGGTTAATAAAGATGCTATTGAAATCTACATTTATAACAACGAAACAAAAATTTATAGTAAAGAAACATATTTTTCGATTGATGATAGCACTACTTCTGACGAAAAAACCGTGTTAAATAATCAGACTTCTAAATTTAAACTATTTGTTTTAATAGAGGATAAAGAATATGTATACTTACCTAAAGAAGAGAAAGATTCAATAGCTAACTTTTTTACAGACGATGATGAACTTAACAATTTTATTACAAATTATCCTAATCGAGATGTATTGATACACAATGAACCAACTTTAAGTGATGATGATTTAAATTTAGAGGTATTAAAAGACGATGAAGAATTTGATGAATGTTGTGATACACAAGATGAAAATAATTATGAGATAGTTGATACTTTAAAAAACGATGAATTCAAAATTAAAGAAGGTTTCGATATAGCATATGATAAATTCGGTCAACCGAATTATATTGGTTATTGGAAAAATAACAAAGAGCATGGTTTAGGAATAACATTTAGAAGTGGCGATAACGCAGCTAAAATTAATCTTTGGCAAGAAGGTACGCCTTGTAGTCAAGTTGCTATATTTGACAATAATTGCAATTTGAATTATTTAGGCAAATCTGAAAATTCTATAAAAAATGGTATTGGAATATTTTTTAATAAAACAGACAAAACTTATATTGTAACTAAAAATTTAGATAATAAAATTTTAAATGCAACAATTTTTGATGGAAATGGTAATATTATTTATAGTGGAGGATTTGAAAACAATAAGAAAAATGGCTTCGGAATAATGTATAATAGCGATAGAGAAATTATAGAACAAGGCTTTTATAAAGATGGCAAATTAATTAAAACTAAATAATAATTATGTACCCACCAAAGTGGGAATGCTTATTTAAGCATTGTTTCCATAGTACTTACAACTTCACCAATGGAATGAACAGCTTTCCCAGCTGTTTTCTTCATGTTTTTCACTGTGCTATGATTGTTTCTGTTTTGCATTACTGTTGTTCCTACTGCCATTGCAGCTGAACCAGCAACCAAACCGATACCTACAGTTTTAGCGATGTTCATTGTTGTTTTTGACATAGTGTAAATCCTCCAAATATTTTTTGTAGCTTTCAAAAGTACGCAAGCTATCTGCATTAATATTGTACCCCCTAATTTAAATTCTAATCTTATTACCAAAAATGGGTTAAAACCATTTAGAAAGGTGTGTTAATTTGGCAACTTTAAATATAGTAATGGTAGAACCAGAAATACCTCAAAACACTGGAAATATTGGTCGAACTTGTGCTGCCACAGGTACAAAACTTCATTTAGTAGGTCCATTAGGATTTTCTATTGACAGCAAAAGCGTTAAAAGAGCTGGCCTTGATTATTGGCATATGATTGAGGTTTTCTACTATGATAGTTTGGCTGAATTTTTCGAAAAAAATCAAGGCAAATTTTACTTTTTTTCAACAAAAGCTAAATATAAACATAGCGAAATTTCGTATGATGATAATGCATATTTGTTGTTTGGTAAAGAATCTGCTGGACTTCCTGAAGATTTATTATTTAACAATCCTGAAACTACCGTGCGAATTCCTATGATACAAGACGCTAGAAGCTTAAATCTTTCAAATGCCGTAGCAGTAGCTGCTTATGAAGTTTTAAGACAGTGGGATTATCCTGAGCTTTTAGTAAAAGGCGAGCTTAGAAACTATGAGTGGGATTAAAAAAATCCGTGGCTAATTGCCACGGATTTGCTTTATGTTAAATCAAAAAATTTGCCTTTAATAAAATTTGAAAGATTAATTGGGTCAAGTATTATTTGAATTCCTCTTGCACCACCACTTATAGCTATTTCATCAAATAATTCAGCAGTTTCATCTAGATATATAGGAAAAGGTTTTTTCATTCCAATAGGTGAACAACCCCCGCGAATATACCCTGTTGTAGACAGTAAATCTTTCATTAATATCATTTCAATTTTTTTATTTTTACTTACATTAGCTGCTTTTTTTAAGTTAAGCTCATGATTAATAGGTATGCAAAATATATTTATACCATTTTTGTCACCTTTGGTAACTAACGTTTTAAACATTGAATCAGGTTCTATATTTGTTAGTTGCGCTACATGTATTCCTGATAAATCGTTTTCATCTACATCGTATTCTTTGATTTTATATGAAATTTTATTTAAATCTAATAATCTCATAGCGTTTGTTTTTAGCATAATTTACCTCACAATTTAAATAACTCAAATGAATTTTTATAATAAATTTTATCTAACTCATCAGATTTTAAATTAGTATTATCTAAAAGTTTTTTTTCGATGTCAATTTTACTCCAAGGTGAATCTGTTGCAAATAATATTCTGTCCACACCATGAAATTTTATCATTTCTTCTAATTTATGTGAAGTCAAAAACTGTGACGAATAAGCTGTATCTAAATAAACATTGTTTAAGTTTTTTAAATATTTCATACTATCATCGCACATACCCATTCCACCCATATGTGCTGCAATAATTGTGAGATTTGGAAAAGATGTAGCGATATTTTGGATTGATTTAGGTGTGCAGTGAATTACAGTGGGGGAGTAAGGGTCTTTACCAGTGTGAAAAGTTATCATAAGATTGAGTTCTTCGCAAACTTTATAAATTTGATGCATATTTTTATCGTCAGCTATAAAATCTTGATAATCTGGATGTAGTTTAATCCCTTTTAGGCCCATATCTTTAATTCTGTAAAGTTCTTTTATAGCGTCATCAGATTTAGGATGCACACTTCCAAAAGAAATGATATTTCCATTATTAATAGAATTCGCAAAATCATTAACAGAGGATTGTTGTTTAGGATTAGTTGCAATATTTAAACAAAGCATATGAGTACCACCCATAGAATAGTGCAAAGTAGTAGCACTAGACACAGTTTCATCAAGGTAATATGGACTTTGTGAAATTGCTGATAATTTTGGGAGCACTTTCCCTTCTAGTTTGTCCGGAAAGACATGTACATGAGCGTCAAAAAGCATAATAGCCTCCTTGTTTGACATGAAAAAATGTATGTGTTAGAATATAAAAGATTAATAAATTCAAAGGAGTTTTATGAAAATATTTAAAACATTAACTAAATTCGAATGGACTTTAATGCTAACTTCAATTTCAGCTGTAATCTTTGCATTTTTTATAACTGAAGATTTTAATATCTTATCACTTATTGCTTCGTTGATCGGAGTATTTGCACTAACATTTTTGGCTAAAGGTTATGTGCTAGGACAAATTTTAACTGTGTTTTTTAGTTTGATTTATGCTGTAATTTCATTTGAATTGAAATATTATGGAGAGATGATAACATATTTGTGTATGACAGCGCCCATCGCTACAATGTCTGTAATATCGTGGATTAAAAATCCTTATACAAAAGGCGAACCTGAAGTAGCAGTTGCACAACTAGATAAACGAAAAATTGCAACTATGATTATTTTAGCTACTTTTGTTACTTTCATATTCTATTATATATTAAAGTATTTAGGAAACGCAAGTATTTTTTTCAGTTGTTTGTCAATTACTACAAGTTTTTGCGCTTCTTATTTAATGTATCAACGAAGCAATTGGTATGCAGTGGCTTACGCTTGTAATGATATTGTGCTTATTTGTCTGTGGGTTATAGCAACATTCATAAATTCTCAATATTTGACAATGGTAATTTGTTTCACAGCTTTTTTAGTAAACGATTTATACGCATATCACAATTGGAATAAAATGAAAAAAAGACAAACAAAAAACTCCACTTAAAAAGTGGAGTTGATTTTATATTAGTCGCTTGAGAATGGTAATAAAGCTAGGTGACGAGCACGTTTAATTGCTACTGTCAAACCACGTTGATGTTGTGCACATGTACCAGTTACTCTTCTAGGAAGAATTTTTCCTCTTTCAGAAATATAACGGCGAAGTTTTGCAACGTCTTTGTAATCAATATATTCTGCTTTATCTACACAAAAGCTACACACTTTTCTACGACCTTTACGAGCACCCATAGGGCGTCTATTGTCTCTTTCTTGTCTATCAGCCACTTTAAAAGCCTCCTTCATACTAAGTTGTTTGGTTACTAGAATGGTAAATCGTCATCTCCAATATTAATCTCAAAATCTTGATCGCTACCACTTGAATAAGATGGAGCAGGCTCTTGATTGTTTGAATTATATTGTTGAGAATTATTATAACCGTTGTTACTATTATTATAGTTGTTATTGTTATTATAATTGTTGTTATAATTATTATTGTTGTTATAACTGTTATTACCATTACTGCCAGAGTTGTCACGTCTAGACTCTGTAAAACTTACATTGTCAGCAACTACTTCAACTGTGTAACGTTTTCCACCATTGTTATCGGTATAGCTACCTGTTTGAATAGAGCCATTAACAGCTATCATTTGACCTTTTGTGAAGTATTTGCAAACAAACTCAGCAGTTTGTCTCCAAGCTACAACTGTAATAAAGTCAGCTTGACGTTCGCCATTAGCGCTTTTAAACCCTCTATCAACGGCAACAGTAAATCTAGTAAAAGCGATACTACTAGGTGTATGTCTTAACTCAGGGTCAGCTGTTAGTCTGCCCATAATAACTGCTACGTTTAACATGTGTTATAACCCCACTTTCAGATAATTATAATTATTTTTCGATTTCGATTGCTGTTGCAGCAGCTGCTGCTTCAACGTCAATTGTTTTAACTGCTCTTGGAGCTTTTTTCTTAACGTTGATATGTCTTGGATCTTTTTTGATAATTAAAGTACGAAGAATACCATCTGTGATCATATATCTTCTGTCCAATTCAGCTGTAAAATCTGTTGTTGCAGTAAAGTTGATTAGTGTGTAAAAACCTTCAGTTTGCTTTTGGATTGGATAAGCAAATCTTCTTTTACCCCAACTGTCAACACTTTCAACAACGCCATATTCAGCGATTAAAGCTTTGAATTTTTCAACTAAAGCTGTGTTACCTTCTTCACCTAATTTAGTAGATGTAACGATAACTGTTTCGTATGAATTCTTAATTTCTGTCATTGTATTATACCTCCTTCTGGTCTTTGGCCCCACAATGAAAAGGGAGCAAGGATTAAATTTCATTTAAAAAGTGGCTTAAGTTAAGCCACTTCAAACATATTCATTATATCATCTTTTTAGTAAATGTCAAGCTTTTTTTAATGTTAAAATATATTAATTAAAAAAAATAGGGTAAATAAGATATTATAAAATAACATATTAGTAAACATAGTGTAACAGTTGTGTCTACTCCACCTTTTTCGAGTATATGAGTGTTGTAATCTTCCATATTAGTTGATTTTTGCCTAGTTGTGTTTATCACTTGAATGCAATGTTTAAGGTAAAGTTTATTTCCTATAAATCCTACCACCAACATAATAATAAACATTAAAAAAGTGCATAAAGAAGGCAAACCAATAATAAACAGCTCACTATATGATATAAATTGGGTGCTACTAATCTCTATAAGTTCTTCAATAGTAAATCCTGTAGTGGAAACGTCCATGCCTGCATTTGCAAAAATTTCAATAAGTTTTGGATAAGATAGGGTATAGGTGAAAAAATATTGAAGTAGATATAGTAAAAACATTAATACTGTGACAATAGTACCAGTTTTATATTGCTTTCTATATAATAACCAACCACCAGAAAATATAAAAGCAGAAAAATTAAATTTGTTTGAGCCTTTAAAATTGCTTTTAATTTTGTCAAAAGCTGGAATATAATATTTTGTGTTTTGCTGGACAATTTTTGAAACTTCACCATAACTTATGTTATCTTCAACAAGTTTAGTTGCTGGAACACCACCTAATGGGTCATAAGTTATCATTGGCATTCCCCCCATATTTAATGGAGAAAATTGATTTGAAGTTTGATTAGTTTGATTGCGATTTGCGTGGTTGTTTGGTGAAAATTTCAAAGGATTACCACAGCTAGAACAAAACAAAGAACTATGTGCATTAAGCACCCCACATTTTGAACATTCTTGGTCTTTGACTTCATTTTCAGGTGCAGTAGTAGGCAAAACTACTTCAGGCATTTGCCAAGCTTCACCATTTTGGTGTAACTCATCGAAAATACATGCATTATTTTCTTTATAACAGTGACGGTGATATGGTGCTCCACAAATTGGACAAACTACAACATCGTCGTTTTGATTAAATTCTTTGTTGCAAATTGGACAAGGAACTCCAACATACTTAGTCATAAAATTACCTCATAAACGTTTATTTTATTAAATTATATATCAAATTTGAAAAAAATCAACAATTATAGTGTAAAGTTTTCATACTATTAACATTTACAAGAAAACTTTATCAATTTGAAAACCTATAAGTATTTACAATTATATAAAAATAAAGTATAATAGGGATATTGTTTATAATTAAGAAAGATGGTTATATATGTTACAATTTGAAGAGATTAAAAGAGAATTAGATTTGCATAAAATCAGTTTAGCTGAACTTAAAGATGCTTTAGGTTTAGAGAGGCTTCGTGAAGAAGTTGATATGCTTGAACACAAGGCAACGGAACCTGGTTTTTGGGACGATATGGAATCTGCTCAAAAGATTTTACAAAAAACTTCTGGTTTAAAAGCTAAAGACGGAACTTATTTAAAGCTTGAAAGTAAATTAGAAGATGCTTACGCTTTAGTCGAAATGGGCGACGAGGAAGAAGATTTAAGTTTACTTGAAGATGCTCAAACAGAATGTAGTGAAATTGAAACTGAAATTGAAGCAATGAAGCTTACAACACTTTTAACAGGTGAGTACGATAAAAAGAATGCAATTATAACATTTCATGCAGGTTCAGGTGGTACCGAGGCTCAAGATTGGGCTGAAATGCTATTTAGAATGTACACTAGGTGGTCGGAAAGACATGGCTTTAAGATTAAAACTTTAGACTATCTTGACGGTGATGAAGCTGGTCTTAAAAGTGCATCTGTTTTAGTAGAAGGTGAAAATGCTTACGGGTTTTTAAAAAGCGAAGCTGGTGTTCACAGGTTAGTTAGGGTATCACCTTTTGACTCAGCTGGCAGACGACACACTTCGTTTTCTTCACTAGAAGTAATGCCAGAAATTGATGAAGATTTAAGCATTGAAATCGCACCTGATGATATTAGAATGGAAGTTTACCGTGCTAGTGGCGCAGGTGGACAAAAGGTTAATAAAACTTCATCTGCTGTTAGGCTTATTCATATTCCAACTGGAATTGTGGTTGCTTGTCAAGTTGAAAGAAGCCAGTTCCAAAACCGTGATGTTGCTATGAAAATGTTGATTTCTAAATTAGTTGAAATTAAAGAAAGAGAACATTTAGATAAAATTTCAGATATTAAAGGCAATCAAAAAGAAATAACTTGGGGCAGTCAAATTAGGTCATATGTATTTATGCCTTATACACTTGCTAAAGACCATAGAACTAGCTTTGAAAATGGTAACATTAACGCTGTAATGGATGGAGATTTAGACGGATTTATTACAGCTTATTTAAAGGCAGTTAATCAAGGAACTTTAGGAGAACCGAAAGATTGACAGATTATACAATGAAAATTATTATACGAGATATTACAAGAGAAGATGCAGATAAATTTAGCTATGCATTTTTAACTCAAGGTTGGAATAAGCCTAGTTCTCAATTTTTGAATTATTACAGAGAACAAAAACAAGGAAAACGAAAAGTCTTTGTTGCTGAATACTTAGGCGATGTATTAGGTTATGTTACATTAGTTCCAAGTGCTAAACATGGGCCTTTCAAAGATAGTAAAATTCCAGAAATTGTTGATTTTAACGTATTAAAAGCGTACCAAAACAACGGTATAGGTGCTTTGCTATTAGATAGTGCAGAAAGTTTTGCATCTAGTCGTTTTGATAGCGTATGTTTAGGTGTTGGTCTTCATAAAGGTTATGGTGCAGCACAAAGAATGTACATAAAACGTGGTTATATCCCTGATGGAACAGGTGTTTGGTATGATGATGAGAACTTAGATGAAATGGTTAATACTGTAAATGATGATAATCTGATTTTATACATGAAAAAAGATTTAAAAAAATTAATTAGGTAAGGAATGATAATATGAAAGTTTCTAAATTAGTAGGGGAAAGGTTTAAAGAAAAACCAGCTGACTGTGTTATTGACAGCCATGCTTTTATGGTTAGAGGTGCTTACATAAAAAATGTTGCAAACGGTATTTACTCATCTTTCGCCCCTATGAAAAGAATTTCAAAGAAAATTGAACAAATTATTAGGGAAGAAATGGACGCTATTGACGGCCAAGAGGTTTCTTTCCCAGTTGCACTTCCAGCAAGTTTATGGGAAGAATCAGGAAGATACGAAAGTGTTGGTGCAGAGCTTTTAAGATTTACAGACAGAAATGGAAGTAAAATGCTTTTAGGTATGACACACGAAGAAGCTTCAGTACAACTTGTAAGAGAATACGGTCAAAGTTATACAAAATATCCATTTATGATTTATCAAATCCAAACCAAGTTCCGTGACGAAGCAAGACCTCGTGCTGGGCTTATTAGAGTGCGTGAATTCACCATGAAAGATGCTTATTCTTTCCATACTTCACAAGAAGATTTAAATGAATACTACGCAGATTGCCACAAAGCCTATGAAAGAATTTTTGCTAGAGCCGGTATTCCAGAAGTAATTTCAGTAGCATCTGACTCTGGCATGATGGGAGGTAGCTTGTCACATGAATTTATGTTGTTATCACCAGTTGGTGAAGATAGCATTGTAACTTGCTCGTCTTGTGATTTTAAAGCAAATATGGAAGCTACTCAAAACATAACAGATTTTGTTAAGACTGAAGAGAGCAAAGAGCTTGTAGAGTTTTACACTCCAGAAGAAAAATCTATTGACGATTTATGTGCATTTTTAAATATAACTCCTAATATGACAACAAAAGCAGTTGTTTATCAAAAAGAAACCGATTTAAGTTTTGTAGTTTTATTCTTAAGAGGAGATTATGAAGTAAACGAAGCTAAACTAAAAGCTATTTTAGGCTGTAACATTATACCAGCTACTATCGATGAAAACAGTGACCTAGTCGCTGGCTATATTGGACCTGTTGGACTTGAAACTAAAGCTATGGTTCTTTATGATATTACACTTAAAAACACCAACAATTTAACTTGTGGAGCTAACAAAGCCAATTATCACTATATGGGATTTGATATTGAACGTGACACAAATATAACAGAATTTGTAGATGCTTCGAAAGCTGTCGAGGGTGGAATTTGTCCTAAGTGTGGTAAAAAATCCCTTAAAATCAGCCGTGGTATTGAAGTTGGTAATATCTTCCAACTAGGTCAAAAGTACACAAAAACAATGGGTATGACTTACACCGATCAAAATGGTAAATCTGCTGTTCCTATTATGGGTTGTTACGGTATCGGTGTTGGTAGACTTGCAGCTTCTGTATGCGAAGCTCATCATGATAATTATGGACCAATTTGGCCTTTAGCTATCGCTCCATGGCATGTTCACATTTGCGCAGTTAAAGCAACAGATGAATTGGTTAAATCTATAGCTGATGGTATTTACAACGAACTAAAAAATAGGGGAGTAGAAGTAATTTATGATGACAGAAAAGTAAGTGCTGGCGTTATGTTCGCAGATGCTGACTTGCTTGGTGTTCCTGTAAGAGTTGTTATAAGCCCTAAAAATCTAAAAGAAAATTTATGCGAAGTAAGAACTCGTGATAAATCTATTGAAGAAAAAGTTCAATCAGAAGATACATTAACTAGAGTGTTACAAATTCTAGAAAGCTTAAAATAAAAAATTAACCGATTACAAAATTTTCACTTTGTAATCGGTTTTTTATTAATATTCGCTTGCTAGCATAATGTCGTATTGAGCGTTTATATTAAACCTTTCAATATCCATAACCATTTTAAACCTAGTTAAATATTGTGGAATATAATTCGCACCTAAAATGCTGCTATAATTACACCAAGCATCTTTTGCTTTTGTTAACAAAATTATAGCCTTTTCTTTTTTCTGAGTATCATTCAACAGTTTATAAAGTCGAAGTTCTATGGCAGCTTCCATTTTTAATCCATAATAATAACCAAGGTAATTAAGTGCTTTAATGTCAGATATAGTTTGTATAAATTCTGAACTTTCATCACCACAGTTTTCTATTTCATCTACCAAAACGAATGTTTTTAACGCATTTTCTTGTACACGTTTAGCTACTGTAAGTGGAGAAACTCCTTTTAATACTTCATTATTTGCTATGCTTTCGCAATAATCTGGAACGCTGATTTTGTCAGTTCCTTCTTCGGCTTCACGTTCCATGAAAGAATTTATATCATCAAACCAAACAGTCCAATGTTTAGGGTAAAATTCGCAACAAGCCTCAGGGTACCAACCCCAATCCCAATTTCTCCAGTGAGAAGATTGTATATCGCACAGATGTGAAGATGCTGTTGACCAAGCTTCAAATAATTTATCACAGATTTCTTCTTTAAAAGTAGTTGATAATAATTTTTTAAAATAATCAAAATCTGTGTCAGGAGAAAATGCAGTTTTGCCCCAAATAGCAAAGTTGTACCACATTTTTTCTAGTAGAAGTTTACCATAAATATTTTTGTCACGGCTAATATATTCACGTCCCATAGTATAACCATCAGACCCCATAAAGAAACCGTCTAAACTTCCTTTTGGCATATTTTTGATATATTCTCTAGCAAATTTAGGATCGCCCAAACGTGTCATATATATATCATCATTTCTCACTGTTAGCCAAAAGCCCATTTCATTAGGTAAAGATTTTAAAGTGCTATCTGTAAAAGTTGGTTTAACAGCAGCATGCATATGAGCTTGTGAATACTTAACACTAACTTCAAATTCTGCTTTAAAATCTTTATATTCATCTAATATAGTTTCTATATTAGTGTATTGTAATCTGTGAATGAATTTAAATTTTCTGGTAGGGTTGTCTGTTATAGCATTTTCAACTCCAATTCCATAAGTTCTTCGAAGCCAAGCAGCATCTGTTTTAAAATCTCTGCTCATTTTTTCGCCAGTAGTTACACCTAAACCTCTTAAAAGCGGATATGCTTCAATTAAAGCTTTGGTAGCTTTTTTAAAATAATCCTCAGTAATTGGGTTGTCCAGCCTATCGTCAATACCATAAGGGTTTCCCTCTAAACCATGGTCAAATACGTTCCAAGTAAATACGTAAAATTCTACGCATCTACTAGCAGCATACTCCATAACCGACTGCCAAAATTTAATTTTTTCTTCTATAGTAATTTTTTTAACAGTAACAAGTGATGCTAAATTTTCAGGAGTAGAAATCCCAATTCCTTCATTTGTTGAACGAATTTGTCTTGTTGTTTTTTTAACATCGTCTAAACTGGCAAGAGGGTAGTCGTCTACAATCACTAAAGACGGAAATAGAGCAAAAGTCCAAAAAGAAAAAGCATTATATTTGTTTTTAGCAAGTTCATCGAAATAGGTTTTCCAAAATTCAAAGTCCCACATGTTTTCCATGTTAAGTTGAGCACTGTCAGATTCATCTGAATAACTTGGAGTTCTAGCATCTAAAGGAATGTTTAGTTTAACTCCTCTGCTTTTAATGTAAGGTGACACTTTCCCTGTCTTAAAACCTTTCATTGTTTTGTATAATTTAATTTGGTCAGCAATGTCTATCAAAGCGTACATCATACCATTTATGTAAGTGTATGATATTTCTATAGTATTGTCATTAATAAACGTTGTGCTATATTCCTGTTCTTTCAAAATATCTGTTTTAACAAGAATGATATTAAGTTCGTCTGAAAAACATGAAAAATCAACAGCTGCCTTAATTAAATTAAAAGCAAAATTAAATTGCTCTGATTTTTCATAACAAGTAACATTAATGTTCTTATAATTAATCATAATAGTAACTCCTATAATTTAATATATTTAATAATACACTAATTTTGCATAAAAAACAAGGTTTTCGGTTAAATAAATTATACCATATTGACATAAATATAATAATATTATATAATGAAAGAAATTATAAGGAGAATTAAGCTATGAAAAAAATTTTAATACCACAAATGAAAGTAAAGGCTTTAGAATATGATGTAGTAGTTGTAGGTGGGGGAACTGGTGGAGTTATCGCTGCTATTGCTGCAAGCCGTCAAGGTGCCAAAACTGCTATCATCGAATCAAATGGTTATGTAGGAGGAACTGCAGTAGAAGGCGGAACTGCTTTACATAGCTTTTTTAACAACTATAAAGAATTTGGTACTGAGAAAAAACAAATTATTAAAGGAATACCTGATGAATTAATTAAAAAATTGGTATCTGCTGGCGCTTGTAACGGTTATGACGAAATGGAACTTGGATATTGTTATGAATCTGTTTGTACAGTTATAGATGTTGAGGCATATAAAACAATCGCTCAAAGATTTTTACAAGATAATGGTGTAGATGTATATCTAAGTACTACACTTTGTAATGTTGTTAAAGAGGATAATAAAGTTATAGCTGCAATTGCAGTTGCTCATAACGGACAATTTGCATTTACTGCTAAATCGTTTATAGACTGCAGCGGTTATGGTGATTTATGTGGTTATGCTGGTGCTACAGTGGAATTCCATAACGACCAAGCAGTTGCTAACAGCATGGGTGTTGCTGGAGTTGATGTTGAAAAAGTTTACCAACAAATCGTTAAAGAAAAAGCAACAATTAGAGAAATTGTAAGAAATGAAAACAAAGATGAAATTTATAGATTATTAGCAACAGTTTTTATAGACGATTGGACACCAGAAGGAGGAAAAACACAATTTTTATTTACTAATTTACGTAATAACTATTTAATGTTTGTAAAAGCTAATTATAAATTAGACGAGCCACCTATGGACCCACTAGTTTGTTCCGAAGCTAACTTAATTTTAAGAGAGCAACAAATAAAACTTTTAGACGCTATGAAAAAACGTTTTGATGGTTTTGAGCACGCATTTATAGCAAGAACTGCCCCAAAACTTCTTATAAGACGTGGTAGATGGATCGACTGTGATTATGTATTAACACCAGAAGAAATATGCTCTGGTGCCCATTTCGAAGATGATATTGCATATTATGGTTTCCATGATTGTGCACCAAGATATAATATAGCAGAAGGCAAAGATTATGGAATTCCTTATAGAGCATTACTTCCAAAAGGCTTGGAAAATGTTTACGCAACAGGCATGATGATTTCAAAAGAATTCTTAGCTCATATGTCAACAAGAAATACAGTTTCTTGTATGGCGCAAGGTGAAGCTGCTGGTGTAGCTGCAGCTATGTGTGCAAAAAAAGATTGCACTTCAAGAGAGTTACCATTCGCCGAGTTAAAATCAGAACTTTTAAAACAAGGAGTATATTTAGGCGACTAATTATTCACTGTTTCTATGAATAGATTATTGTTTACAATCAATAATTACTTTTTAGGGTTTTTGAAGTTAGATAACGGATTAGCTTTTGCAGCGTCTTCCATTTGCTTATTTGATATATGTGTGTAAATTTCGGTAGTTCCGAGGTTTTCATGACCTAAAATATCTTGTAAAACTCTTATATCAACACCATTTTGGTGCATGAGTGTAGCTGCTGTATGTCTTAATTTATGAACAGAGTATCCAGCTCCTAGTCCAATTTTTGCAAGATATGTGTTTACTATATACTGCACAGTTTTAGGGCTAATTCTAACTAGTCGTTTACTTAAAAACAACGCATTCTTATCCACAACATTATCTTTAGGTCTAACTTTAATATATTCATCAATAGCTTGTATGCAAGATTGATTAAGGTAAACAATACGTTCTTTGTTGCCTTTGCCAACTACACGCAAGCTGTTGTTATTTCTAATTATATCGTTAAAGTTAATCCCAACAAGTTCAGAAAGCCTTAATCCACAATTTAAAAATAGCGTTAGCATACAATAATCACGTTCTTTAAAGTTTCCATCAACAGCTAATAATAATTCATGAGCTTGGTCAAGTGTAAGATATTTAGGTAAAGTTTTTCTTTTTTTAGGTGGCATTAAATTTTCAGCTGGATTTTCCTTTAAAAGATGTTCGTGTATAGTTAAGTAATTGAAAAATCCACGCAAAGATGAAGATTTACGCTGTCTAGTTGAGGCAATATTATTTTTTTCATCAGCGACATAATTCATGAATTCGAAAATATCGTAAGTGCTAATATTTTTTATAAAATCAATATCAATATCCGTTATATCAATTTCTTTTAAATCTATATTTTTTGGAACTAGATTTTTATAATGTTTTAAAAACCTGAAAAAAGTTCTTAAATCTAAACAATATTCATCAATTGTCTTAGGACTACGACCTTTGATATTTCTGTGATACAGTGCGTATTGTTTAACAATGTTAGGAACAGTATCCATTATAGTTGAAATTTTAATTTCCTCCTATCTCCAATTATACAAAATATTTATTTTGTATAATTGCTAATAAATTTTTCATCATGTATTAATTTAAATCCCAATGGATAAATACCATTGGGATTTGTTTATTTAAACTTATCTTTTATTTTTTTAGCCTTTATATTAGTTTATACCAAGTATAGCTTTGCTTTCTTCTTTCATACTTGTTATAAAGTTTTTAGATTTTTCTAAAGTTGAAGCTTTACTAGAAAAATAAACTTTAATTTTTGGTTCTGTACCAGATGGTCTAATCATAAATTTACTGCCATTTTCAAGTCTAAATTCTAATACATTAGATTTTGGCAAATCAATTACTGTAACTGAATTACCAGTTTTATTTTCTGAGGTTAAGTAATCACTTACACCTACTAAATTAGAACCACAAATTGATTTTGGTGGATTTGTTCTTAAGTTTGACATAATGTTAGACATGGTTTTCATACCGTCTTCACCTTCGAAACCATAGCTTAGTAAATCGTTAATATAATAACCATGTTTTCCGTAAAGTTCGTTCATTACATCTACTAATGTTTTACCTTTAGTTTTGAAGTATGAAGCCATTTCGCAAATAAGCATTGATGCATTAACTGCATCTTTATCTCTAACATAACCACCTTTAAGGTATCCATAACTTTCTTCAAAGCCTAGTAGATAACTTTCAGGATGACCTTTGCTTTCTAAATCAGCTATTTGATCGCCTATATATTTAAATCCAGTTAAAACTCTGCGAACTTCAACGCCATATTCTTTTGAAACTGGATCTACCATATCACTAGAAACAACTGTTGTAACTACAACTGGTCCTACAGGCATAGTGTTTGATTCTGTCTTAAATCTTGCTATAAAGTCAAGTAACAATATACCAACTTCGTTGCCTGTCAAAAGTACATATTTTCCATTTTGATTTACAGCAATACCTACACGATCACAGTCAGGGTCGGTTGCTAAAAGTAAATCTGGGTTTACCGTTTCACATAAATCTAAGCCTTTTTGTAAAGCTTCTAGAATTTCTGGGTTTGGATATGGACAAGTTGGAAAATTACCGTCAGGCTCACTTTGTTCCGGTACAACAGTTACATCTCTTACCCCAATTTCATCTAAAATAGCAAGTACGCATTTTTTACCACTACCATTTAAAGGAGTGTATACAATTTTTAAATTAGAAGCGTCTGAAGTTAACACTTTTTCTTTTTTAACAGCCTCAATAAATGCTTCGAATGTATCATTTGTAATATAAGAAATTTTTCCCTCATTTACAGCAATATTAAAATCCATAGTTTTAACATCATCAAAAATATCAGTACCATGAATTTCAACTGTAATACCATCTGCCATATCTTCTGTAACTTGGCAACCGTCGCTGCCATAAGCTTTATAACCGTTATATTTAGCTGGGTTGTGACTTGCTGTTACGCAAATACCT
Source organism: Clostridia bacterium (assembly GCA_044432645.1). Classification (GTDB taxonomy): domain Bacteria; phylum Bacillota; class Clostridia; order Oscillospirales; family Acutalibacteraceae; genus SIG603. The sequence continues at coordinate 6,191 of JAWXUM010000001.1, read as the reverse complement.
GCATCGCATGACAAGTGTCTAACAGCAAAAGATAATGCTGGAGTTGGCATAAGCTCTGGATATATGTACGCTTTAATGCCATTTGCTGCTAAAACAGCTGCACTCTCGTTACTGAAAAGTTGTCCTTTGTTACGGCTATCATAAGCAATTGCAACTGAAAGCTCTTTTCCTAAAGAGTTATGTTTATTTAAATAATTAGCTAAACCTTGTGTAGCTTTTCTGACAGTGTATATATTAATACGGTTAGTACCAGCACCAATAACACCTCTAATACCACCAGTGCCAAATTCTAAATCTCTATAAAATCTATCACTGATTTCTTCTGGTTCTTCTTTTATTAAATTAAGTTCAGTGGTTAAATCTTTATCTGCTAATTCAGTGTTTAACCATCTTGTAAATTCTAACATATCATTTCTCCTTATTGCGTTTTAATAATTATATCATTTTATTTTAGAAAATTCAATTATTTTTGCAAATATATTATCATTATTAATATCAATTATCGCAAAACTTGCATCATACCCACTACTAGAACCAGGATTAATATAGTAAATTCCGTTTTCGTACAAGCAAAGTGCGTTGTGTGTATGCCCAAAAACAGCAATGTCTACATTGTTTTGCTTTGCTGCAAACTTTAAGTCATCTAAACTAGATTTAACAAAATAACTATGTCCATGAGTAAGCATAACTTTTTTATTCTCTATTTGAAAGAATTTTACAATAGGTAAATTGCTTCTATAATCACAATTACCTTTTATAATATGAAAATTTTTTTCACTGTACTTTTGTTTCAAAGATAAAATTTCATCTTCCCCATCTCCACAGAAAAATATTTCTTTTACGGAATTTTGTTCAATAATAATTCTTTCAATATTATTTTTATAACCATGACTATCGGAAAAAACGAGAATTCTCATTAATAATTTACTCCATTCATATTTTTAAATTTTTAGCATATTATATATTACAATCTATTATAAAGGATTTGATTAATATGGACAACAATCAATTAGAAAATCTCTTGAAAATTGCTTCACAAAGATTAGGAACAACACCAGAAGCTTTAAAACAAGCGGCTGAAAACGGCACAATGAACAACCTAGTAGGTGGAAAACACGAAAGTGAAATGATTTCAAAGGTATTAAGTGACCCCGAAGCTGCAAAAAAATTATTATCAACACCACAAGCACAAAAGCTATTAAAAATGTTAGATAAATAATATTTGATTAAGTAAAAAATTAAGCAGGAGGCGTTTATGGATGAGTTAACAGAACAATTAAATAAAGTACTATCAGACCCAAATAGTATGGCGCAAATTCAAAATATAATGAATAGTTTAGGTGTTACTAATAACCAAACCAATAGCAAATCACAAATGCAAACACCAATAACTACAAATACTAACCCTGTAAATTTAGGTGGAATAAGCCCTGAAATGTTAGGTGCTATTACAAAAATTGCACCACTTTTAAATCAAGTGAAAACCGATGATAACAGTACAAGATTGTTAAATGCTTTAAAACCAATGTTATCTAATGAAAAGTCTAAAAAAGTTGATGAAGCTTTAAAAGTATTACAAATTATTAAACTTTTCCCAGCTTTAAAAGAGTCAGGGATATTAACATCAGTGTTAGGCGGTTTATTTTAAGGAAAGGAGCAAAAAATGCCAACAGATATTGGACATATGCGAGAAGATGCAATAAGACGTTCAAAAGAAATGTACGCAAGAGCCACTAAAAAAGTACAGACTCCTCCCCTTGCGATAATTTCAGAAAAGTCAGTAGAAGATGAGGAAATGCAAAAAGAAAATTTTGAAGTTAATAATAATATAATCAATGAATTTTTAAAAGACAAAGACAAAATGTTAGTTATATCTTTATTAGTAATTTTAAGCCAAGAAGAATGTGATAATACAATTTTGTTCGCATTAATGTTTTTGCTAATATAGTACATAAAATCAGGGAAATATCCTCATTTTTTTATAATCTTACTTTTTGAATTGACTGTGATATAGATTTGCATAAAAACCGTTATTTTTTAGAAGTTCTTCATGGTTTCCATTTTCAATTATTTTACCGTCTTTCATAACTAAAATTACATCAGCTTTTTTAATGGTTGATAACCTATGTGCAACAATAAAAGTAGTTCTTCCTATCATCATTTTGTCAAAAGCTTTTTGAATTTGCATTTCCGTCATAGTATCAATTGAACTAGTAGCTTCATCTAAAATCAGCATTGAAGGAATTGCCAAAACAGCCCTTGCTATACACAAAAGTTGTTTTTGCCCTTGAGATAAAGAGCCTCCAGCCTGACCAATTTCAGTGTCATAACCTTTAGGTAATCTTCTAATAAAACTGTGAGCATGTGCAAATTTCGCTGCATTAATAATTTCTTCATCAGTAGCATTTGGTTTTGAAAGCATAATATTTTCCTTAATTGTACCAGCTTTAAGCCAAGTATCCTGTAAAACCATACCAAAGCATGACCTTAGTTTATTATAACTAATATCCTTAATATTTACACCATCAATCAAAATTTCACCACTTTGTGCTTTGTAAAAACGCATTAACAAATTGATTATTGTAGTTTTTCCACAACCTGTAGGCCCAACAATTGCTACTTTCGCACCAGCTGGAACTTTAAGATTAAAGTTTTTGATAAGTTCTTTATCATCACTATAAGAAAACTCTAAATTTTTAATTTCAATTTCACCTTTAACTTTATTAAGATCTAAATCTTTTTTGTTTTCATCTATAAGCTTTGGCTCTTCCAATAAATCAAAAACACGTTTAGCGCAAGCAAGTGCATTTTGGACCTCTGCTATTACGCCAGAAATTTCATTAAATGGTTTTGTATATTGATTTGCATAACTTAAAAAAATCGTAAGCGAGCCAACAGTAAAACCACCACTAATTGCGGCAATTGAGCCTGAAAGACACACGCCAGCATACACAATCGAATTAACAAAACGAGTTGCTGGATTTGTAATTGAAGAAATAAATATTGCTTTAACAGAACAATATTGAAGTCTATCATTTACTTCATCAAACTTCTCTAGTATTTCTTCTTCTTGATTAAAAGCTTTAACTACTTTAAGTTCGCCAATTGCCTCATCAATTATTGAAGTTTGCTCTCCCCTAATTTCTGATTGAAGCTTAAAAAGCGAATGGCTTCTTTTAGCTATAAAATTTGCAACAACAAAAGAAAGTGGAGTTATACAAACTACAACTAAAGCAATTGCCCAATTTACATATACCATAAATATAAGTGTTCCGATAATGGTCATAATTCCAGTCAACAACTTAGTAAATCCTAGAAGCAAACCCTCTGCAAATTGGTCTATGTCAGTTATTATTTTACTTACAATTGAACCGCTTGAATTGCCATCTAAGTATTTTAAAGGCAGTTTTTGAATATGTTCAAAAACGTCATCACGCAAGTTTTTTACAACTGAATAAGTTATTTTATTATTTATCATTGTCATAATCCATTGGCTAATACCAACAGTTAATGCACAAATAGCAATTAAGGTAAGGGTTGACATTACAGCTTCAAAATTAACATTACCTTGGTCTATAATATTATCAATCGCAAGACCGACTAAAATATTAATATAAAGAGTAAATCCAACATTAACTATAGCAAGTATTAATGATAAAATTAATTGCAATTTGTAAACTTTAATTCTGTTAAAAATTTTAAATATAGTATCTTTTTTATTATCTTTCAATTTTAGCTACCTCCTGTTTTTGAAATTGAGAGTAGTAAATTTCTTGATAAGTTTCACAGGTGTTTATAAGTTCGCTATGTGTTCCCTGCCCTACTACTTTGCCATCGTATAAAACTAAGATTAGATCGGAGTTTATAACAGAAACTGCCCTTTGAGAAGCTATAAATGTTATTGGTGGATTTTCCATATTTTTGATTGCTTTTCTAAGTTTTGAGTCAGTTTCATAGTCAAGAGCAGAAGCACTATCGTCTAGTATCAAAATTTCAGGAGATTTAACAAGTGCTCTAGCTATTGCTAATCTTTGGCGCTGACCACCAGAAAAATTTCTTCCTCCTTGTGATACTACTGTTTTTAGTCCATCTTTTTCGTAAACAAAATCTTTAGCTTGTGCAAGGTCCAAAGCTGTATTCATTTGTTGGATTGTTGCATCATTTTTTCCCCAAAGCAAATTTGACTCAATTGTTCCAGCAAATAAAACTGATTTTTGAGGAACAATGGCTATTTTATCTCTTAAATTTTCAATAGTGTAATCATTTATATTTATATCATTAAATGAAATTTTACCAGTAGTAGCATCGTAAAAACGTGGAATTAAGCTGATTAAACTTGTTTTACCGGAGCCAGTACCACCTATAACACCAATAGTTTGACCTTTTCTTACTTTAAAACTTACGTTTTCAATAGCTGGATCGCTGTTTTTATAATATTTCAAATCAACATTTTTAAATTCTATTGTTTGAATTTCTTGAATTTCGCCAAAAGTTCCATCTTTTTGGCTAGGTTCTAATTCAAAAACAGAATTAATTCTGTTAGCACATGCTCCAGCTTTCGTCATAGAAACGATTAAATCGGCTGTTTTGATTAGCTCTACCAAAATTTGACACATATAATTATAAAGAGCCAAAACTTGACCTTGTGTTAAAGCGCCTTCGTCAACTTTTATAGCGCCAGTCCATAATAATGCGATAATAGCGATATTTACGCTAATAAAAGTTACTGGGTTTAACAAAGCTGATATTTTAGCAACATACTTTTGCATGGATGTCAACAAAGAAGTATCTTTTTTGAAGTTATCAATTTCTTCTTTTTCACGACAAAATGCTCGTATAACTCTTACACCACTCAAATTTTCACGGCAAGACTTTGTAACATTATCTAAATTACTTTGAACTTTTTTATAAATAGGCATAGTCCAAAGCATTAAACCAAAAACAACTAAACACAAAACAGGTATTAATACAGCAAATACAAGTGCAGATTTCACATCAATAGTAAAAGCCATAACCATAGCGCCAATAACAACAAAAGGTGACCTTAACAAAAGCCTTAATGCTAAATTAACACCGTTTTGAACTTGATTTACATCAGATGTCATTCGTGTAATCATTGTCGCAGTGCCAAGATTATCTATTTCTTTATAACCCAAACTTTTTATATGCTTAAATAAATCGTGCCTTAATTTAGCAGAAAACCCTGTAGCTGCTTTTGCTGCAAACCACTGAGCTGTTAAAGAACAGGTTAACCCAACAATAGCTAGGACTAATAAATATATGCTCATTCTTATAACATAAGGTACGTCTTGATTGCTTATGCCTATGTCTACAACTGAAGCAATTATTAACGGAACGACAAGTTCAAAGCTAGCCTCCAATAATTTAAAAAGTGGGCCTAATATGCATTCTTTTTTATAAGTTTTTAAATAACTTAATACTTTTTTCAAGTTAATACTCCTTCAATGAACTTTAACCACTTACTACAATGGTGATTTCTGTTCCATATTCAAGCTCATTTCCAGATTTAAGGCCATCTGAATACCATAGCACATAACCAGAAGCTGTTGTCGAGCTACTTTGCACTTTTTGTACTACCACAAACCCTTCATCTTCAAGAAGAGCAACTGCTTTATCAACGCTAAGTCCTATGATTGATGGTAAAGTTCTGGTTTCAGAGCCTTTACTGACAACAACATATACAGTTTCGTTTATATTAATAGATGAATCAGCTGACGGGGTTTGACTAATTATTTTTCCTTCTGAAACATCTTCATTAAATTCATAGCTTTCTATTTCTATATTATATTTATAAGTAGAAGTATCTTTTAAATTTGCAACCCAATCGATATAATAATCACCTACCATGTCGTCAACATAAGTTATCTCGTCAACATCTACGTTAGTTTTTGAATATATATATTCAAAAATTATACTAGATGATAAAGTTCCGTCATCTAACATTTTTCCTACATAATTATAAAGTATTAGACCAGATATTACAAATGATACAAGAAGCCAAATTAAAGGTGAAATATGGAAAGCTTTTTTCTTTCTATTATAGCCTTCTGGTAAAGTTCTTATAACTTCTACCTCTTGTGGTTTATTAATTGTTTGAATTTTTTCTGTAAGTTCAAGTCTTAAACGGTCAAAACTTGAAATTCTGTCTTCTGGCTTAATTTGAAGACCAC